>DJXH01000059.1:1420-17091 GCA_002449665.1 Bacteroidales bacterium UBA7009
GTAACTTTGCACTATAAAACAGCACAATCTGTGTAAGTTGCAAAGTATGAGATTATTAAAAGCTGTTTTATAAATAGAAAAAGTGATACTAAAAATGTCACTTTTTCTATTTATTTAAGAGTTTTATGAAGACTAAAATAACTCTAATTGTTGTACGGGTTGTTGCTTGCTTATTTCTTTGCAACACTCAAAAATTTGCATATCACCAAATTGCTTATCGGTGATTCTTAATATACCTATTTTACCATGAGGAGGAAGCCAACGCTTGACTCGGGCTATATGTACATCAGCATTTTCTGCACTTGGGCAATGGCGAAGATAAATTGAGAATTGAAACATCGTAAATCCATCTTTCACCAATTGTTTTCTAAACATGGCATACTCTTTCCTATCTAGCTTTGTCTCAGTAGGAAGGTCAAATAATACGAGTACCCACATGATTCTATATTCACTAAAACGATTCACAGTTTGCAAAGTTAAAAAATATATTGGAAATAAAAAATATCAATATTAATTTTGTTATGTAAAAAAAAATAATTATCTTTGCAGCACAAATTAGAATGATATACACAATAAGGATTATTCCGTTGTGAAAACATTCAAGGTGGGACGCAAGTCTCGCCTTTTTATATTGTTTGTTAGTTATATAAAAATATCAATATGAGAAAATAGTTATTTCCCTATTCTGGACAATAAACACCCAACAGTACCTCAACACGTTCCGCACCAAAATTTGTCTTTTCTCAGACACTATCTGACTTATACCAATATTAATTGCTAACCCGAAAAGTGTCTTCCCCTCCGCCAAACGCCATCCGGCATTCCAACTTCAATGACTAACCCATGTGTACTATATGCATAGAATACAAGTGTCTTACAGAAAGTTCCCATGACTATTTTGCCGTACATCTTCTTCTCTCCGTAAGCATCGAAGCCTGTAGCATTTCTGTCGAAGGGTTGCTCAAGAGAGAGGACGGCAACTCATATCATTCTGATATTCCTCACTGCGTGTCAGTACGGCTTTGGCATAGGAGCAGACAGGCAGAATCGTGCGGTTGTTTGAGCGGGCAAAATCCACCGCCTCCATCACCAACTGACGCAAATCCGACAACTGTTCACGGCGGAGTTTTTCATTGATGGCAAAGCCTTTGACAATAAATGCTTTAAGTATCTTCGTAGACCATTGACGGAAAGCTATAGCGCGCTTGGAATTAACACGGAGCCTATAGAGAGTATAACATCTAATTTTTTCGCGATAGTACTATATTCACCAACGGTTTCCATTTTGGAAACCGTCGGTATTTCAAAAAAACTGTCCGCTTGCCGCCTCATTTAGAATTTGACTGCCTTGAAGGACATGTCAAGGGCTTTGAAGGAGTGGGTGAGTGCGCCTACGGAGACGAAGTCCACACCTGCCAAAGCATAGTCGCGGATGGTGTCAAGGGTGATGCCGCCCGAGGACTCAATCTCCACTTTCTTGCCGTTCTCTTTTTCCCATTGGCGGACAATCTCAACGGCCTGACGGGTCTGTTCGGGTGTGTAGTTGTCGAGCATCACGCGGTCGGGTATGCCGGTGGAGAGAGCCTCGCGCAGTTCGTCGAAGTTGCGGGTCTCAATCTCTATGCGCAGGTCTTTCTTCTTTTCGCGGCAATAGCGTTGAGCCGCAGTGAGAGCCGCAGTGATACCGCCTGCAAAGTCCACGTGGTTGTCCTTGAGCAGAATCATATCGAAGAGCCCGATGCGGTGGTTCATACCGCCGCCTATCTTGACCGCCTCCTTCTCGAGGTATCTTAGTCCGGGTGTAGTCTTGCGTGTGTCAAGTACGTAGCAGCCGGTGTCAGCGATGAGCGACTGGTAGCGGCGGGTCGTAGTGGCGATGCCGGACATACGCTGCATTATATTAAGCATCGTGCGCTCCACTTGCAGCAGACTCAGTTCCCTTCCATAGACACGAAAGGCGATGTCGCCTTTTTTGACTTCATCGCCGTCTTTGAGAATCTGCTCCATACGCAGGTCTTTGTCAAAATACTCAAGTACCGCCTTTGCCACTTCCACTCCGGCAAGCACTCCGTCTGCTTTTATTATCAGTTGCTGGCAGCCTTGTTGCGAAGGCGGTATGCAACAGAGCGACGTATGGTCGCCATCTCTTATGTCTTCTTCAAACCAGATGGCTATCAGTTTGTTAAGTTCTGTTTTTTCCATGTTTTATAAGTGTTTATATTCTTTCTGCATGTTGTGTTTCTATCCACCCTTCGTTGTTGCCCACCTGTATGTTACACCACTCGCCGAGCACTTCTATTATCTCCACTTTGGTGCCTTCGTGCAGTGTAAACAGTTCTGTGCCGCTTTGATCGGGCGACGACTTGGCATTCAGTATGCCTTGTGTTATTATAGCCTCGCTGCGCTTGGTGTCGCGTTGGTGGAGCGAGTAAGCGTTCAGTCCGGTCAGGAGCGATAGCAACAGACATATCCAAGCCGTGTGGAATGCGGTCTTGCGGATTACCACTTTCCCCCCGAGAGCGAAAAGCAGCGCACCCGCGAGGAAGAGGTAAAACAAGACGATGGACAGTATGCTCCAAGTGCGCTCTTTCAGTTGGTTCCTTACTGTCTTCGCCCATGAGGAGAGGAAGAAAGTGCGGTTGTCGTCTATGTCATCCACTATGCGTGTCTTGGCGAACTCAAGATTAAACTTTGCGTCTTTATGCCTCGGGCATAGCCTAAGGCAACGCTCGTATGCAAGTATGGCCTGCGCCGTCTCGCCCTGTTTGAAGCGGGCATTACCAAGGTTATAGTATATCTCGCCACGGCTCTCGTCGGTCAGATAACCCTCTGTCGTGTCTTGCAGGCACTGCTCGTATGCCTCTGCAGCCTGCTCCCATTCGCTGTCTGCATAGTAGGCGTTGGCTTGGGTAAAAAGAGCAGATAGTATGATGAATATCAGTTTCATATCGTTTCGTTTTCAAGTTTGTTTATCAGTTCGGTTGTCTGGTCGTACATTGCCTGCATCTCCTGCCCCGATGTGGGTGCATAGCGTGCAAACTCGGCATCGGAAAGTACTTTGACGGCTTCTTTTATTATCTCTTCGTCCACGTTCTTCTCTTTGAGTATGGCGGAGATATTCTCTTTGTTCAGTTCGGATGTCGGTATGGACAAGCGGTCGCTAAGATAGGTGAGTGCGGCTTTCTCGATTGCTTCGTAAAACTCTGTTTTCTTCTGACTTTCAAGTTGTTTCTTTGCATCCCGTAGCCGTTTTTGTGCCACTTTGCCGGCTTTCTTGTAGCGCATTCTCATGCCATCGGCGTTCTCGCGTATGCGGCGGCGGAAGACAATAAACAGCACTATTGCACCGATAAGCGGTATGAGATACAGCAGGCGAAGAGTAGCATTGCTTAAAACTTGTTTAGGAGCCTTTGTGTCGGTAGTCAGTTCGGCGGTGTGGATATATCTTATATCACTGCCGAGTTGTCTGATATTCTCTTTGCCTACGTAGTTCTGTACGGTGGCAGTCTGCGCATCGTCGCCTGCTCCGCGCTTGATGTTCAGTGTCCACGGACCGGCTGTGAGTTGTTTGTAACCGTCAGTGGCTGTGTCGAAATAACTGAAAGTGATTTGCGGGATGGTATATGTACCTGCCGCACGTGGGATAGCGAGGTATTCTATCGTGCGCGTACCGCTTGTACCGGCAGTTGTCGTCTTTAGGCTGTTGGTTACCTTCGGGTCGTAGGTCTCAAACCCTTCGGGCCAGTCAATGGCAGGGTTTTTCACCACCTTGATATTACCATTGCCGCTCAAGGTCAGTTTGATGGTAACAGCCTCGTTGGTGGTCAGTTCGGTAGCGGAGATGTCGCTCTTAAGGTCAAACCTGCCTACGCCGCCGGAAAATCCTTTAGGCTTACCTGTCGGCAGCGGCTGTGAGTGTATCGTTACTCCGGGGGCGGTCAGTTGTTTGGTTACAGTGGTGTATGAACCGAAGAAGTCATCGAAGATAGACCTTACCTGCTGCCTTACCTCTACGCGCAGTACGGCTTCAAAGGAGGCGGGGTCTATCTGTATGTCGCCGTCGCGCTGCGGATAGAGCAGAGTACGGTAGAGTACGGCGGTCTGGTAGTTGCGCCCGTTGTAGTGTTCGAGTTCGGTCTGTATGTCGCCCTGCTCGAGGTCTTGCTTGAGAAAGCCTGTGAACTCCGGCAGACGGGTGTTGTTGGTGAACTGCGCTACGTCCACCCCGGCAAAATACAATTTGTACGTCAGCAGCAACGCCTCCTGCTCGTGCAGGGTGGATTTGCTTACTATAGTGCGGATAAATATGTTCTCCGATGACACTCCCGCTGTGTTTTGTTGTTGCGCTCTGCCGGTGTTACCCTGCGCTCCTGTCGGGTTGGTCGGTTGCTCGTCCGGTGGCAGGACGGTTATCTTCACGCCGTTGGAGGTATAACTGTCGCCGTCCACGCGTATAGTGGCAGGAGGCAGGGTGAAACTGCCTTCCTTCGTCGCCATAAGCGTGTAAGTGTAGGTGAGCGTGAAGGTGGAAGTGCGCTTACCGTTGATAAATGACGTGGAAGACGACTGCGACTGATACGGACCGGCTATAAAGTCAAAGTCGGTAAACTCCGGCACTTGTATGTCTCTTGCGCGCTGATTGACAGTGTATGTCAACTGAAACGCTTTGCCTACTATCACCTGCGATGGGGCTTGGGCGCGGAAACTCACTTCCTCCGCCCTCGCTCCCAACGCAACTGCTAACAGACAGAAAATGGTAATAAGACCGCTTTTTTTCATTTGCTTGTGTGCAATCTTGGGGTTGTTGTGATAATAATAACACAATTTCAGTACAAAGATTGTGCCACTTGTGCAACTTTTAGCGCAATTATTCCGTTTTCAATCCGAGAATACTCTTTACGAAACTTTCCCTGTCAAACATCTGCAGGTCTTCCTGTCTCTCGCCCAAGCCAATATACCTGACGGGTATCTTAAACCTGTCGCTTATGCCTATCACCACGCCGCCTTTGGCTGTGCCGTCCAGTTTGGTAACGGCGAGAGATGTTACCTGCGTAGCGCGCGTGAACTGCTGCGCCTGCTCAAAGGCGTTCTGACCGGTGGAGCCGTCAAGCACGAGCATAACATCGTGCGGGGCATCGGGTACGACTTTCTGCATCACCTGCTTTATCTTTGTCAACTCGTTCATCAGGTTTACCTTATTGTGCAGTCTGCCTGCCGTGTCTATTATCACCACGTCCGCGCCGTTGGCTTTGGCTGAAGCGAGTGTGTCATACGCTACGCTGGCAGGGTCGCTGCCTTGCTGCTGTTTAACCACCGGCACGCCGGTGCGCTCGCCCCATATACACAGTTGCTCTACGGCTGCGGCGCGGAAAGTGTCGGCAGCACCGAGATACACTTTCTTGCCCGCCTGCTTAAACTGCCAAGCCATCTTGCCTATGGTAGTAGTCTTGCCTACGCCGTTAACGCCCACTACCATAATTACATACGGTAGACGGTTACCGCTGTTGTCGGTGCGCGGCTCGGCGTAACCGTCATCGGCAATCTTGTTCTCTTCGAGCATTGCCGCAATCTCTTCCACAAGCAGTCGATTGAGTTCGCCCGTACCGATATACTTGTCGCGGGCAACACGAGCCTGAATGCGCTCTATTATCTTGAGGGTCGTCTCTACGCCAACATCGGATGTAACAAGAGCCTCTTCGAGTCCGTCAAGCACGTCATCGTCAATGGTCGATTTGCCGACTATGGCACGACCTATCTTGCTTAGCACCGACTCCTTGCTTTTCTCCAGACCCTTGTCAAGCGTCTCCTGTTGCTCCTTTTTTGATTTGAATAATCCGAAAAATGCCATATCTGCGGGTCTGTATAGGTTTTACTTCAGGTAGTAGTCCACAGTGGTAACGACACGGATGTGCTTTATCCAAGGCTGATATTCATCGCTCTCAATCGTGAACTGCCCTTGGTTGGCGCGGCGGATACTGCCTAACTTACATTTGGCATCTTCGGCGAATTTGATGGCTACGGCACGGGCATTGGCGGTGGCTTCCTCTATCATTGCGGGCTTGATGTCGGCAAGACCGTTATACTGGTAGTCAATGCTCCACTCCTGAATGTTTACGAGTATGCCTTTGTCAAGCAGTTCGGAAGTGAGGTTAAGGTTTTCTGCTACAAGATCCACTTTTTCAGTGCTTATCACTACTGATGCATCAAGCGAGTATTGGTAGGCAGGGCGGTGTTCGCCGTAGTAGTTTGCCCATTGGTCGCTTACCGACACCTTGCCGTCTTTGAGGTCTGCTTTGGTGAAACCCTTGGCGAGGAGAATGTCCATCACTTCTTTTTTCACTCTTGTGGCTTCTGCCTGCAGTGAGCGCATGTCGTCGCTCTCAATGGTGTAGTAGATGGGATAGACGGCATAGTCGGCTTTTACGTCGGCTGTGGCAAGACCTTTGACGGTAACGGCGCGGTCTTTGAATGCGATTTGTTTGATACCGCTGCTCAGTACGGCTGCGGCTGCAATCATTCCTGCTGCAATAATGCAGGAAACAATAAATGAATTGAATTTCATAATGTTATGGTTTATGAGTTTAACCTGTAATACTCTTATCTGTATCTCTTTGCCTGTTCTTTGGCGTTTTCGCGGGCGAGGCGTTGCTGCTCGCGTTGCATGGCTTCAAGGCGTGCCATAAAGCCCGATTTCTTCGGTTGGTTGCCGCGTTTCTTGGCGTTTTCTTCCATTTCGGCGAGCAGTTTTTTCTCATCTATCGACCAACGGAAAAGCATCGTTTGCAGTATGGTGAAGCCGAGCGAAAGCAGGTAGTAGTAGCTCAGTCCAGCCGCATAGTCGTTGAAGATAAAGAGGAACATAAGCGGCATGGCGTACATCATATACTTCATAAACCGCATATTCGGGTCAGTGGCTTGCTGCTGCATTGTGATGAACGTATATCCGAAGTTGGCTATGGTCATTAGCAGGCAGAACAGACTCAGGTGGTCGCCGAGTAGAGGTATGTTAAAGCCCCACGTGAAGACGGCATCATACGTACTGAGGTCTTCTGCCCACCAGAGCGACTTGCCACGCAGTTCGATGGCAGTGGGGAAGAACCAGAACATTGCCATCAGTACGGGGAACTGGAAGAGCATCGGCAGACAGCCTGACATCGGACTTACGCCTGCTCGCTGATAGAGTGCCATAGTGGCTTGCTGACGCTCCTGCATCTTCTCGGGCGGGTACTTGGCGTTAATCTCGTCCAACTGAGGACGTAGAGCGCGCATCTTTGCGCTCGACTTATAAGAAGCGAACACGAAGGGCAGAATGATAAGTTTGATAACGAGGGTCATAAGCAGTATGACGATGCCTATATGCAGTCCCCAAGACGTAAAGAGGTCGAACATCGGAATGACGAGAATCTTGTTTATCCATGCCACTATCTTCCAGCCGAGCGGCACAAGTTCTTTAAGGTTGAGTCTGTCCTCCCTTTTAACATCGTTGTCGTATGCTTTGAGGGTGTTGTAACTGTTAGGACCGAAATAGTAGCGCATTGATGTAGGCGTGTTGCCGTTAAGGTCGAAGTCAATGCTTGTGCGGGTCTTATACTCCTTGATATAGCCCGAGTACTTGTTTTGCGGTGCGGACTCAAACTGCGATGAGGTGAAAGCGTTGTCGGCAATCAGCACGGTGGAGAAAAACTGGTCTTTGTAGCCAATCCAGCGGACACGCGCATTCTCTTTCCTGCTGTCGCTTTTCTGTTCGCTGAGGGTCTCCATCTCTCCGCCCGAAAGCATATATTGCAGTTGGGCATAACGCTCCTCAAACTTCCGTCCGCGCTCCTGCTGCGGCACGAGTTGTGTCCAGTGCAAATCAAGGGAATTGGTGTTTTGTGCAAGCACTGTGTTAAGTCCGTGAGCAACGATGTCGAAACCGACCATATAGTCGTCCTCGCGGAGCGTATATACAAAGTCCAAGTAACTGTCTTCCATATCGGTATGCAGGCGCATAACGACTTTGTCGCTGCTCGTCTGTATAGGCTCAAAATAGAGTTGGTCGGTGGAGATAATGCGGTTGTTGGCTGTCAGGAGCGTAAAGGCGGTCATTGTCTCGTCCTTGCCGAAGAGACGAAGGTTGTTTATGCTGTCGCCGTAGGCTTTATACTCTTTCAGTTCGGCGCGCGATATATATCCGCCTTTGGTTTGCAGCAGAAGACGTATTTTGCTGTTTTCGAGGGTTATTGCTTTGTCCTCGCCTACAGCTGCTGCGGCAAGCTGTCCGAAGACGGCTTGCAGTTGGTCTGCTTGCTGCTCGGGGGTAAGCGGTTGAGTCTGTGTCTGTTGCTGCTCAACAAAACTGCTTATGCTGTCAGACAGGCGTTGGGCTTCTGCCCTCATCTGCTCAGCATGCCGTATGCTGTCTATGGTGTGCTGACGTGCCGCCATCTCCTCTTTGGAGGGACGGTTAAATAAAGAAAAGCCGACCACAATAGCGGCTATCAAAAGAAATCCAATCCAAGTGTTCTTATCCATTATTTTCGTTATTTTCGTTATTTTCGTTATTTTCGTAAATTACGTAAACTACGCAAACAACGCAATCTACGTAAATTACGTTTACTATTTCCTAACATATTCGGCAAAAGTGAAAGAGTGGGGGTTGTTTTCATCAGCCTCTACGTTTTCTTCAGCCGTCTGTTGCCATACATCGGGTTCAATAGCAGGAAAGAAGGTGTCGGCTTCGTCCCAAGTATGGTGTATGTGTGTGATATACAGTTTGTCCGCTATGGGCATAAACTGCTTATATACCATGCCGCCGCCTATGATAAAGGCTTCTTCGTCTTTACTCACCATTTGCAGTACTTGCTCTATGGAGTAGGCACTGTCTGCGCCGCTGAAGGTCTTGCCCTGTTGGTCGGTGAGTACGATATTCCGTCTGCCGGGCAGCGGGTGGCGGGGTAGGGAGAAGAATGTGCGTTCGCCCATTATTACTGTATGCCTGTCGGTTATCTGCTTAAAGTGTTTGAGGTCTTTGGGCAGGTGGCACAAGAGGTTGCCTTTGTTGCCTATAGCGTTGTTTTCGCTTATTGCTACTATTATGCTTATCATACGCTCACTTCTCCTTTTATATGCGGGTGCGGGTTATATCCGGTCAGGGTAAAATCGTTGTACTTGAACGCGAAGATGTCTTTTTTCTCGGGATTGAGATGCATTGTAGGCAAATCTCGCGGTTCACGCGACAGTTGGAGTTTGACCTGCTCTATGTGATTGAGGTAGATATGCGCATCGCCGAGGGTGTGTATAAACTCTCCGCATTTCAGACCTGTCGCCTGTGCCATCATTTGCAGCAGCAGAGCGTAAGAGGCTATGTTAAACGGTACTCCGAGAAAGATGTCTGCACTGCGCTGGTAGAGTTGCAGGCTTAGTCTGTCTGCTGCCACGTAAAACTGAAACAAGCAATGGCAAGGCGGCAGAGCCATCTTGTCCACTTCCGCCACGTTCCACGCACTCACTATCAGTCGGCGGCTGTCGGGGTTGGTGCGAATCTGCTCTTGCAGTTGTTTTATCTGGTCAATGGTGCCGCCGTGGTAGTCAGGCCAAGAGCGCCACTGATGACCATAGACAGGACCGAGTTCGCCGTTTTCGTCAGCCCACTCGTCCCATATACTAACGCCGTTTTCTTTGAGGTAGCGTATGTTGGTGTCGCCGCGAAGAAACCACAGCAGTTCGTATATGATAGACTTAAGGTGCAGTTTTTTTGTAGTGAGCAGGGGGAAACCTTCGTTAAGATCAAAGCGCATCTGATGTCCGAAGACAGAAACGGTACCCGTGCCTGTACGGTCGTGTTTTACAGTGCCTTCTGTCAGTACGCGCCTGCATAGGTCAAGATATTGTTGCATATTTTAATTGTTTACCGTTTGTGTAATTTGTTGATTATCTGTTTTATCTTTTGCCTTGTCTGCCACGGCAGCAGTTTGGATAGTCTTTGTCCTATTCTGTAATAGAGCAGTTGGAGATGGTATCTGCACATTTTCCTCGGCGAGATGACCGACTGTGTATAGTCCAAAATAGCTTTGCTTAGTGTGCTTATATCTTTGTTTTTATCTATAAGTCCGGCGGGGACATCGGCAGTCTTGGTGATGACTGCAACAGGATTGTCGTCAACTGTTTGTACTTCTATCCGAGCAAAGGTCTTGAGAAGTTCGTTAACGTTGATTCTCTGTTGCTTGTTCCATATTAAGAGGCTGTTGTCTTCTATGCGGATATTGTATTTGTGGAATCCTCTGTAGTTTTCGTATTCAGCCTCGTCAGGATGATGGTTGAGATAAAGTATGCCGCCTGTTTTAAGAGTACCGACTGCTTCAATTATGCCTTTGACAGGATTGTCGGAATGATCGAGTGCGTTTTGTATTATGACGAGAGAGACGTTATGTTCGGGATAGAAGGCCGACAGATATTCCATCATACCGAACTCCACTTGAGGCAAGCCGAGTCGGTGCTTGGTCGTTATATTGTTGTAGAACAGTGCGAGCGGGTCAATGTAGCGAATGTTGATAGCCTGCTGCCTGCCGCCTGTTGATATGTGGTCTCCGGGCAGGAAACTCATTCCGCTACCTACGTCCAAGACAATTGCTTGAGTGGGGTCAGGCTGTTGCAGTAGGAAGGATTGCACATCAAAACCGTCAAGCGTGATGTCGCTGCCGAGATGTGAAAAACGCAGCAGACTCTCTCTTGTTGTCTTGTTTTTGAGGGAAGCCTCCCAAAACGCCAATTCATAAGGTATGCCAAACAGCCAGTCGGTCATCTTTATAAGTCTTACTCGCTATGCGTCTTCGTCGTCCATATAGTAGTGTACGGCTTCTTTTTCCGGTCGGCGCATGATGCGGTTGTAGTACTTGCCGTACTTGTATCTCCAGTTGTTCTTGCTCAAGCCGTAGCCGTAACCGTACCCATAGCCGTATCCGTAGCCTTTGCCGTTGCCGTAGCCGTAGCCGTAGGAAGCACCATAGCCGTAGCCGTAACCGTATCCGTAGCCATAGCCGCTGTGGAAGCCGCTCGTAGGAACATCAGAGAGGACCAGATTGACTTTGTTGCGATGGTTGATGGCGAGTTGGTTGAGTGTCTGACGGCAGAATGACTTACTTGTCTGCAAGCAGCGGATAACAAAGATGGTGGTGTCCGTCTTCTCTACAATAGCGTATGCATCGGGCACTTGTCCGATAGGCGATGTATCTATAATAATGAAGTCGTACTCCTCTTTCATCTTGTCGAGCAGGTCGGACAGTTTGTCGGAGTGGATGAGTTCGCCCGGGTTAGGCGGTACTGTACCTGCGGGGATAAAGTGGAAGTCGAACGGCGAGTCGGTAACAAGCACATCTTCAAGTTCGCAGTCGCCGTTAAGGTAGTTGCTTATACCCATTGTCTTGTCCACCAAGCCGAGTTTGGTATGCAGGTTAGGTTTGCGTATATCAAGGTCTATAAGCAGAGTTTTCTTGCCTGTCATAGCGTACAGGGCTGCAAGGTTGGAGCAGAGGAAAGTCTTACCGTCGCCTGACTCTGTGGAACTGACGCAGAGCGATATGCCTACTTTCTTGCCTGTGATAAACTCTATTCTTGTACGCAGTGCGCGCAACATCTCTGCGTAACTGCTTCGCGGACTGGCTTTGACGAGTGTCGGGTTTTGTGTAGTGGCGTGGCGTATGGAGCCTATGAGTTTGAACGGACTGAGGTTCTCCGCCTCTTTGGGTGTACGCACCTTGTCGTTGGTCAGTTCGGTAAGGACGATAAGCAGCAGAGGTATGAGCAGTGCCACAGCCATACAGGTAGTGGTGGTTTTTTTCTTGCTGTCGCGGTTGACTACATACATCGGTCGAGCCTTGTCAAGTATCTCGTTGTCGGGGGTGTTACTTGCTTTTTGTATCTCGGCTTCAGCGCGTTTTTGGAGGAAGAAAGTGTAATAGTTGTCGTCTATGCGGTAGTTGCGCTCGATGCTGACCATTTGCAGTTCTTTGGCAGGCAGGGTCTGCATCTCGGCTTCAAGTTCCTTGTAGCGCAGTTTCATATCGGCTTTCTCGATCTCAATGTTGGTCTGCATTGACTTGATTACCTCCTCGAGCATCTGTTTGAGGTTGTTGATGTCCTGCGTGAGTTTGGCATAATAGACGTTCTTTTCCGAGAGTTCACCACGTTGCAGTTGCAGCGTATTAAGTTGTGTTACGAGTGAGGATAGCGTATTTTCGCTCAGTCCGAGAGTGGACGGAGAGGCTATAGTCCCTTCGTCGAGCGACTGGTGGAGGTAGTTGGTGAGGTATTCGAGATAAGTTTCTTTGAGGCGGATGTTCAGTGCCTGCTCATCGTAGCCCGCCAGTTTGCCCATCAACTGTCCGGTGTATGCACTTACGTTCATAAACTTGTTCTGCTGCCTGAAGTCGGTCATCGCGCCTTCGCTTTCGCGCAGGGAGACTTGCAGCATTGCAAGTTGTTTGTCGATAAACTCAATGGTGCGGTCTGCCACTTGGTTCTTCTGCTCAAGGTTGTGCATAAGATACACCTCTGCAAGTTTGTTGATAAACTCGCAGTCGCGTTCGGGGGTCTGACTGCGCAGCGAGAGGCTGAGCACCGAACTTCCGTTCATCACGAAGTCGTGTCGCATCTTCCACTTGAACTCATTGACGAGTCCGTCTTTGGTGCGGAAACGGAAATATATCTGTCCCGACTGGCTGACGTGGCTGCTCGGCATAAAGACGGCTGTGAAGAAGGGTGTTTTCACTTTCTCTCCGTATCTGAAAGTACCTTCGTAAGGTCGTCTCTCGTCGGTGGAGATGACGGTAAAAGTCCCATCTCCGTTAAATACGCATCTGAACAGCAGACCTTTAAGCGACTCGTCTACCTCTATCGGCTCTATTACCACCGGTGTGGAGCGGTACAGGTTGCGGGTCTTGAACCGTCCGCGTGTGGTGTATTCCACCATAAGGAAAGGTATGGAGTCTATCACGCGCGAGAGCAGGTCGTAGGACGTGAGCAGTACAAGTTGGTTGTTGATGTTTTTATATACCGGTTCCAATCCGAAACCCGTCATCAGTGCGCCCTGACTGGCATACGAACTACCTGTCTCTTTTATCAGAATGGAGCCGCTGGACTCATACTCTTCTATCCATTTGCGGTTGAGCAGTGCCGACACGCCATAGCCTATGGCGGCGGCTATGACAAACAGATACCAGTAGTGGACAATACGTACCACCCATTCCATTATATCAAAATTGCTGCCGCTTTCCTCTTCCTGTTGGGGCGGTGCACCGTAAGGCATTGCCATATACGGGTTCTGATACGGATTTTGGTAAGGGTTTTGATACGGGTTGTTCTGGTATGGATTCTGCTGATAAGGGTTCTGATACGGATTCTGCCCGCCGCCTGCCTGATAGGGGTTGTTCTGATAGGGGTTGTAAGGATTATCGTTGTGGGACGAGTGCCGGTGATAATCCTGATACGGATCGGCATACGGGTTGTTCTGCGGGTCAAGAGCCGGATTGGAGTAATATGGATTGTCTTTTGCCATAGTGGTAGTTTAAGCCTGTGTTTTAGAAGTTTACGCCCGGAATATATTGCAGCACGAGTATAAGCAGCGACAAGTAAGAGGTTATCATACCGAGGAAGGCAGGGTAAGTCTCTTGCTTGTAGTAACTTGCTTCATCGCGATTGACATATATAAGGTCGTTGGGGTAGATATAGTAGTATTTGGAGTTGATGAGCGTGTTGGTACGAAGGTCAAACTCGAGTATCTCCGGCTTATCGTTGCCGTGCGGGCGTACTATGCGCACGTGTCTTTTGTCGCCTCGGTGCAGTACATCGCCCGTCATGGCGAGAGCCTGATAGATGGTCATTCGCTCCTTATATATATATCTTACGCCGGTGCCTATATCACCGAGTACGAGAAACTGCTTGTTGGACAGCGCAAGTTTGACTTCCGCGTCGGGTATGAGTTCACGCATGTATTTCTGCACTGTATCTTGCGCCTCGGCTTCTGTCAGTCCCTCTATGTGTATGGGTGCAAGGAAAGGCAGGTCTATCGTGCCGTCTGAATAGATACGATAGGTGTAGGCGTTCTGGTTGTTGTAGCCGCTTTGCGAACCGGTGTTTACCTGCAGCGCGCTCACAAGTGTCTCGTCAAGCGAGATGACACGATATATTATCTCGTCGTTTACTTGCAGTCGGTACGGCTCATAGGGGACACTGTCATATTGCGGCAAGTCGGTTCGCTCTTGCAGCAGTCCCACCGCTCTATGCGTATAACAGCCTGTAAGCAATACGCTTACCATTATTACCATCAGCGGAAGGAGTAGGTTGGTCGTGTTTTTTTTCATGGCTTCTGCTATTTGGTTGATTTGGCTGCTTTGATGCTGCGTTGGACAATGGAGTATATAAACAGTCCGAACGACACGGTTGTCGTTACTATACCTACGCCCGTCAGCACATCTGTTACGCCAAAGGGCTTGCTCCAGTGCTGGCGCACGTAAATGACATCGTTAGGTTCTATGTAGTAGTACTCCGAGTTGATTATGTCTTTAGAGCGGACATCAAACATTATCACTTTGGTCTGTCCGTCCTCCATCTGACGTATTATCTGCACTTTGGAGTGGTCGCTCCAGTCGCCGAGGTTGCCTGCCATAGCAAGTGCCTCAAACACGGTCATCTTCTCACGCCTCATAGAGTAGTGTCCGCTCTTGCCGTCTGTGATGATGCTGAACATACGTTGTACTACGCGCACGTCGATAGAAATCATCTTATACTGCTCGCCGTAAGAGCGTATGTATGAACTCAGTTCCTCTTCCAGTTTTATCTTTACCTCTCGTGTACTCAGTCCGGCTACCTCAAGATTGCCTATGAGCGGAAACTTGATTGTGCCGTCCTCAAGCACAAGGTAGGTGTAAAGTTCGTTGGAGTAGCCCGCATTGGTGGAAACGGTGTTGTAACCTAAGTTGCGATTGGACAGACCTACGGTGTTAAACAGTTTCTGCACGTTCTCGTCCACCGAATATACTCTTACGTCAAGTCTGTCGTTGCGGCGGATGTGATAGTCTTCGTAGGATACGGTATCTTCGTAGTGCGGTATATGTTTGTCCGGCTCCTGAAGCAGGTTTACTCGCCGCGACACGCACGAAGCCATACTAAGTACGATGCATAGAAAGACAATATGTATTAGTCGTTTTGCCACTCTTCTATCGTGATTAGATGATTACTATATATGGTTTTGTTCTAACTTCTAACTATCTCCTCTCGTCCCATCCGAAGGGGTGAGCGGCGAGAGGCAGCCGAGCCAGCGGGTGGTAGTCGCCTTTGAGTCCGATAGGTTGTGCTTGTCTTATCTCGCTCACTATCTCTATGCAGGGTCTCGCCTCGCTGATACGGAAGCCTTGTCCGGTAAGTATGCGGCGATAACTCTCGGTGTGCAGTTCGGTGAAACCTTGTGAAAACTCAAACTCTTCCCCATTGATACTGAGCGAGCGATAGGTACGTTTCTCGCCTTGCACGGCATTGGGTGGCAGGCAGTCGGCATTGATGCTGAGGAAATAGCGGACACGTGCTTTCTCAAGTTCGAGATACCCTGCCACGCGGTCGAAACTCATCACGTGCACAATGTTTTTCTGCACCTTGCCGAATATCCATTGCAGCATATCGTAGAAATGCACGCCGAT
>DJXH01000061.1 GCA_002449665.1 Bacteroidales bacterium UBA7009
GCGGTCCCATCCACTCGCTATCACGCTTGGCGAGGTAGTCGTTCACCGTAACTACGTGTACGCCCTCATGGGTCAGAGCATTGAGGAAGACGGGGAGCGTTGCCACGAGAGTCTTACCCTCACCCGTTGCCATCTCGGCAATCTTGCCTTGATGAAGGACAACGCCGCCAATGAGCTGCACATCATAGTGAACCATATCCCAAGTAATCTCGTTGCCGCCTGCCATCCAATGGTTCTTATATATGGCTTTTTCGCCAATAATTTCCACAAAATCAAAACGCGGGTCGGCAGCGAGGTCTCTATCCATCTGCGAGGCAATAACCATCAGTTTCTCATTCTCGGCAAAGCGGCGGGCAGTGGACTTGACGATAGCGAAAGCCTCTGGCAGCACTTCCATCAGGACTTTTTTATAAGTCTCTTTTATCTCTTTTTCGAGTTTATCAATCTCGTTATATACTTTTTCTCTTTGGTCTATCTCGAGATCTTCTATGCCTGCTTTCAGTTCGGCAATACGCTGTTTGTCAGGCGCAACGGCATCGGCAATACGCTTCTGCAAATCGGCGGAGCGACTGCGCAGAGCATCGTTGTCAAGACCATCTATCTCTTTGTAAGCCTCTTTTATTTTATCTACATAGGGGGCAATCTCTCGCATATCTTTCTGCGACTTGTTGCCGAAGATTTTGGTGATGAATTTGATTATATCCATAGTATTGCAAATTAACGCGCAAAGGTACAAACATAAATCAAAATGTGCAAATCTTTGCACATTTTGATTTATGTTTTATTCTCTTCGGGTATAGGCTCAAAGGAATGTAAAGAATTTATCCGAGCAGGCTGACACTTCTATTGACGAACTTGGCAAGAGCCTCGCCCTTGAGTTGCCCCGATGCAAGCAGCGCAATGTCAAGCAGTTGGTGCAGACGTTCGTCTTCGCCGGAGAGAGTATATACGGTCTTCTTTACCGTCTCCTGCACTTTCTCGTCCGTCTTGCCATCTGTGTTTTCGGCGGGTTTCTCCACTACCTCTTCCACCTCTTCGCTCGTCATCTTCGACATCAGTTCCTGCACGAGCGGGTGAGAGGTATTGATAACGATATTAAACTGGTCGGGCATATTGCCGTAGAATGACATACCCTGCTGGTGTTGCGACATCTCTTTCATACGGCGCATAAACTCGTTTTGAGTAAGGAAGACGGGCAGAGCATCAGCCGCAGCGGCTTCGCAGTTGACATAGTAGCGCAGTTTGTCGCTCTCGGGCAGACAAGCCTCCATAGCCTTGCGCATACCCTCTTTCTGCTCATTGGTATAATTGTCTTTGAGCGTATCTTCCTTGCGGATAATGTTCTCTATAGTATCGCTATCCACACGCACGAAACGCAGTTTTTCGTTTTTCTGTTCGGCTTGTGACATAGCGTGTACGTCAAGTTCGCCATCCATAAGCAGCACGTCATAACCTTTCTGTTTGGCGCGTTCTATGTAAGCGTAAGACGAGTCGGCATCCTGTGCGTAGAGCAGAACGAGATTGCCGTCCTTGTCGGTCTGACTGTCTTTTACCTTGTCTTTGTATTCGTCCAAAGTAAAGTATTCGCCTTGCAGGTTCTTCAGCAGAGCAAAACCGACTGCACGCTCGTAGAACTTCTCATCGGAGAGCATACCAAACTGTATGAAGAGTTTGATGTCGTCCCACTTTTTGCAGAAATCGTCTTTATCATTCTTGTAGAGTTCTGCAAGTTTGTCTGCCACCTTCTTGGTGATATGCGAACTTATCTTCTTCACGTTATTGTCACTTTGCAGGTAACTGCGGCTGACATTGAGCGGAATATCCGGCGAGTCGATAACGCCGTGAAGCAGAGTAAGATACTCCGGCACTATATTCTCCACCTCGTCCGTTACGAAGACTTGGTTGCAATAGAGCTGAATCTTATTGCGATGTACATCAAGGTTGCGCTTGATACGCGGGAAATAGAGAATACCCGTCAGGTGGAAAGGATAGTCCACATTAAGGTGAATATGGAAGAGCGGCTCGTCAAACTGCGTAGGATAGAGTTTGTGGTAGAAGTTCTTGTAGTCTTCTTCCGTGAGGTCGGCGGGTTTGCGTGTCCAAGCAGGCTGTATGTCGTTGATAACGTTATCCTCGTCTGTTTCCACCTGCTTGCCGTCTTTCCACTCTTTCTTCTTGCCGAACACTATCTCAACCGGCAGGAACTTGCAGTACTTACCGAGCAGACCTTCTATAGTGGCATCTTCGAGATACTGCTCAAACTCGGAGTTGATATGCAGCACTACATCCGTACCTCTGTCTGCCTTGATGGTATCTTCCATCGTATATTCAGGGTCTCCGGAGCAAGACCAATGAACGGCCTTGGCATCGTCTTTATAGGAGAGCGAGAATATCTCCACCTTGTCGCTTACCATAAACGATGAGTAGAAACCGAGACCGAAATGACCGATGATGGCTTCGGCTTTGTCTTTATACTTACCGATAAACTCTTCCGCGCCGGAGAAAGCAATCTGGTTGATATACTTGTCCACCTCCTCGGCGGTCATACCTATACCGTGGTCTTGCACGGTGAGAGTCTTTTTGTTCTTGTCTATTATGACACGCACTTTGGTGTCGCCAAGTTCGCCTTTTACCTCACCCACAGAAGCGAGAGTCTTGAGTTTCTGCGTTGCATCCACTGCATTGCTTATCAGTTCGCGCAGGAAAATCTCGTGGTCTGAATACAGAAATTTCTTAATGACGGGGAAGATGTTGTTTGACGTTACCCCTATATTACCTTTTGCCATAGTATGTGATTTGATAAATAAATTACACAATAACGGATAGATATAACCAATCCGACAATATATTTACCAAAATTGTGCCAAATATACACATCTGCCAAAATGGCAGAAACAAGTAGAATAGGAGCATAAAAAGCAAATTTTGTGTAAAAATTTGCACAATCGGAATTTAAGTCGTAATTTTGCAGACTTTTCAAACGCCCGCATCGATTAAGGTTATTAGAAAAGCACATCAACTCGCTAAAAATCAAACTTATATACAACTATGGCTAAGACAATAGCAGGAAAGAAAGAAGTTCAGTTCTCGCTCGTATATCGCGATATGTGGCAGTCGAGCGGCAAGTACGTTCCACGCAGAGACCAACTCGCAAAGATTGCGCCGGTCATCATTGACATGGGCTGTTTTGACCGTGTGGAGACCAACGGCGGCGCAAGCGAACAGGTCAATCTCCTCTACGGAGAGAACCCTAACCTCGCAGTTCGCACTTTCACCAAGCCTTTCCACGAGGCAGGTATAAAGACCCACATGCTTGACCGAGGCTTGAACGCCCTGCGTATGAATCCCGTTCCTGCCGATGTACGCCGCCTTATGTATAAGGTCAAACACGCGCAAGGGACGGACATCACCCGCATCTTCTGCGGACTGAACGACCCGCGTAATATTATCCCCTCTATCAAGTGGGCAAAAGAAGCAGGCATGACCGCACAAGCCACTATGTGCATCACATACTCGAAGGTGCATACCGTGGATTACTACTGCAATCTTGCAGACGAACTGATAGCGGCAGGCGCACAGGAGATTTGCCTTAAAGATATGGCAGGCATAGGTCGTCCCGCTATGCTCGGCGCGATAGTGGCATACATAAAAGAGAAATATCCGCATATAATTATTCAATATCACGGTCATACGGGTCCCGGCTTCTCCGTAGCCTCTATGCTTGAGGTGGCGAAAGCAGGCGGCGATGTGCTTGACGTGGCTATGGAGCCGCTCAGTTGGGGAAAAGTGCACCCCGATGTAATCACCATACAGGCGATGCTAAAAGATGCAGGTTTCCTCGTAAAGGACATCGACATGAAAGCCTATATGGAGGCTCGCAGTCTGACACAGAGTTTCATAGACGATTTCCTCGGCTACTGGATAGACCCGAAGAACGCGCTTATGACCTCTCTTCTCGTCGGTTGCGGACTGCCCGGAGGAATGATGGGCAGCCTTATGGCAGACCTCAAAGGTATGCACGCCGCTATCAACGCCAACCTTCGCAAGAAAGGCGAAAAAGAACTGAGCGAGGACGAACTGCTTGTAGAACTCTTTGACGAAGTACAGCGCATCTGGCCTATGCTCGGTACACCGTGTCTTGTAACGCCGTTCTCACAATACGTGAAGAACGCGGCTCTGATGAACCTCTACAGCCGCTCTATGGGCGAAAAAGCCTTTACACGTATGGATCCGGCTATGTGGGGAATGATTCTCGGTAAGTCGGGCAAACTGCCGGGCGAACTTGCACCGGAGATAGTTGAACTTGCCAAAGAGAAAGGCTTTGAGTTCTACACTGGCGACCCGCAGGCTCTCTATCCCGATGAACTGCCACGCTTTATCAAAGAGATGGAAGAACTCGGATGGGAACGCGGACAGGACGATGAAGAACTCTTTGAGTTTGCAATGCACGAGAAGCAGTATCGCGAGTTTAAGTCAGGTCAGGCAAAAGAGCAGTTCTACAAAGACCTTGCAGAACGTATGCAGAAAGCAGGTAAGCCGCTGCCCGACTACCTCAAGGAAGCACTCCACCCCGCCGGTGCAGACAGCGCGACAGACAACGATATGGCTGCCGTGGCTATGGCTCTTGACCTGTATTACAAACGCCCTGCAACCACACATACGCAGGCAGGTTTCAACCCCTACGACACACGCCGCCACGCTACGGAGTGGAACCGTAAGATATACGGAATGAACAACCTTATGTAAACAGAAACTTTTGTTAAAAAAACAAAATATTAACCAACTTAAAATTTTTTCGCAATGAAAAAGTACAATTTCAATGCGGGACCCAGCATCCTGCCACAGGAAGTGATTAAACAAACTGCTGATGCCGTTCTTGATTTTCAAGGTGAAGGTCTGTCCATACTTGAGATCTCACACCGTGCAAAGTATTTCCAGCCGGTTGTAGATGAGGCGGAAGCACTGATGAAAGAACTTCTCGGTGTACCCGAAGGCTATCGCGTTATTTTCTTAGGCGGCGGTGCAAGCCTGCAGTTCTGTATGGTTCCCTACAACCTTATGGGTAAGAAAGCCGCTTATCTGAACACCGGCGTATGGTCGAAGAAAGCACTCAAAGAGGCAAAAGGTTTAGCAGGAGTATTCGGCGCAGAGGCTATCGAACTCGCAGCCTCCACCAACTCCATACCTATGGACTTTGAAGTACCCCAAGATTGCGACTATATCCATATCACAACCAACAACACCATCTAC
Source organism: Bacteroidales bacterium UBA7009 (assembly GCA_002449665.1). GTDB lineage: Bacteria > Bacteroidota > Bacteroidia > Bacteroidales > Paludibacteraceae > Colicola. The sequence goes on from DJXH01000061.1 coordinate 5,251, forward strand.
GGCACGGAGATTTCAAATCGCAAACTTGAAGAAATCTACAAGAAAAAGGGTAACGTCCGCCTTGTAGCCGATATGTCGTCCGACATCTTGAGCCGTCCTATTGACGTAAGCCAATATGACATCATCTATGGCGGCGCACAAAAGAACATCGCTCCTGCCGGTGTTACCTTCGTTATCATCAAAGAAGAGTGCCTCGGACACGTTGAGCGTTATATCCCCACCATGCTCGACTATCGCACACATATCGATGGCGGCTCGATGTTCAACACTCCTCCCGTACTGCCTATCTACACCGCACTTCTTAACATGCGTTGGCTCAAAGAGCACGGCGGAATTAAATGGATGGACGAGCGCAACCAAAGAAAAGCCGACCTTCTCTACAACTGCCTCGATAACAGCAAGATATTTGTTCCGACCATATTGGAGAAAGAGGATCGCAGCCGCATGAACATCTGCTTCGTTCTCAAACCCGAGTACGAAGGTCTGTTTGACGAGTTCTTCAAGTTCGCTACCGCCAAAGGTATGGTAGGTATCAAGGGACACCGTCTCGTTGGCGGTTTCCGCGCAAGCTGCTACAACGCAATGGACGAAGAGGGTGTACAGGCACTCGTTGACTGCATCCGCGAGTTTGAAGCTATGCATTAAGGAACAAATCCTTACGGATTATGAAGAAGATTCTGCTCTGCCTTATGCTGCTGACGGTCGCGTTTGCCCAAGCGCAAATACAGCCGCAAAGCATAGGTACGTACAAACACTACGCTGTAGGCGGGCCAACGGATATTTTCGTTGACCTGACCTACAACACCGATGCCACGTTTTTTGCATACTCACTTCGCGAAATGCACTACGACAAACGCTTTCTGCTTATACTCGGATATTGTAAGGAGGAAGCACTTGAGTCGCTGAATAACCTGATGAATATACTCAAGACAGGCAATAAAGGCGAAGTATATGTCATTGACGAAGAAACGAGTATGACAAAAATAGACAACACGCGGCTGAATATAGCCCGCGAAGGACAAACGGACTTCGGGTATATACAATCGCGGCATATAAAAAGCACTATCAAATTCATTAAAAATCTGTAAGAAAATATGGGCTACTCATATATTATGCCCGTAAAGCATATAAAAGGAAAAACAATAGAACTAACAACACTATTCAATACTATGAAAGTACTTGTTGCAACAGAAAAACCCTTCGCCAAAGTAGCCGTTGACGGTATTCGCGAAGTAGTGGAAAAAGCAGGATACGAACTTGCCCTGCTCGAAAAATATACGAGCAAACAGCAACTCCTTGAAGCCGTTGCCGATGCAGATGCACTCATCATCCGCTCTGACATTGTTGACCAAGAGGTGCTTGATGCAGCACGTCAACTGAAGATTGTCGTTCGCGCCGGCGCAGGCTATGACAACATCGACCTCGCCGCAGCCACCGCACACAACGTAGTGGCTATGAACACCCCCGGACAGAATTCCAACGCCGTGGCAGAACTTGCTCTCGGACTGATGGTCTATGCCGTACGTAATTTCTACAACGGCACAAGCGGCACCGAACTGAAAGGCAAGAAACTCGGTATTCACGCCTTCGGTAACGTAGGTCGTAACGTAGCACGCATAGCCCAAGGTTTCGGTATGGACGTATATGCCTACGATGCATACTGCCCCGATGAGGCTATGACGGCAGCAGGCGTTAAACCCGTACACAGTGCAAACGAACTCTACTCTACCTGCGACATCGTAAGCCTGCATATCCCCGCAACGGCTGAAACCAAACAGAGCATCAACTACGAACTGCTCAACCGTATGCCCAAGGGTGCCATACTTGTCAACACCGCCCGCAAAGAGGTTATACACGAGGAAGAACTGATACGCCTTATGACCGAGCGCAACGACTTCCGCTACGTAACCGACATTATGCCGGCTGCCGATGAGAAGATGAACGAACTCTTTGCAGGTCGCTACTTTGCTACACCGAAGAAAATGGGTGCGCAGACAGCCGAAGCCAACATCAACGCCGGTATAGCCGCAGCCAATCAGATCGTTGACTTCCTGCAAAACGGTAACACACGCTTCCAAGTAAACAAATAAGCAAGACTGTACATCGCTCTTGCAGCAAAAAAGAAAGGAGTTATGCCAAACGACATACTCCTTTCTTTTTCGTTTTACAACGGGGGATTAACGAGCCTTGACCTGCACATCTCCGTCCATATCAACGGAAACATAAGGCGCAGACGGACGGCTGACTACTACACCGCCGCCGCTGCAAACAAACTGCCCGAACACTAACTGCTGCTCACTTGACAAAGGAGCCGAATATACTTTTTTGCTTATCATATCTGTCTTGTTTTTACACCTATGCAATTTCTATAATTCCCTACCGGTTATGTCATACCGTCTGCCCTCACGCTCTATCACCATACGACCGCCATTTATATACTTACGCGCCGGTGTCTGACCGTCGCCACTGACAGACTGCAAACCTGCCGGAGCCTCATCGCGCATCATAATACGTGCCGGCATACCTTGCGGCACGGCAGCGGAAGTGATACGGAAATAAGCACGGAATCCGCCCATCTTGGCGTCTGCATCACCGCCATCGGTTGCCCAAGTAAGAGTAGTGCCTGAGGAAAGAAACAGCACCTTATGGTCTTCGTCGTCAATATGCGTTGGCTTGAGTATGCCTACAAAATCGGCATCAGCAGCGGCTGTGGTACGCGCTTCATCGTCTGCCGTAGCATCCAATGTAATGGTTACATTCTCAAACAAAGGGGCAGTGCGTGTCTCTCCTTCTGCAATCTTTATAAGATACGGTTTGCCTGCTTCTATCTCACTCACATTTTCAAGCAGAAAGCACAGTGTGCCGGAGTAGTCTTTTACCTCTGTGAGGGTGAGCAACTCATCACCTGCAAACGGACTTGCAGCAAGTTGTTCGGCAGTAAGCGAGAAAGGCAGACATATAGTATAGTAGCCGCCATCGCCCTCAAACTCGCGGTGAAGACATACGTTCATAGGCGTTGCCATTGTTTTCCAAGTACTTAATCTGCCGTTTTGCACGGTCTCGTCATAGACGGTCGGACTTTCCTTGCCGTCATACAAGTTGCCCGTGCCGGTACCACGCAGCGGCGAAAAGTCTTTCCATACATCAGTAGCGGCATAGACATTCATATAATCATACGGCACTGTAAGACTGACATTACTGCGATTTCCGCCTTTTTCATCTTTAGTAAAATTAAGCGAACCGTGTACCGCCATACCTGATTTATAATCTGCTTTTTCAACTATAGGTGGTACAGCAGACAGACAGGTTACACTCTCCACTTTTTTACAATTCAGGAAAGCATCATCGCCTATGGATGTGGTATTTTCGCTCAATATCACAGTTTTCAACTCCGAAAAATCCTCTATAAAATGCGCAGGAATAGCACTGCCTAAAAGCGTTATTGTCTCTACTTTACAATAGGATTTGCCATCAAACAAATCGTACATATAATCGTGTGTAGTCGTTATATTTCCGATGGTAAGCGTTTTGAGACTTGAGACACGAGAGAAAACCTTATTTCTGCCTATATTTCCTCCGAGCAAGGCTGCCTCGGTCAGATTTGAACAGCCATAGAAAAAAGTATCGTCCACAGAGGTTACTCCACTTCCTATAGTGGCTTTGACGATATTTGAGCAGTTGTAGAAAACCGACCTGCCTAATGTCCCTTGCAGCAAATAGACTTCCGTGAGCGATGTACAACCTTGAAAAGCCTGATCACCTATAGAAGTGATATAGGTAAAATCAAACGCCTGCAACGAAGTGCAACCCATAAAGGCAGTCTTGCCTATTGTAGTTACAGATGAAGGAATTGATATGGTTTGCAAAGTCGTTTTGTTTTTGAAACAATCTTGCGACAATTCGATAATGGTATAACTATTATCGTCTATCTGAATGGTCTGAGGAATAACGACATTTGCATCAGTGGATCCTGTTTTTACCTTCGCTGTCGGTGTGCCAGATGTATAGGTGTATGTAATACCACCTATCGTTTTTTCAGCAGAAAAAGTATAGACACTCAAGGTAACAGACAGCAATATAAAAATATATCTTCTCATATCAGTTTATTCTATTGTTTGTCCTACTATATTATACTTCTTCCCATCGCGCAGGATAACGACTTGACCGTTATCAATACGCTTAACGGCATTAACATCCGCCACTTGCTCCGACAAGGCAGTGGGAGTTTCGGGCAGTGCTATTATCTCGAAATCCTGCCATACGGGGGTCTCTTCATAGAGTTGCTTGGCGGCTTTCTTTACGTAGAGTTTCACCTGCGGGCGTTTGCCTTTGTCGGCAGAAGCGTTGAAGCAGAGCGAACCGTTTTTGGTCATACCCGACTGATGGTCAGCCACAACTGTAGGTGGCACAAGAGCCATACATACAATCTCCTCCATAGCACGACAGGACAGGAAAGCGTTATCTCCGATAGCGGTGGTGTTCTGTCCGAGTACCACACGGCGCAAAGCGGTGCGACTGTTAAAGAGGTCGGCAGGCACTTCGCTCAGTCCGCTTAACTCCACCTGAGCAAGTTTGTCGCAGCCGTTGAAGAGGTTCTTAGAGTCGGTAACAGTAACGTTTTCGCCCAATACAAGTTCGGTGAGCGCGCCGCAGTTGTAGAAGACACTGCTACCGAGTTCGCCGCTTTCAATCACCGCCCTCTCAAGACTTGAACAGCCCTGAAAAGCCTGGTCGCCGATAGTTTGAACACTAAACGGCACAGCCACTTCACGCAGAGAGAAACAGCCGTTAAAAGCATTCTTGCCGATAGAAGTGAGGTTATCGGGAAGAGAGACACTGACGAGCGAACTGTTGCCACGGAAGCCATAGTAACTGTTGCCGCTGCTTGCTTTGATGTCCGTAACGCCATACACGTTGCCGTCAATAACAAGCGTGTCCTTCACCACGGCACAAGTAACGTACTTCTTTACCCTACCCTGCATTACATAACAATCTTTCACCGCCGCCGTCCGAGACGAGGCATTGTACTCATACGTTATGCTGTCGCGCATAACGGTCGGCAGGTCAGCCGCTGCAGGCACTGACAAGAGAGCCGACAAGCAGACAAGACTGATTTTTGAAAATAAAATCTTTTTCATACTATTATATTTATTTGTTTATTGCACTCTATATTTTTAGTCCTACATTAAGGGACAGTTGATTGGACAAAAAGAAAAGTACCGCCATCATAGCGATACTACATATAGATATACAGCCACAGAGAGCAATAAGCATATAAAACTCATTTTCACTGCCGGTTCCTACTCTGCTTCCGAGAGAAATGTAGAACGCTATGTAGCAAGCGGCAGGTATTCTGACTTGTCTTTCGGCTGCACGACCGTCTTCCCAAATCGCTATTGCGTAAAGCGCAATTCAGTGACAAAAGTTGGTCGCGAACCGCTTGAACACCATTGTTCGGCATATAACGCCTTCGGTATCAAGCACGACTTACAGCAGCGGGCCTGTACAGGACTTACACCTGTTTCCCTTTTCATTCATCGTTTCCTGCTTAAAGGAGTATCACCATACTCCGCAAGGAAACAACGACAACCGTTTGCGGGTGCAAAGGTACGGCGGTATTTCCTAATTTGCAAGAGTTGAAATAAGATTTCGTTGTAATAAACAAAGAAAAAAACAAAAAGCAAATTCAATACAGAAAACCGAACAGCCAAAGAGGTATGCGGTTGCCAAAACCTATTTCTGTGTCATCAACGGCAAGGTAACTGTCGGGAATATCTTTTATTTGCTTGAAAGTCTTGTCTTTGCCGCCGACTTCAATAGTATATTGCTCATCTATCAAAAAATCTCCCTTTGAAGGAAAAAGAATAGAATGATTCTGTCTTAACTGATTCATCAAGAATGTCTCGCGCAATGTTCCACGATTCACAGAGCTTGAAAGTGCATACATAAGATTCGTATTATCAAGATAAATCTTATCAGGACGAGATAATTCTTTATAACTATTGGTTTCTTTTTGCAATAGCGCAAGCATACCTGCTTTATCAAGCAAATACAGGAGTTTAACTACAACTTCTCGTGCAGCACCTATTTCCCTGCACAAAGTAGAGATATTAGGTTCAAGCGGCACCACTGTGGCGAGTAATGTCAGCAGTTTTCTTGCCTTCTGTAAGCTCGAAAAGCTAACCTCATCTATTTGCGGGATGTCTTGATATATTACCAAATTGATAATGCTTTGTATGCGTTGGTAATAGTCTTGTTCCGGCATTAAGGTAAAGGGATAATATCCATTTCTCAGATACTCGCCGAACCATTCAAACGGCTTTATCTGCTTAACTATATCAAGCGATATTCTCGTAGAATTTGCCAGCAACTGTTCATATGAGATTGGCTCTATCGTTGCAATACCCTTAAACATCAAATATTCCCTAAAAGAGAATCCTGTTAGGTCGTAATAGGTCTGCCGCCGTGACAAATCGGCTTCTGACTTGGCTATACGCAATACTGACGAACCTGTGTATATTACCTGTAAATCTGAATAATTATCATATATGTTCTTCAACATTCTCTCCCAGTGAGGATGATAATGCACCTCATCAATCAAGAGTGTCTTAACGCCATGTTGCACTGCATATTCAGCCACGTCCTTCAATAGTATGGACTCAAATCGCATATCGTCCAATGAGATATACAATACTTTGGTCAAATCGTCAAAATGCTCTTTTGCATACTGAAGCAACATTGTTGTTTTGCCGGTCCCCCTTGCTCCTCGAATACAGATAAGCCGTGTCCGCCAATTGATATTATTGTACAAGTACCTCTTATATGTCAAATTTGCATCTTCTATCTTTTTTATAGACAACTGATTTATAGCAATATAATCTTCTTCTCTAATCATTTTTTCACCCTTTCATTAGTTATTTCCGCTGCAAAGATACAGCATTTCAGCGAATTAACCAAATAGAAATGCAGATTTTAAGTTTGGAATATGAAAATTTAGGGTATATTTTAAGTTTGGAATACGAAATTTTAGGGCAAATTTTAAGATCGGAATATGAAAATTTAGTGAAGATTTTAAGTTTCTGGTAAGCTGAAAGAATATCATTGCTACCCTTTTATATAATAAAAAAAGTCAGCCATTCTCTATCGAATACCAACTTTTTTTGCCGCTGTTTTTTGACGGCTATGTAGCGGGGCCCGGGATTGAACCGG
>DJXH01000039.1 GCA_002449665.1 Bacteroidales bacterium UBA7009
ACGATCTGCAGTCGGCAAGAGTAACAACAGCTTTAACAACGCTGTCGCAGCCATTTACAGCGGCTCCATACAGAGTATCTGTTAGAGTGGTGTCCTTTGTGATGATGAAGGTAGTGCAACCAAACAAGAACAAGTCATTCTTATTCAAAGTAACATTGACTGTTTCACCTTCAACAGGTTCGGTGCAGCCCGGAGCCGGAGTAGCAAGAGTAACAACAACTTTAACAACGCTGTCACAGCCATTTACAGCGGCTCCATACAGAGTATCTGTTAGAGTGGTGTCCTTTGTGATGGTGAAGGTAGTGCAACCAAACAAGAACAAGTCATTCTTATTCAAAGTAACATTGACTGTTTCACCTTCAACAGGTTCGATGCAGCCCGGAGCCGGAGTAGCAAGAGTAACAACAGCTTTAACAACGCTGTCGCAGCCATTTACAGCGGCTCCATACAGAGTATCTGTTAGAGTGGTGTCCTTTGTGATAGTGTAGGTATTGCAACCAAACAAGAATAAGTCATTCTTATTCAAAGTAACATTGACTGTTTCACCTTCAACAGGTTCGGTGCAGCCCGGAGCCGGAGCGGCAAGAGTAACAACAGCTTTAACAACGCTGTCGCAGCCATTTACAGCGGCTCCATACAGAGTATCTGTTAGAGTGGTGTCCTTTGTGATAGTGTAGGTAGTGCAACCAAACAAGAACAAGTCATTCTTATTCAAAGTAACATTGACTGTTTCACCTTCAACAGGTTCGGTGCAGCCCGGAGCCGGAGCGGCTTTCATTGTGACGTTGACATTTACCGTGCTGTCGCAGCCCGAAACATTGGTAAATGTCTCGGTGATAGTAGTGTCTTTAGTCGGAGTGTAAGTATTACATCCGTAGAGGAACGTTTCGCCTTCGTTCAGAGTAACATTTACTTCTGACGAAGAAGGAGCACCGAAACGTATGTCCAGCGTTTTTGTTTCGCCGCCTACGTCAATGCCCGGATGGACTCCTGTGCCGGTAAACTGCTGACAGCCGAATAGGAAAGCATCAGCGCCGGTCCGGCATACCTGAACTTTCACTACATCCTCGGCGTGCAGCGACATCGTCGCAACAGCGGCTACAAGAGTGAGTAAGGACTTAAAAGTAAATTTCATTTATGTTTTAATTTTTTGATTATTATTTCAAAATCGTAAAAATCGCGAATATTCTCAACAATAACGCTACCTCCTCTGTTTTGAGCGGTATGTTTGCAAAAGTCCTCTGTGTTTGTGTTAGTTTTTTGAGCGGCTTTTGCCTATGTTTGCTTATTTTTCGATTCGGTAGTTTGTCCGCAGCCGCTATCGCTGACTAAACGAACTGATTTATTTGCTTTTTATTATGTATGTTTTAACTTTATTATTTAAGGTTAAACAATTTATTATTTTTATTTTACTTAAATGTTTTACTCAAATCAGCCGGATTATTTTTTACAATCCCAAACATCTGTTGACTATTTGTATATAACGTACTAACAAAGAGTGATATAAATTTACATCACACCCTCTTTGACAGGTACGCATAAACTAACACGCTGCAAAGGTACGGCAAATATTAAAATTGTGCAAGAATTTAAGCAATTTTACTCGATATTTTATCAAACATTTTTAATAGAGCACAAAAATGAGGGTGTGCCAAAACCATTGACACACCCTCGCGTATTGACTATTACACGTGCTGTTTTCTGTTATTTCACTTTAAGAGTCTTCTTGCCGTTGGTGATAACTATGCCTTTATAGTCGCTATCAACAGGCTGACCCAAGATATTGTAAGACTTGCTTTGTGTGCCGTCCTTTTCGAGTTCGCTTAGGTCAGTGGTAGTACCTTTGGTGTGCTCTTCAAATACTGCAGTATAAGATGCAATACCGGTGGCGGGTTGCAGTTCGGGTGTCCAGCCTATGAAGGTATAGTCGTAATCCTCGGTAGATTCGCGTGTAGGTGTTTCGCCTTCATATACGGGTATTTCGCCATAGTGTGTCTTGGACGTACCGAGCAGTGTGTCGTTGTAGTTGTAGAATGAGATGGTGAAGAACAGTGTAGATACCGGTACACCCTCAAACCTTGCCGTGTAGTCGTTGTCGCCTGTAACGGCTTTTATGGTCGGTGTCCAGCCTACGAAGACGTAGTAGTTCTCGCTGTCCGTTTCTCTTTCAGGTGTTGTGCCTGTGTATGCAGGCATCTCGCCGAGACTCATCTGTGTGTTTTGCAGTTCTGTGCCGTCATAGTTGAGGAAACGGATGGTGTAGGTTATAGCGGCTATGTCGTATTCCGCTACATAGTCTGCCGCACCTGTTACCGCTGTTATCTCCGGTGTCCAGCCTTTGAAAGTATAGGTATTGTCTTCCGTTGCATCTCGCTTTGGTGTTTCGCCGATGTATTCCGGCATTTCGCCGTAAGTCATTTCTGTGTTTTGCAGTTCTGTGCCGTCGTAGTTGAGGAAGCGGATGGTGTAAGTGATAGCGGTGCTGTCGAAGTCTGCTACATAGTCAGCGGCAGTGCTTACAAGCGTAATAGCCGGTTCCCAGCCCTTGAAGGTGTAAGTGTAGTATTCGTTTGCTGCTTTTTCGGGTGTTGTGCCTGTGTATTCCGGCATTTCGCCGTATCTCATTTCTGTGTTTTGCAGTTCGGTGCCGTCATAGTTGAGGAAGCGGACGGTATGAGTGATAGCGGTGCTGTCGAAGGTTGCTGTATAGTCAGCGGCAATGCTAACAAGTTCGATGGCAGGCTCCCAACCTTTGAAAGTATAGGTGTAGTAATCGTTTGCATCGCGTGTAGGTGTTGTGCCTGTGTATTCCGGCATTTCGCCGTAAGTCATTTCGGTGTTTTGCAGTTCTGTGCCGTCGTAGTTGAGGAAGCGGATGGTGTAAGTGATAGCGGTGCTGTCGAAGGTTGCTGTATAGTCAGCGGCAGTGTTTACAAGTTCAATGGCAGGCTCCCAGCCTTTGAAGGAGTAGGTGTAGTAATCGTTTGCCTCGCGTGTAGGTGTTGTGCCTGTGTATTCCGGCATTTTGCCGTAAGTCATTTCGGTGTTTTGCAGTTCTGTGCCGTTATAGTTGAGGAAGCGGATGGTGTGTGTGATAGCGGTGCTGTCGTAGTCTGCTACATAGTCTGTCGCTTCTGTTACTGCTGCTATTTCAGGTTTCCAGCCTTTGAAGGTGTAGGTGTAGTACTCTGTTGTCTCGCGTGTCAGAGTCTTGCCTTTGTATTCCGGCATTTCGTCGTTTTGCATAGTCTCTTGTTGCAGCACGGTGCCGTTGTAGTCAAGGAAGCGGATAAGGTAGAAACGCGGGTCGCAAGTATAGTGGTAGCGGTTGAGCGAGTAGGTTTGTACAACGCCGTCCGTATATGTTGCTGCCAGTTCGGTGCGCAACTTGCTGTCTGCTGCGTCATACTCTTTTTCGCTGCGGGTTTTATATACCCACTGCTCGTTAAGCCACTGATATTCATTGGTGAGTGTCTCTTGTCCTTTTGCGTTGAACTCATACAGGTTGCGGGTGTCGTTGCCCCATTCGCCCTTGCCGAAACGCTCTAATATACGTTCAGTGATACGTTTTTGTGCATCGTATGTGTATGTGGTGCGGAATAGTCCGACCCAGTTTCCTTCTGTCCAAGTGTAGGTAATGTCTTGTGTCTGCAGGTCAGATTCGTTATAAGTGCGTTCTGTGCGGAATGAGCCTACCCATTCTGTGCCGGAGCCGGTGTACATCATAGAGAGAATCTCGTGTCCTTTGCTGTCGTAGTCGTATTCATATTTGTATGTCGGGTACCACTGGTCGTTGTTGTAGTTATGACGTTGCTCGAGTGTCTTTCGGCCGTTTGCGTCATATACCCATTCCACTTTGTAGTCGGGAATCCAGTCGGTAGTGCCGAATTTATATGCGGCGCGGTAAATCATCGTACCGGCTTCGTTGTATGTCCATTCGTCCTTGGTATTGCCCTTCCATACGGAGTCGGCTGCGCAGGTATAGGTGGCATCGAGTGTAGTACGTCCGGCTTCGTCATACTCAAAGTCCTCGCGTTTCATTGATGTCATCACCCATTTGCCGTCTGTCCAAGAGGCTGTGTGTGTGAGAATTGCCACTCCCTTTGTGTTGTACGTATAGAGTGTGCGGGTTGCGTTCTGCCAGTCGGTGCCGTTCCAAGTGAAAGTGTAATCGGCTTCTTTTTTTCCGGCGGCGTTGTATTCGTAGGTCTTGCGTGTGGCGTTTATCCACTCAGTGCCGTTCCAAGTGGCAGTATATTCTTCTGTTGTAAGGCTGCCGGAGTAAGAATAGCCGGTGAGGGTGTTGTTTACCCATTCGCCGTCTTGCCATTTATGTGCTATGACGGTCTCTTTCTTTCCTGCTGCGTTGTATGTGGTAGAGGTGCGTGATGTGCCGTTCCAAGCCTCGTTTTTCCAACTGTATGATGCTTTGTTTATTTCGCGGTTCTTGCTGTCGTATTCTGTTTCGGTCTTGGTGTTGTATATCCACGCGCCGTTAGTCCATTTGTATTTGAGTGTGAGTGTCGTTTTGCCTGCTGCGTTGTATTCATTTTCTGTCTTTGCCGAGCCTTTCCACGTGGCGTTCTTTGCATCCCAAGTATATTGTTCGTCAAGCAGTTTTTTCTTTGCGCTGTTGTAGGAGTATATTTTGAGATAGTTGCCCGTCCAAGTGTCTGTAGTGGGGTCGTAGGCTGTGTAGTAGGAGTCAAGTGTCTGATTTCCTGCCTCGTCAAAAGCATATTCGTATTTTTTTGTCGGAACCCATGTCTCTGTCGCTTTGTCCCAAGTGCTTGTTAGGGCGAGCAGGTTGTGTCCGGCTTCATCGTAAGTGTATTCCGATTTTGTGGAGCCTACCCATGCGCCCAAGGTGGTATCGTAGGTATATTCCACTGTCTCAAGTTGTTTGCCTGCTTCGTTGTAGGTGTATGTGATGCGTGTTTTGCCTTGCCAGTCGCCGTCAGCCCAAGTATATACTACCCATTCGGTATATTTTCCTGCGGCGTTGAAGGTGTATTCGTTTTTTGTTACGCCTTTCCAGTCGTTGGCGGCTGCATCCCATGTCCAACTCATATCAACGGTTTTTCTGCCGCTCTCGTCGTATTTAGACTCTGTTTTGCTTTTGCCTTTCCAGTCGTTGGTACTCTCGTTCCAGTCCCAAGTGGCGTTGTAGGTAATGCGTCCGGCGGCATCATACTGTGTCTCGGTCTTGCTGACGCCTTTCTTAACGCCGTCCGTTATCTGCCACATCGCTGTTTCGGTTGTGCGGCCGTTGTTGTCGTAGGTGTAGAGGGTGAGCGAACTGAGTTTGCCTTCTTCGTCATAGCCCTTGATACTGTCTATGGGGCAGTCGGCTGCAGCCTGTGCTTCTTTTCTCGGTGCTACGGCAGCCACCGGCTCTTGTCCTTCTGCGGGAGGTATGGGCAGTGCAAAGGGGAGAACATCTACTTGTGTTAAATCAAAAGCAACAGATACGGTGTCATCTATAGATGTAACAGTATCTGTTGCTAATCCGAAGAAATTTTGATTACGGTATTCATAATCAAAATTTTGTGCCCAAAGTGATGCAGAGAGCATCAGGGCTGAAAAGAGAATAGGAAATTTTTTCATACTTTTTTACGCATAATTTTTCACGTTGCAAAGGTACGGCATATTTTGCAGACTAACAAAATTTTAGCGTATAATTTTTCTTTTCCTGCTTATTTAATGGTTGTTATGTATAGAGCAATAAAGTTGCGCCAATAAAGTTGGCGTGTATGAGATATTTTTTCTCTTTTACTCCGAATTTGTTACATCTTTTTCTTAAAAATACCCCGAATCCTTTACGTCTTTTTTCAAAAAACACTCCGAATTTGTTACAACTATTTTGTTATATCGCAAATTATCAGTACCTTTGCGGCGGATAATAAAAAAGTAACTTATGTTTCAGCGAAATGCACTTACTTTTTTGCGTCAATGGCGCAGGAAAACCAATCGAAAACCTCTAATTTTGAGAGGAGCAAGGCAGGTCGGCAAGACGACTGTAATAGATGTTTTTGCCAAAGAATACAAGAATTTTATATATCTCAATCTTGAAAAAGAGAGTTATAGAAGATTATTTGATGTCTCGCTTGATATATCCAAGACTGTGGAGAACATATCATATTTCACTCACATTCCTCTTAATGCTGATACTTTGCTTTTTATTGATGAAATTCAAAATTCGGCTACTGCTGTACAGTCGTTGAGGTATTTTTATGAATCATATCCTCAGATAAGTGTTGTTGCAGCCGGTTCGTTGCTTGAGAATTATGCCGGCAAGACATTTTCGTTTCCTGTGGGCAGGGTGGAGTTTTATGCTATGCACCCATGTACTTTCTATGAGTATATGTCGGCTTTAGGTCTTGATCAGGATTTGCAGATATTGCTTGACGGAAAAGGTCAGTTTATACATGAGCGGCTTATGAATGAATTTCGGCGATATACACTTATAGGCGGAATGCCGGAGGCAGTACAGACGTATATTGACACACGTGATTTACGTTCGGTGGAGCCGGTGTATAATTCGCTTCTTGTTTCTTATCAGGATGATGTTGAAAAATACGCAATGAGCAGTCAGCAAGCTGCTGTCATTTGTCATATATTACAATATGGTTGGCAGCAGGCTGCAGAGATTATTACATACGACAGATTTGCAGGTTCAAATTATAAGAGCCGTGAGGTGAGTGAGGCGTTTTTGACATTGCAAAAATCTATGTTGCTTGAAACGGTGTTTCCTACGTCGTCTGTCAGTATGCCTGTTTTGCCTATGATGTCTCACCATCCCAAACTTTTGTGGCTTGATACGGGACTTGTAAACTATCGAGCCGGAGTTAGAGACGATTTGTTTTCTGTTGCGGACTTGCAAGATGTGTATAGAGGGAGGGTGGCTGAGCATATTGTTGGTCAAGAGTTGCTCGGACAAACAGAGAATGTAGATGCTAAGCGAGCTTTTTGGCAAAAAAACAGCAAGTCTGAAGCGGAGGTGGATTACATATGTATTTATGGTAGTCGTATTATTCCTATTGAAGTGAAATCCGGCAACAATGCACGCCTTAAGTCGTTACAGCAATTTATGTCTCTGTCGGATACAGATTTGGCTATACGTGTATGGAGCAAGCCATTTGAGATTAACGAAATAGTTAATCCTATAAATAGTAAGATTTTTCGCCTTGTCAACTTGCCGTTCTATATGGTAGGAATGATTAACGATATACTTCGGCAAATGTTATAAGTCGCCTTTTACAGCAAAAAACCTATTGATTTGCGTATATAAAACAAAACCAGCACTTTATATAAAACAAAAATAGGGAGGATGTGCATCCTCCCTATTTTTGTGAATGGTATTATCCTTATAGTTTGAATAATACTCTTGCTATTGGATTATCAAGAGACTTACTTTTTGATGATGTAATCTTGACCATTCCACTTCACCATGAAGTACTCTGCTGTTTGCGCAGCGAGAGCGATATTGAGGTCTATCTCTTGATAATCAGAGGTGATCTTCTCTGTGTAGATACTTGTCAGACCATCTTGTGAGAGTATCTCAACGGTTTGATCTGTAGAGCCATAGATTTCGAGTTTGCCATAGCGGTGGCAGATATTCCGCTCAACAGGAGTAGCGGCATCTGCAACTTGGAAAGAGGTAATAGTCTCGGCAGTAACATTAGCCAGCCGAATAATAGTACCATCTGTCATAGGATAGGTAGCACCGGTAACATTATCTTTGAAGATAAGTACTTCACCTTCTTGATCAGTAACAGTCAGAGTGTAGTCTGTAACACCTTCTTTGGGCATGATACCAAAGGCTATACCTGTCAGGTCGTTGGCTGCGTACAATTCGTACTTCTTGTCATTAGCAGAAACATAGATAGCAATAGCGCGGTTCTCCATATACATCTCAGCGCAATACTTGCTAATATCTGTTTGGTCGGACTGTGCGATAACTATTTCGCAAGCATCGCCATCTGTATCGGTAAGAGTAAGAGTGGCTTTGGCTGTATAGTCAATAGCGAAAGCATTGAAGGTTGCTGCTAATACGAGCAGTGATAAAAATATCTTTTTCATTGTTTAGAAATTTATTAAATTCTTGTTTTTAGTTTGCTAAAGGTAACTTTGTACGCGAGGGTGCAAATAAATCACCTGATCCACCTGTACCGGGTTGAGAAGCCGTTTGGCTTACAAGCATAATTGTTTGCATCAATTCAGCCTCGCTTATCGCTGTTAGTGGCGAAATAAAGTTGCGTTTCATTACTTAATTATTATTTAATTTTCTTATCACCATTAACGATATACACGCCTGCGGGGAGGTTGTTCCAGATATTCATCTCACCAACATATACACCAGTAAGTGTATAAATACCGCTGTTGTTGTCTGTTTTAACTACATCTTCAATATCTGTAGGCATTTCTTGACGTGCTACAACTTTGAAGCGATAGTCGCTCTGCTCGTTATCCATTACGTTGAAGGTATATGTCTGACCCTCTGCGATGTTGATAACTTCGTTGTTGGCAAGGTTGATAAGAACGAGGTCTTGACCGGCAACATCTTCAAAACTCATAGTATAGAGACCACCTTGAGCTGCTGTAATACCAATATAAGTGTTTTGGATGTTATCGGTAGCGAAGATATCCATTCTCTTATCGTCGGTTACGTAGATGTTGATATCTTCGTTCATATATTGTTCTGCATCGAACATATCCTTGTCTGCAGAGAAGTTGTCGGCTTGTGCGAAGGTAACAATGTCGCTCAATCCTTCAGCGTTTTGTATGCGTACAGTGGCTTTTGTCATCTCTTGTGGCATACGAGCAGGTGCGCTTTCCTCAATCAGCACAGGATTCCATACAAGTTCGTCATAGTTGAGAGTCATCTCTTCATAATTACCTGTGTTATGCAGCATAAAGGGTTGCATTGGAAGCAGTGTCTCAGTGGTGCGACGAAGGCCATTGTTAGCTGTCCAAATAAGAGAATTACCTGATTGCTTGTAGGTATAGATTGACAATTCAACCTGAGATCCATTGTTGATACGCTCGTTGTTAGCATATTCGATAGCGCGAACAGGCATATTAGCAGTGTAAGCGTTCGACAGTGTTGCCCATCCGATGTAGAGAGGCATAGTAGCGTTCTCGTTACCAACGAGTTGACCACTGATTGTGTAAGTCTGCAACTCTGTTTTTGGGTTGTTAGCGTTCATACGATAGAAACCGAACTGCTGGAACTTACTGTAGTCGATAGCATAAGATGCGCTCAATCCAACGAGGTCATAATTGAGGACACCAATGTTATCATATTGAGTACGGTTCCAAATATCAATTTGGGTAGCATAGGTAGCAGAAGAGGTAGAGAACTCGTCAACGCTTACGAACGGCATACCGAAGTATTGATAAACGCGTGTTGCGCCATCGCGATAACCTTGTGAGGTATATTGGATAGTTGCGTTGGGGTGACGGTTGGATGAAACGGAAGGATCATATTTGAACTGTGAGGATGTTTCGGGGGTCATCTCCAGCACGATATTGCTGTTCTTGGTAGCCACGAAACCTTGTTCGCCGTCGATGATGAGTGTTGAACCGGCTGCTACGTTTATTTGTGCATTTACACCGAGTACAACGCGTCCGATGGTGAGGGTTACCTTGTGGTCTGCATCACCTACGTTAAGCACCTGTTTGTTATCACTTGCAGCCTCAAGATAAGTGAGAGTCTTGTCGTCGGTGAGGGTCTCCTCTGTATCAGCAGTAACAGTCCAGTTGATACCGGTGTTGTCAGCTGCAGCTACAACAGAGTTTGCATCAACAGGCTTATCTGCTTCATCTTCAAACTTGGTAACAATAACTACTTCTTTACCATCTTCTTTTGTAATAGTGGTGGTAGTATAGTAGTTGCCGTCATTTTTAGGGATGAAGTTTTCAACTTCGGCATCGGTTATATTTTCGCCGTCCTTGATAGCGATATTGTTCTCAATGTTTGCACCTACGATAGAAACAACATTATCACCTTCAGCGGTCTCTTTAGTAAGAATGATTGCACCCTGTCCGCCGGCTTCTATTGTACCGCCTTCTACGGTAACACTACTTACACGTGTTTCACCATTGATAACAGCCTCGTCAATAGCGTAACCGCTACCGCCTTGCACCTTGGTATCGCCGCTGATGATAACTTCCTGCTCACCTGCCCAACCGTTTTGTGAACCGATAATAATAGCACTACCTGCACCTTCAAAACCGGATTGGATAGTTGTGCCGTTGGCTTTAGTGCGTGCTTCGGGCTCTACGTATTCGCCTTTATAGTCGGAAGCGATGACAGCGTCTTTCAGTTCTACCGAACCTGATTTAACAGTAACGCCGGTAGCACCATGAACATAACCTTCGATAAGCATATCGCCTTGACCGGAAGAGTAAACGCCTGTTGAGCCACTTACTGACGGAGAAGCCCATACTTCGGCAGTAGATGCAACGTGCAGATAAGGACGATAAGTACCATCTGTTTTGATTGTACCATTGATTTTGATACCATATTTCTCACCGAACACTTTACCTTCCACTTCTACATTTGCGCCGTAGGCATATTCAGTAGCACTACCTGCAGCATAGTAGCCATAAGCATCTGCCTCACTCTTATAAGGGGTAACACTTGTAAGATAGTCAACGATAGGTTGTCCGTTGAGAGAGAAAATACCTGAGGTTACGGGCTTGAAATAAACATTAGTCTCCTCCTTTATAGCATTTGCTTCGCTTACTAAACCGGAAGGAAGATAGCCGGCAACTTTAGACCTATTGTTCAAATGTGAAGCAGAAGAAGTCGTAACATAAGCAACGCTATATGTTTTAGCGAAACCTTCTATAGAAACGCCTATACCTTTTTCAGTAGAAACAGTTACATCCTTACCGATGGTAAGGCTAGACCAATTAGCTACATCTTTCGGTGCACCAAAAACGAGGATGGCTGCATAACTATTTCTTTTTGACAAGGTTCTTTTGATAGTACCGCTACCGGTAATATTAAGATTACCCTTGAAAAGCATGATAGCGGTATTAAAATACTTGTTATCTCCTGAAGCAGAAATAGTTTTACCATTCAAGTCAAGATTAACAGTACGACCTGCTTCATCGTAATTAGCATAGATCCTGATAGGAGTTGAACCGACTTCGATGTTTGCAGTCAAACGAATGTCCACAATACCACCGGCAGGAGTGTCATCAATGGCTTTTTGGAGATCGCCAATCGTAGCCACATCTACGGCTGAAAGATTTGCGCTGAACAGCAAAGACACTGCTGCCAGCAGAACTGAATAAATTTTACGCATATTTGTTAATAAATTAGGTTAATAAAAACCACTATTGGTTTTATCTTATCTATATTAGCGAAACGCCTTTCGCCAATTCCTGTAAGCGGCAACACCCCCGCTTATTGTCTATTTTCTTTCGGCGGCAACACCCCCGCCTTTTGTAATAATCAGTAATGTCCTTTTAATTGAAGAACCTCTACAATATGGTTATCTTCATCCACCCTATATAGAAACCGATGTTCTTTATTTATTCGCCTGCTCATACATCCCGACAGATTATGACTCAATTTTTCCGGCTGCCCTGTCCCCATATATGGGTGTTCTTGCAATTCTTTCAAAAGATTTACGATTTTCTTTTTTACAGAGTCGTTTGTATGTAATTTGAACCATTCTCTGTCTTCAAGTGCTTCCGGCGAGAAAACGACATTGTACATTAGTCCCAAAAATTATCTAAATCAACTTTCACAAACGGACCTTTCATTGCCTTTTCTGCTCGTGCCACATACGCAGGGTCATAGGGGCTGTCAATGCTATTAGACACAAACTCATCAGGCTGCTGGCGGCTTTCATTTATCTTGAAAGCCTTTGACTTCCGCATAGTGTCTATAAACGATCGAGCAAAAACACTATTGGGATTAAATGTTACACTTATTGTCCTACTTGCAGTCTGCATATCTGCGTACTCACACTTTTCGGCTGCAAAGGTATTGTAAGTTTAGGAATTATGCAAATTTTGTTGCCAAAAATCTGCATTTTGATAAATAAATTTGAAAATTTAGGAAAAATATGCTGCAAATTCTCAAAAAAAAGCGCAAACATTTGCACATATAAAATTGTTAGTGTACCTTTGCAGCGATTTTGTAAGATTGTGTAATTGTGTAAGCAAGTGTGCTTTAGTTGTCTTACCTTTCTTGCAAGATTATCCGAGCCTGCGTAGGGTGTTATGTTTTGTAGAGTTACGCGGGTGGGATGACATAATTAACAAAAGGCGTCTTTATGCGCTTTGTTTTGGCGAATCGGAATCTCGCAAATTCTAAGTATTTGAGCCTGAAACAATGTAGCAGCGGATGTCCTCGGTAGTATATGATATTTATATATACTGTGCTTTGATAAGCCTTGCCCCATTCTTATTATAAATAAGGTATGTTTATAAAAGAAAATGGCGGTATGGGGTATTAAAGCGGAGATGTAGATAAAAATATACGTTCGTGGGCTCGGCGTTGCTGTACTGGTTCAATAGGCAATGCGAGAGCCTCGATTCGCGGAACAGCAATGGTTAGTCCGCGTTTTTTTATATTCTGTGAACACCCGTAATAAGGTGCGGAAAACTGACAAAAGTTTGTCTTTGATTGTAGTTTGGCAGTCCCCGAATGAGATAGTGGGAAAGTCGAAAACAATCATTCAGACAAATCCGCACAAGTTGCGACAGGTGTTCTTTGATTTTTTGTGATATTACCGTAAAATGTTCGTTTTTAAGGCTGCAAAACATCAGTTTAGTATAGCATATTTTTGCAGATACCAAATATTTATGCTCAAAGTCTCGTGGACAAGATGCGCTCGTCAAAGGAGTTTGAACTTTTTGAAACGGCTTATGATCCCGAGTTCGTAAATATGGTATGAGAGGCGGAAAAAGGTCAATCGCACCGTTTAACACGTGAGCAATTATGGAGTTAACTGAAAAACTTAAGAAAAATTTATCAGGTTATATGAGCAGACGTATTAATAAAGAACATCGAATCATATATCGTATAGATGAATTGAATAAGATAGTAACAATAATCTCATTCAAAGGGCACTATTTGATTTAATCAAATACAAAAAAAGCGGTAATATCATAAAAAAGGTATTACCGCTTTTTTTGTGCAAACAATTATAATTAACCGCTGCTTAGGCAGCAAAATACTAACTAACCAACAAAATACGTATGAAAAAGTTTTATTCATTCCTGCTGGTGGCAACGGCGTTGCTTATCAGCGGTAACGCGCAGGCTGTGAATGTAAGCAGTCCTGCAGAACTGAAAGCAGCACTTTCGAGCGGCGGAGACATCACCCTCACCGCTAATATCACTACAAGTGAAACTCTCCAAGTTTCACAAATCACTAACATCGACGGTAACGGCTTCTGCATTAAGGGAACGGCAAATCCTGTTTTTGAAGTGGTAACAACAGGCAAAATCCAATTTAATAATCTTGTTATTTATGAATCAAGCACATTGACAGATAAGAATAAAACCACGGAAGCAGCGATACTTATTCAGACATCAAATACTAACGTAACTCTTGATAATGTTACTATAAACACTGTAATGAGAGGTATAAATGTATGGGATGCCAATAATGTTAATTTGACCATCAATAACTCAACCATACAACTTGTTCCTAATGGAGGTGGTACACAGGATGCAACTACAGGTATGCCTGCTACCGATAATTACGATGAGGTTACAACAGCGGTAAATGGCGATTATTATTCACGTGGTCTTAATGTTGGTAGAGTAACAAACTCAAACATCACTCTTAATAACTCTACCATACAAGGTTTCTTCTATAATGTTAATGTTATAGGCGGAACAATGGAAGGAACGAAAGTTATCTGCAACAACTCTACATTCAAAGGTCGTGCAGCGTTAAATATCTGGAGTTGGGATGGATATTTTGAAGTAAATGATTGCAATGTTTTGGGCATAAATAACTTCAAGGGTCAACAAGAGTCATTTGCTTGCTTCGTAATAAATACAAATACTCCCAAATGTGAAAACAATACACTTGTAATAAATGGTGGTACAACCGTTGGTGTGGCTTTTGATGAAACAGGTGCTCGTAATGAATATGCTTTGCAGTATATGGTTACAGATCGTCAGGGTAATAATACTATACAAATAAATAATGCGCAGTTCACATGCGACAAAACTCTTACTGAGAATAAAGGCGGTATCTTTGAGCAAGTTCACGCTGGTTCAACTATTGAAATAAATGGTGGTATTTTTGATTGCCCGAATATTATTCAAGCTACTTATAGTTCTGGAGGAAATACTGCAAACGTAAGTATCAATGGCGGTACATATAATGTAATTGTAGTTTCTCCCGATATGACTGACGGTGATGTATATAAGACCATCGAAATCAATGCAGGTAACTTTACCGTTGCTGACACCGAGAACGGTATCAACTCCGAACTTGAAGGCGTTAAACTCCTTGGCGAGGGTATGACCGTTGTTACTAACCTTGACGGTTCGGTAACCGCTATGACCACTGAAGAAGCAGCCAACGTAGGTACATACACTGCCGATGCAGACATCACCGCTGACGAAACCAAATCGCTCGTAGAAGTGGCAGCCGCCAAGACTATCACCGTAAAAGCCGGTACTACTCTCACCATCGGCGAAGGCGGTCTGCTCTTTGAGGACAACACTTCCAAACTCGTAGTGGAAGACGGCGGTAGAGTTATTCTTAACGGTAACGTAAACGGTGGCGGCGATGCAAGCAGCCTCGTTATTGAGACATCGGAAGGCAGCAGTACCGCTCTCGTCATCAACCCCAACGTAAACGTTTATGGCGACGAACACCCGCAAGGAACATTCAAGTTCACTTCAAAAGGCAGCCACAGCGACAAATGGGTATGGCAGCGTTTCGGCGTTCCCGCATTTGACGGAAACACTACTATGACTTGGGAAGGCAACATCCGCACCGTTGTAGAAGAGTATAGTTATGACATAGACGACTGGAACAAGATTTATGATGGCAATGACGGTACTTACACCTTTGTAAATACTATACCTTTCAATTGCTATACTATGACTACTGATGCTCCCGCCGCAGGTACAGTTTACACTTTCACCGGCAGCCTTATGGGTAACCAAAATGCCGAACTCCAATTCATTAAAGGCTGGAACTACTATGCCAATAGTTATACCGCTCCTATCGACATCAAGGCTATGCTCGAAGACATCAAGGCTAAATACGGAACGCAGATTGATGCTACAGCGTATATCTACAAATCTGAAGGTAACAGGTGGGATTTGATTAACCTCGGTACGTTCGACATTGCTGCCATTACCGGTGAGTCTGTTGCTCAAACGACTATAGACCCGATGCAGGCATTTATACTTCGTCTTTACAATGGCAATGCAGCAGTAGGCGAACTGGATTACACAAACGATGTTTATAACCCCGCAGTAGGTATAGCTTCCGCTCCCCGTCGGGTAGCTTCGAGCGACATCACATCTGCTGTCCGTATGACTGTTGCCAACACAGAATACACTGACGAGTTGGTTCTTATGGAAAGCGACAACTTCTCAGAAGCATACGACAATGGTTTTGATGCTCCCAAGTATATGAACAATGCTGCTCATAACCTCTATGCAGTAGGTATGAACGATGACCTCGCTGCTGTTGCTACCAACAACCTCGAAGGTACAACCCTTTCGTTCAGCACAGCAAATGCAGGTGTTTACACTCTCACATTCAACAAGGTTGCCAATGCCGCCTACGCTATTCGCGACAACCGCACTAACACTATTATCAATATTGAAGAAGGTGCTACCTATATGTTTGCAGCCGAAGAGGGTGTAAATGAGGCTCGTTTCTCAATCATTGGTCGTGCTGATGCTCCCACTGCTGTTGAGACCGTTAAGGTGGCTGAAAACCAAGCAGGCGTATATAGTATTGCCGGTCAGTATATGGGCGAGAAATCTATCCTTAACACTCTGCCTGCAGGCGTGTATGTAGTTGATGGTAAGAAGATTGTAAAATAAGTATTCACTCTTATTCAAGGTAGTGCGTCACAAATGGCGTTGCTACCTTGAATAACCTGAAATTCTAATATATGAAAAAAACATATTTGCAACCGGCTATCGCAGCATACGCCGCCGTACAACTGCAAACCGTTATTTGCGGAAGCAGTACAAGCGGAAAAGGAATGGGTGATCCTAAGGATCCCGCTCCAGCCCGTCGCGATCCTTTGGGATAATGCAATTATATTATTAAGATTAACAACTAAATTCATACTATAATGAAAAAAATTCTTATGTCTTTTGTAGCCATTGCTTCATCTGTAAGCCTTATGGCTCTCACTCCAACTGCTACTGCCACAATTACCGTTACAGGTACGACATCCGGTAGTTTTGACAAAGTAATTCTTGTAGAGTCAACAGTAGATGGTTTCAGCGCAGCATTTGATAATGGCTATGATGCAGCACAGCCTGATGTAAACATTCCGGGTATCTATGCTATCAGCGGTACAGAGCGTTTTGCATCTAATTTCACTAATGACCTTACAGACCAAGCACTTGGTTTTATCAGCGGAACTGACACCGAGTATAAAATCACTTTCAGTGGCGTTACCGGTAATACTATCAAACTCTATGACAAGGTAACCGGCACTGAAACCGTTGTTGATGCTGCTAACGACTACACATTCACAGCCGCAGCCAATGCACGTATCGATGACCGTTTCGTAGTGAATTGCTCCGCTTGTGCCCCCGCTGAACCCACTATCTGCCATCGTAATGACCAACTTGAGGTTTACAACTCAAACGGTATGACCGTGCAGGTGCTCAACCTTGACGGCAGTGCCACCTCTATTGCCGATGTTGCTATCAGCACAGACAGCCAGACAATACCTCTTGCAGATCTTGCAGCAGGTCAGTACCTTGTAAAATGGAATGGAAAAGACCTTATTATCCAAAAGTAAATACCGTGTGCGATCAACACCCGCACGCGATATAAACACAAATTTTACGCATTATTTGCAGATACGCCCGCTCGTGAGAGTAGGCGTATCCGTTTTTAGTGTATGTCAGCAAACATAGTGTCGGCAGCAAGAGAGGAATGTACAAGCGAAGTGTATTGTCCCGCTTTCAGTCCGAAAGGAGTAATAAACGACAGTACCACTCCGCGCGATATATTATTGGCTTCCATAAACAGTTGTTTTAGTAGGGTCAAATGCTCTGCATAGTCTTTTGTGATGGCGTATGGTACAGCACTGAATTTCATCTCGATGAGGTGGATAATCTTATCGGCGCGTGAGATAACAAGATCCACTTGCGTTCCTTTGCTCTCTGTGCTTTTGCCTGTGAGCCGCCACGACGATGCTGCCGTAGCCATACCCGATATGCCGAGACCTTGCTTGATGTGCTGCAAATGCCTGATGCAAAGTTCTTCAAATGCAAACCCCTGCCACGATGCAACACTTCTGCTTTCAAAATTGTGCTGCCAATAGTTTTCGTCCCTTGTGCGTTCGTTCTTTACATACTTGAAGTAGAACAAGGTGTAGAAATCGCAGAGACGGTATATGGTCTGTTTTACTTTGTTGCCGTATTGTGAATAGGATACTATAAAGTCGCACCGCTCAAGGTTGTCAAGCAGTTTGGTAAGTCCCCCGCCGGAAAACCCCGTTTTTTCCGCTATTTCCGTTTTGGTAAATCCTTCGCGCTTGCCGGCAAGCATTTGCACTATCTTTATATACCTGTCCGCCCGCTTAAAGAGAGCATTATACAGTTCGTTAAACTCATCGTTAAGTTCACCGCCGCGACGGAAGATCAGATTGTCTATGTTTTGAGGCAGGCTGAGGTTCCTATTAAGCAGGCTCAGGTAATACGGCACGCCGCCTATTATCATATACAGTTGCATTATTTGGTATCTGTCCCAGTCGAACCCTCTGTCTTTCAGGTATGCTTCGCATTCGCTGAGGTAAAATGGCCGCAAGTAAATACGGTGTGTGATACGGTTGTGCAGTCCGCCTTTGTTGTCTTCCAGTTTGTCTTTCATCCACGCTGATGCGCTTCCGCAGGCTATAAGAACGATGTCATCGCGTTTCTGCACGTAGTTTGCCCAAAAGTATTCCAACTCGCTTACGAAATCGCTTTTTTGAGTGTCTATCCATGGCATTTCATCGAAAAAAAGTACCTTGCGTTTGGTTTTGCATTTGTCAAGATAGCGTTGGAGATACAGGAAAGCCGTATGCCAGTCTTTCAGTTCTGGTATGGTCTTGCGCCCGCTGTAGGCTTTCAGTGCCTCGCGGAAGTGTGTCAGTTGGGCGGCGGTGTTCTGACCGTGTGCACCCACAAAATGAAACGTGTAGCGGTCGTTAAAATAACTGCGCACAAGGAAAGTCTTGCCAACGCGCCTGCGACCGTATAGTATGACGAACTCCGAGCGACCGGATTGCATCGCTTGGTCAAGTTCGTTTATTTCTGTGTTGCGACCTATTATTTTTTCCATCTCTGCTTTTTTTAAGGTAAGTGAGACGATGGGCTATATATGCCTTTATCTGTCAGTGCTTTATTAACGCCGTAAAGGTAAGGACTTTTTTTGAACTGCAAAGCTTTTTGTCGTTTTTCGTCCAAATCTATACTTTTTACCCCACATTCGGACGAAAAACGATGATTTTATTCCGTACAGTTGTGGCAGATAAGGGGGCGGGGGCTATGGGTAGAGCGCATTTTGTCGGTGGCATTCATTACGCTGCGGCGGAAGGTGTCGGCGGCTGCGGAATGCCATATAGATGTGAAATTTGTGTTGTTTGTGGCTGAATTGTTTGCTGGAAAATCTGTGAGATTGCCAAATGAGTATTGAGCCGATTTATCGAAGCAGCAGGGCAAGACCTCGCCTGCCGTGGTGATAACGCAGCCTGTGAAAAGACGATGGCAGATGCGGGTTTTATACCAAGGGCGATAGAGCCGGTATCGTGTCTGTTTCTCTTGCTGCTGATTATCAGATGTTGGTTCTGTGTGTTTACTTTGGGATATTCTGCGGTAGCGGCTGTAACGCTCTTGGGACGGCATAAGCGGGTTGCCGTTGGCGTAGTCGTATAGTTGGGCAGTCTTAAAGACGAGGCGGTCGGCACCCGAGTGTTTGTATTCTCGTTTTATTTTTTTCCACTCTTTTTCATTTGTTTTGAGGCGCAGGCACTGCCATTCTATTATGGTGTCGGCTTGCAGTTGTTTTTTGGCCGTGGCTGCGGCTGTTAGTCCGGCGAGTGCTTTGCCGAGGTTGCCGCCTTGGCGATAAGCGGAGTACGACTGCTCCGTTATGCCGTCTATGGAGACGATAAGACGGCTGAGCCCGGCGCGGATAAGCTTGGCTGCAAGAGCAGGAGAGAGCAGTTGGGCATTGGTGGAAACGATGGTATATAGTCCTTGGCTGCGAGCAAGACGGATGAGCAACGGCAGGTCGCGGTTGAGCAACGGTTCGCCTTGAAAAAAGAGTTGAACGGTATGTATATAAGGTGTAAGTTGCCGAAGGATGTTTTTGT
The DNA here is from genome assembly GCA_002449665.1 of Bacteroidales bacterium UBA7009. Taxonomy (GTDB): domain Bacteria; phylum Bacteroidota; class Bacteroidia; order Bacteroidales; family Paludibacteraceae; genus Colicola. The sequence goes on from DJXH01000039.1 coordinate 19,554, forward strand.
ATAAAGGGACAGATATGTATTTCGGCTGTATTGTATATTGATTGTGTGCTGTTGGCTGTTGGTATATACTCTTTGGGTCAGAGTTTTTTATGTCGGGATTGCCCACCGGACATTCGGGGCAGCGGAGATTGCAGACACTGGCGGGTTCAATGCTGACGAAGGTAGGGAGGTGGGAGAAGCGGACTATACCTATGTGGGCAAGCAGATAGTGCCATTCGGCTCGAACGGCGTTTTTTAGGCGAGAGAGAAGATATTTAGAAGGTTTTAGCAAGGTATTTTGTCTATTCTGCGTTGGTGTCTGCCGCCTTCAAAGTCGGTGGAGAAGAAGGTATTGACTATCTGCATTGCTTTGTCGGCGGTGATGAAGTTGGCAGGCAGTCCGAGTATGTTGGCGTTATTGTGGCGGCGTGCGAGTTCTGCAAGTGGTGTGTCCCAGCAGAGGGCTGCACGTATGCCTTGGTGGTGATTGCAGGTCATGGTGATGCCGTTGCCGGTGGAGCAGACGGCGATACCGAAGTCGTATTCGCCTTTCTCCACAGCCGCTGCCATAGGGTGGGCGAAGTCGGGATAGTCGCAACTCTCGGTGGAGTAGCAGCCGAAGTCGTGGAGAGTGGTGCCTTGCTCTTTGAGGCAGGCGATGATGTGTTGCTTGAGGTTGTAGCCTGCGTGGTCGCTGCAAAGAGCGATACGGAGAGAGGAAAGAGGAAGCATAGTGTTTAGGGTTTGATTGAATTATTGCTATTTTGTTATATCGTATTATATGGGCATACTTCTTGGCAGACGAGGCAGCGGTGGGTGGTGTAGGCTATGCAGCGTCGTGCATCCCAGTCCGTTTGTCCGAGAGCCTTGGCGGGGCAGGCATTGACACAGCGCATACACTGTATGCAGGTCTCGGGCAGAGGTTTGCGCTCTACGTCTTGAAAGCAGGGTATATTTAGTACGAGTTCGCCCGGATGGACAAGGCTGCCGAGGGTGGGGTGGATAAGTTGGCGGTTCAGTCCGAAGAACCCCAATCCTGCTCTTACCGCCCAACTGCGTTCCAGTACGGGTGCGCTGTCGCAGAAGATGTGTTGTGTAGGGCTTATCCAATCGTCTTGCCAAAGGTCGTTTTCTTTAAGGTAGTCTTCTATCTGCTGTTGAAGGTTGTATAGCAGCGATTTGACGGTGCGGTGGTAGTCGTGTCCCGACTTGGCGAAACCGAGCAGACACACCACTACCGTCTTGGCTCCCGGTACAAGTCGGCGTATGTCGTATCTGAGTTCGCGGTTGCGCTCAAGGTAGGTCATATTGCCTGCAAAACCGGCATCCACCCAACTATCCATATAGGCGGCTTCTTTGTCAAGCCTTGCGGCCGGAGCCGTCAAGCAGTCGTCAAAGCCTACTGACAGGGCAAGTCTGCGTATCGCCGATTCGCGGAGCATAGATTTATTCAGCCTCGTCGGCAAAAGAGCAAGTGTCTGCGGGTAAGGATTGTGTGTCGGCAGAAACGACTGTCTTGTCCTCTACTGCTACTGGTGTTTTGGTCTGTGCCACTTCGGGGCGGAACACCTTGACGAGGTTGCCGAACATAAGTTGGACGGCAATAGCCATTGCTATCACGCCGAAGAACTTACGTATTATATACAGCGACACGGCTGACATGTGTTTCGTGAACCACTCTATGCCGACAAGGACGAGATAGATGACGATGATGCTGAGTATGATAGTAATAAGCAGATTGACAACGCTGTACTCGGCGGTCATGGAAACGAGAGCCGTGAATGTACCCGGACCGGCGAAGGCAGGGAAAGCGAGGGGGATAAGGTCGCCTGCCGATTCAAACTCCGAAGGCTTGAACAGCACTACGTCGAGAAGCATTTCAACCGCCATAAGGAAGATGATAAAACCGCCGGCGATGGCGAAGTACTCAACCCTGATGCCGAAAATCTTCAGCAGCAGGTCGCCCGCAAGCAAAAACGCCATTAGGATAATCATCGAGTAGAGACAGACGTTGAAGGGGTGAACCTTGCCGCCTTTCTGTTTTTGCGCTATCACGAAGGGCATATTACCTATCGGGTCAATGATGGCAATAAGGAAAAAGAACGACGGAATGACCTGCCAAATGTCAAACGTGCCGAAGAAATTATGCAAATGCTGTAACATATTTTTAATGTTTTTTAGTCATAAAAACGGCTGCAAAGGTACAAAAATCTTACTAATCGGGCAAATTATTTGTATAATTGTGATACAATTCGTACCTTTGTGCGCTATTTATGTGCAACAAATAATTCAACAGTTATGATCAATTCGCAAGACATTAAGAACGGCGTATGTATCCGTATGGATGGTCGTTTGTATTTTGTTATTGAGTTTCTTCACGTTAAGCCCGGTAAGGGTAATACCATTATGCGTGTGAAGTTTAAGGACGTGGTTGACGGCCGTGTGCTTGAGCGTCGTTTTAACATCGGTGAGAAGCTCGAAGATGTTCGCGTAGAGCGTCGTCCTTATCAGTTCCTTTACAAAGAGGGTGATGACTACATCTTTATGAATCAGGAGACATACGAGCAAGTGCCTATTGCTCACGACCTTATCACCGGCGTTGATTACCTCAAAGACGGCTTTATATGTGACGTTGTAAGTGATGCTTCCACCGACACCATTCTTTTTGCCGAATTACCCACTAAGGTTGAGCTGACCGTGGCTTACACCGAGCCCGGACTGAAGGGTGATACAGCCACCAACACTCTCAAACCTGCCAAACTTGAGACAGGTGCGGAGATACGTGTTCCTTTGTTTATCAATGAGGGAGAGGTTATCCGTGTAGATACGCGCGATGGCAGTTATTGCGAGCGCGTCCGCTAACCCCAGCGTTCGACTATCTCGTCCATAATGGCGAAGACTTCGGCTTTGGTGTCTGCACGAAGCAGTGCGATACGCGTTTGCTTGAAGTCGAAAAGTCCTTTCATAACAGGCGATGCTGCAAAGTGTCGCCTGCTGTGTACTATACCCTTCCTTTCGTCGCCTATCCACTCTATGCTGCGCTCTACGTGCTCTTTTAGTATGTCCATACACCAGCGCATATCGCGTTTGGGGAGCAGTTCGCCGCTGTCAAGATAGTGGCGTATGTCTTCAAATATCCACGGGCAGCCGAAACTGCCGCGCCCTATCATGACGGCATCCACTCCGTAGCGGTCGAAGCACTCGCGTGCTCTTTCGGGGGTGGTGATGTCTCCGTTGCCGATGATGGGGATATGCATACGGGGGTTGTTTTTTACTTCGCCTATGAGTGTCCAGTCTGCCTCGCCGCTATACATCTGCGCGCGTGTGCGTCCGTGAATGGCAAGTTCGCTTATACCGACATCTTGCAGTGCTTCGGCGAGGGAGACGATGATTTTCTCTTCGTCGTTCCAGCCGAGGCGTGTCTTGGCTGTAACGGGCAGACTGACCGCTTTGACTACCGCACTTGCTATCTCAAGAAGCAGCGGAGGGTTGCGAAGCAGTCCGGCTCCCGCACCTTTGCCTGCCACTTTCTTTACCGGGCAGCCGAAGTTAAGGTCTATGTAGTCAGGCTTGGCTGTCTCTACTATCTTGGCAGCCTGAGCCATACTTTCCGGGTCTTTGCCGTAAATCTGTATTGCCACGGGGCGTTCCTCGTCGCTTATTTGCAGTTTGCGCATAGTGGAAGCCACGTCTCTTATGAGCGCATCGGCATTGACGAACTCGGTATAGACGCGGTCGGCACCGAAGCGTTTGCATAGTTGGCGGAAGGCGGGGTCGGTAACGTCTTCCATAGGGGCGAGATAAAGGGGCTTATTTGGCATTGTGAGCGGGTTTGATGTCGGGATATTGTATGCGGTGGTGGTGGATGGATATGAGTTTGTCGGCGAGGGTGCGTTTGATGTCTTCAAGGTCGCGGAAGGAGAGGGGAGTGAGGGCAAACTGTCCGTCGCTGATCTGCTGTCCGACCATCTGCTCCACCATATTGCGTATGGAGTCTTCGGTGTAGGTGGTGAGCGAGCGTGAGCGGGCTTCTACGGCATCTGCCATCATCAGTATGGCTTCTTCTTTGGTCTCGGGGCGTGGTCCCGGGTATTGGAAGTCAGCGGGGTTGAGGTCTTTTTCCGCTTCGGGGTTCTCCTGACGGAGGCGGTTGACTTCCGAGTTGTAAAAATACCTTACGAGCGATGTGCCGTGGTGTGAGCGGATGAAGGCTTCTATTACTCGTGGCAGTCCGGCTTTGCGGGCTATATGTACGCCTTCCGTAACGTGGGATATGACTATGGCTGCCGCATCTCTGTTGCTCAGGCTCAGGAGCGGGTTATGGTTGTCGGCTTGGTTCTCTGTGAACATCTCCGGCTGTGTCATCTTACCTATGTCGTGGTAGAGTGCGCCGGTGCGGACGAGCAGTGCTTTGGCTCCTATGCTCTTGGCGGCTTCGGAGGCGAGGTTACTCACTTGCAGCGAGTGTTGGAAAGTGCCGGGGGCTTTCTCGGCAAACTCGTGCATAAGGTCGCTGTTGAGGTTACCGAGTTCGATAAGAGTGATACTGCTCACAAGTCCGAAGAGTTTTTCAAAGACGTAGATGATGCCATATACGCCGAGTACGAGTGTGCCGTTGGCGGCAAAACATACGTATGGTTTCCAACTGAGGTGTGTAATGGTTCCTGTCAGTGCTATATGGAAAGTAGTGTATATGACGCTGTATGCGAGGAAGATATATACGGCGCAAAGTGCAAGTTGTGAGCGGCGGGTGATGTCTTTGAGTGCCACCACCGTAACGAGTCCGACAGGTATTTGCAGCAGCAGGAAGACAAAGGGTTCGCCCACGTACAACGACACTGTCAGTATGCAGGTCAGGTAGAGCATAAAGGCGGTGCGGGAGTCGTAGAAGACGCGCACGAGAATGACTATCCACGAGAAGGGTATGAGGTAGATGAGAGTGGGGTGTGGAAACTGCAAAAGCAACAGCGATGCCGCTATCAGTATGATAGCAACGATGGAGAAGAAAACTACAGACCGCAGTTGGTTCCACAGCGGACGGCGGAAAACTACCAAATACGCTGCAAAAAGGAAGATAAAGAAACTGATGATAAAGTACCGGCTCAGGCGTGAGAAGAGCAAGTGCTGTTCGGATATTCCTTTCTCCGCGTATGCTTTTTGCATAGATTTGAGTATTCGTGCCGTTTCGCTTGACACTATCTCTCCGCGTTGAATGATTGTTTCGCCTTTGAGTACGGCTCCTTCGGCGGGTGATACTGTCTCTAATATGCTTTCGCGCAGTTGGTTAGAGGTGAGGCTGTCGTATGCAAGGTTAGGCTCGAGTTCGCGCCCGACGGCTTCGTATGCTGTCTTGGGTGTGTAGAGGTTGTCCACGATGATGTCGGTGGAGACGTGCTTGCGGTTGATGAGTCGTATGAAGTCGTAGCCGCCGTCTTTTACCATCTGCATATCTTCGGGAGAGATAATGCAGAGGGATATGTTGTTGCCCACCTGTCTAAAGCAGGGTGAGTAGGCGAGCAGGGCTGTTTGCTCTTCTCTTTGCAGTTCTTCCTCTGACTTATATATAGGAAAGTCCTCTTCTGCTACGAGGGTGTTATATGTCCATACTTTTCCCTCTTCTATGGTGTAGTTGAAGGGCTGTTTCTGCTTGGGAGTGCATAGTATGGCTACTATCACTATGGTAGCAAGTGATATAGCTTTGAGTACGGAGGCGGGTATCTGTTGCAGTAGCGAGTTGTTCATGAACGTTTGTTTTTGAAGAATGTTTGTATCAGTTGTTTACACTCGTCTGCTCTTACTCCTTGTGTTATGGAACATTTGGGGTGGAGTGCTTGCGGAGCAAAGCGAGTGTAACCTTTTTTCTCGTCGCTTGTGCCGTAAACGAGTCGGCTTATCTGCGCCCATCCTATGGCTCCGGCGCACATTATGCACGGCTCTACGGTAACGTATAGAGTGCAGTCTTTGAGGTACTTGCCGCCGAGTGTGGCCGCGGCTGCCGTGATGGCTTGTATCTCGGCGTGGGCTGTAACGTCTTGTAGTGTTTCCGTGAGGTTGTGTCCGCGCCCTATTATCCTGTTTTGCGACACAATGATACAGCCTATCGGTATTTCGTCTGCTTGCAGGGCTTTTTGTGCTTCGCCGAGGGCAAGTGTCATATAGTCTTCGTCTGTCATCGTTAGAGTGTTGTTTATCAGCCGATATTGGCTGATGCTTTAATACCGGCTGATTCGTTAATACGAAAGAGCGGTATCTGTTCGGGGTGCCTTTCAAAGTGGTTGCCTATGACCACGACGTCGGCTCCGGCGTTGAAAGCCTGTTGCATCTGCTCGGGTGTGCATATACCTCCGCCTACTATGAGGGGCAGACTGACGGCTTGTCTGACGGCGCGTATTATGTCAGTGCTGACAGGTGTTTTGGCTCCGCTGCCGGCTTCGAGATAGACAAGGCGCATTCCGAGCAGTTCGGCTGCAATGGCAGTACTGACAATCTGCTCAATGTCTGTCTGCGGTATAGGCTGCGAGCGGGTCGTATGCTCTACGCTGCTGTGCGTGCCGCCGTCTATGAGTATATAGCCCATTGGTATGGTTTCTATGCCCGATTGCCTGACTGCCCGTGCTGCTTCTATCTGTCTGCCAATCAGCATCTCGGCGTTGCGTGAGGAGAGGACGGAGAGGAAAAGCAGTGCATCGGCTTGGTCGGTTATCTGTTGTATGTTACCGGGGAAGAGTATGACGGGTTTGTCGGTCTGCTTTTTGAGTGCTTCTGTCAGTCGGTCGGCTCCTTCACCTGTGCTGCCGCCTACGAAAACGAGGTCGGCACTTTCAGTGCGGCGGTTTAGGTCGGTGAGTGCCGTCTTCTCGGGGTCAAGCAATATGGCAAGCATTTTGCCGTTTGCTTTGCTGTGGGTCTGTATGTGGCTTAATATGCTCATTGCCAGCGGAAAGTCTCGATCAGCATTTCCATATCCTCTTTTATATACGAGGCTACGGGAGCAAGGCTGTCTTGATTGGGTATGTTGTTGAAATACAGTGCGGCACGGAAGAAATGGCGTGTGGAGTCGGTGAGGAAAAACTGCATAGGAGTGGCTGTGTTGCCTTCGAGGTCGAATACTACCGCCGACACATTTGCTTCAGGGTTGTTATAGGCTCTTTCAGGTATGGCTGTGGCTTTGGTTACGTGTGAGAAGACGAACTCTACGGCATCGTCTGTCAGTGCGCGCAGGTTGTGCCTTATAGGCTTGTAGCTGCAATGTACTATGGCGTTGTATTGGGGGTAGGTGATGTCTATCCAGTATTTTTCTCCCTCACGGCTGACGGGCTTCACTTGTGCTATGCTGTTCTGCTCAAAACTGTATGGGTAGCCTGCCTGCCTGTAGGGAGTGTAGTGGTGCTCGGGCAGGTCTATACGGAAATAGCCGTAAGGCTTTGGGGTATAGTGCTTTTGGCAGGCTGTGCAAATCAGCAGAAGAAGCAATATATAAAGGTGTCGTTTGGGCATAGTCAAATTTGAATGTTTTTCGCGCTGCAAAGGTAGTGTTTTTTTGCGAATTGTGCAATTTCCGTACAAATGTGTGATTTTTCGGGCGGATTGTGCAAATTGTTAAACAAAGTTGGCAAAGTGAATTTTTTGTAAAAATCCTTAGGTTAGTGTTTGTTCAAGTGGCGGGTTTGCCGTACCTTTGCAGCGGATTTGAAAATAGGGATTGGATTAGAGATTGGGTTATTCAAATCCGCGCATAAGACAGTAAACAGTTAAGACACACTACAGCTTATGTATAATAAAAAACACATAGTTTTTGACGCACTTTCCTCTGCAAAGAAGAAAGGCGTTTTTTACAATCTGCTCTTTCTTAAAAGGAAGGCAGATATGTGTAAAATAGAGTAGGCGGCGTATCGTGTAATGATACAGCCGCTTTTTTTATCGCAATTTCGGCTCAAATTTGAGCAGATTGATATTAAAACTTTGAGTTCTTTGATATACTGAAATAAACTAAACTCGGTTGGAGCAGACAAGGGAACCCTTG
>DJXH01000064.1:0-1800 GCA_002449665.1 Bacteroidales bacterium UBA7009
GCATATCGTAGAAATGCACGCCGATGTTGGTAGCCACTCCACCAGACTTATGGACATCGCCTTTCCACGAGGAGTAGTACCACTTGCCGCGTGAGGTGATATACGTCAGGTCAACGTCATACACTTTGTCTTTGGGTCCGTTGTCCACCTGCTGTTTGAGCCGTGATATGGCTTCGTGCAGGCGCAGTTGGAGGATGGTGTATGCCTGATGACCCGTCTCTTGCTCAAGTTCGACGAGGTTGTCTATATTATAAGGATTGAGCACGAGTGGTTTTTCGCAGATGACGTTCAGTCCGAGCCTCAGTCCGTAGCGAATGAAAGCATCGTGTGTGTAGTTGGGTGTGCAAATAGAGAGCCAATGCAGTGGGTCGGAGGTGCGCATCTGCTTGGAGCAGAAACGGTCGAACTGCTCATTCTCGGTGAAGAAAGAGCAATCCGGGAAACTGCTGTCGAGCCTGCCAACGGAGTCAAACTTGTCATACGCCACCATAAGGTTGTTGCCGGTGTCGGCAATGGCTTTGATGTGTCGGGGCGCGATATATCCCGCCGCACCTATGAGAGCAAAATTAAGGCTGTTCATATTAGTAGGCGTTCATCTGTTTGTCCACAGTCTGATTGACGAAATCGGCAAACTCTTGCACTGTCATCAGTCCTTTGTCTTCAGCACCTTGTTGACGTACAGCCACCACTCCTTGTTCGGCCTCTTTCTCGCCAACAACGAGCATATATGGTATGCGTTTGAGTTCGTTGTCGCGAATCTTGCGTCCGAGTTTCTCGTTGCGGTCGTCAACGAGTACGCGCACGTTTTGAGCCTCAAGCATCTGTTGCACTTTGTATGCATACTCGTTGGATTTCTCGGATATAGGAAGGATGATAACTTGTTCGGGTGTGAGCCATAGCGGGAATTTGCCGGCAGTATGCTCAATGAGCACAGCCACAAAGCGTTCCATAGAGCCGAACGGTGCGCGGTGTATCATCACGGGACGGTGTTTGAGGTTGTCCTCACCTACGTATTCGAGCTCAAAGCGCTCAGGCAGGTTGTAGTCCACCTGAATAGTGCCGAGTTGCCAACGGCGACCGATAGCGTCTTTCACCATAAAATCAAGTTTCGGACCATAGAAAGCCGCCTCGCCGTACTCAATTTTGGCTGGGAGGTTCTTCTCGCGGCAAGCTTCGATGATGGCCTGTTCGGCTTTCTCCCACACCTCGTCCGAACCGACATACTTAGTTTGATTGTTGGGGTCGCGCAGCGAAATCTGAGCCTCAAAGTTCTTAAAGTCTAAAGCTTTGAATATTATCTCGATGATTTCCATCACGCGGATAAACTCTTGTTTCACTTGGTCTTGACGGCAGAATATATGTGCATCGTCTTGTGTGAAAGAGCGCACGCGTGTCAGTCCGTGCAGTTCGCCAGACTGCTCATAGCGATATACAGTGCCGAACTCGGCGATACGCAGTGGCAGGTCGCGATACGAACGGGGGCTGTTTTTGAAGATAGCGCAGTGGTGAGGGCAGTTCATCGGCTTCAAGAGATAGACCTCTCCTTCTTCGGGTGTAGTGATGGGTTGGAACGAATCCTTGCCGTAGTGATCCCAGTGGCCGGAGGTGATATACAGGTTTTTAGAACCTATATGCGGGGTTATAACCTGCTGGTAGCCATAGCGTTTTTGTATTTTTTTGAGGAAATCTTCAAGTCTGAGGCGCAGAGCCGTACCTTTTGGTAGCCAGATAGGCAGACCTTTACCCACCATCTCGCTGAACATAAACAGGTCAAGCTCCTTGCCAATCTTGCGGTGGTCG
>DJXH01000064.1:1865-44361 GCA_002449665.1 Bacteroidales bacterium UBA7009
ATCTTGCGGTGGTCGCGTTTCTTGGCTTCTTCGAGCAGAGCGAGGTGCTCATCGAGCATTGATTTCTTCGGGAAGGAAACGGCATATATACGAGTCATCATCGGTCGTTTCTCATCTCCGCGCCAATAGGCGGCAGCGCAAGAGAGCACTTTCACAGCCTTGATAGGCTCGGTGGAGAGCAGGTGCGGACCGCGACACAGGTCAGTGAACGAACCTTGGGTGTAGGTGGTGATAGTGCCGTCTTCAAGGTCGTTGATAAGTTCGCATTTATAGTGTTGTCCTTTGCTTTCGAAGTCGCGTAAAGCATCGGCTTTGCTGATGGAGCGTTTTTGAAGCATCTCTTTTTTGGCACGGAGTTCCATCATTTTTTTCTCTATTGCGGGGAAGTCCGACTCTTTTATCACCTGACCTTCAGCAGGATAGACATCGTAGTAAAAACCGTTTTCTATGGCAGGACCTATACCGAACTGTATGCCCGGATAGAGTTCTTGCAGAGCCTCTGCCATAAGGTGCGATGAGGTATGCCAGAAGGCGTGTTTTGCCTCCTCGTCGTCCCATTTATGAAGACGTATCTCGCCGTCTCGGGTCAAAGGTGTGTTAAGCTCTGTAATAACGAAGTCGCCGTCTGTCTTATAAGATGCCACAAGGATGTCTTGTGCCAAACGCTGACTAATGGATTCTGCCACTTGGAGCGGAGTAACGCCGCTCTCATACTCACGGACACTGCCGTCTGGAAATGTTATTTTTATCATAGTAATTCTAATATGTTCAAAAAATCGCGCAAAGATACGAATTTATTTTCGTTTGTGCAAATATCTTCACAATTTCTGCTTTTTCTTGCCGCTGACAGCTGTCATTATGTAGTTTTTTATCGGATTGTAGATGCTGAAAAATGTAAGTTTGCCTGCGCCGTCTTCTGCAATTGTTGTTGCGGTTATAGGATCATCTGTGGTGTTGCGGCTAATAGCGGAAAGTAAGCCGTTTAGAGTGTCTAACGGTATAAAATCAAGGGTACCGGGTAACTCGGATGTGATGCCGGTGCCTTTGTATTTCAAGTATGCTTCTTTCATTGTCCAAAGCAGTGTAAAACTGATATTCGGTTTTTCAGATTGATTTACAATTAAGTATTCTTGACCGGCCAATACATAGTTCGCCAAGTTGTCTTTGTATTGTCTTACGCTTTCTATGTCGATGCCTACTTGCTCTTCTTCGTCGGCTGCGGCAACTGCAAGTGCGGCGGGACAATGGCTGATAGAAAAATCCGTCATACCGTTAATTTGGGGCTTGCCGTGGCGGTTGTATATAAATTCCAGTGTTTCGTTTTTTTTATACCTCAAAAGTTGTAGTAGCATTTCGTAGGTTTTCAGGCATGACCATTTGCCCTGTAAGTGCTTGTATTTGAGTGCTTTCTCTCGGCGCTTAGGTGATACTGACGGCAGCAAACGCTCTACGTCCTCTTCCGTGCAGAGGCTCATATTGTCTTCTATGAGGTATTTCATATTATTTTATGTTTTTATATCCGACAAAGGTAAAATATATAATGCACATATTTGGTTTTAGATGGTGGCGTAAGCAACTATTTGTGATAAAAACCAAAAAAAATGTGAATAAATTTGCACACTCCAAAAATTCGCCGTACCTTTGCACCCGCTTTTGAGAAAAAGCAGTTTTCGCTGCCTAATCGTATATCGGTAGTACATCAGATTTTGGTTCTGAGGGGCGAGGTTCGACTCCTCGTTAGGCAACAAGTCATTCAGACGAGAAATTGATAATTGGCGATTGATATTTATCAATTTTCAATTATCATTTTTTTGTGAAAGACATAATTTTTTCCGTGTGATGGGATACGGGCAGCCACACCAACCCTAATAGCGTTTGTCGCGCTTTCAATTATTTCTGCCCCATATTGAGTAACACATTATTTTATTTATGAAAACTTTTGAATTGAGCGGCGTTATCCGTTCGGATTATGGCAAGAAGGCTGCCAAGGCAGCGCGTAAAGCAGACTATGTACCCTGCAACCTCTACGGACTGGGTGATAATATCACTTTCTGCGTTAAGCAGGACGAGGTTCGCCGCCTTATCTACACTCCCGATACTATGGCAGTGGCTCTCACTATCGGCGACACAAAGAAAATGGCAGTTGTCAAAGAACTCCAGTTCCACCCCCTTACAGACCGTCTGCTGCATATCGACTTCCTTGAGGTAAACGAGCAGAAACCCGTTACCGTGGAAATACCCGTACAACTGACAGGTCACGCAGAAGGTGTAAAAGCCGGTGGTAAACTGTCGCTTGAGATGCGCAAACTCAAAGTGAACGGTATCTATACCGCTATTCCCGACCGCGTTGTTGTTGACGTTACCGAACTCGGTCTTGGTAAGAAACTTGCAGTGGCTGACGTTAAGATGGAAGAAGGTCTTCGTCTGATGAACGTCAAGGATGCCTGCGTAGCACAAGTGAAGGCTACACGTGCAAGTGCCGCAGCCGCTGCCGAAGCATAAAACTGAAAGTCCCTGACAAGGGCGACATAGAGTTATGAAGTACTTAATTGTAGGATTGGGTAATATAGGTGACGAATACCGCCTTACCCGCCACAACATAGGTTTTTGTATGTTAGACGCTTTCGCACAAGCGTCTAACGCTGTATTTGAAGACAAACGCTATGGTATGGTGGCACGGTGCCGAGTAAAGAACGCAGAGATAGTGATGCTCAAGCCTTCCACTTTTATGAATCTGAGCGGCAACGCCGTCCGTTACTGGCTCGCGGAGGAGAAAATCCCGGTGGAGAATATGCTTGTGCTGGTGGACGACCTCAACCTGCCGTTCGGCACTATCCGTATCCGCCGCCAAGGCAGTGCCGGAGGGCATAACGGACTGAAACACATTGAGCAGGTGCTTGGTACAAACGCCTATTCGCGTGTGCGCTTCGGTATAGGCAACGACTATACTCACGGAGCGCAAATGGGCTTTGTCCTCGGCGAGTGGACAGACGAGGAAAAAGAGCAACTGCCGCAGAAGATTGCCCCGATAAAAGAGATTATCCCATCTTTCTGCCTGCAAGGTATAGAGCGGACGATGAATATCTACAACACCGCTCAACCCAAAGCCGCCAAGCCGGAACCAAAAAACTGACACTATGCCCGTAAGAGTAGATAAATACCTGTTTGCTATGCGCCTATATAAGACGCGCTCCATAGCCGCCGATGCCTGCAAGAAAGGACGTGTTACGCAAAACGGACAGACACTCAAGCCGTCCCGCACTTTCTCCGTGGGCGATAAGTTCTCCGTAAGAAAAGGACCGGTTACTTTTACTTACGAGGTGCTGCAACTGAGCGAAAACCGCCTCGGAGCCAAACTCGTACCTGACTATCTGCGGGATATAACTTCCCCCGAACAGAAAGAACTGCTCGAACTTGCACGTCTCGGTGCGGCAAGCGGACAGAGAGACAGAGGTGCTGGCAGACCGACAAAGAAAGACCGCCGCGACATAGAGACATTCGTAAGCGAGGATTGGGACGAGTTTTTTGACGATGATGACACTGACGATACAGAACAGTAGTTTATGAAATCCAAGAAAGAAAACATAGCCGAATATATCCTCTATCTCTGGCAGATAGAGGATTATCTCCGTGCTTTTCCGGCTCAGGCGCAGGCTAACACCGAACTGATGGAAATAGCAGATATGATGCACGCCGAGGGTATATACGGCGGCGGACATCTGCAGCTTGCCAAGAACGCACTTGCCGAGATGGAAGACTTGCACGACGAACTGCTTGCCACGGAGGCTCCGTATAAGGCTGTCATACAACATCTTGAGCCTTCGCTTAATCTGCTTAAAGCCAAAACAGATAACCCTGCTATGTCCGACGTGGAAGCCTGCCTTACGCTGCTATATCAGATTATGCTGCTACGGCTCAAAAAGCAGACAATCTCACCCGAAACGGAAACGGTCGTGAAAGATGCGACCCAACTTCTCAGGTTCTTAAGTAAGACCTACTTTGATGACCACGCGTGAGAGATACAGTGCCGTCCTCTCTTGGTTTGAGGCTAACGCCGTGTCGGACAAGAGCGAACTGAACTACAGCAACCCTTTTGAGTTGCTTGTGGCGGTTATGCTCTCCGCACAGTGTACCGACAAACGCGTCAATCAGGTTACTCCCGCTCTCTTTGCTGCCTATCCCGATGCTGCCGCTATGGCACGTGCTACGGAAACGGATATACTGCGGTATATATCCTCCGTGAGTTATCCCAACTCCAAAGCAAAGCACCTGAAAGCCACGGCTGAGATGTTGGTTAGGGACTTTGGCGGCTGTGTCCCCGATTCGCTTGAACTGCTCACCTCTCTCCCCGGAGTGGGGCGCAAAACGGCTAACGTGCTGATGGCTGTGCTATGGAATAAGCCCGCGATGGCTGTGGATACACATATCTTCCGCGTGAGCAATCGTATCGGACTGACCCGCAACAGCCCCTCGCCGCTGCAAACGGAAAAGACACTTACTCGCTATATCCCTGCTTCGCTCATACCCAAGGCACACCACTGGCTCTTGCTCCACGGCAGATATATCTGCCAAGCCCGCAAACCCAAGTGTGAAAAATGCGGCATAACAGCCTATTGTGAAACCTTCAAAAGAAACTCCTGATGCTTACACTCCTTGCCCCTGCGCGTGATATATCGGTTGCCCGTGCCGCCATTCAGGCAGGCGCAGATGCCATATACATAGGTGCACCCAAGTTCGGAGCAAGGCAGAGCGCTGGGAATAGCATAGAGGATATACGCACGCTTGTAAAGGAAGCCTCCGTCTATGGAGTAAAAATGTTGGTTACAGTCAATACCCTCCTTTCGGACGAAGAGCGCAAAGAGGCGGCACGTATGATTTGGCAACTGTATGAAGCGGGCGTAGATGCGGTTATAGTGCAAGACCTGCGCCTGCTGCGTGAAGACATGCCGCCTATTCGCCTGCACGCTTCTACACAATGCGACAACCGCACCGCCGAACAAGTGGTCAGAATGCAACGGCTTGGTTTCAAGCGGGCTGTGTTGGCGCGCGAACTGAATATAGACGAGATAAAAGCCATCCGTCAGGCTACCATAGAAGCCGCTGCCGGAGCAGAGCCCATAGAACTTGAAGCCTTCGTCCATGGCGCACTATGCGTGTGCTACAGCGGCAGGTGTTATATGAGCGAGGTCATGCTCTCCCGCTCTGCCAATCGCGGCGAATGTGCGCAGATGTGCCGTATGCGATACGACCTTCTTGACGGCGATGGCAACGAGATAATAGCCGATGACGGTCAGCCTATACACCAACGATACCTCCTCTCGCTGCAGGATATGGACAGACATCTGTATGTAAAGCAACTCATAGAAGCAGGCGTTACCACCTTTAAGATTGAAGGCAGACTCAAAGACAGCGACTACGTTACCAACATTGTGGCTTACTATCGCGGTATAATCGATTCGCTTAAAGGTCAGCCCCGGCATAGATATACATACACTTTCACCCCCGACCCGCAAAAGACCTTCCATCGCGGGGCAACCGACTATTTTCTATCTTCGCGCACAAGACCGATGGCTAATTTCCTAACGCCCAAATCAACAGGTGAGAGAATAGGCAGAGTGGTGGCAGTAGGGCGGAGTGGCATTGATATTCAGATAAATAAAGGCGTTGCCGTAATCAATGGCGATGGCTTGTGTTATGCCGACGAAGGCTTTGCCGTCAATCGTGTGAGCCTGACCGATAAGTCGGACATCATACGTGTAGTACCCAACTGCGATTGCCGCCCCGCTGTAGGAACAGACATCTATAGAAGCAAAGATACACGTTTTTTGAGTTCGCTCGGCGCAACACGCAAAATCCCTGTAAGTATATCTATATCGGAAACACAAAGCGGTTTTGCCCTGTCTATGTACGACCTGTCTGACAACTCTCGTCTGCTCGCTTCCACTGAGGTTGAATACGTCAAGCAGGAAGCCAAAGATAAAGCCCGTGCGGCGGCAACCATAAACGAACAACTGCAAAAAACAGGAAACACGCCTTTTGTGGCAGAAGAGGTAATAGCGCAGACCAAACCGTATTTTATCCCCGTTTCGCTGCTCAACCTCTGGCGCAGAACACTCACCGACAAGGCGGTGGAGCAACTGCAAGCAGCCGAATGTAAAAAAGATATGAACTATACATCTGCCCCTCGCCTGACTTACGACAGCGAGGACTTGGAGCCATACAAACGTGAGCCGCGCGAACTGATGACCTGCCGCTATTGTCTGCTCTTTGAGATGGGGCATTGCAGGAAAAAATCGCCTCTCACGACAGAACCGAAGTTTTTGAGACTACTAAACGGAGAGATGATGCAACTCGGCTTTGATTGTGCCAAATGTGAGATGCATATAATGTCAATAAGATAACTCGCGTATATATGAAACTACCATACGATAAAGACGACTTGCTTGAGGCTGTAACCACTATGCGTGCAGGCGGTATCATACTCTATCCCACAGATACCATCTGGGGTATAGGCTGCGATGCCACTAACACCACTGCCGTAAGCCGCATCTACAGGCTCAAACAACGCGCCGACACCAAGTCTATGTTAGTGCTTACAGACTCGCCTTTCTCCCTTATGGACTACGTGGAGCAGATTCCCGATACGGCATGGCAACTCATCGGTGCCACCGAAGGCAACGGCGGACAGAAACCGCTCACTATCATCTACCCCAATGCAAGGAACGTGGCTTCTAACCTTATCTCCGAAGACGGCAGTCTCGGTATAAGACTGACATCCGAACCGTTCTCAAAGGCTCTTTGTACTGCTCTCAAACACCCTGTTGTTTCCACCTCGGCAAACCTCAGCGGCTGTCCCTCACCGGTGAATTTCAGCCAGATAGCGGACGAGATAAAAAACGGAGTGGATTATGTTTGCCACTACAGACAGACGGAACGCAATGCACACACACCGTCTTCAATTGTTAAAATATTCCCGGACGAAACGATTAAGATATTAAGAGTTTGACAGTTATGACTACCTACCGCCGCCGACAGATTATATATGTTCTCACGGACGCAGTTTCCTCACTTGTAGTGTGGCTGTCGTTCCTTATCTTCCGTTGGCTTGTCTATAACGGTCGCGTACTCGGTATGCAGCAGGTGCTTATACCCGCCTTCAGTTTTGTTACGCCCCTTGTCCTCTATCCTGTAGCCTGTCTTATAGTGTATTATCTGTCAGGGTTTTATTTGCATCCCTTGCGCAGAAAGATTACGCGCGATGTACTCAATACCTTCCTCAGTGCGGTCATTATCTCGCTCTTCACATTCTTTGTCGTTATCATAGACGACCATGTGGCTGATTATCGCGTCTATTTAGTTTCGCTATTCGTGCTTTTCTCTATGCAGTTCACTATCTCGCTCCTTACACGCTTGATAGTCATCACTATATCGCGAACCTACAGCAAAGACAAGAACGAAATTATCATCGACCTGCCGGAAGAGGCTACTGAACAAGAGTTGTTCAACGCCATTAAAGCCGCTTATCCTACAGGCAAGGATATTCTTGTCAGACCACGAATAAAGGATATTCTCACCGGTGCGGCGCGAATCGTCGATCTCAACGGCGAAGCCTATATACGTATTACCGACCACAAGATGAGCGATGCCCAACTCTGCCAGAAACGCGCTTTTGATGTCCTTATGTCGGCAGCGGCTATAGTTGTCCTCTCGCCTGTTTTCCTAGTCGTTGCCTGCTTGGTCAAAGCCTCGTCTCACGGTAGCATCATCTATTGCCAGCAGAGGGTAGGACTGCACGGTCTGCCGTTTACCATATATAAGTTCCGCACTATGTACGAGAACGCCGAGCAGGACGGAGTGCCGCACCTTACTGACAACAACGACCCGCGTATCACGCAGTTAGGCAGTGTTTTGCGTAAGTACCGTCTTGACGAACTGCCGCAACTGTGGAATGTCTTCAAGGGAGATATGTCCATAGTCGGTCCGCGCCCTGAAAGAGCGTACTTTATCAGCCGTATAGAGCAACTTGCGCCGTACTATTGTCTTATCTATAAGATTCGCCCGGGACTGACAAGTTGGGGACCGATAAAAGTGGGATATACTGACACCATAGACAAGATGGTGCGCCGCCTGCAATACGACATCGCTTATATGGAGAATATGTCTTTGCTGCTCGACCTGAAGATAATGTTCTACACCGTCGGTGTCCTTCTCGGCGGCAAAGGCAAATGATATACTATATAGATATAAACTGCTATGTTTACCCCTAAAACCTACGATGAAGCGATAGCGCGTGCCGAAGAGCTGGTACAACGCTTGGAAAATACCTCTGCTCTTAGCGTGAGCGAGTATAAAGAAAAAGCAAGCGAAGTAAAGCGTTTGCTTGACTTCGCTGAAAACAGCCTTAAAGAGATGGACTACTCCGTGTCTGCTGCTGACGGCAGCGAGAGGTAGTTATCGTTTTTTTTTACTCCTCTGACAGGCGCATCAGTTCTTCTCTGTAAGAGCTGAAAATCTTGGATTTGGATACCATTCCTTTGTACCTTTTCTCGCTGTCCACCACGGGCAGGTTCCATGCTCCCGTGTCTTCAAATGTCTCCATCACTTTCTCCATCTGCATATCTTCTGTAAGTATGGCGGCGGGGGATGTCATCAGTTGTTTGACTGTAAAACGGTGATACAAGCGTGGCTGGAACATTATATTCCTTACCTCGTCAAGCAGCAGCACGCCGCATAGTTTGCCGTTTTTGTCTATGACTGGGAAGATGTTACGCCTGCTCTTGGCTATCACTCTCACAAGTTCGCCGAGCCTCATATCGGGCGGCACGGTCTGAAGGTCGGTTTCGAGCACGCTGTCCAAGTGCATTAGTGTCAGCACGGAGCGGTCTTTGTTGTGAGTGAGCAGTTCGCCTTTCTGCGCAAGGCGTATGGCATACAGGCTGTGAGGCTCGAAAACAAGTATGGTCAGATATGACACTACCGATACGATGATAAGCGGCAGGAAGAGGTGGTATCCGCCTGTGAGTTCGGCTATGAGGAAGATGCCGGTCAGCGGTGCGTGCATCACGCCCGACATCAGTCCTGCCATACCGACAAGTGCAAAATTGGCTTCCGACACGTTTATTCCAATCAGGTTAAACACTCTGGCGCATACAAAGCCCGTTACTGCACCGACGAACAGACTTGGTGCGAAGATACCTCCCACGCCGCCACCGCCGTTGGTAGCAACCGAGGCTACCACCTTGAGCAGTATGACGAGTACGAAATAGGCTACTATCACCCAAGCCGAATGACCCAAAAAGGAGAGCGGACTCACTTCAAATGCTTTGAGCGAGTTGCCGTTGATAAGGTCGCCTATTACATCGTAGCCCTCGCCGTATAGAGGCGGGAAAACGAAGATGAGCAGACCGAGTGTCAGTCCGCCGACCACCGTCTTGAGTCCCATAGAGCGGACACGTTGCTTGAAGAGCCGTTCGAGAGAGTTGGTGGCGCGGGTAAAATAGAGCGAACTCAGTCCGCAGAGTACGCCGAGAATAACATACCACGGAATTTTCCCAAGCACGAACGGGTCGGAAATCTGCAACTCAAACATCGGGTCTCTGCCCATCGTTATGTATGCCCATACCGTTGCCGTAACTGACGAGATTAGAAGCGGAGCGACGGAGGTCATGGTGATGTCCATCATCAGCACCTCAAGCGTGAAGACCAGACCCGTGATAGGTGCTTTGAAGATGCCGCCTATCGCGCCGGCAGCACCGCAGCCTATAAGCAGCATCATCGTCTTCTGGTCAAGACGGAAAAACTTGGCGAGGTTAGACCCTATCGCCGCGCCGGTCAGCACGATAGGTGCCTCTGCTCCCACCGAACCGCCAAAGCCTATGGTCAGTCCGGACGAGATAACCGAACTCCACATATTATGCGGCTTGATGATAGACTTGCGCTGCGAGATGGCGTAGAGGATTTTCGTTATGCCGTGGCTGATGTCGTCGCGCACTACATAGTGGACAAACAGCGAAGAAAGGGTAATACCGAGAAAAGGGAAAACGAAATACAAAAAATCATATTCGCCTTGCACCACATAATGCTCAAGCAGACTTTGGATAAGGTGAATAAACTGCTTGAGAAGGTATGCTGCCAAAGCACAAAAACTACCAACGAAAAAACTGAGTATGAGTACTGTCTGTTTTTCGTTGATATGTTTTTCGCGCCATTCGATAGCCGCATCGTAGGCTCTTTGCAGGCGTTGATTATGCAGTATGTTGTTTCTTATGCGTCCCAACCTATGCCCCTGTATTTGTTTAAGTCCCACTCTTCCTCCACTTCGTTGAGATAGATGGTATGCTCTTCCTCGTCTTCTGTTTGGTCATCCGTATCTTTCTCGCGCTCAACGGTCTGTATGTCAATGGGCTTGTGTGAAATCTCTATTACTTGGTTCTGCTCTTTTTCGAGTTCAGCCCATATAAGGTCTTTGAGTGTGTCTATGTTCAGTCCGCTTACGCTTGATATGGCCACCACTTCCACTCCGAGACTTTTTTTGAGTCTTTCTATCTGTTTGCTGTCCGGCTGCTCCACATCACATTTGGTGATGGCAAGCAGGCGTGATTTGCTGAGCAGTTCTGTGTTGTATTTCTCCACCTCGCTGAGCAAAATGTTATATTCACGCTCTATGTTTTCGCTCGTAACGGGCACCATGAACAGCAGTACGGCGTTGCGTTCGATATGGCGTAAGAACCTAAGTCCCAAGCCTTTGCCCTCTGCCGCTCCTTCTATTATGCCGGGTATGTCCGCCATGCAGAATGAGCGTTCGTCTCTGTATTGCACTATGCCGAGTTGTGGCGTTAGAGTGGTGAAGGGGTAGTCGGCTATTTCGGGTTTGGCTGCGCTCACTACGCTGAGCAGAGTCGATTTGCCGGCATTGGGGAAACCGACAAGACCTACATCGGCAAGCACTTTAAGTTGGAGAATGACGTTGCGTTCTTCTGCCGGTTCGCCGGGCTGTGCATATCGTGGAGCCTGGTTGGTGGCGGTGCGGAAATGCCAGTTGCCAAGTCCGCCTCTGCCGCCTTTGAGCAGGGTTATTTTCTCTCCGTGTTCTTTCACCTCACACAGCCATTCTCCCGTATCGCCGTCATATACGACCGTTCCGCAGGGGACGTCTATTATGCGGTCTTCGCCCTGTTTGCCGAAGGAGCGGCTGTCGCCGCCTTTGCCGCCGTCTGTCGCCATAATGTGCTTTTGGTATTTGAGGTGGAGCAGTGTCCAGAGGTTGCTGTTGCCGCGAAGGATGATATGTCCGCCTCTGCCGCCATCGCCGCCGTCCGGACCGCCCTTAGGCAGGTATTTGGCACGATGCAGGTGCATACAACCCGCACCGCCTTTGCCGGAGCGGCAGTAAATCTTAACGTAGTCGATAAAATTGCCGTTTGCCATTTATGTGTGTGTAAGTGGATGAGTGTCAGTTTTTGTTGATAAGCGAGAGAATGGTATCCACTTGTGCAAAAGTGTCTTCCATCGAGTAGTTGCCGTTGATAAGGAAGTAGTTGTGGCGTTTGAGGTAGTAGCCGCATACGGGTTTGGTAACTTCGTGGTAGATTTTTATACGCTTTTTTATGGTCTCGAAGTTGTCGTCTGCGCGTCCGCTGGTTTTACCTCTGTTGAGCAGGCGTTTGATTACCTCGTCTTCGTCCACGGCAAGGTCTATCATCACGGCTTCCATGTTCCGTCTTTCGAGCAGCAGAGTGAGTGCTTCCGCCTGCTCTACGGTGCGGGGATAGCCGTCAAAGATAACGCCCTTGCAGTCGTTGGGCAGGGTGTCGAGATAGTGGGCGATGATGTGTATCATCTTGTGGTCGGGTACGAGGTTGCCTTTGGAGATGATAGAGTCTATCTCTTTGCCCAGTTCGCTGCCCGACTTTATTTCAGAGCGCAGCACATCGCCCGTGGAGAGGTGTTGCAGTCCGTATTTCTTTACAATAAAATCCGATTGAGTACCTTTTCCGCTTCCGGGTGCTCCGAATAGAATAATGTTTAGCATATATTTTGTTTTCTTTGTTAATACAGTTTGTATGTTGTTTTGAGTACTCTGAACTCCGTGCGGCGGTTTATCTGATTGCATATCTCCTGTTGCTCGGGCGTAAGGGTTAGTATAAACTCTTCGTCAAGCACTTGGTCTATGGGTATGAACTGATGCTTGTCGTGCAGCCCCTTGTCCGCTGCTTTGGGTTTGCTTTCGCCGTAGCCGACGGGGGTCAGTCGCTCCTTGTCTATGCCGTGCTTGATGAGGAAGTCCACACAGGCTTGTGCGCGCTTTTCGCTCAGCGTGCGGTTGCTTACGGAGTCGCCCACCATATCGGTGTGTGCACCAAGTTCGATAGTTATATACGGGTTGTCCTGCATCATCTTAACCAGTCCGAGCAGTTCGCCGCTGCTGCTTTCCGTCAGTTCCCATTTGCCGAACTCGTACAGCACGTTGTTCATCGTTATGGGTTTGGATACGGGTGCGAGCGAGAAGTCTTGCGTATAGACTTTGCTCTCTGCGGCATCGCCGGTCTCAAGTGTCTGTTTCTGATTGAGATAGCCGCGTGAGGCTGCAAGCATTATATACTTGACGTTGGGTTGCAGTTTGAGCCTGTAGGTGCCGTCTTTGCGTATCTGCAGTTTCTGGTTGGTGCCGTCGTTGCCCACCATACGCAGTACGCCTCCTGCCAACGGTTCGCCGTTGTTGTCCGTTACTTTGCCTTCTACAGACAGTATTATCTCCGGCAGAACGAAGCGGTATATCTTGTCATCGCCTTTTTTCTGTCCTCTGTTGGACGAGAAAAAGCCGTTTTGCTTATCGCCTTCAAAGGTAACTCCGAAGTCGTCAGCCGAACTGTTGAACGGCATTCCCATATTCTCCACTACCACGATTTTCATTTTCTGCGGCTCAAGAGTGTCGGCAAGTGCAATCATAGTGTCCTTGCCGGTAGGTATGGCGCGGAAGATGTCAAGTCCGCCGAAGCCGGGATGACCGGTGGAGGAGAAATAGAGCGTTCCGTCTTTGCGTATGACAGGGTACATCTCGTCGTTGCTTGTGTTGATTTGCGGACCGAGGTTGACGGGGGCAGTCCATTGGTCGTCAATGTTTTCCGCCATCCATATATCTTTTCCGCCGTAGCCTCCCGGGGCATCGCTTACGAAATATATAGTGTCGCCTTTCGCGCTTATGGCGGGGTGTCCCACCGTAATGCTGCTGTCGGCGAATAGTTTCACTTCTTTAGGTTCGCCCCACTCACCGCCGGTGCGGTCGGAGCGGAAAATTTTAGCACCGAGGTCTTGTCCGTTGACGGGGCGGGAGTAGGTGAAATACATCGTCTTGCCGTCTGCCGTAAAGCAGCACGCTCCCACTTCCGTCTTGCCGGCTTTGTTGCCGGTGTCGGTGGAGTCGTTGGCGGCTTCTTTTTCTTCTTCCTGCTCGCCTTCAAATATGCTTTGTACCGGCACTATCTCCTGCCATCTGCCGTTGGCATCCTTGCGCGTGGTAAAGAGCGAGAAGACGGCTTGACCCGTTACCGAACTGGGGCGGTCAAGTCCTTTCTTTTCTCCTCTGCGACTCACTTTGCGGTTGCTCGTAAACATCAGTGCGTCAGCGTTCTCGCCTATGAAAGCGGGGCAGCAGTCGGCAGATGCGCGCTTGGCGGCAAAGTCTTTGGCAAGCGTTACCTTGTATTTGCTTTTCTGCTTTTTCCATTCGGCAGCGTGCTCGCAGGCATACACTCCCGCCTGTGCAACATAACTATCCCCATGCCGCTCAAGGTAGAGGCGGTAGTTCTTCTCCGCATCTTTGTATTTGCCTTGGTATTGCTGTGCTTGTGCAAGCCGCAGATATACGATGTCGTCTGTGTCGGCGTATTTATACTTTACCGCCTGCCGGTACATATTCTCGGCACGCGGGTTATTGAGTATGCGGTAACACTCGCCCTGTTGGAACGCAACCTTGGCTTTAAGGCTGCGTTCCTTCTTGGCGGGTATCTGTCCGTAGCAGTTCTTATACAGCCGTCCTGCCTCGTAGTATTCGCCTATGGCAAACTTCTTGTCGGCACGTTTGACGCGCTGTTGTATGCTGCACGAACAAAGGCTGCCCAAGAGGACAGCCGTTGTCAATAAATATGAAATCTTACTCCAGTTCATGTATTACGAGTCCGCTGCGCAGTTTGGGCTCAAACCACGTTGTCTTAGGCGGCATAATGTTGCCCGAGTCGGCAATGTCGATAATCTGTTGCATAGTAACGGGATAGAGAGCGAGAGCCACTTTCATTTCGCCCGAATCAACACGGCGTTTGAGTTCGCCGAGACCGCGAATACCGCCTACAAAGTCAATACGCTTGTCGGAACGCAGGTCTTTGATGCCGAGTATTTTGTCGAGGATAAGGTCGGAGGAGATGGTAACGTCGAGTACGCCGATGGGGTCGTTGTCGTCGTAGCGTCCGGCTTTGGCTGTCAGGCTGTACCATTTGCCGCCGAGGTAGAGGCTGAAGTTGTGCAGACGGGCGGGTTTGTATATCTCCGTACCCTTGTCTTCAACGTCGAAGTTCTCGCGAACTTTATCAAGGAACTGCTCGTCTGTCAGTCCGTTCAGGTCTTTTACTACGCGGTTGTAGTCCATGATGTTCAGTTGGTTGTCGGGGAAGCAAACGGCGAGGAAGTAGTTATATTCCTCTTTGCCCGTATGGTTGGGGTTCTGCTGTTTGCGCTCGTTGCCTACGAGGGCTGCTGCTGCTGAACGGTGGTGTCCGTCGGCAATGTACATTGCCGGTATGGCTGCTACAAGTTCGGTGATGCGGCGGATGTCGTTCTCGTCGTCTATTATCCAGAACTTGTGTCCGAAGCCGTCTATCTGTGCAACGAAGTCATATTCAGGCTGTTTGGCTGTGTATTTAGCGATGATGGCATCGAGTTCGTCCACGTGTTTGTAAGCAAAGAAGACGGGTTCTATGTTGGCGTTGTTTACGCGCACGTGTTTCATACGGTCTTCTTCTTTGTCTTTGCGGGTAAGTTCGTGTTTCTTTATCTTACCCTCCATATAGTCTTCCATGTTGGCAGCCACCACGAGACCATATTGTATCTTGTCGCCCATTGTCTGTGCATAGACATAGTAGTTTTCTTTCGGGTCTTGCACGAGCCAGCCGTTGCGGCGGAAGAGGTCAAAATGCTCTCTTGCGCTCTGATATACTTTCGGATCGTGTTCATCTGTACCCAGCTCAAAGTTGATTTCGGGCTTGATGATGTGGTAAAGCGACATCTCGTTGCCTTCAGCCTCACGGCGTGCCTCTTCGGAGTTCAATACATCATACGGACGAGAGTTGACTTTCTCGACAAGTGCTTTTGGCGGACGAATACCGCGAAATGGTTTGATTCTCATAATAAATGAAAATTTAAGATGTTATTATTATGGATTATTTCCAATAATGTCTTTGTCCTACTTCTGCGGCTGATTGCCCATAGAGCAGGTGCCGTTAAACACGGCATCGGGTTCCACTATGAGCGTTTGTGTCTTCACCTCGCCTTGAATGTTACCCGTAGAGCGCAGGGCGAGGGTCTGTGAGGTCTGCACTTTGCCGTCAAGCCTGCCCATTATCTCTGCGTTTTGGCAGGTGATAGTACCTTTCAGGGAGCCTTTTTCGCCTATCACTACCTTGCCCGAACACTGTAAGTCGCCTTCCACCGTACCATCGATGCGAATGTCGGAGTCTGCTATTATCGTTCCTATTATCTTGCTGCCTGCCGTGAGGGCGTTGTATAATGTGCCTGATTGTTGCTGTTGGTTTGCCATAGTTGTGCGTGATTTGTGTATTGTCAAAAAAATGCCTACAAAAGTACGGCTTTTTCACAATCTGTGCAAGTATATGAGCAATTTTTAGTAAAAACATACACTAAAATTTGGCAACAACGGATATTATCACTACTTTTGCAGGCTAATTACACAGGCTTATGAAATATCTTATAGTCATTTCTCTTATTGCGGCGGCTGTTTTGCTGCTTTCGGTACGTATTATCTTCAAGCGCGGCGGACGTTTCTCCTCGCAGCATATATCCGAGAGCAAAGCGATGCGAGAGAGGGGTATCACCTGCGCCACGTCGCAAGACCGCCTACAGCGTAAAGCCGCAGGGAGAAGATTAGACGTGAAAAACTTATAAAAAGCAATAATAATCTGAAAAACAATAAAATAATGAACAAGATTCAAATCGTACTCAATTCTGTTTTTGCCGTGGCTTTGGTCACGCTCTTTATCCTCTTTTTCTCTTTCCGCAAGTCTTCGCCCGCAGGTGAGCAGACTGCCGCTGTAGTTGAGCAGGGCAATATGCCGGTGGCTTATATCAACGTGGACAGCCTCTTACAGCATTATACTTTTGCGCAGGAAGCAAAGGAAAGACTGATGCAAAAGCAGGAAAATGCCAATCTGACCTTCAACAAGAGTCTGCGCACCCTGCAAAAGGAGATGAACGACCACCAGCAGAAGATGGAAAACCACGCATACCTCTCCGAGCAGCGCGCCCGCAGCGAAATACAGCGTCTGCAAAACAAGCAGCAGGAGCTTGAGGAACTTGAAGCCAAACTCTCGCAGGAGTTTATGCTTGAGAACCAGAAAATCAATATGCAACTTGCCGACTCGCTCACCACTTTCCTCAAAGTGTTCAATGCCGACGGGCGTTTCCATATTATCTTGAGCAACACCGCCAACGACAACGTGCTGATGGCTAACGAAGCGTATGATATTACCAACCAAGTAATTGACGGTCTCAATGCACGCTGCAATAAATAAGTTTCTGCTCCTCGTACTGCTGCTGACGGCAAGTCTTGGTCTTACGGCGCAGAACATACCCGTTGCTCTGAGTGAGCAGCGGCTGTATGATTTCATAGACGAACTGTCCACCGACGGTGTTATCTCTGTTACAGAAGCCGTGCGTCCGTATAGTCGCTTGCAGGTGGCGCAGATGCTGACGGAAGCGCAAAAGCGCGATTCGCTTTTAAGCAGTCGTCAGCGCAAAGACCTTGACTATTACCTCAATGAGTTCGCCCTCGAAAGAGATACAATGCGCCGTCAGATAGTGCAATATACGGACAACCGAACCTTCAACCTCTCGCTTTGCGACCCGCAGTTTGCCTATATGACCCCAAAAAATAACTTCAAACTCCAAATCCGTCCCATACTCGGAGCCGAGGTTTATGGCTCGCAAAAAGGTGCCGTCATCAAACGTTGGTGGGGGGCTGACCTCAAGATGGACATAGTACACCACGTCTCTCTATGGGGTTCGTTGCGCGATATATCGTGGAACGGCAAGATGGGACTGAGCGACAAGTATTTTCCATCGGAGTTGGATAAGATAGACGGAGCCAAACTGACCAAAGGACATTTTCTCAACACCCTTGACGGCGTGCAGTATAAAGAAGCCAATTACGGCGGCGACTTCTCCGACTCTAAGGGCGGTATCAGCATTTATGACTGGTGGGGCAGCCTCTCCCTTTCGCGTGAGAACATACGCTGGGGCGATGCTTATCACGCCTCCAATATTCTCTCCGGTCATAACCCCGCCGTGCCGCAAGTGTCGCTGCAACTGACACCCGTCTATTGGTTTCAGTTTGACTATTTTCACGCTTGGTTAGTATCCAACGTGCTTGACTCTACGGACTATTATCTTGAGACTGACAACATCAACTCTCTCGGCGGCAAGGTTATGCAAAAAGAGTATCGCCAACGCAGCAAGTATATGGCAGCCAACATGTTCACCTTCAAGCCGATAAAGTATATCCACTTCTCTTTCGGTAACTCTATCGTTTATTCGGAGCGTACTCCCAACGCGGCGTATTTTATCCCGATTGCTTTCTTCAAGTCGCTTGACCACCTGTTTACCAAGGGTACTCGCACGGAGAACCAGAACTCGCAGGTCTTTGCCACTATTACCGTCCGTCCCGTTGACCACCTCAAACTTTACACCTCTCTCTTTGCGGACGAGATAAGTTGGAACCGTTTTAAGCCGTCCGTCAAGGAGAACAACCCCATATCCTACGTTGTGGGCTTCGACTGGGGCGGTTGGCCGCTCAAAGGCTTGAGCCTCAAAGGTGAGTTCTCGCGCTCATATATAGCATGTTATACTCACTCCATTGCTTCACTCGAATACTCATCCAACAGTTATAACATGGGGCATTATATGGGCGATAACGCGCAGAGTATATTCCTCGAACTCAGTTACCGTCCTATTCGCGGTATGCGGGTGAGCATAGACTATACCGACGAGACCAAGTATAACTCATACAATTATATACGTCAGGATGTGGACAAAGCCATAGCGCAAAAGCCCTTTGACAAGAAAGTGTATCGCAACTATGCCGTTTCTGCCAATCTGCTGTATGAGGTGTATCATAATATGTACCTCACGGCTTCTGTTGCCTACAACAACGCTCAAGGCTACGACCGCCTTGCAGCCGAGCAGACCTGCATAAGCGAGAACACAGGTACGGCGGCTTATTTCCTAAACCGTTTCAGTCCTGTCTATTTCCAAGGGAAAAACGTTATAGCCACTGCCGGCTTCTCGTTCGGATTTTAAGTGAGAGCGGCACAGCCGGCATATACTAAATCACTCGCGGATCCGTTTTACGTAGAAATCGTAAATAATGGAACGATTGTCGATAGTACTCACTTCGGGTACTATCGCTTTTTTTATGTTCTCCTCGCGCTTGTCTTGCCACGAAGTCTGTTTTACCAGTCGTTTATACTCTTTTCTTGCATCATATACGGCTTTGGCGTTTGCCGTTTTGCCGGTTAGAAGCAGGTGCAAAGCCGCCGCGTAGTCAAGCCACCAACGCCACCGCATAACACTTTTGAGCCTGTTCTCGGGCAGGTTCTTATAGAGCATAAGAAGGTTGTTGCGGAAGTTAAGGAAGGTCTTGCGCGGACTCTCATACCCGAGCGAACCGCCGCCGAGGTGATATACAACGGAGTCTGTTACGCAGGCAATTTTCCACCCCCTGCTTTGCAGCCGCCAGCAGAGGTCTATCTCCTCCATGTGGGCGAAAAAGTCGGAATCTAATCCGCCGTTTTCTTTATATGCCTGTGTTCTTATGCACATACAGGCACCGCTTGCCCAGAACATCAGGTCTGAAGTGGCGTATTGTCCTTTGTCTTGTGCGACAAAACTCATTATTCTGCCTCTGCAATAAGGATAGCCTAACCTGTCTATCTTTCCGCCTGCAGCACCTGCGTGTTCAAACCGCTGCCTGTCTTTATAACTGCGGATTACAGGCTGACAGGCAGCCACTTGCGGGTGGCTGTCCATATAGTCCAAAAGTCGGTCAAGCCAGCCCGTAGTAACCTCAACGTCGGAGTTGAGCAGTACGGTATATTCGCTTTCGGTGGCGGCAAGGGCAAGGTTATAACCCTCGGCAAAACCGTAGTTCTTGTCAAACGCCATCGTTTTTACAGTCTGAAAACCAGTAGCCAACACCTCAAGGCTGTTGTCAGTCGAGCCGTTGTCTGCCACTACTATCTCTGTGTCGTCCCTTTGCGTGTTTTTCACTACGGACGGCAGGTATCGGCGAAGCATGTCGGCTCCGTTCCAGTTGAGTATGATAACGCTACATTTCATTGCTTGTCAGGAGAAGGTCTGTTATTGTCAAATTTCCAGCGGTTGTGCGACCACAGCCACTGTGTAGGGTCGGCGAGTATGTTGCTTTCAAGGCGGCGGGCAAACTGCTCCGTTATCTCGCCTTTGTCTGTGTTTTGCGGGTCAAGCGTGATAAGGTCGAAGGTCATACGGTAGGTGCCACGTTTGAGTTTTTCTATATACAGGTAAGTAACGGCTTTGTCAAACTTCTTGCTCAGTATCTCGCCGCCGCCGAGGAAGGTGGTCTTTTGGTTGAGAAAAAGGGTGGAGTGGTAGGCGTTCTGCGGCTGCACTTTCTGGTCGCTCACCAGTCCGAGAGTATAAAGTTGTCCCGACTGCTTGAGGGCTACCATTCGCCTTAAGAGTGTGTTCTTTTCAATGCACGAGCCTTTGCCGCTGCGTTTGTCGCGAAGTTCCACAAGCAGGCGGTCGGCAGTAGCGTTTTTCTGGCGGCGATAGACGTTATAGTGTTGTATGGCAGGGTCTTTGAAGCGTTTTTGCATTTCCGGCAGCCACTCCCAGTTACATATATGACCGAGCATAAAAACAACGCCGCCTTTCTCGTGTACCCACTTCTCACAGTCTTCTATGTTAGTGATAAGATAGTGCTTCTCAAGGTCTTCCACCGTAGCGCGATAGCTCCATATTATTTCCATTATCACGTCCGAAAGATGGTGATAATAGCCTTTCTCTATGCTTTTTATCTGCTTTTTGGCGTATGTGGGGAAGGCGTTGGTGAGGTTTAGGCGTACTATCTTACGCCGGTATCGGACTATGTGGTAGATAATGGGGTAGAGTATACAATCGCTTAAAACATATAGTGCTTTGAGCGGTAGCAGACTAAGGATTTTTACTGTCAGTTCCATTCGTTATTTTATTATGCCGCAAATGCATATTTGCCAACATACAGCAGCAGGTAAACTATTATGAAGACGGGTGTGGCGAGCAGCAGACTGTCAAAACGGTCAAGCACGCCGCCATGACCGGGAAGGAATACGCCGGAATCTTTTATCCCGACACTGCGTTTTACGAAACTCTCCATCAGGTCGCCTAAGGTGGCTGATACGGCTATCGCTGCTGTACCGACAAGAGATACGGGCAGACTGTGCATCCAGCCGACATAGTAGTATATTACGCCTGCCGCGAGCGAGAAAAGTATGCCGCCGACAAGTCCTTCCCAACTCTTTTTCGGACTGATATGTGTCATCTTGTGGTTGCCGCGCGGCAGTTTGGCTGTGAGCGAACCGACGACGTATGCGCCCGTGTCGTTCACCCATACGGTGATAAACAAGCAGAGCAGCAGATGTTTGTCAAAGATGCGGTGAACGCTGTCAAGGTAATAGATAAAACACATCAGGGCAAAAGGCAGTGCCACCCACAATTGGCTGAGCAGTATCAGTCCCCAGTTGCGCAGCGGTTCGGCTTTCTTCATCCACATCTGCGCCACCATAAGACATAGTATGTACATTATGTATAATACAAACGTAAGAACACCTGCCGCAGTACCCAAATAGTCGGAAAACATAAGGAAGAACGAGGCAAACAGCCATCCGCCGCCTATCATTGCCGCTATAGTGTTTGGTTTGTCAGCGTTATACATCACCATCAGTTCTCTTACGGCAAGCACACAAAATATAAGAAAAATACTGCCGAAAACCGGCGGATTAAGCAAGACGGAGCCTACTACTACAATTACAAACAATGCTCCGAATATGGTTCTTTTGGTAAGTTCAGACATAAGATAAGTCGGTATAAGATTGATTTTAGGAGATTTTTAACAATTATTTTGCAAAAGTACGTCATATTATTTAACTTTGCAAACTATTTGTGCAACAATCTTAACAATTATATTTCGCGACTATGGAAAACAACAATTATGAGTTGTCGCTGCTTGAGCCGGAAGAGCGTGAGCAGATTGACTTTATCTACAACCTTCTGCCCGAGCAGGACAGACAGGGCATATCCCGTCAGGATATACTCTATGTGCTTGACCTTATGGACGATTTTCTTGAAGAGGAAGGGCTACTTGAGGTGGATGAGGCTACAGGTGAGACTGTCTATCTTGACGGTGAGGTGGACGACACCAAACAACTTGATTTTCTTTTGAAAGCGGTGAAGAAAGGCTCTGCCGCATCCTCTCCGCTTTGTTCGCCGCTTACATCCTCGCAGATACAGATGATTATGGACGGCGAGTTGCAATACGGCATATCAAAGGGCTGGTATGAAGAGGAATAAAAAGAAACAACAGGCAAAAATTGCCTGTTGTTTCTTTTTGCACTTTACAGCGGCTTAGTCAAGCAGTTTGACAATTTCTTTTTCTATGTCTTCGGGTTTGGTGGTAGGCGCAAAACGTCCTGCTACTTTACCGTCTTTATCTACGAGGAACTTGGTGAAATTCCAGCGGATGTCGCTCTCTTTCTTATAGGTTTTGCTGATACCTTTGAGCATTGCACCTGTTCCTTTGGCTGCCAAACCGTGATATTCTTCGGTCGGCATCTGCTCTTTAAGGTAGGTGAAGAGCGGCAGTTCGTTTTCGCCGTTCACTTCCACTTTGGCAAACTGCGGGAAGGATACGTTGTATTTGAGTTGGCAGAAACTTACTATTTCCTCTTCCGTGCCGGGAGCCTGCTGCCCGAACTGGTTGCAGGGGAAGTCGAGAACGACAAGACCTTGGTCTTTGTATTTTTTGTATAAGTTCTCAAGTGCCTCATACTGAGGGGTGAAACCGCAACCGGTGGCGGTGTTAACTATAAGAAGGACTTTGCCTTTATAGTTAGCCATACTTACAGGCTGTTTCTTGGTGTTAAGCACCGTAAAATCATAGATAGTCATAGTTGTGTCGTTATTATTGTTTGTTTTTGTGCATCCGAACAATGTAAGTATAAGTCCGAATAGAATAGTCATTCTTTTCATATTGGTATCAAACAAAAATTATGCCGCAAAGGTAAGGAATATAATTTGCAGTAGAAAATTGAAAAACGAAAAATGAAAATTAAAAAGGAGAGTGTTCATTTTTTTTGCATTCCGAAAATTCGCCGTACCTTTGTGTGCGATGGTACGGCAAGGTTTGCTGCACTCGTCTTCAGAAGGGATAACAAATAATTATGGAAAACTTAAAGCAATATACCCACTGCTATAGTCTGACGGCAGCGGATATGAACAACGAGTATCGTATGACTGCTTCTGCCGTCTTGCTCTACTACCAAGACTGCTGGGCACGCTATATGTCGTGTCTTAATATGGCGGCATTTGACCTCGTTCACCACGGACTGATGTGGATAATATCAGAGTTTAATGCCGCTTGGGACGAGGGCGAAGCCTATTGGTCGGAAGAGGTGATAGTGAAAGTGTGGAACAGTGAACTGACAGGACTTCGGCTTTATGCGGATTTTGTCATTGCCAAAAAAGACGGAACACAAGTGGCTCACGGTAGCGGATGCTGGACACTGCTTGACATCTCCTGCCATAGACCGGTGTCTATATCCGATGTACTTGATACGGACAGACTTGCTGTAACGGAAGGCAGCGAGAGGCATAAGAAAGTGCGTATTCCAGCCGCAACGGAAACGATATTGGAGACAGAGCATAAGGTGAACCCTATCAATCTTGATTTTAACGGACATGTAAACAACCGCACCTACCTCAATATAGCTATGCAGACGGTAGAAGGCGGAGAAATGAGCGGACTGACAATTAAAAACCTCACTATCAGATGGCTGCGTGAGACTTTCCTTGGTGATATGCTTGTCTGCCGACTTTGTCGGGTCAGTATGCCTGCCGATGTGGCAGACGGCAAACAGACAGGCGGCAATCAGACAGGCGGCAGTGAGGCATATCTGCATCTGATAAACAAAGGCGATGAAACAGTGGCGCAGGTCTATGCCGTGCTTGAGCCGCGCCGGAGTACTACCATTATAGATACCGTAGCACCGAGAGATTAAGTGATTGTTTTTTTCTTAAAACTTGCATAGTTTTTAATTTTTCGTTACCTTTGCGCAAAAATATTAAGACTATGGCAAGTTTTTTAGTAGAAGGCGGGCATAAACTCAGTGGCAGTATCACGCCGCAAGGAGCCAAAAACGAGGCACTGCAAGTGCTGTGCGCCACATTGCTCACCCGCGAGAAAGTAGTTATCCGCAATCTCCCTGACATACTTGATGTAAACAACCTTATCGACCTGCTGCGATACGTCGGTGTAGAGGTAGAGAAAGCAGGCAATAAATCGTATGTCTTTACGGCACGTGATATAGACGGGCAGACAGTGCTTTCCAAAGAGTTTATCACCCGCTGTAATCGTCTTCGCGGTTCCGTAATGCTGATAGGTCCGTTGCTTGCTCGGCTCGGCAGTCTCGCCTATGCCACCCCGGGCGGGGACAAGATAGGGCGGCGCAGACTTGATACGCATTTCCTCGGTCTGACCAAACTCGGCGCAACCTACACCTACGACCAAACAATCAATGCTTTCCTTTTCTCCGTAGGCAAGCAGGATGGGCAGACAGATACAAGGGCAAGGCTTAAAGGTTGTTATATGCTTCTTGATGAGGCTTCAGTTACTGGTACAGCCAATATTATCATGGCAGCCGTTACCGCCATGGGTACAACCACGATATACAATGCCGCTTGCGAACCGTATATACAGCAACTCTGCCGTATGCTCAACTTTATGGGTGCGCATATAAACGGAGTGGGGAGCAACCTGCTGACGATAGAAGGTGTGCCTTCGCTCCACGGCACGGAGCATACTCTGCTTCCTGATATGATTGAAGTGGGGTCTTTTATCGGTATGGCAGCCATAACCGGCAGCGAACTGACCATAAAAGACACTTCGTACAACGACCTTGGTATCATACCCGACACCTTCCGCCGTCTCGGAATCCGCTTGGAGCAGCACGGCGATGATATATTTATTCCGGCGCAGGAGCATTATCAGATTGAAAGTTTCCTTGACGGCAGCATAATGACCATAGCCGATGCTCCGTGGCCCGGACTTACGCCCGACCTTATCTCCGTCATTCTCGTGGTTGCCACGCAGGCACAAGGCTCCGTACTTATTCATCAGAAGATGTTTGAGAGCCGACTCTTCTTCGTGGATAAACTTATAGATATGGGAGCGCAGATTATTCTTTGTGACCCGCACCGCGCTGTTGTCATAGGACACGACCGCAAGATTCAACTGCGCCACAACAATATGACCTCACCCGATATACGTGCCGGTATAGCGATGCTCATAGCCGCTATGTCTGCTTCCGGCACAAGCCGTATTGACCATATAGACCAGATAGACCGAGGCTACGAAGATATAGAAAAACGCCTGAATGCCATAGGTGCGCATATCAGGCGAATAGACTAAATAACCACTTAAATCTCTAAAATCTTAAATCTTAAATCTTATGAAAAACTCTTCTTTTTACCGACAAGCGGCTTGGAACGTACTTGGCGAAGGTATGTGGGGAAAAACCGCAGTTACGACCCTGATTCTACTCCTGATTGTCTTTTTTGCCGGTGTCCTGCCGAATATGCTCAACATTTTCGGGAACGACCTGCATATAATGTCGCTGACTATCTAGCTCTCTTCTGTAGTAAACCTGCTCTTCGCTTATCCGCTGCTTTATGCTTTCAATATAGTTTTCTTGCAGATATATCGCCGTCAGACAGACGAAAGTTCGCCTCTCACTCTTACTTTCGCCAATTTCAGAGAAAACTATTCGGCTTTGGTAGGTACGTTTGTACTGGCTATGATAGTGATATTATTCGCTTCTGTCTTTGCAATATTGATAGGCGGCATAGTACTGAGTTTGGCGTATGCTCTTGTTCCTTATATCATACACGATAACCCCAACATAGGTGTAGTGGAAGCACTGCGCAAATCCCGTCGTATGATGCGCGGACACAAGTGGGAACTCTTCTGCCTGCAAATATCATTCATCGGCTGGTTTTTCGTTGGTATTTTCACCTTTTACATCGGCTTCCTTTGGATTGTCCCCTATATCAATACTGCCACAGCCGCTTTCTATGAGGATGTAAAAGCCGAATACGAGAAACCCATACAATAATCAGAAAATTCCGAATACTCTGATTACTCTGAATAAAGAAATTGGAACGCCTTTACAGGCGTTCCAATTCTATTACTTCAAGGTCTTTTATCTGTTTGCCGTCTATTGCGAATCGTAGCAGTGTCTGCACTGTCTGCCAGCCCTGTTTGCCGGCAGCGCCCGGGTTCATAGTAAGGAACCCGTACTGCTTGTCGTACATCACTTTGAGTATATGGCTGTGTCCGCATACAAAAAGGTCGATGTTGTCTTTTTGAGTGTCCCTTCCGCTTGCTTTAGCTTCGGCGTGGCGGCGGAACATCGGTATAAGCCAAGGATTATATCTGCCCGGGTAGCCGCCTATATGGGTCATCAGTACATCGGTCTGCTCTACGCGAAAGCGGTAGAACTCGCTTAGCGTGTATCTTACATCCCCGCTGTCCATATTCCCGAATACGGCTCTTGTAGGGCGGAACTCGCGCAGAGTTTGCAGCAGTTCTGCCGAACCAATATCGCCTGCGTGCCAAATCTCGTCGCAGCAGTCAAAATGCTCAAACACTCGCTTGTCGAGGTAGCCGTGCGTATCGCTTAACAGTCCTATGCGGGTCATCGTTTTACTTCTGCTTTAAGTTAAGTATGATAACAACCGTCGTTACAGCCACCGTTATGACAGACAGGAAGAAGACGGCATCCCTCAGGTCAATCACGCCGCGTGAGATGCTGTTAAAATGCTCCTGTAGCGTCAGCCAGTAGAGGGCAAAGCACGCGGCAACGCCTATGATATAGTCGGCTATATAGTTGTTGGTGAGCGTGGCAGCCGCCAAACCGATGCTTGTGAAAACACCGCTTAACAGCATCAGTCCTAACATACTGCCGGCAAAAGCACCACCGTCCACATTACCTTGCGGTTCGGCAATAAAGTACAGAATAAAATAGTGTACAACGCACGGCAGAATGGCTATAAGCGTGAGGGTGAAAGCGGCGGCGAACTTGGCAACGGCAATGCGTGTGAGCGACACTCGTTTGCTAATCAGTACGTCCCACGTACCACTCTGTTTCTCTTCGGCAAACAGCCTCATAGTGAGGGCGGGGCAGAGCAGCATAAGCAGCCACGGCGATATGCGGAATAGTCCGACGGCATCGGCGTAGCCGGAGTCTATTATGTTCCACTCTCCGGGGATCACCCACAGCATAAGGCTGACAGCGAGCAGATACAGCCCTACTACGATGTATGCGATGGGTGTGGAGAAGTAGTATGACAGTTCTTTGCGGTACATTGTCTTATCTTGTGAGTATTTCTACACATTCGTCAACGGTCTTTGCCTCGTTGAGCGTGGCATCTATGGGGCATTGTCCGCTGCGGTCGCGGTTGAGAATCTGCGGCACTTCTTCCTTTGCGGTTACCAGTATGCCTTCCGCTTCAAACAATTCTCTTGCCGCCGTGCAGATGATGTTGGTATATACGGCTTTTACTCCGCCTTTTGCCATCAGAGCAGCTGCGGCTTTGCCTATAATCTTGTCAGCCACCACGGCTCCTTGCAGTCGGTCGGGCTGTTCGGTGATGAGTTGCAGCAGGTCTTGTACGCCTCTGTTTTGGTGTTGGGTGGTGATACCTTTGTTTCTGACGAGAAGACTTAGTCTGTTCTCGTTGAGCGTGCGCAACATATCCTCGCCGTCTATGCTGACCGGTGTGATACTATCGTTTGTAAGCGGAGCAAAAGAGGCGGTCATTCCGCAGTCTTCTATTACGCGAATATATAGAGTCCTGACAGCCTCTGTGCCTATGGTGGTGCTTATTTCCGCGATGTGGTTTTCGTCTGTTGCAAAGGGTGTGGCAAGGCGTTGCAGCAGGGAGTTGTCGTAGTCTTTGTATGCGGTTGTTATTTTTACCGCCGTTTTTCCTTCTATGGGATTAGCGGCGGTGGCGACATCGTAGAGGTGTTGAACGGCTGCGGGCGAAATCTCTTGGGTCAGATAGACGGTGTTGTCTGCCGTTGTAGTTTCGTCTGTTGTTGGTGCAGTGCAGCAGGTGAGAAAGGCTGCAGCAAGCAATATAAATGCTAATCTTTTCATTTTTTTTTGTGTTATAGGGTTTATCTCAGTCTGTCGGCGGCTCTTACCAAGGCTTCGTCTTTGAGTATGCGGCGTGTTGCCATAAGGCTGAAGACGGCATTGATAAGCGGCATACAGGCAGGGGGCAGCACCGACCAGTCGGGTGCGATCATCCGTTTGCCGAACCAAGCGTAAATAAGCAGTACGCCGTAGTAGGCAAGGCTGAAGAGGAAGAGCAGCAGACTTAGGCGTGCCTGAAGTTTGCGTTTTTTGTATAAGAAGATGATAATAAGTGCAAGTACGGGCATAATAAGCGTGGCGATGGCAAGTCCCCACTCATCGTTAAAGACAACGGGTGTCAGTTCGTCGGCAAGATAACTGTACTCCTCCGTCTGCTCTTCAAGTCCGGTCGCGCCGAGTTCAAACATACGCTGAACATTGTCGTTGATGTTGGACGTGAATTGCAGCACGGGGCAGAAGTAAAGCACGGTGCCGAGTACTACTACCAAACATAGATAGATGGTTTGAATGCGTTGAATCATAATTGTTTATGGTTTGATTGTACATTTTGTCGTTGTTGTGCGGCTTATCACGTGGCTTCCCATCGCGCCGCTGAAGCAGGAATAGACCTGACGTTTTTCCGCTAATCCTATATCCTCAAAAGCCTCGTCAAGGAGTGCGGATATGTCAAAGTCAAGGTCGTCGTTGTCATATTCTTTCTTCGTGTCGGTCGGTTCGGAGAAAAGTTTTGTATATTTGTCGGTTACGTAGCCGTCTTTTTGCAGCCGGTCAAGCATTGTCTGTTCTTGCGCTTCGAGTTGTCCTGTGCTGTCCTCATAGTCGTAGTTGTATTTTACTACAATCCAGTCGCTTGTGTAGCAGGTATCAGGTTCGTCGAAGATAAACGAAATGAGCGAGGTGAGCAGTGTCTTTTCTCCGAGCGAGAGGAAGTAGCGGTATGTGTCGTAGTTTACGGTCTGCAGCGTTATCTCTATCTCGTCCCCGGGTTTGTATATGCTTTCTATGGGGCAGGAGAAAGAGAGCGTGGTTGCTTCTTTGAGTTGGCTTGCTTTGATCATCAGGCAACGGCTTTTGTATGTGCCGTTGTGTGCTTTTTGCAGTTCGTTGAAGATGTAGTCTTCGCTCGTGAGGTTATGGTTGTCGGTGCGTATGACGGTAAGCCTTATAGAGTCACCGTAGTATGCCTCGCCTGTCTGCTCGTCGGTTATGGTTGTGCTTCGGCTGTCGGTGGAGACGGCGTAGCAGGGTAGGGCAGCAGAGAGCAGGATGATGTCGTCTTCTTTGCCGGTATATCGGTCCAAGTCAAGCGTTATTTTGATGTCGTTGTCAGTAGTTTTTGCCTCTTTGACTTTTGCTTTTATCGGCTTTGGTATGCTTTGGCAGCCGTATGCGGTGCCGTAGTCGGGGTGGGACACTTTGAGTACGATGCTGTCCGTTGCCGCGCTTTTGAGCCGTATGCCGTATCTGCCTTCGTTGTCAAGCAGCGGTAGGCGATGCCAAGTGCCGTTGTCGGCTTTTATCTGAACGTCGGCATCGTTTATGCAGGCGGTGTATATATTGTCTGAAGTGTATCGCGCCGAGCCGTCGAGGAAGAAAAAACTATGGTTCACGTCCACGTAGGTGAATACGGAGTCAGTGCTTATCTCTGTGGCGGCACTGACGGCGAGTTGCTGCTCCGTCTGAGGACCGTTGTATTCGATAGCCTGCTCGCAGCCGCAGAGAAGGGCTGTCAGGATGAGTAATATGAGCGATTGGTTTTTCACTGTGTGTCAGAACTTAAACGTGTAACTTATGCTCGGTAGTATGGGGAAGAGGCTGACCTTATACAGTTTGCCTTCGTATGAGTCGGGGTAGATAATAAACGGATTGAGGTTGTTATATACATTATATACGCTTACCGACAATACCGATTCCATCTTGTCGCGTATCAGGTGCGGGAAGTGGAAGTTGGCTCCTATGTCAAGGCGGTGGTAATATGGCATTTGGTAGTTGTTGCGCTCGGAGATAAAGTCTATCTCTTTGCCTGTAAATTCGTCTCTGTACACCTGTGTGGCGAGTGTGGCTCTCGTTCCCGATCCGAAGACGAAAGTGCCGGCTATGTCAATGCGTTTGGTGATGGCATATTGCAGCGTGAGCGAAACATCGTGTTCGCGGTCGTACTTGGCGTGGAAGGGTTTGCCGAAGTTAAGCACCTGTCCCTCGCGGTCAAAACGCCTCATTGTTCTTGACCAAGTATAGCCTAACCAGCCTGTCAGTTTGCCTGCTTTGCGTTGCAGCAGCACCTCTACGCCGTAGCTCCAGCCGTCGCCCATCACTACCTTGTCCTCCCAGCCGGTGCTTGAGCCGTAGAAACTTGCGCCGTCTTTGTATTCGAGCAGGTTTT
Organism: Bacteroidales bacterium UBA7009; assembly: GCA_002449665.1. GTDB lineage: Bacteria > Bacteroidota > Bacteroidia > Bacteroidales > Paludibacteraceae > Colicola. The sequence goes on from DJXH01000064.1 coordinate 31,989, forward strand.
TCATCTGTTTGTAGTAGCCTTCCACCGTTATGTCCACATATCCGAGCAGGTCGTAACTCAGTCCTGCCGCCACTTGCATTGAGCGCATAGGCAGTATGCGTTTGGTGACGGGCACCCATAGGTCGGTAGGCAGCGATATGCTGTTGTTGCTCAGCAGGTGGACGTACTGGGACATATAGGCGTAACTTGCCTTGAACGAAAAGTCCTTGGTTATCAGCGTGCGAATACCTATTCTCGGTTCTATAGACGGGTAGGTTTTGCCTTCCGTGTTGTATATGCTGCCGTGTAAGCCGAGGTTGAGGCGCAGCCATTTGAGAGGTGTGTACGTATCTTCTATGTATATCCTAACCTCGTTGGCTCCCAAAACTCCTTTGCTGAACGTAGTGTCAATGTTAAAACTGTTGTAGTCCGTCTTTTCTCCCTCTTGGCTCAACATCCTGAACGAGCCTATTTCGGGGCGGAAGAAATGGTAGGTATAGGCGGCTCCGAACTTTATCTCGTGCTCATGGTGGGGAGTGTAGTCAAAGTGGGTCTGAGCCATAACGTCCATAATATGTGAGTTATAGCCCATCTGCTCGTTAAGCGAGTACAGTTCGTCTTTGTCTGTCTGTGTGAGGGTCTGCGTAAGGTCGTATCGGTAGCGGGTAAAACTGACTTGTGTCGTCTGGTACAGTTGTGCGTTGTAGCGGTGTTCGTGGTTGACGGCTGCGAGCAGGTTGCCCCAGTCCCAGTCCATCTTCACTTTCATCTTCGTGTTTGCCGTTTCTCTTTCGCGCATATTGATGTATATGGCATCATCGCCCATATAGAAGGATGCTGACAGTTTGTCGTTGTCGTTGAATCGGTGCGAGACTTTGGCATTAACGTCGTAGAAGTAGTAACCGGCGTTGGCTGATATAGCTCCGTTGCTGCCATTGCGTGTGAGTATGCCCATTATGGGGGCGGTAAAGAGGTCGAAGTACGTCCGACGGGCGGAGATATTAAAGGTCGTGGGGTTGGAGTTCTTCCATTTTATAGGTCCTTCTATGTTCAGTTTTGCCGCTATCAGTCCTATTGAGGCGTTGCCGTGGTAGTCGCTGCTGTTGCCGTCGTTCTGCCTCACGTCTATTATGCTGCTCAGTCTGCCGCCGTAGCGGGCGGGGAAATTGCCTTTATAGAGCGTTACGTTCTTTACGGCATCGGCGTTGAAGACGGAGAAGAAGCCCATCATGTGGTTTACGTTATACAGCGGTACGCCGTCAAGCAGAATGAGGTTCTCGTCCGGTCCGCCGCCTCTTACATACACTCCTGCCGACCCTTCGTTGCCGCTCTGTACGCCGGGCAGCAGTTGTATGGCTTTGAGTATGTCCACCTCGCCCATCAGTGCCGGTATCGCTTTTATCTGCTCCACGGGTATCTCCACAGCCGACATCTGTACGGCGGCGGGCGAACTAAGGCTCCTGTTTGCCACAACCTCCACTTCACTCAGGCGCGTGTCTGACACGAGCGCAAAACTCACAAGCGTGTCTTGTCTTTGCACGGCAGCGGAGATGCGTATGGTCTTTGAAGGCGAAAACCCGACGTATGAGGCGCGGAGGGCTATGTCCTGCTTCTGTTGGAGAATAAGGGTATAGAACCCTGCGTTGTTCGTTATAACGCCTGTTCCGCTTATCGTGTCAAAGACCGCTGCACCTATCAGTGCTTCGCCCGACTCGGCATCACGTACATAGCCGTTGACGGTAAAGCGAGCCGCTTGCAGCGTTACGTTTAACAAGAGAAAGACAAATGCTATGTAGTGCTTTGTATTCACTATTGTATGGGAGTCTGTCAGAACAGCCTTACTATGCCGTTTTCTTCTTTGTATCTCTCGCCGGTGGCAGGGCAGACGGCTATATGATTGTCGTCAAATTGCAGTTTTTCTCCGTGTCTGCTTACCCAGCCTATGCGGCGTGCCGGATTACCGACCATAAGTGCGTAGGCGGGTACGTCTTTAGTTACCACCGAGCCGGCACCTATAAGGCAGTATTCGCCGAGCGTATGTCCGCATACTATGGTGGCGTTGGCTCCTACGGATGCTCCTCGTTTGATTATAGTAGGTTTATACTCGCTCTTGCGGCTGACGGCGGAGCGGGGATTGAGGACGTTGGTAAAGACCATACTCGGTCCGAGAAAAACATCGTCCTCACATCTTACGCCCGTATAGACACTGACGTTGTTCTGTATCTTGCAGTTTCTGCCGAGAACCACATCGGGGGATATGACCACGTTCTGACCTATGTTGCAGTCCTCGCCTATTTTGCAGCCGGACATAATGTGGCTGAAGTGCCAAATCTTGGTGCCGTTGCCTATCTCGCAACCTTCGTCTATATACGAACTCTCGTGCTTGAAGTAACTCATATTGTCAGTTGTTAAGGTTTGTCGTTATCTGAACAGCCATTTAATCAGGTCATTGCCGTTGGCGAGTATGAGCAGTCCCATCAGCAGCACCCAACCGACGGTGTTGGCTTTTTCGAGGAACTTGTCGCTCGGCTGTTTGCGTGTTATCATCTCAACGAGCAGGAAGAGCAGGTAGCCGCCGTCGAGAGCCGGGATAGGCAGGAAGTTCATAAAAGCGAGTATGAGCGAGAGTATGCCCGTCATCTCCCAAAAGGCTACCCAATCCCACATCTTGGGGAACATCTGACCTATCGCGCCGAAGCCGCCGAGCGATTGTGCACCCTCTTTGGAGAAGACGAGGCGGAACTGCTTGACGTACATCTTGAGGTAGTCCCAGCCGAAACGTATGCCGGCGGGTATGGACTCCCAAAAACCATAGTCTTTGTGCTCTACTTCGTAGTAACTCAGTTTGCTTTTTGCCACCACTCCGAGTTTGCACTGGTCGCCAAGGAAGACGATAGCGGTCATAGACTGTCCCTCGCGGCTGAAACTTATCTCCACGCTGTCGCAGGGGTGGTGTTGCAGTTCTGTGGAAACCATCACGTAGCACGGCGTTTCCACTCCGCCTACCGCCGTTATGCTGTCGCCTTTGCGAAGGTCGGCAATGCTTGCCACGGTGCCGTCAAAAACGGTGTCGATGACAAACGGATAAAATTCGCTGATAAGTACGTATCTGTTCTTTACGTAGTATTGGTCTTGTCTTGCTTTGTCTCTTTCTTGGCGGTCAAACTCGTTTTGGAAAGCGAGGTAGCGGTTGCCGAGGTCAGGCGACATAGTGAGTCTTACCGTGTCTTTTCCGCGCAGGACGGTTACATCCTGCTTGCCTTCTATTATAAGCCATTGTACTACGTTGCCGAGTGTTTCCGGTTCTGTGCCGTTGATGGAGATAATCTTGTCCTGCTGCTTAAAGCCTTCATCAAGCAGTATGTCGGAGTAGTAAAGTCCGCTGTCTATGTTGCGTAGCGGCATCGTGTCGGTGCCCTCGGAGAAGATGAGCATAGAGAAGATACACAGAGCCGCTATGAAGTTCACCGTTATGCCGCCTGCTATGATAAGGAACCGTTGAAAGACGTTCTTTGAGCGGAACTCCCACGGCTGCGGCTCTTTCTGCAGTTGGTCTGCACTGTGTGTCTCGTCCACCATCCCGGCTATGGCGCAGTAGCCGCCGAAGGGAATCCAGCCTATGCCCCACTCGGTCTTGTCGGGGTGTTTGCCCCATTCGTCATCTTCGGTAGTGGTGGGGGCGAAGAAACGGACATGCCATTTGCCGTCAAATCTCTTGGCTTTGACAATGGAGAACTTATAGTCGAAGAATAGGTAGAATTTCTCCACTCTCACTTTGAACAGTCGCGCAAAGGCAAAGTGTCCGAACTCGTGAATGATTACGAGAAAACTGAGGGCGAGTATGAGTTGAAGCAGTTGTATCATTGTATAAAGTTTTTTGCTATTCGGCGAGCCTCTGTATCGGTCTTTACGTAGTCTTCATACGTCGGCTTGCCGATATAGGTTGTTTTTGCCATTGTTTGTTCTATTATTTCGGGTATTTGCATAAAGCCGCACCTGCCTTCCCTGAAAGCGAGGTTGGCTATCTCGTTGGCAGCATTGAGCGTGCAAGGGACGTTGCCGCCGCGCGATATGGCTTCGTATGCTAACCTCAGGCACGGAAAACGCTCCGTGTCGGGCTTGAGGAAAGTGAGTGAGGCTATCTTGTTAAGGTCTAATCTTTCCGCTTTACTTTCAAGGCGTTCCGGGTAGGATAGGGCGTATTGTATGGGCAGGTGCATATCCGGCGTACCGAGTTGGGCTTTCACGGCTCCGTCTTTGTATTGCACAGCCGAGTGGATGATAGACTGCGGGTGTACTATCACCTCTATTTGGTCGTATCTCACGCCGAACAGCCACTTGGCTTCTATCACCTCAAAGCCTTTGTTCATCATCGTGGCGGAGTCTATCGTTATCTTCGCTCCCATTTCCCAGTTGGGGTGTCGCAGTGCTTGGGCAGCCGTTACCTGTTGCAGTTGTTCGCGGCTGTGGTGGAGAAAGGGCCCGCCGCTTGCGGTGAGAATGATTTTTTCTACGCTGTTTATGTCTTCTCCCGCGAGCGACTGGAAGATGGCAGAGTGTTCGCTGTCCACGGGCAGCACGGCTGCTTTGTTCTCTATGGTGAGCCTCTCTATCAGTTCGCCTGCCACTACAAGCGTCTCTTTGTTGGCAAGTGCTATCGTCTTTCCCGATCGTATGGCTGCTATGGTGGGGCGCAGACCGGCGTAGCCTACCATTGCCGCCACCACAATATCTATCTCTGCTGCCGTTACGATGTCCGCTATCGCATCTGCGCCTGCCCACACTTTGATGTCAGTGTCAGCAAGTGCTGTTTTCAGGTCTTCGTAGCGGGTTTCGTCGGCTATACAGACGGCGGCAGGGGCAAACTCACGAGCTTGGACGGCAAGCAGTTCAACGCTCGTGTTCGCCACAAGACAATAGACTTCGTATCTGTCTTTATGGGCGCGCACTATATCAAGCGTTTGCGTACCTATGGAGCCGGTGCTGCCTAATATCGCTAATCGTTTTTTCACTGTCTGTTTTTAGAATACTATTACTTCTTCGGGGTTGATGTTCTTGCCGTTCTGCCATAGTTCAAAACTCAACGGAAACTCCTTGCTTGCAAGTGCTATGCTTTCGCCTGCTTTGACGGCATCACCCGTTTTTTTCATCACTCTGCCTGCGTGGCGGTAAACGCTTATATACGACGAGTGTTGCAGCATAAGGGTGTAGGTGTTGTCTATCTCGTAGTTCACATATACCACCACTCCTGCAAGCACGGCTGTAATATTCTCGTTGTCAGGTGTCTTGATGTCTATACCGAAGTCGCCGCTTTGCGGATTGTAGTGTCTTACTACCACGCCGCTTGCCGGACGGAAAAGGGTATATACGGGAGTGTTCTGCTGAATGTCAAAGAGTTGAAAACTGTTTTTCTCTTTCTCTTCATATTGTGCCATAAACTCCTGTGTAGCCTCGTTCTTGGCTTCAAGCAGTTGTTCGCGCATCACCACCTCTATGGAGTCAAGCGGCTGAATGGTGTCTGTAGCCACTTCGCCCGACATAACGAGTTTTATCAGGTCTAAGTAATTGTGTTGCAGTGCCATCTCGTTTTGCAGGGAGTCCATACGCTCCGTTGCAGATACGAGTTGCTGCCTGAGGTCTTCGGAGTAACCCGGCAGGATATGGCGGATAGGGGTGTAGATGATAAGTGCGGAGAGCAGACCCACCGTCAGCAGGAACATAAGCGTGGTTATGGTCAATGCGCCGAGCCAACTGAGACGCACGTGCCAACTCTCTGCAAGTGTGTCTTCATGCAGAACGCTCAGGCGGTACTTACGGCTGATACGCTTCCAAAAACTGTCTTTCTTCTCTTCTGCCATCTGCAAACTTGTCAATTATCAATTATCAATTATCGTGCAGCCCGTGCAGGGTTTGAGTTGTTTGAAGAAATCATTACCCTTATCGTCAACGAGAATGAAGGCGGGGAAGTTCTCCACTTGTATTTCCCATATCGCTTCCATACCGAGTTCCGGATACTCTACGCAGCGAATTGACTTGATGTTCTCCTGTGCGAGTATGGCTGCCGGTCCGCCTATGGAGCCGAGGTAGAAACCTCCGTGTTTTTTGCAGGCTTCCGTTACGTCAATAGAGCGGTTGCCTTTGGCTAGCATAATAAGGCTGCCGCCTTTGCTCTGAAACTCGTCCACGTATGGATCCATACGCCCTGCCGTGGTCGGACCCATAGAGCCGCAAGGCATACCTTTGGGGGTCTTGGCAGGACCGGCATAGTAGATCGGGTGGTTCTTCATATACTCCGGCATCGGCTCGCCTGCATCAAGTCTTGCTTTGAGTTTGGCATGGGCGATGTCGCGACCCACTATGATGGTGCCGTTGAGGCTCAGGCGTGTGCCTATGGGGTATTGGGTCAGTATGGCGCATACGTCTTTCATCGGCCGGTTGAGGTCAATACGTACTGCCTCGCCCTCGCCTTGGCTGCGCAGCTGTGCCGGAATGAGTTCGCCCGGGTTGGTGTCCATCTTCTCTATCCAAATACCGTCTTTGTTTATCTTGCATTTGATGTTGCGGTCGGCAGAGCAACTCACACCCAAGCCTATCGGGCAACTTGCGCCGTGCCTCGGCAGACGTATAACGCGCACATCGTGAGCCATATACTTGCCGCCGAACTGCGCACCGAGACCAATCTTATAAGCCTCTTGGAGCAGGCGTTTTTCAAGTTCTACATCTCTGAAAGCACGACCGGAAGCATTGCCTGTGGTAGGCAGAGAGTCGTAGTAGTGGGTTGATGCGAGTTTGACTGTCAGCAGGTTCTTCTCTGCCGAAGTACCGCCTATCACTATGGCTATGTGATATGGAGGACAAGCAGCCGTACCGAGACTCTTCATTTTCTCCACGAGGAAAGGTATGAGTGTGCCTTCGTTCTGTATGCGGGCTTTGGTCTCTTGGTAGAGGTAGGTCTTGTTTGCGCTGCCGCCGCCTTTGGTTACGCATAGGAATCGGTATTCCATCCCTTCCGTGGCTTCAATGTCTATCTGAGCAGGCAGGTTGCATTTGGTGTTCACCTCCTCGTACATACTGAGCGGCGCGTTCTGCGAGTAGCGCAGGTTCTCTTCGGTGTAGGTCTTATATACGCCTTCGCTCAGCGCCTCTTCGTCGCTGCGTTCGCCCGTGCGGTCGTAAGTCCAGACTTGCTGACCTTTCTCGCCGTGGATGATAGCCGTGCCGGTGTCTTGGCAGAGAGGCAGTTTGCCCTTGGCTGCCACTTCGGCGTTGCGAAGGAAAGTGAGGGCTACATATTTGTCGTTGGCAGATGCCTCGGGGTCGCGCAGAATCTTGGCAACCTGCTCGTTATGGGAGCGGCGGAGAAGAAAACTGACATCACGGAAGGCGGCGTTGGCCATACGAGCAAGTCCCTCTTTCTCTATTTTGAGGATAGGCTTGCCTTCAAACTCGCTTACTGAGACATAGTCTTTGGTCAGCAGATAGTATTCAGTCTCGTCCTTACCGAGCTGAAACATCGGTTCATACTTATAATCCATAATTTCTATTTTTGGCAAAATATTATTATTTAGCCCACAAAGGTACGATATTATACTTGATTGTGCAAATATCTGCATATTTTTGCAAAAAAATCATTTTTTTTTCAATCTGTGGTTTGCACTCGGATATATGTTGTACCTTTGCCAAATATTGTAAAATGCCTAATTATTCGTATTTGCTTATGGAACTAACTACTCTCGACCAATTTTGGAATCTGTGTTTCCTTATTTCGCTTATAGGCTTTGTGGTCTTTGTCGCTCTTTATCACATAGACGCAGGCTACGGCAAGATGATTTCCGACAAGTGGGGACCGACACTCAACAACCGCATCGGCTGGATGCTTATGGAGATGCCCGTGTTCGTGGTGATGATTTTCCTTTGGGGTAAGTCAGCAGTGCGTTTCGAGTCGCCCTACTGGGTGTTCTTCCTTATCTTCCAGACCCACTATTTCCAGCGGTCTTTTATCTTCCCCTTCCTTATCAAAGGCAACTCGAAGATGCCGTTTTCCATTATGATTCTGTCTATTATTTGGAACGTGATAAACGGCTATATACAAGGCTATTGGCTTTTCCATCTCGCGCCAAAGTACTTCCCCTATGCCGCCGACTGGCTCTGCTCATGGCAGTTTATCACCGGCGTTTGTATTTTCGCTTTGGGTATGATTATCAATATCCATTCCGACTATGTTATCCGCCATCTGCGTAAGCCAGGAGATACTAAACACTACCTGCCGCGCAAAGGACTGTATCGGTTTGTAACGTCTGCCAACTATTTCGGAGAGATAGTGGAGTGGTTAGGCTGGACTATTCTCACGTGGTCATGGGCGGGACTTGTCTTCTTCTGGTTCACCTGCTGCAACCTTATCCCGCGCTCCAACTCCATCTACAACAAGTATAAAGCCGAGTTTGCTGACGAGTTTGACGCTTGCCGCCCTCGTCTCAAGCGCATCTTCCCCTTCATCTACTAACTTCCAACTTCCAACTTCAAACTATGTCAGAACTATTCACACCATACACCCTCGGTCCTATTACGCTTCGCAACCGTTTTATTCGTTCTGCCGCTTTTGAGAATATGTGTACAGGCAATATCCCATCCAAGGCTCTGCACGACTATCACGTTAGCGTGGCACGCGGCGGAGTGGGGATGACTACGGTGGCATACTGCGCCGTGGATCTGAGCGGAGTGAGTTTTGACGGACAACTGTATGTCCGTCCCGAGGCTCTTCCGGGGCTCAAACAACTTACAGACGATGTTCACGCCGCAGGTTCTAAAGCGAGTATTCAACTCGGGCACTGCGGCAATATGACACATTTCTATACCTGCAAGTGTATGCCCGTCAGTGCTTCCACCGGCTTTAATCTCTATAGTCCCACTCTGCATCGTCATCTTAAGAAAGATGAGATACATACGCTTGTCCATAAATTCGGCGAAGCTGTAGATTTCTGCCGTGAGGCGGGGTTTGACTGTGTGGAGATTCACGCAGGTCATTCGTATCTTATTTCGCAGTTCCTCGCTTCGCGCACTAATCGCCGAAGAGACGAATACGGCGGAAGTTTTGAAAATCGCGTCCGATTCCTTAGTGAAGTGCTTGACGAGGTCATGCTCCACGCTGGCAGCGATATGGCGGTGGTGGTCAAGACCAATATGTGGGACGACTGCCGCGGCGGCGTAACGCTTGAAGAAGGTATCAAAGTGGCAAAAGAGATAGCCCGCCATAAGGTTCACGGAATCATCCTTTCCGGCGGTACGGTGAGCTCATCGCCTATGACCATACTCGGCGGGGCCATGCCTGTCAAGACGCTTGCACACTATATGCCGATGTCCACTTTCTGGTGGCTTAAAGCAGCACTGCATATTCCCGGTGTCGGACCTCTCATGATGCCTACGCAGCCGTTCCGCGAACTGTATTTTATGGAGAAAGCCAAAATCTTCCAAAAGGAAATTACAGACACTCCGCTTATCTATGTAGGCGGAGTGCAGTCGGGCGACAACTGCCAAACCATTATGGACGAGGGCTTTCCGCTCTTCCAACTCGCACACGTGCTTATCAAAGACCCTGCCTTTGTCAATCACGTTCAAGCCGACCCGCATTACAGCCCTCATTGCGGAAGATCCAACTACTGTGTCGGACGTATGTACACCAAGGATATGAAATGCCACGAGTGTGTCCTGCGTGACGGCGAAACAATACCCGACAACCTTATGAAGGAAATATCCCGCTTGGAAGCCAAAGCCGCAAAACGTTGAGCAATAACATAACATATATTTTTTTATTCATATCTATTGGATACATTTTTATGACACTACGTATAACACCGGAGCATATCTCTACGCTAAACAGGAATGAAATCTTTGTTTTTGGCAGTAACCTTCGTGGAGCACATGGCGGAGGTGCTGCATATATTGCTAATAATCTTTTTGGTGCCGAATGGGGAGTGGGTGTTGGTCCCACAGGGCAGTGCTATGCCATTCCGACGATGCAAGGTGGGGTAGAGACCATCCGTCCGTATGTGGATGAGTTTATCAATTATGCCAAACAGCACCCCGAACTAACATTCCTCGTAACGCGCATAGGTTGCGGCATAGCAGGATTTACCGATGAACAGATAGCTCCGCTTTTCAAAAATGCCGTTGTCTTGGAGAACGTGTCGCTTCCTAAAGGCTGGAGAGAAATAAACGGATATTCTGCGAAGCAAAAAGCATTCCTTGCACATTTCCAAGAATAACAGTAACTCTGACCCGCAAAATCCTCTAAAACAACAAATAATTTTGTATATCAGCTAAAAAATGTGTATCTTTGCGCCAAATTTGTAGAAAGTGCTGAAATATGGACTTAAAAACTGCTTATATCATTTTTATCATCCGCAAGTTTGCAGAGCACTACAAGATGACTGCCAAACAAGCCTACTTATATCTAAAGCAGTTTGCAGGAATAGCTTTCCTTGATGATTGCTATGAAGCTGAACACCAACAATCTGTGGCTACTGCTATTGAGGACTTGACTATTGTATGCCAAAATCACGGTGGAGGACTGCGTTATGCTTAAATTGTACCACGGTTCAAATGTCCGCATTGAGCGGATAGACCTTTCTGTCGGTCATATCAACAAGGACTTTGGCAAAGGCTTTTATCTCACAGATATAAAGACGCAAGCCGATGAGATGGCAAAACGAAAGGCTCGTCTCTTCTTGGGCGCAGAACCGATTGTGACCACATTCATGTTTGATGACAGATGTATGGCATATAGGTTACGAAACCAACTCCGATGGCACGCTAAAACCATTACATCGTTTTTATATTGTTTTATTCAAATGGCTGTGGGCTTTAAATGAAGTTACTGCCGACCACCTGCCTGTATTCAACAAGACCAAAGAGGAATACATCGAAGCCACTTGGCAATACCCAATGGCACAAGTCAATGTCAAGAAATTATCAGGCGGCTCACAATTGAGCAACGAAGAACTCCGCGAGTATTTGGTAGATGACAATAATTTCGGATTACTTTCTCGGCAATTCCAAATCTTAAAACCTAACATTATAGTTTGTGGAGGAGGAAGCGGCTTGCTGTGTGAATTTGTCATTGATCGCATCTATCAAGACTTCTTCTTTGAGAAAATCAACGATTGGTGCTACTATTGTACAGCCATAGACATCCTCGTTATTGACAGTTATCATCCGTCTTCGCGCATTAGCAATACGAAGAAATTCGACAATATGATTACCGCAGTGCAACAGGTCTATAAATTAAAGGCGTACAAAGAATCGCTTAATAAACAACAATAAGGTTAACAATCTAAAAAGAAAATTATCATGGCATTATTCATATCAACAATTACACGTGCATCGGGTACTATTAACGGACAGCGTGTTGAAAAGGGAATGAGTGTGGAAATGGTTACAAATTCCATACAGACATTTGAAGGAAAGCAAAAGATAGCAAGATGCTTTCAAAGCTAAATATGGATTAGACATCCAGAAAATAGGCTATTCTTTCATAAGCAGCGTTAATATGAATATCCTGAAGATTTGATAATTAGCAACAATATTGTTATAATTATCTTGTTACCCAAGCGACACCCTCAAAAGTGTCGCTTTTTTATCCCCCCAACCGAACCACAAGGGAAACTATACAATCCTGAATTATTCTACTTTATCCTGCACTAAACTGCATTAACCTGCACAAAAGTCCCACCGCCATTCCACAAAGCAGTAATTTTGCATCGTCAATTAGCCAACCGGGGTCCCAACACAAACCAACATAGTGTTTGTGGTGGGGAGAGCGAGCAACCCCGAATACCTTTCGCTAAAACGGAGTTTTGGCGCGTGTATGAGGGGATTGAGCGCGACAGATAGGATAATGAGCCAACGGAGCGTCTATCGTTTTACCCTCAGTTTCGGCGGCTCAAAAAGGGATAACTCCGAAAGACTATGCACATATACCCCTAAACTTTAACAGCCTAAAACTTTAACGATTGTGAGCAAAATTAAACTTGAAGCACCATTTCGTCCTTATCACCAAACCTTTCACGACTGCCGAAATCGCACGGCAAACCAATTTCAAGACCGCTGTAGCCCAAGCAAACACTATCCTTGCTTTGTTCTATCTTTTTGCGAAAATCTAAAAGGTAGCAAAAAGGTAGTAACTTTGTATATCAGTAACTTATAAGCTCCATTTGAAAGGAGGTGTATTCGGTATAAAAAGACAAAAAAGGAGCTACAATATTTGTAACTCCTTGTTTTTCACCGGTGGGCGCTGACGGATTCGAACCGCCGACCCTCTGCTTGTAAGGCAGATGCTCTCCCAGCTGATCTAAGACCCCAAATTCAACACTCTATAAGAGTTATTGGAAGGTGGTGG
>DJXH01000005.1 GCA_002449665.1 Bacteroidales bacterium UBA7009
ATTTTTAGTGGACACTAATGATAAATCTTATAAAAAACTTATTCTATGAAAAAAAATGGATTATTAAGAAAATTTTGCTTAATTCTTTTGTCTGTTATAGGGTTTACAGTGTATGCTCAAACTTCAAAAACAGATTATCTACAAGAAAGGGTAGTACTTTACTACGACTTCCTAACACACTTCTCACAATACGGAGATAATACAGAAGCCGGAATTAACTCAAGAAAAGCATTAACTGAAATGATAATTGATGGCAGAGGTTTAATTTTTGATGATTTAAGTTATAATTTAGAGAGAAAACCTGCTGATGAACTGAATATTGATACGTATTTAATGTGTGTACACGGAATGAAAAATTACAAACGTCTCTTTTTCACTCCACAATATTTTTCTTTTGCATATAGACCTCCGTTTAACATAGTCTCATATCAATTAAACGTATCAGATAATTCAAGCAAAAAGTCGTTATACTCCATAGACTTGGAGATGTATTTTAAAGATAATAAGATTACTATGATACAACGCAAGCAAAATTCACCTCGAAAGGTTAAAGAAGACTTGGTTTTTACGGTAAATGGTGCATCCTTTCAAATGAACTATGTTAAAGGCGGTTCGTTTCAAATGGGTTGTCCATCCAATATGGAAACAGATGTTGATTGGTTTGACGATGCAAGACCGCAACATACTGTAAACATATCTGACTATTATATAGGTCAGATAGAGGTAACACAAGGGCTGTGGATGGCTGTTATGGGACGATCTATCAGTCAAATACGTCAAATTTCGAATGAAAACGGAATTAGTTTAGAGGATTTTGGCGAAAACAATCCATATCCTATGTACTACATTAGTTGGGATGATTGCCAAAAATTTATAAAGATTTTAAACGAAAGACTTATCGGATATTTAGATGGAAAACATTTTGATATTCCTACTGAAGCACAGTGGGAGTACGCTGCTCGGGGAGGAATCAAAAGCAAAAATTACATCTATTCCGGAAGCAACGATTTTAACAAAGTGGCATGGTGTAATGACTTCATTTTACATCCTACTGCCCAAAAACAATCTAATGAGTTAGGATTATATGATATGAGTGGTAATGTAGTTGAATGGTGTAAAGATTGGTATAATCAGGATTTCTACAAAAGCAAATATGCGGTTACAAATCCATTATGCACCAACCAAACAAGTAAAACACGCGTTTTACGAGGCGGTACTTTTGCTAACAATGAAGATGCTTGTAAAGTTTATGCCCGCTCATGTGAAAATCCAAGTGAAATTGAATCAGGACTCTATCCTTGTATTGGCCTACGTTTGGTTTTAGTACCCTAATTGACAATAAATAATCAATATATCCTCTAACTCCCCAAATGCAAATTTCGGTAGTTAGAGGATATAGCATAAATCACGAACTATAATGAAATTTTTTCAGATGAACATTTTAAATTTAATATTATATTCGTTGCTTTTTATTTTTCCTCAACAAAAGCAGGAGCGACTTCTTCACGAAGATACTTACACTCAAACCGGTTACGGGAAAGATGACAATAATGAACCCATTGAGGGAATGATGAGCACATTATACTATTTTAAAATATATGACACAAAAATAGTTGTAACAGTACCAGATTTTAATTCTCCAACGACTAAGGATATTGAATATAAATATCAAGGTAAGGATAAAGATGGGAATCGCATCTTCAGTGACGACAACCATATATATACATATTTTGTTGATGAGAACTATGATATTATGGAAATGTACACAACATACTCAATGAAATATGGCAAGAGGGTTTCAACTAATATCTACTGGGAATTTGTACAAGGAGATCAATCGCAATACTATAATCAACGTCACAAACAAGATGGTTCTTACGACAGACCATTCTTTATTGACTATTCTATGCCTAATTATGATTACGACTATGATTTTAATTTCTACTACTAAAACTCCTGTTAACCTTGACATAAACACACTTTACGAATAAGTTTTTTGCACTTTCAATACTTTTCACTACCTTTGCCGCAAAATACTGACAAACAATTCCGAAACTTAATGTGAAAATGCAGAAAAAGGCAGTAGAAGCAAGAGAAGGTATAAAGTCAATAATAACAATAAATATGATAGTGACTATCATATTTATTGTTACAACTTGCACGCATAAAAGCAGTAATACATCTGACGATGAGGCTCAAAATTCAACAAAAAACAATACATTCGAATGGATTTATGCCAACGAAGTCAGCCTTGAAGCATTCGACACAATATATAGAGGGTGCTTTGCAGGGAATGTTGCGGGCTATCATTTTACTTTTGCAGACTACATAAAGCAACACCCAGAATCGTTTTACTTCCCCTTTAATAGTATGTGCGGCTATGAAGACAATCCGCTACATATAGTGGATTCACCCGACAAGAAGATACGTTTCTATTGCAGCGATTGCAGTGCTGACGGCAAAGGCGGCAACACCTTGCTGCTATACCAAATAGAGCATAACGGCAAAATATGTACCTATAACGACTTTAGCGACTTGGGCGATAAGGCAACCACACCCATAAAGATACATCTACTGCCCCATAAGAAGAAAAACTACTATATCATCATTTATTACTACAACGAATGGGCAAGCCTTTCACAGCGATGTGCCGTTACATACGAACTGATAGGCAAGGAACTGCGGCAAGTGGAACTATTTGAACAGCCGTCAGACACACAACATAACGGACATACAAAGATAGCATCATACATAGATTATGAATATGATGTGCCAGACTACTATACTCGTTTTGCTCGAGCTATGGGATTTAATTATCACTTTTATTTCAATCCACTCACTACTACACTCTACCTCCCACTTTTCCGCGAAGAAAAAGGCACATCAAATATATGTACTGACAAATATATTCCATATCATTGGAACGGAGAAAGGCTTACGACAGACGGTATGGCGGTTTGCAACCCAGATATAAACGAACGTTATAGAAACTATGACTATATAGCACAAGCATTTAGCTATGAGCGGGCATTGGAAATGAATACAGCCCGCATTGATGTTATGAAAGACGGCAGCTACAGATACATATCTTGGATGGATATTGATATGGAAGGCGAACCGACAATTGTTATCAATAACGGTACAGCAGACGAAAAGAACTATTATTTCCACAATAAAAACTATATTTACGTTATTTCAAAGGAAGACGTGCCTATAATAAGGATTTACTATAGCCACGATCCACAATCATTAGGCAGGCAACTCGACCAAATCATCTCTTTCACAAATTATGCAAAATGAATTATTCATTTTGCATAATTTGTTTTGCATAATAATAATGCTTACATTTGCCGCGTTTATCAGATTGACGATAAGCAGATTAAATCTTCGCGCAACAAAGAATATAACATACTGAACCTAAATCCTCTTACGAGCAATGAATGAAAGCAAATTTATATTTATTATTCTGCAAGCGGTATTGATGCTTTGCGCGCCATATCTCGCAGCAGAAGAAACAAAGACTACTGACTATAAGCACGAGGTGCGTATAGGCTGGGGCGATATGATGTTTGAGACGATGGCTTTTCAAAGAACACCCGCACACTATTGGCCAACCCCGCTTACCATTTACCCCGACTACACCATAGTCGAAAGACACGACTACAGATATACAGGGCATATCTTTGCCGAATACCAATACTCGCTGCTGATCTGGCTGAGCCTTGGCTTGCAAGCGGATATGGAAGGCATATATTGGAAAGAGACTACCTACGACCGCTTCCATATTGCCGTAAGCGATGACAGACAAATAGACAACTACAACATCGCTCTTTTGCCCACGATACGCTTTACTTACTATCAGAGCGAATACATAAACCTCTACTCCGGTTTAGGGATAGGACTAAACATAGCGTTTGACAACCAAAACACGATAAAGACCGCCGCGGCTTTTCATATTAATTTATTCAGCATACAAGCAGGTATGGATCACTGGTGGGGGACGATAGAATTAGGTGTGCTCAATGCTATGAACGGCGCGAACGAAATCTATATGCTTTCTTCGCGTATGCTGTCTGCAAGTATTGCATACAAACTGTAAAAAGAGAAATTGCGAATATGAAAAAACATATATACTTATTAGCTTGCATCTGCATGTTAAGCGGTTGTCGCCGGGCAGAACTTACCTATCAGGATATATCTGCTTTTAAGCCGACTACAATACAAGAAAGTGAAGTCGTATTAAGCGATGGTAGCCTGAATCCTGAAATACAATATATGAAGGACGAGAGCGGTGAAGGACAGTCTTCTCCTCGCCGCATTGCTTCCATCACCGCCACGGATATGCTCTGCAATCTTGCCGGTAGTCTTAACTACAACAAGATAATCCAAATAGCAGGAACTTACGAAGGCAAAAACATTGACGGAAATACCATCACATTGTCCGGCAAAATCATTATCCCCAAGAACGGAAAGATAAAAAACATCATTGCTATAAGCCACTACACGATATGTGCCAACGATGAGGCTCCGTCTGAAACTTTCCCTATAGAAGGCACTCTTGCCGGCAAAGGTTACGCAGTCGTTATGCCGGACTACATCGGCTACGGAGCGACACGCACACATATTCACCCGTATATGCACGCTGCAAGTACGGCTCAAAGCGTGGTCGATATGATTCTTGCTGCGCAACAATACCTTAAAGCCAAAGGTTACGCACCGCAAGACGAAAAAGTCATACTTGCAGGCTATTCACAAGGCGGGGCAACGACAGTTGCGACTATGAGACTGATAGAAAGCAGGTATGCAGACAAGATAAGGCTGAAACACGTCTATGCCGGTGCCGGTCCGTACGACCTTGCTGCCACATACGACCTTGCCATGAATATGGACATAACGGGCATTCCCTGCGCCATACCGATGATAATACAAGGCATAGACTACGGAGAAGACCTCGGACTTGACCTTGAGGACTTTTTTCAACCCAAACTATATGAAAACTACAACACGTGGATTAACACCAAGGACTATACCGTAGGCGAAATAAATAGGAAGATAGGAGCCAAGCACCTGAGCGACATACTGACAGACGAGGGAAGAGATAAAACCAACAAAGAGACGGCAAGACTGTATATTGCACTGAAAAACAACTCTGTGCTGAATTTCATACCACAAGCACCGCTGTATTTGTTTCACTCAAAGACAGACGACACCGTACCGTTTATTAACTCAATAAACGCGGAAAAAGCCTTCAAAGGTTGCAATATAGAATGCAATTTCGGCGATTACGGTTCGCACGCCACAGGTTTTCTAACCTTCTTCGGAATACTTAATAAAAGACTTTAATTACAAAAGGATATGAATAAAAACATATACATACTATGTCTTGCCGTAATAAGCACAATAATAACGGGTTGCAACACTAAAAACCCACCTGCTACAGAGTCCACAAAACTTTCGTTTTCAATAGAGACCATACGCCAGAACAAAATACGCGGAAAAATCAATACAGAAAACCCCGATGCATATTTCGTTAGCGGGATTATGGATGCAGACGAACTTAAACGATACCCACAAGACAATCAGATTATCAAGTATCAACTTGAGTATATTGACGAGATGTACAATATATTCTACTCTATATATGAAGCAACATGCGAGGAGAACGACAAACCCGACTACAACAGTATGTTTCTCTACAAGGGCGAGGAAAAAGTTGATTTCTCGTATATTAACCCTAACACATACTACGAACTGCTTGCTTTTCAGGTAAATCCGATAACGCACGAAGCAATAGGCGAACTCTACCGCTACACTTTTACCACACCCGCCATAGACTCGGCTAAAGTGAGTTTTACAGTAGCGGCAATAAAAGACACTTTACGTATCATTCCGAGTAATGATTCTCCCTATATATACACCTTTGAGGAGCAGGAAACCATCATAGACGAACACTTGTATAAGGAAATGTATTTCTACGATATGGTAACTTTTTATGAAGACTATGGTTTTGCCCAAACTATGACCAACAGAGGAGTATATAACTTTACTTTTGCCTATAACAAGCGCGATATAAAACCCGATACAGAATACCTGCTTACTATAGCCGGTTATAATGGCGAGATAAACACCGACTATACATTCGTAACATTTTATATTAAAGATAATGAGTTCGTAATCAGCGGTCAAGAGGTAAGCAATATTTTCAAAAGCAAACTAAAAAGAAAAATCCTCCCTATACGTAAAAGATAGGGAGGATTTTAGTAATAAGAAGTAAAGAGGTCTATTCTTTCTTATTGAAATCGAATTTCACCTCGGGAGCCTTTTCTGCACCTTCGTCAGCCTTGAAGTACGGCTTCTTCTCAAAGCCGAACATACCTGCCACGATGTTATTCGGGAAGCGGCGAACAAGGGTATTAAACTCTTTTGCCACATCGTTGAAGTTGTTGCGGGCAACTGTGATACGGTTGGCGGTTCCTTCGAGTTCGACTATAAGAGCGTGTACCTCTTTGTGAGTATTGAGTTCGGGGTATTTCTCAATGGTTACGAGCAGACGGCTGAGGGACGATTGCAGTTCGCCTTGTACGCGCTGGAAGTTGGCAAGTTGTTCTTCGGTCATATTAGAGGGGTCGATAGTAACGGCTGTGGCTTTGGAGCGTGCTTCCATTACCTCGGTGAAGGTCAGACGCTCTGCATCAGCGAGACCTTGAACGGAAGATACAATACTCGGAATGAGATCCATACGGCGTTGGTATTGTGCCTGAACCTGTCCCCAAGCGTTTTCTACATTTTCTTCTGCGGTTACCATCTTGTTATAACCGCCTACCATCCAAATAGCGCACATAGCAACAGCTGCTAAAAGGGCTACCCAAACTAAAGTTTTTTTCATTGTTTTATGGAAATTTGGTTAATAATGTTTATTCTATTCAGAATCGCACTGTGGAGCCGCCGCCGGAGCTGTGTCCCCCACCCCAACTGCCGCCGGATGAACTTCTCGACGAACCGCCATAAGAACGGCTGCTGCCGGAAGAAGATGATGATGGCGGCGGTATAATGGGAATAACATAAGGCACTATGACTCTATGTCCGCAGTACTTACACTCTTGACGGTGAAGCCCTTTGCCGGTGGACGAACGAGTGGCGGAAACGAGAATCTTATCAGGCAGTTTGGTCATAGTCCTTGCTCCACAACGCGGGCAAACAGAAAAGGAGGAAAGACTGTTGATATAGGACAACACTATCTTTTTGTTGCAACCATCACAACGCCACACATCATAGTCGATAGACTTGATATTCTCTTCCAATATCTGCTTTTCGTCAAGATACTCGTCCTCATCTTCCTCCGAGAGCAGGTGCATTGGTTTTCCGCAATCAGGGCAAACGACTGGACGTTTTCTTACATACGGCATAATATTCTTCCTATACCAGCCGGCGAAAAAGCCTACTGTCAGCGGGAAGATAATGGAAATCACAGCGAGAATACCATAGATATTCCGCGCCCGCTTATAAGCATCGCTATTGTATTCTTTCTTGCGCTTTGTAAGGGCAATTACTGCAAGAAGGACTGCAAGAAGCAGTATGGCAAAGGACCAGAAAATATAATTGAAAGCAAATGATGATGTGATATCATCTTTCTTCTTATAGCCGATAAGCAGTTCGAGAACAGCCTCGTCCGTTGTGAGTTTATCATACACGAGCGATGCTCCTACGACAAGGGCGTTGTCCCAATCGTTCTCACGCAGATACGGCAACATTTCTTCCTGTATCTCGGCACACTCGATGTCTGGTAACAAGCCCTCGCAGCCGTCGCCGACCTCAATGCGGAAAGCGCGTTCGTTCGTGTCAAGCAAAAACAACACACCTTGGCTCTTATCTCCTCCGCCAATACCCCAGTAGTTGTACAGGCTGTTGGCAAAATGCTCAATGTCGTAGTATTTGTCAACATAGCCGTTGATAGCCACCACGGCTAATTCGACTGTGGTGCGAGAGCGCAAATCGGCTGCGATGTTTTCTATCAATACCACGGCACTGTCGGAGAGAATGCCATCGGGATTACTGACAAAGTTGTCGCTATACTCATTTTTGGGGTTGGGTACACTTTGCACCGTATAGGCTGCAAAGCCCAAAAGAGAGAATGTGCTGACCAAAAAGAGCAGTAGTAATTTGTGTAGAGGAGTCATAGTTTTTGTGCGTATTTACGATTTATGCTTTTTCCATTATTTTCTTGTAGAGTGTCTTGGGGTCAACGGCTCGGCGAATCATTTCGTGCAGTTCGCTTATCTTCACTCTATCCTGCTCCATTGTATCGCGGTAGCGGACGGTAACGCAGTCGTCATTAAGGGTATCGTGGTCAACGGTAACGCAGAAGGGTGTACCCACTGCATCTTGCCGGCGATAGCGTTTGCCGATAGAGTCTTTCTCGTCGTAGGCAGTATGGAAGTCGAACTTGAGCATATCCATTATCTCACGTGCTTTCTCTGGCAGTCCGTCTTTCTTGACGAGCGGCATAACGCACACTTTGGTGGGCGCGAGTACGGGCGGCAGAGAGAGAACGACACGGCTGTCGCCGCCTTCGAGTTGCTCTTCCTTGTAGGCGGAACACATAACAGAAAGGAACATACGGTCAACGCCTATACTGGTCTCAATGACATAGGGAGTATAACTCTCGTTTATTTCGGGGTCGAAGTACTCTATTTTCTTTCCGCTGAACTTGGCGTGTTGGCTCAAGTCGAAGTTGGTGCGGCTGTGAATACCCTCCACTTCCTTAAAGCCGAAAGGCATAAGGAACTCTATGTCGGTGGCGGCATTGGCGTAGTGGGCAAGTTTCTCGTGGTCGTGGAAGCGGTACTTGTCGTCGCCCA
>DJXH01000056.1 GCA_002449665.1 Bacteroidales bacterium UBA7009
TGGGCGAGGCTTATCCCGAACTTGTAAAACAGCAAAATCAGATTGTCCCCGTCATCAAAGCCGAAGAAGAGGCTTTCCTGCGTACGTTAGACAAGGGTATATCGCTGCTCGACAAACTGATGGCTGATGCCCGTAAACAGGGCAAAAAAGAGGTGAGCGGAACGGATGTCTTCACGCTCAAAGATACCTACGGTTTTCCCCTTGACCTTACCCAACTCATTCTGCGTGAGAACGGTATGACCACCAACGAGGACGAGTATAACTGCGCCCTCGAACACCAGAAAGAGATGGGACGCAGTGCCAACCGTCAAGACCTCGGCGACTGGGTAACGCTACGCGAGGGTGAGACCGAGTTTGTCGGTTATGACAGCCTTACTGCCGAGGCAGAACTGCTTCGTTATCGTCAGGTAAGCCAAAAAGGTAAGACTTTCTATCAGGTCGTTCTCTCTCAAACACCGTTCTACGCTGAGATGGGCGGAGAAATAGGCGATACGGGTGAGTTGGTGTGGATAGCGGATGGCGAGGAAAAAGCCAAAGTGATAGTAATTGACACTAAGAAAGAAAACAACCTGCCCGTACACATAACCCCGGACATCAACCCTTTGCTTGAAGCCGCAAAAACCTTCTCCCAAGGGAAGTTGGTAGCGCGCGTAGATGCCGACAAACGTCAGGCTGTTATGTGCAACCATACGGCAACACATATCGTCCATTACGCTCTTCGCCAAGTGCTCGGCAATCACGTTGAGCAGAAGGGCAGTCTCGTTACAGCCGACTCTTTGCGCTTCGACTTCAGCCATTTCCAAAAAGTGTCGCCTGACGAACTGCGCCGCGTAGAACAACTCGCTAACTCGCTCATACGTCAAGACCTGCACCTTGAGGAAAGTCGTCACACCCCCATCGCCGAGGCAAAGGCTATGGGCGCGATGGCTCTCTTCGGCGAGAAATACGGTGATGACGTGCGCGTTATCAAGTACGGTCCGAGTATCGAACTCTGTGGCGGCTGCCACGTTAGCAGTACGGGTCGCATAGGCTCCGTGCGTATAGTGATGGAAACCTCCGTTGCTGCCGGCATACGGCGCATAGAAGCCGTTACTGCCGCCAAAGCCGACGAACTGTACTATGCACAGCAGGATATGCTGACAGGTCTGCGCGGACTGTTCAACAACGCTCCCGACCTTGCCGGTGCCATACGCAAGTCCATAGACGAGAACGCCGGACTGAAAAAGCAGATAGAGGAGTATATGGCTGAAAAACTCCGCTCTTTCCGCGACCAACTCATCTCCCGCGCCGAAGACAATAACGGCATTAAACTTGTGCGCCTTGAAGGTACAGCCGACAACGAGATGATTCGCGGCGTGCTGCCTCTGCTGCGCGGACAGTTTGCCGATGTAAGGTTTGCCCTCGTCGCTGCCACCGAGCAGGAAGGCAAGCCGCAGATAGCCCTCTTCCTCTCGCAGCCAATGGTGGAAGCAGGCAAGAACGCCGGACAGATAATCAAAGCCGCTGCCAAACTCATACAAGGCGGCGGGGGCGGACAGCCCTTTATGGCTACCGCAGGCGGACGTAACGCCGACGGACTACAGAATGCTATGCAACAAATGCTTAACGACATACTCCAATGAGACTACCCTCTTCCAAACTCCCCCCCGAATCGCGCTCTGTAGTACGCTTCCTTATCGTCGGCAACCTCGGTACGTGCATACAGTATGCACTCTATTACGGCTTTATTGAACTCTTCCCGCTTATGGGCTGGGAAGGCGACTTTATGGTGAACGTCTCCTTTACGGTAGCATACGTCTTGGAGATGATTTACAACTATCTTGGTACGAGTTACTACACCTTTGAGCGCAAGCCTGACCTCAAGAACGCAGGAGGATTCCTAATTTCAAGAGGTATCAACTATGTCGTTCAGATGGGCTTGCTCAACCTCTTTATGCTCTTTATGAACGATAAGTGGGCAGGCATTGTGGCAATAGTGCTGTCCGGCGTACTCAACTTCTTTATCCTCCGCTTCGTCTTTAAGAAAAAGGACAATAAAAAGGAGGAATCAGAGCAATCCGCAACCCAAGAGACAGAATTATGAATATCTATAAAGCGAATATCATCTATACCCCCACGCCGGACAGGTTCAGCTTCGTGCGCGGCGGGTATATATGCGTGGCTGCCAACGGCATAGTGGAAGGTGTGTATGAGAAGTTGCCGGACGAGATACAGGACCACTCTTTTACCGACTTCGGCGACCGTCTGCTTATCCCCGCTTTCAACGACCTGCATGTACACGCGCCGCAATACCGCAACCTCGGTCTTGCGCTTGACGAGGAGCTATTGCCGTGGTTAGAAAAATACACTTTTCCCGAAGAGGCAAAGTTTGCCGACACTGACTATGCACGGCGTATCTATCGCCGCTTTGTCCACGAACTGTGGATGCAGGGTACGATGCGCAGCAGCGTTTTTGCCACTATCCACGCGGATGCAACTGACCTGCTGACAAACATCTTCCGCGAGTCGGGTATGGGAGCGTATATAGGCTTGGTAGCAATGGACAGGAACAGTCCCGACTACCTGCAAAACACGCCTAAGCAAGTGGCGGAATACTTTGAGCGTTTGACCGACACGGATGGTATAGTGCGTCCTATTATCACCCCGCGTTTCATACCTTCCTGTACGCCCGATATGCTGCGGCTGCTCGGACGAATAGCACGTGAGAAAAATCTGCCGGTTCAGTCCCACTTGAGCGAAAACCGCTCGGAGATAAACTGGGTGGCGGAACTCGAACCCGACGCAAGTTGCTACGCCGATGCCTATCGCCGCTACGGACTGCTTGGACAGACACCTACGCTTATGGCTCATTGCTGCCACTCGGCAGGAGAGGAGATGCAGATGCTGCGTGATAACGATGTAGTGGTCGTTCACTGCCCCACGTCTAATAGTAATCTTGCCTCCGGCATCGCGCCTGTGCGTGTTTTTCTTGACAATGGTATTCGTGTCGCCCTCGGTTCGGACATCTCCGGCGGTCACCACCTCTCTATGCTGCGCGTGATGCAGTATGCCATTCAACTGAGCAAACTCGCCTATGCCCGCAGTGAGGGAAAATTGCCGTACCTGAGCCTAAGTGAGGCCTTCTATCTCGCTACCAAAGCAGGAGGCTCTTTCTTCGGCAAAGTGGGCAGTTTTGAGAAAGGTTACGATTTTGATGCACTGCTGATAGACGATAGTTACCTCAACTACGACGATTACTCGCTTGAGCACCGCTTGCAGCGTTATATCTATCTCGGCGATGACAGAGATATACGCCTACGTTTCTGCCAAGGCAGACAACTGCTTGAACCCTCTAACTTCTAACTTCTAATTTCTAACTTCTTATATGACCGAAATTCTTGTTCCTGCAGACAAACGTCTTGTATGGTATCTAGCGCTTGAGGAGTATGTCGCTCGGCACATAACAGAGGAGCAGTTGTTCTTCTGGAGTGTGAAGCCCACTGTTATCTTCGGCAGACACCAAGTGTTTGAAAACGAAGTTAATATCCGTTTTTGCGAGGCTAACGGCATTTCAATGTACCGCCGTAAGAGCGGCGGCGGGTGCGTGTATGCCGATGAGGGAAACTTGATGATTTCATACGTCAATCCCTCGCAGCATAGCGAACAAGTGTTTCAGCACTATCTTGATACGATGGCTTCTGCGCTGCAGGGGTTGGGTTTCAATGCCGTCAAGACAGAGCATAACGATATTCTCGTCGGTGGTCGCAAGGTGAGCGGCAATGCCAGTTTTGCTCTGCCAACCGGGACTATCGTTCACGGCACTATGCTGTGGAACCTTGACTTCGATATGATGCAGCAGGCTATCACCCCGCCTCGTGAGAAACTTGAAAAACACGGCGTGCAGTCCGTTTGCCAACGTGTGGTCAATCTCTCTCAACTCGTTTCCTGCACTCAGGCGGCTCCACGTAGCATAGACGAACTGAAAAACAGCCTTTCCGCTCGGCTTTGCAGCAGCAGGCGAGACCTTACTGAAGAAGATATGCAGGCGGTGGAAAAGATAGAAAAAACCTATCTCGACCCCGCTTTCATAAGAGGCGAAAAAGTGTAAAATATCGCTGTTTGGCTGTGAGAATTACTATTTTTATGCAATTATTTGCGCAATTCGCAAATAATTAGTACCTTTGCGGGCTGATATATACAGTAGTATATACAGCCTGTAATTTTATGAAGACATTTAATCAATTCAGAGCCGCTTGTTTACTGCTCTTTTTCGTTGTATCTATGTCCGTATCGGCGCAGTATAAGAGCCGTACTGACAATTATCATTTTGTGTATTTAAGTTTGAGTGCAGGTTATACTTCGCTTTCCGACAACATTCAGGAAGTTACATCTTTCGGCGGGTTCGGTACGGCTGCCGGCTTGGGCTATGAGTTCAGGCACGAAGGTTTTTGGATGAACGTCGGCGGTCAGTTTCAACTACATAATTCCCGCTCTGAAATAGACGAATACGTACTTAATTTAGAAGGACTTGACACCCAGCAGGATCGCAAGCCCGTTACGCTGCAATACCGTTTCCACCAGAAAGACGAGCAGCGTTTTACCTTCGTGGATATACCCGTGATGTTCGGTTATTACTATCAAGGGTTCTATATCGGCGGCGGTGCCAAGGCGAGTATCGCCCTCTCTGCCAATACCTCCACTCGCGGAGACTTCGACCTTCGCTACATCTATCCGCAGTATATAGATATGCCAACGCCTGCCGTGGACAACTCCTCTTTCTCCTCTTCGCGAAAGATAAATCCGAAAGTGGGCGGTGCGTTTATCGGCGAGATGGGCTATGATATTCTTGCCACGCAGCGTACTCGCGGCAACGTGTGCCATATTCTCAAAATAGGTTTCTACTTTGAGTACGGCATCAACAACATCATAAGCGGCGTTGCCGGAGCAGAACGTATCACCTTCCCGCATACCAACGACTATGGCGAGACCATCGCCACCCGCCCAGAGGTGAAACCCTACTACGCTTCAGACATTAAAGGTCAGCGAGTTGTGCCGTATTTCCTCGGCGCGAAGATAACATATATGTTCGGCGGCAGCCGCACCGGCGCAACCGGCACTTGGCACCGTGGCTGCCAGTGTTACGACTGATAATAAGCACAAACTACATAAAACGATAATATATTTCCCTTGCAGTCATACATACATTATGAAAACTACTATACCAACTTACAGCAAAGTGATTGCCACAGTCTGTCTTCTACTCTGTGCATTTTCTCTTTCGGCACAGAAACTGACGGTGCAAAGTCGTGAGTTTCTCACCCTTTGTCAGAATCAGAAGATAGAGTATAAAGGTATTAAAATCACCTCCCCGGGTACGTACTACGATACGCTTTACAGTTCCAAGGGCGTTCGCGACAGCCTCGTGCAGATTGTGGTGAACATCGCCCCATCGTATCTTATTGAGACACACGCTTCTATACGCACGGGCGAGACCTACCGCTGGCTCCATAACGGTGAGACCTACAGCAAAGCCGGCATCTACTACGACAATCAGCAGACATCCCTCGGCTGCGATAGCGTTTTCTGCCTCGTGTTAGAGTGGAAAGTTGACTACTACGGGAGGCTTGATACCACCATCTGCGAGAGCGAACTGCCATTTACTTGGCACGGACGAAGATATTATTCAGCCGCAAAAGATACAGTGCTTACCCACAGCAGCAAAGCCGACAGCCTCTTTGTGCTTGACCTTAAGATAGATACACGTAAAATAACGGAGCAGACCCTTTGGCTCTGCGGCGACGAGGAGTTTATATACAACGACGTAAGTTATAAAAGCGGTATTATAGCCGACACGTTCTTAACCACTTACGGCTGCGACAGCATAAACCGTATTTACCTCAATCGTGCTCCCGTATATCTTTTTTCAGATACTGTTAATCTCTATGACCTGACTGCCGATACTTGGCGCGGACAGACCATCACCAAAGCAGGTGTCTATACCGACCCGCATACCTCTCAATATGGCTGCGACTCTACATACCAACTCGTGGTCTATAACTACCCCTCATACTATATGGACACCACCGTGGCTGTCTGCCATAATGAAATACCATATCTGTGGAGAGGAAAAAAACTGTATGAAGCAGGGGTGTATGAAGACAAATTCAAGACCGTTTCCGGCAAAGATAGTATATACCGTATCGACTTCAAAGTCAATACCGTTGCTCGTGAAGAAAGGTATATCGAACTATGCGAAGGCGACTACTACGACTTCCGTGGCAGACGTATTACCGAAAAAGGTGTTTACATCGACACACTTTTCTCCAACAAGGGCTGCGACAGTATAGTAACGCTTGTTGTTAATCGCGTATCTAACTATGTTGTACCGACTTACGTAGAGATGTGCGACGGCGATTTCTACGACTTCCACGGCAGGAAAATCACCGAGAACGGCGTTTATTATGATACCATCCGCAACATTAGCGGCTGCGACAGTATAGAAAAACTCATAATCAACTTCTACGACATACCTTACACCTACGAGCAGGCTATTGTCTGCCCGGGTGATGAATATCAGTATCGCGGCAAGTTGCTTTCAGAGCAAGGGGTATATATAGACACACTGCTTAACTATCGCGGCTGTGATAGTATTCATACTCTTGTGCTTAACGTCGGCAACGCCTATCTCTTCCACGACACCCTGCATAAAGCCACGGAAGATACTGTCTATTGGCACGGACAGAAGATAGTGGCTGCCGGCACTTACTACGACCGCCTCACTTCCACTACCGGCTGCGACAGCGTATGGCAACTTGAGGCTTACACCCACGCTTCATACCATTTCCAAGACATCGCAACCATCTGCGAGAAAGAGCAATACTATGAGTGGCAGAACGGCAGGTATGCCGAGACAGGCGTTTATACCGTCCAATACCGCACCATCTACGGCACGGACAGCATCTATACCCTTGACCTGACCGTCAATCCCACCGTTCGCGAAAACGCCTACTACTATATATGCCGTGGCGACAAGATGACCTACAAGGGTAGGGTGATAGACAGTCCCGTTACCTTCGAGGACTCGCTGCTGACCTCCACCGGCTGCGACAGTATAGTTACCGTTATAGTCAACGAAACGCCTTCCTACTTCTTTGAGGCTGATGAGTATATGCACGCAGGCGGAACATTCGTTTGGCACGACACAACCCTCACCGAAGCAGGCGTTTACTACGACTCGCTTACCACTTACCTCGGCTGCGACAGTATATTCAAACTAACGCTCCATACCAACCCTGTCTATTATTTCGTCAAAGACACTGCCATTTGCGCAAACGACCTGCCTTACGACCTTAACGGACACAGACTGATATACTCCGAAGGCACTTACTACGACAGCCTCACCACCTTTGTCGGTGTGGACAGCGTTTATCGCCTTAACCTTATCGTATGGGATTCCCCGCTGATAGAAAAACAACTATGGGGCTGCTCCGGCGAAGGCATACAATACCGCGACACCGTCTTCTACGAGCCTACCGTCTATTATGACTCACTGCTCACCTACCACGGCTGCGACAGCGTAATTAAAGTGGTTACCAACTTCACCCCGCGCTTTGTCATTCACCAACACAAACATATCTGCGAGGGCGACGAGTACGTATGGCGCGACCGTACATGCGACCGCACCGGTGTCTATACCGACTCGCTCACTACCGAGCACGGCTGCGATAGTATTTATGTGCTTCACATGACAGTCCACCGCTCTACGCTTGACACCACCCAAGCCGTCATCTGCGAGGCTCAGGCTCCCTACAAATGGCGCGGACATAACTACTATGAAACAGGTATTTACACCGACTCTCTGCTCTCGCCTTATGGCTGCGACAGCGTCTTCCGGCTCGACCTTACAGTGAATAAGAATTTCCTGCAAGTGGAGTATCACGACATCTGCGAGGGCGACTTTATCGTTGTCAGCGGCGACACCGTTACAGAGTCTGGTATATTTGACAAGACTTACTACACCGCCGACGGCTGCGACTCTATCTACCGCACTATCATCACCGTCAAAGCCACCGACACCATAAAGCAGACACGTACCATCTGCGCCAACGACACTTTCCTCTGGCGAGGTCAGTCCCTTACGCGCGCGAACATATATACAGATGCTATACCTTACGCCGACTCACGCGGACTGAACTGCGACTCGGTTGTCTTCTGGCTCGACCTCCAAGTGAAAGAGCATTTCCTTGAGCCGCTTGACACCATCGTCTGCCGCGACTCGCTGCCCTTCATCTGGCGCGACCGTATGTTCTGGAAAGACACTCTTGTGGCTGATACCTTCGTCAACGAATTAGGCTGCGACAGCATATACAGCCTTAACCTGCTTATTGCCAAATGCTCCGAGCCTGACACTTTCTACCTCTGTCCCGACGGTATGGTAGAGGTACGCGGCAAAGAATATGATACCATTGGCAGATACTACGTGCAGGCAGGTCCCGACAGCATTTACCGCTTCCGTATCCTCAATGCCGACACCTTCCGCATACGCAAAGACACCACCATCTGCTCTTCTACAATGCCGTTGCGCTTGCAGAACTTGACTGTCTTTGCCGACCAACTCACTTTCGGCGGCAAGGTCAATGTCATAGACCAAAAACTGAAATCCGTTCACGGCTGCGACAGTACTATAGAATGGCACATAAAAGCCTATAAGTCAGATACTACAGTCCGTCAGGTTTCTATCTGCAACGACGACAGTTATTTCTTCCGTCATCGCCTTATCAGTAACCCGGGTGTGTATTACGACACTCTCTTTAACATCAACGGCTGCGATAGTGTTATCAAACTGATTCTCAATAAGCAGGAGACTGCTTTCGTGGACGAAAGCGTGAATATCATCATTGGCGGCTCCTATCTCTGGCGAGGCAAAGAGTACTACTATTCCGGCTCGTATTACGACACCTTAAGATATACATCTTCCGGCTGCGATAGTGTCGTCTATCGCCTTAATCTTACCGTGAGCGATGGTTACTACAAGTACGACACCCTGCACATCTGCTCCAATAAGTTACCGTATATATGGTTCAACCGACCTATCACCGAAACGGGCAATTACGTTCAGCGTTATACCACAGTCAATGGTACCGACTCTATTTACAACCTGCGGCTTATAGTTGATTCCGCCGCATATACGACACGCACCTACCAACTGTGCAACAACGAGTACTACGACTTCAACTCACGCACCATTACTGAGCCGGGCGTTTACCGAGACACTTTGCTCACCACTTGCGGCTGCGACAGTATAGTTACTCTCGTTGTTAACAAAGCCCCCACAGCTTTCCGCGAAATAAAACTCCGTACCTGCGAGGGCGAACCGTATTTCTATAAGAACAAACGATACGATGCACCCTGTGTCTTCTACGATACTCTGATAACTTCCTTCGGCTGCGACAGTATTGTGCGCTTCGTCTTGAACGCTTATCCTACCTACGCTACTGACCGCTACGACACCATCCGCGAGGGTGAGACCTATACCTTCGACGGTCAGACCATACATCTCCCTGGTACCTACTACCAGCGCGCCAAGACCTACGACACCGGCTGCGACAGTATCATACGTCTTCACCTCTATGTACATAGTGCAGCCTTCCACGAAGATACGATAACTATCTGCTATGGGGCTGACGGCTTCCCATACATCCATAACCGCAAAGAGTATCGCACTTCCACTGTCATAAAAGACACTATGGTTACTGCGCAAGGCTACGACAGCATTGTATGGACTCACCTCGTGGTCTATCCGCGAGTACCCGAGACACGCGTTAAAGTAACGCTGTGCAACAACGACGTCTTCCAACTGCGCGGACAGAACATCACAATCCCGGGCAACTACTATGACACCCTCCAAGCCCACACCGGCTGCGACTCTGTTATCCACTATGTGGTCAATCGCGCACAGACATATTTCTTCCATCAAGAAGTGTCTTTCTGCGAGAACCGTGGCTACACCTGGCGCGGACACCATGGCGACATTGTACTCAAACGCCCGGGTATATACTACGACAGCCTGCAGACACAAAGCGGCTGCGACTCCATATACGAACTGAATCTCGTTGCCAAAGGTGCGTATATGCTCGATACTACCATCCTGCTCTGCTACGATGAACTGCCGTATATGCACGAGGGCAGACTGTATTATACCTCCGAGACCTTTGAGGATGTCTTCCCCTCCCTTGTAACGGGCTGCGACAGCATAAGGATATTCAAGTATATTGTTACCAACAAGTGCTCCGAAGTTGGACACGTATATAAATGTACCGATCAGCCGTATCACGTAGGTGCTGTCAATATAGACACCGTTGGTCTGTATCGCATTCCGCAGTGGACCAACACGGGGCTTGACTCGCTCTATCGCTTCCGTCTTGATACCGTTCAACCTACAGCAGAAGACATCTCTGCCGTTCTCTGCTATGGCGACTCGCTCTTCTTTGAGGGCAGGTACTACAAAACCGCCGGTCATTACCCCGTGCGCCTTACCTCTCAATTCGGTTGCGACAGTGTCCGTACCCTCCATCTCACCACCACCACACCGCCTGAGTTGCGACAGTCACGTACCACTATTGCCGACTACGAACTGCCATACGCTTGGCGAGGCAATCTCTATTATGAAGCAGGTACATACGTAAGCAATGTATATAACGCCTCAACAAGTTGCGTTGATACTGCCTACCAACTCTCGCTCTCTGTCCTCACTACCGCCTACGATACGCTGACATACAACATCTGTCGAGGTGATAGCGTTGCCTTTGCCGGAGAGTGGTATAAGCAGAACACCGTTACGAGCGACACTCTGCCTTACCTCAAGTATGGTCGTAGTCAGGTTACTTTCTTTAACCTCACCGTTCAGGACTCCACTCACCTTGAGTCGCTCTATATGAAAGACGACTGCGCCGATGCCAATGAACTTGTGGCTGTACCCGTCTATTCGGGTGTACGCCCGCAGACCTACTCCTTGCAGTTCGTGGGCGAGAAAGCGCGACTTGAAGGCTTCAGCGACATAACCGAAGAGCCTTTCACGGGCGAGATACGCATACCTATGCCGCAGCAGAAGATGGACACCTACGTTACTCCGGGCGAGTATCGTGTGCGCCTCACTCTGTCCAACGGCGTATGCGGTACGGTAGTGCAGGAGACCACCTTCACTATCAAGTACCCCTCGTGGATAATGGAGCAGAACTGGGGCAATGTCATAGCGCTGCTTAATGATAAGTTCAACGGCGGCTATCGCTTCACCGGCTACAAGTGGTCAGTGCTCGGCAAGAAAAACATCGTCAGCACCCAGCCATACTTGCAGTCCGACTTCCTGCAAGCCGGTGATACGGTCATCGTCTCGCTTGCACGCGAAGGCGAAGGCTTTGTACCGTCCTGTCCGTTTATCGTCAAGCCATACGAAGGAGCAAGCCACGCTTATCCCATACTCGTTTATCCGACAGCCGCTCCGCGCCGCAATACGCTTGTTACGGTCAAGACTGAAAAGCAGGGAACGTGCTGCGTATATGACTATTCGGGGCATCTGATAAACACCGTCTCTATCGAGGGTGGCGAGCAGTCCTTCGCTCTCCCGCAGGTAAGCGGCTGCTATCTGCTCGTGTTCCGTATGAACGGCGGTGAGGTTAGTTCCGAGCGTGTGATAGTATATTAAAGTAAGGCATATAAAACGCTGAATATATGAAAATTCCGACCAAAGAAGAGATAATTGCGTATTTCCGCAATTTTCGCTTGAAGACCAAGTATATAGTCGTGCTTGCCTGCTTTTTCGTGCTGTTCTGTTTTATAGGAGAGCAGAATATCTTTGCCACCATCAAGCGCAGTCGTACTATACGCCGCACGCAGAAACAACTTATGCTCAAACGCGAGCAGATAGAGCAGTGTAAGCGCGATATACGTATGCTTGAAAACACCGACTCGCTTGAGCAGATTGCGCGCGAACGCTACTATATGCACGCCGACAGCGAAGATGTCTATCTTGTAGCAGATTAGTTGATATGCAGGACTCGCTTGTCAGACATCACCGCATACTCGGTATCGACCCGGGAACGTTGCTTATGGGCTATTCGCTATTGGAAGTGAACGGGCAGAAGGCGGTGCCTGTAGTGTTCGATTGTCTTGATGTGAGAAAGTTTGACGGTCAGTATGCACGCTTGCAGCAGGAGTTCTTCTTCTTGCAGCGGTTTATAGACGAGCATCAGCCTTCTTGCCTTGCTATCGAGACACAGTTCGTGGACAAGAACCCGCAGACGATGATTAAGATTGTGCATGCCCAAGGGGTTGCTATTGCGGCGGCACTAAGCAGGGACGTACCAGTCTATGAGTACTCGCCGATGAAGATAAAAATGGCTATTACCGGCAACGGCCACTCCACCAAGCAGCAGGTGGCGGATATGCTTCAGCGTTTTATGCATATACCGCAAGATGAGATGCCCAAAAAACTCGATGCCACCGATGCTCTCGCTATCGCCTATTGCCATTTTCTGCAACTCGGTCTGCCGGTGCTTGCGGACGGCGGAGCGAAAAACTGGACGCAGTATGCCAAGCAAAAAGGACTGACATCTGCGGGCAACACCACACCCAACCAAAAACTCCTTGCCGCCCTCGCAGGAAAAAAGTAGCAGCAGAGCGAATTTTTATAAAATTGAACGTTTCTTTTTTTGAAAGAACAAAAAAACTCCGTACCTTTGCGGCATAAAACTATACTAATACTATTCAATAAATTTTTATTACTATGGCTTACAAAATTTCTACCGACTGCATTGCATGCGGTACTTGTAAAGACGAATGCCCGATGGGCGCAATCTCCGAAGGTGATATCTATAAGATTGATCCCGATATGTGCACAGAGTGCGGTACTTGCGCTGATGCATGCCCCAGCGGTGCTATTTCGCTTTAAGAGATTAACGATACTTCCTTTGTTGTAAGGAAATACCATTAACCAAATACGATGCTGACTAATCTTAATCAGCATCGTATTTTTCATAACCTACGTAAACTACGCCAACTACGTAAACTACGTGAAACTTATTTCAGCCAACGGTCGAGCCACTCGAAGAAAGTGCGTTGCCATAGTATGCCGTTCTGCGGATGTAGTACCCAGTGGTTCTCGTCGGGGAAGATAAGCAGTTCGGCAGGCACTCCGCGCATCTTGGCGGCATCAAAGGCTGCCATTGCCTGATTGGCAAGTATGCGGTAGTCCTTCTCGCCGTGGATGCAGAGTATGGGCGTGTCCCATTTGTGTACGAACTTATGCGGCGAGTTGGCAAAGGTGCGCTGTGCCGTGGCGTTGTCTTTCTCCCAGTAGGCTCCGCCCATATCCCAAGAAGCGAACCATTTCTCCTCTGTTTCCAGATATTGCATCTCAAGGTTGAAGATGCCGTCGTGTGCTATGAATGCCTTAAAGCGGTGGTCGTGGTGTCCTGCTATCCAATATACGCTAAATCCGCCGAAAGAAGCGCCTACGCAGCCGAGACGGTCTTTGTCTATCTGCGGAATGTTGGTAGCGGCTTCGTCTATGGCGGTGAAATAGTCTTGCATACATTGTCCGCCGTAGTCGCCGCTTATCTGCTCGTTCCATTCCTTGCCGAAGCCGGGCAGACCGCGGCGGTTGGGGGCAACGATGATGTAGTCGTTAGCCGACATCATCATAAAGTTCCAGCGGAACGACCAGAACTGGCTGACGGGACTTTGCGGACCGCCCTCGCAGTAGAGCAGGGCAGGGTATTTCTTGTTCGGGTCGAACTTAGGCGGATAGATTATCCAAGTGAGCATCTGCTTGCCGTCGGTAGTAGTCTGCCATCTCGGCTCCACGCGCCCCATCTCTATCTGGCTGTAAATATTGTCGTTCTCGCGTGTGAGTTGTGTCAGACTGTTGTCTGCAAGCGAGAGTTTGTATATCTCGTTGGCTTCTCTCATAGAGTGGCGCAGCAGATAGACTTCATTCCAGCCCATATCGCCGAGAGCGTAGTCGTATTGTCCTTCCGTGAGGCGTGTTATCTTGCCGTCAAGTGTAACGCTGTATAGGTGAACGGTGGCTTGTTTGCAGGCGGTGAAGACTAATGTGCTGTCGTCTGCCCAAGCATATTCGTCCACGTGGTCGTCAAGCGAGCGGCTCAGGAAACGTCTTTCGCCGGTCTTGGTGTTCTCTACCATAAGGCGGTTCTCGTCGCTCTCATATCCGTCTCTTTCCATCGACAGCCACGCTATCCATTCGCCGCTAAGCGAGTAGGCGGGATTGATGTCATATCCGCCGTTGCCTTCTGTGAGGTTGCGCTCCTTGCCTGTGGTGAGGTCTGTGAGGTAGATGTCGCTGTTGGTGGATACGGCATAGTCCAAGCCGGTTTTCTTGCGGCAAGTGTAGGCAATCTCTTCGTTGTTAGGGTTCCACGCTAATTGCTCCACGCCGCCAAAGGGCTTCATCGGACTTTCAAAGGCGGTGCCTTCAAGCAGGTTTTTGCCTTCGCCTAATTTGGCTGACTTGATGCTGATACCCTCGCCGCGATAGGTGATGTCAAGTTGGCATACAAAAGGTTGCGGTGCCGTCTCGGTCCATTCGTCCCAGTGTTTATACATCAGGTCTTCGTGTACGTGTCCCGTGGCAAGCGGCAGGTCGGGGTATTTGTCGGCGGTCGTTTGGACGGTCTTCACTTGCTTTATAATCACCACTTTGTCTCTCATCGGCGAGAGCAGGAACCCTTCCGTTTCATCGCTGCCTTCCACTTCTGTGTCTTTGCCGTCCTGGCGGAGGTAGAGTTTGCCTCCTTTGAGGTAGGCAAGTACGCCGCTGTTGCCGAACCAAGCAGGGTCGCTGCCTGTAAACTCGTCTATAACGCGCATATTTTCAACCGGATTGCATATTCTTATCCACGTGGTCGAGCGGTTTTCCCGGACGCTGTAGTAACTCACGGTATAGGCTAAAAGTCCTGTTTCGAGGTCTGTTTTTACGCTGCCTATACGTCCCATTGCCCACAGGGCTTCGGGTGTAAGCCTGCCGCCTTCTATCGTAATCTGCGGCTTGGTGATTGGGGGCAGTTGGGTGTCATCTGCATTCTGCTTACAGCAAGAGGCAGTAAGAAAGGCTAATGATGCCATAAGAAAAAAATGTTGTAGTTTCATATT
The DNA here is from genome assembly GCA_002449665.1 of Bacteroidales bacterium UBA7009. GTDB lineage: Bacteria > Bacteroidota > Bacteroidia > Bacteroidales > Paludibacteraceae > Colicola. The sequence continues at coordinate 15,148 of DJXH01000056.1, forward strand.
TTAGTGTTTTATTTGTTGTCTTTCAGTCTGTCGGCTGCGTATCTGCTCGGCGTTATGCCGGTGGCACGCTTGAAGTACCGGCTGAATGCCGACAATTCGTTAAAGCCCAAGTAATAAGCCACTTGCTGCACTGTCATATCTTTGCGAGTGGTGAGAATGTTTTTTGCTTGTGTGATGATATATTGCTCTATCCATTCGCCTGCCGTAACGCCGACAGTCTGCAGTATCACTTTCGAAAAATACTTGGGCGTGAGGTGGAGTTGTTTCGCATAAAATGCCACCTCATGGGTGTGCCGGTAGTTTGCTGCAAGCAGGTTGCAGAAGTCGTTAAAAAGACTCTCGTTGCGAGGGGAAAAGACTGCCGTATCCTGTTCGCGGCGAAATGAGTTAATAAGCTCGAATATAGTATTTAGTTGATATATAAGCATCTCTCGGCGGTGTGGCAATGTCTTTTCCGTCATGGTGCTTATTAACTCTATCACGTCCACCACTTTTTGCAGCATCAGCATCTGTTCGTCTGTCAGCACAGAGGCGGGAGCAATGTGAAATTTGCTGTAGTCGTAGGACAGTATGCGGTGCCGGAGTTCTTCTATGAACTGTTCGGATGCTACAATAAGTGTTACATCATAGTCTTCGCTATTATATAGCGGACACAGCAAATGGTTGGGCATAACTACGGCAATATCGTTCTTTTTGAACGCTACCTCCTTCATGTCATATATTGCGCGCGCTGTCCCTTTGTTATTGATGCTGATAACAAGGTAGGGCGAAACGAATTCAGTATTATTAGGAGCTGGAAAACGATTGATATGACGTAATACAGCAATATCGCTCTTTTTGATATTGCTGATAAGTTGTTCGTTTTGTGCTGAAGAAGGCATATAAGTGTCTGAATGTGTGAGTAAAAACGCTGCAAAGATAATGCAAAATCTTTTTATATACAAGTGCGTGCACAAAAATAAAGAGAAAAAATGATAATTATTATGGTTTATGTGGTAAGATTGTATATCATAATTTGCTTTTAAGACCCCGAGTAGTGGCGGTTCCAAACTCGTTGTATCTGGTGCTTCCACGCCGACACTTAAATCCGGCGTTTCAGCAAGCGGTACATCCGTCTTCGGCGGAGTAGGGTATTATCCCGCAACCGTAAGCGGGGGCATCAGTGTTTCGCTTGACTCCTATTCGTCCGGCAACCAAGGCGGTGGTCCGGGCGGCAGATGGTAAGAAAATCAGTGTATTTGCCGTATTAGAGTGCCGGGGTAATAGTATTGCAGTATCTGCTTGTAGTCTGCCCCGTTGGCGGCCATCACCGCCGCACCTATTTGGCATAGTCCTACGCCATGTCCCCAACCTTTGCCTCGGAGCGTGAAGCCATTGGCAGTCCGCTCTACGTCAAACCAAGACGAATAGAGGCAGGTTGGGGACAGCGCACGCCTAATCTTCAGTTCTTTACCTATCTCCGTGCTGCCTTTTGTACCTTCTATGCGTAGCCGGTATATGCGTCCCGACTGACCGCGCAACAATGGTACAAGTGCCGTTATCTCGCCAAGGTCGATGCCTGTCTTGTCGCGTATTATATCTCCGAGTTCGGCTGCCGTGTAACTTACCTGCCAGTCGTGAAAATCTCTCGTCTCTTGGTCGTAGTCGTTGAGTACGGAAGTCAATATGTCTTTGTTGTCAGTGTCACACCACGGACATTCAACAGATTGCAAGTAAGGTACATACTTATCCTCCCAGCAGGTGGAGAAGACCTCCGTTCTGCCGCCGCAACACTTGTGAAAGCGCGTGTCGCATATCTCATCGCCGTATGTCAGCACCTCGCCTTTGGTGGCTTTGACGGCACTGACGGCTTTGTTGTTCATACGCCCTGTGCCTTCATATCGCTGGCAGTGGTCGTCTGCGCATACGTCAAAGCCTATATGTCCGCCGGTCTCAAAAGCGACAGAACGTATATCCTTTAGCGATTGTCGGTTGGCTTCTATGGCACGTATTGCCCACGAGCGGGAGATGACGGCATGGGCTTTGAGCAGTTCTTCAGGACTGTTGCTGCTCATCTCCGACGATATGACCGAGCACAGATAGTCTTCTATATCAAGTTCGTTTACAGCCGTTTGTGTGCCGTCTTTGTTGCTGAGTATTTGCAGTTCGCCGGTGAATTGCTGTGTCTCTTGTCTGTCCCAGTGAAAGCCTATTCCTATGCGCACGTTACGCAGCAAGAACCCGCCGTCGGCGGGTTCACTTTCTATCTTCGGTGCTGTCAGTATGCCTACACGTATGTTCATCTCCTGTTCATTTTGATACGTGCTTGCAGTTCCCAAGTGCGCAGGCGGTCTTTATATAAGTTGTTGTTGTTCTGTGCAATGATGTCTATGTTGGCATCGGAGTTGTCGTCCCAGCGGCGGC
>DJXH01000017.1 GCA_002449665.1 Bacteroidales bacterium UBA7009
ATTCGGACATCAAGGTCTGCCGAAGCAATATCTACGCTGACCTTTTCGGTCACGCGCTGTTTATCAGGCGTGAAGAGATCGAGCTTTTGTTCATAAATATTATAGACCCCCTTAAATTTGGCACCTTGGTTGATAGGCCAGCTGAGGGGACGTACCTTAATTTCCAGTTCCTGCTCCAACTCGTCCAAAAGGTCAAACGGGTCACGACCTTCACGATCCATCTTATTAATAAAGATGATGACGGGAGTATTTCTCATGCGGCAAACAGACATGAGCTTACGGGTTTGTGTCTCCACACCCTTGGCACCATCGACTACAATGATGGCAGAATCAACAGCCGTCAGCGTACGGTAGGTGTCTTCGGCAAAATCCTGGTGGCCGGGGGTGTCGAGGATGTTCACCTTATATTCAATGTCCGAACCGTCGGGGGTGTAGTCGAACTCCATCACGGAAGTGCTGACCGAGATACCACGTTGTTTCTCTATATCCATCCAGTCGCTGGTAGCCGTCTTTTTAATTTTGTTGTTCTTTACTGCACCGGCCACCTGTATCTGTCCGCCGAAAAGCAGGAACTTCTCGGTCAGCGTGGTCTTACCAGCGTCAGGGTGCGAAATAATTGCAAAGGTTCTTCTTCTTTCTATCTCTTGATTCATTCTGAGCCTCCTAAGCTTGGGGTATGGGGTCTGAACAAGCGGTTATCAGACCTGTTAATTATTTGTACTTGGGGAACTGCGCTTGTTCAGACCCCTATGGTTTCCTCGCTCGGCTTTGTCGCTTGGCTCACAAAGAACTTAGGGAGCATAGTTTCTTTACACACTCTGCGAGGCTCTCTTCCCAGTACGGCACCTCTATGTCATAGGTCTGCTTCAGCTTGGTCTTGTCAAGTACCGAGTAATGCGGACGGTTGGCTGGCGTGGGGTATTCGCTGGTGTGCAACGGACGCACCTGACAGGTGGAGATGCCTGCCAGACGATGGATGGCCTTTGTAAAGTCATACCATGAGATAACTCCCTCGTTGGAGAAATGATAGACACCAGGCTTTACGCCCTGCTCTATGGCGGTGAAGATGACACGGGCCAAATCACGTGCATAGGTCGGTGTGCCTATCTGGTCAAAGATAACACCCAGTTCCGTTTTCTCTCTACCTAAACGTATCATGGTCTTCACGAAGTTGTTACCGAAGGTCGAATACAGCCATGCCGTACGGATGATCATAGCCTGCCTGCAGAACTTCGATACGCCCAGTTCGCCAGCCAGTTTTGTTGACCCATAAACACTGTTCGGACAGGGAGTGTCTGTCTCCACGTATGGCGTGTGCTTGGTGCCGTCAAACACGTAATCAGTAGATATCTGAATCATCCAACCACCACGTTTCTCCACCGCGGCAGCCAAATAGGCCGGCGCAATGGTATTGAGCGTCGTAGCTAATTCCTTGTCACTCTCAGCCTTGTCAACAGCGGTATAAGCGGCACAATTCACGATTCCGTCAATTTTATTGACTGCCACAAAATGCTCCACGGCCAACTGGTTGCTGATGTCCAACTCTTCCACGTCAGTATTAAAATAAGTATGCTGGGGATGTTCCTTCTCCAGCAATTGCATTTCATTTCCTAATTGGCCTCGACAGCCTGTTACTAAGATATTCATAATTATTCGAATTGCAAGGGGGTTTCTTTGTCTTTTAAATAATAGTCGTTCAACATTCCTATCAGGGTGGTGATTTCCTTGACGGCATGTTGTGTGTTAGGTGTAATGTCCTTTTTCTGCAAACGCAGCATCATGACACCATAAAGCGAGTTAAAACATGTTTCTATTTCGTTTTCCTCCTTATGGGCACCACGGTTGCGCAGCTCTACGATATAAGGCAACACTTTATAATACTCTGCATTATAAAAGGGGAACTTCGTTGATGCCAACAACTGGCTATGCAACTCTTCCAACTGCTGGAGTGTAACCTGATTGATTTGCAAATGGCCCTTTTCACGACAGCCCTCTGTATTCATCATTCTGATTAGGTTACCAAACCAGTCGAGTTCTTCTTCTTTTTGCTCTTCATTGTAACCGAAACGGTCTATATATTCACGCCGGATGCGCGGCAAAGAGCAGTCGAAGGCACGAATGGTATCCTCTATCTGCCACATATACAGCAGGTACTCGGCAATATTCTTTTTCCTTAATTCCTGTGCAATATACATTCTTTATCTTTACTTTTTTACCTTTTAACTAAAAGAAGCGAAACAGGCTGGTGGTTGTGCCAAACAGAAAGACCAACGAGAAAATAACCACTACCGCACCAATAATCTGATTAATTATCTTGATGCCGTTGTCGTCAAAAATAGCACGTACCTTATCAACCAGCCACGACAAGCCAAACCACCACAGTAGTGCTCCTGCCACAATGCTCAAGAACCCTATGACCATTTCAAACGGATGGTCTGGGAACACAAACGCGAACTGGGCAAACAGTCCCATAAACAGGAAGATAATCAACGGGTTGCTGAACGTCACGAGGAACGCCGTCCAGGTGTTGTGCCACAGCGTACCGCGCTGAGAACCCGAGTGACGGATATTCTTTGAGGGGTCACTCCGCCATGTGGCTATACCAAACGCGAGAAGCAATATGCTGCCGATAATCTGGAGGTAGAACTTATTTTGGGCATCGTTGATAAAATCTGTTACGAACGACATGCCAAAACCGGTAATACCTGCATAGATAATGTCGCTCACAGCAGCACCAACGCCTGTCACAAAGCCATACCAACGGCCTTTGTTCAGCGTTCGCTGCACACAAAGCACCCCCACAGGACCCATCGGTGCTGAAGCTATCATACCAATGAGCATACCTTTGAATATTAAATCTACTATATTATATATAGGAAACGGCATATTGAGTGCAAAGGTACAAATTAGTAAGCAAAAAAGCAAATCGATCCAACCTATTAGGCTTATTTAACATTCTACTGATGAAAAAAACTATTCGCGACAACTTCCTAATCTCAAATTTCTTCGTACCTTTGCCACACAATAACTATTTCACATAAACTTAAATATAACATGAACGAACAACAAGGAATCAAGCCCTACGTTATCGGCTTGGACTTAGGAGGAACAAACTCCGTTTTCGGCATCGTAGATGCCCGTGGTGAAATCAAGGCGACAACAGCCATTAAGACCGGAGGTTTCGAGAAGGTTGAAGACTATGTCAAGGCTTCTGTTGATGCCTTACAGGTCATCATTGACCAAGTGGGTGGCATTGAGAAAATCAAAGCCATGGGCATAGGCGCCCCCAACGGCAATTATTATAACGGTACCATTGAGTATGCTCCGAACCTGGCTTGGGCTCATAACGGCATAGTACCTCTTGCCAAACTCTTCAGCGATGCTTTAGGCATTCCCGTAGCACTTACAAACGATGCTAACGCTGCCGCTATCGGCGAAATGGTCTATGGTGTGGCTCGAGGCATGAAGAACTTTATTGTCATTACGCTGGGAACCGGTGTAGGTTCTGGTATTGTGGTCAACGGCCAACTACTCTACGGCCACGACGGTTTCGCCGGTGAACTGGGACACGTCACGATGGTTCGCGGTGCCGAAGGTCGTTCTTGCGGATGTGGACGCACCGGTTGTCTGGAGGCATACTGCTCTGCCACTGGTGTGGCTCGTACAGCACGCGAGATTCTGGCAAAGACCGACCGTCCTTCACTGTTACGCGAAATGAACCCCGAGGACATAACGTCACTTGATGTTTCTATTGCTGCCGGCAAAGGCGACGAGGTTGCCAAGGAGATTTACGAGTTTACGGGTAAGATGCTCGGTGAGGCATGTGCAGACTTCGCTGCCTTCAGTTCACCCGAAGCGTTCATCTTCTTCGGAGGCATGGTGAAAGCCGGCGACCTGATTATGGAACCCATCAAGAAGGCGTACAACAACCATGTGCTTCCCATCTTCAAGAACAAAGCACAGTTTTTGGTAAGCGGACTTGACGGTGCCAGTGCTGCCGTACTGGGCGCATCGGCCATCGGTTGGGAAATCCAATAACTCTCAAAAGCCATGACGGCGAAACAGCCTGAATGGTCTCTGAAAATGATAAAGGATGTTAAATCAATGCATCTTTTATCATTTTCTTTTGACCATTTTTCGTCGGGTAATAGGAATTGATTACCTTTGCACAGTCTAAGCGACCTGACGTCATGTCAGCAAGTACGGACACATTAAGGTTCGCATAACAGCGATTAAAGGGGAATGTGAGTGTAAATCTCCGACTGTCCCGCAGCTGTAAGTTCCTTTATACACTACAGACAAGGCAAAATCCACTGTTTGGCCCTCAATGCAAGGGAAAAATGGGAAGGAGTCTGTAGTTGGAACAAAGTCAGAAGACCTGCCTTATATGTTAAGATGCCGAAGTTCCTCGATGTAAGGAAGATTGAGGCTAACAAACAACAATAGTGATTACGATTAACATCATCTCCTCACGGGGAATGGTAAAACGCGGTTTCTTCGCGAATGGACCGTACGTGTATTATTATATAAGTTAGGAAAAAGTCTGGCCGTGAGGTCAGGCTTTTTTACATAACAGAAGAGGTTGGTGCAGGACGCTACCAACCTCACAAACACGAATGATAAGATGCATTTTAAACGAAATGCTGTCTTATCGTTGGCAAATATACAACATTAAAGGTTAAAAAACAAATTTTGTCGATAAAATTTACCTTTTACTTACAAATTTGTAAAAAAACAAGCAAAATATTTGTGGATTAAAAGAATAATATATACTTTTGCAACCGAAAACATAAAAACTTATATATATATGACAAAATTGATGAATGCATGGTGGTGGCGTAACTCGAGATTCAAATAGTCGCGGGGTACGTAGCCATATATATATGTATCTACATCAGATAAAAAAGGCTCGTCGTTAACGCGACGAGCCTTTTTTAGTAAGTATTAAAAGAGGGAAATAAAACAGATTAAAATAACAACAAGTATGAAGAAAAGCTATTTAGTTGACGAAAAAGGATTTTATGGAGAGTTTGGCGGGGCTTATGTTCCCGAGATTCTCTATGCTACAGTGCAGAAACTGCAAGAGGAGTATCTGCCCATTCTTGAGAGTCGCGAGTTTCAGGAAGAGTACATGTCGCTGTTACGCGACTATGTGGGGCGCCCCAGTCCACTCTACCTGGCCCGACGCATGAGTGAGAAATATGGTTGCCGCCTTTACCTGAAACG
>DJXH01000051.1:0-14924 GCA_002449665.1 Bacteroidales bacterium UBA7009
GGGGGTGTCAATCAAACGACCCCTTGATTGCTACCATTCTTTTGGTATATTGTTGTCAATTTTGAAGGCAAACAGCGACCTTTGACGTATTGAAAACAAACAACAAATCACAGAAACGGCGTGAAATACACCGGCACGCAGGTCGTCTGCCCGTCCTTACAATAGTCCTTCGTGTAGAGCAGGATCCGCTCACCAATGCATTGTGAGTACTTATCGCAGAACACGTCAAGCGACTTGTGGGTCTTGTACCCAGATGACTTGACCTCTATCGGCACCAGTTTGTTCCCCCGTGACAAGAGAAAATCAATCTCATAGTTATGATTAGCATCTTTTGGGAATGTGTAGTAAAAAGTTTATTCCCGGAAGCCACAAGCATTTGAACCACAGGGGTTTTCATATTGTATGACCGATATTCTCTTTGGGCAAATTCTTTCGCAAGAGTGGATTTACCCACGCGTCTTGCACCTTTAATTAGCAGTGCGTACTGACCGTTCCAAGTTTTCCACTCCAACATTTCGTCATAAAGTTTGCGTTTGAATATCATAATGGTTAATCTTTTGATTTACAGCGATAAAGGTAATGTAGTTTGCACTATTACGCAAATTATTTTGTCATAATTACGCAGAAATACTAATTTTTATCTCGTTCAAAAGTGCAAAAATACCAAATTGTTGTTTGTTTTCAGTGTGAAGAAATAATGTAAACAATAGATTTTGTGCAAATTAACCATAATAAACTAACCCTCTAAAACCCTTACAACTATGAAAAAACTATTCTCAATTTTCTTCGTATTGGCAATGTTGCTGCCGGTAGGCGTGTAGCAAGAGAATAGAATAGTTTTGACTGTGCCGCGAACACATTAAAACGCGCAAATTGACCTTATGATATAGCGATATTACCGCTTGTTTTTGTGTCCGTTGAGCATCTATATGAACAGGAACTGAAATGGAACTGAACAGGAACACTATACGGATACTATATCCTTACTTATATGATAGCCATCCCATGCGGACAGAAAATAGGAAATAAAATTGCCGTTTTTATACCATCACCGATGGTATCGGTGATAAACAACATCCGCCGCCTCCGAGCGTTGGATAAGCAAAATAAAAAATCGTATTCGAGCGTCGGAAAAGCAAAATAAGGAACCGCATCCGTCAATATAGCATCAACGATGCTATCGTTGATACAAAGCCCCGCCTATAAAAAAATAGTGATATATAACAAACCAAAATACTAACCTTCAAAAACCTAATTACTATGAAAAAACTTTTCTCAATTTTCTTTGCTCTTGCCTTGTTGCTGCCCGTCAGAATACAAGCGCAAACGAGTATGCCTCAACGTAACTTGCGGCAAATTCAGAATGTAGAAGTAGCAAACAAAAAGAGTGTTGTACAAGGCGGCAATCCAATAATTGCTGCCAAAGAACGCATTGCCCAAAGGCAAACACAATTGCGAAACAATAAAGCAATGCAAGACTACAGCCTGCTTAACAAAGTCAATGAAACCCAACTCAAAGCCCGCGCTATGGCTGCTATGGCGCAACAAGGGGAAACAATTAAGCATAATTTGGGTTATATTCATAATTTGGATTGGCTATGGGGCAATTCGAGATATAGCAGCTATGTGATGCCCCAAAAGGATGATGGGATTTACTTTGCATGTTTTTATTCTACCAAAAGTTGGGGGACATCATTCAACGATAATGAATGGTTGGAAGGGACAAATTTGGGAACAGATATTAACAGCAATTATACACTATTATATTCTTACATTGAAAATAAGTTTATAGACATAGTATCAGCGCGTGCACAATTTCAGCCGATTGACGATGGGCAAAAAGCATTTGATATTTATTATACTGATCGAGATGGAAAAGTGTATAATATTTATGTAATAGCAGGAATAGATGCTACAGAACGTAACTGGTGGTATCTTACTGAGGAGAGTGACAAGTCAGTAAACTTTACAACTGACCAAATGACTATATCTAACTATGGCGAACAACCCTCTGGTGCAATAGGTTATGAGTTGTGGGTACAGAGTAATAGTAACAATAATAAATATATTACGGATATGTATTTATTTGCTGATAAAGACATATCAACTACGGCAATTCCATCAGGAATATACAATATTGATGCAACAGATGATGCATATAGCGTTGCAGCAAGTTCCGGTTATAATAATTATAACGAGCAGCAATTAATGAACGTTAACCCGTCTTTTTTATGTACCTATACTGGGGATGAAGATGCTCCAATATCAACACCAATATGGTTTTTCTCAACCGGAAAAGTTACTGTTTTTAATCCGACACTTGCCGATAAACCCCAATTCATAAAAATTGATGCAACGGGGTATTGGAGTGAACCAACTATAACCGTAAAAATCGGTACCGAACCGACCAAACGAACCATCACGGTGAATAGGGGAAATAATGGAACAGAAGACGGAAATAATGTCCTAATTAATCATTGGGAACCGGTCTTGGCAGTGGATGGCAACACATACACCTTCTATCAAGGTTCACGTTTCACCTTTACCCCGCAACCCAAAGACGGTTGGCGTTTTGTTCGGTGGACAGGAATCAATACGAGTGATATAATTGATAACGGAGACGGTACATATAGCCTTACTATGGGGGCAAAGAATTATACCGTAGGTGCTGTTTTTGAGGAGATTCCTGCCGCCACCTACACCGTATCATTTGTTAGCAATAATGCAAGTTATGGTTCTGTAAGTGCAATGGAGATAACGGGCATACCCGCTGGTGCACCTATTAGTATCAATGGCAATAAAATCACCATCAACAACACAACCATTACCGCTAATCAGGCTACCAACACGGCTCAATATGGTTATACATTCAACGGTTGGGATAAGAAAGCAAACAATGTTGCTGTACCCGCTAACGTTACAGAAGACTTTACTATTCGCGCCAACTTCACCCGCACCACAAACACCTACGACATCACCTTTAAGAATGCGGATGGAACGACACTGAAGAAATCAGATGGTACAACCGATGCGGTCTATTCCGTAGCCTACGGCGAAACACCCGCCTACGACGGTGCCACACCCACCAAAGCCGCCGACAACGAATACACCTACACGTTCAACGGTTGGGATAACGAAATTGTAGCCGTAACAGGTACTGCCACCTATACCGCTACCTATACCGCTACTCCTAATTCCTACACTCTCACTTGGACCACGGACGGCGATGCCCTGACCGGCACATACACCTCAGGCACAGTGGAATACGGCACAACGATAACACAACCTGAGACCCCGACGAAGGCATCCACGGTGCAATATGCCTATACGTTCAACGGCTGGGATCCCACTCCCGCTGCAACGATGCCTGCTGCAACCACTGAATATACCGCCACTTGGACTCAGACCCTTCGCCAATATGCACTCAATGTTGCTGCCGGTGCAAATGGTACGGTAAGCGGCGGCGGCACATACGACTATGGCACCGAACACAATATCACAGCCACACCTAACACAAACTACCACTTCGCTCAGTGGCAGGACGGCAACACCGACAACCCCCGCACCATCACCATTGACGAGAACACCCCGAATGTAACCTATACAGCGACCTTTGAGATAGACGGCACGCCGGAGATAGTGTTGGAAGAGGATGGTACGGCAACGGACAACGGAGTGGCAACAACGTATGCAGCCTTGCTCGCGAAGTATGGCGAGGGAGCCGCCGGCGGAGCAAAGGCAGTGAATGTTACTATCAATCGCAGTATGTCAGCAGGTCAGTGGAATACGATAGCCTTGCCGTTTGATGTTGACCCCGACACAGAATATACCGAGTGGGACGGTCATATATTCGATATGTCCAATTCGACAGCGACTACAGCATCAATGGATATATATTTCGAGCGTATAATGGACATAATAGAAGCGGGTAAGCCTTATCTGTTCCTTGTAGGTGAAGAAATCACATCAATGCGATTCGAAGGTAAGATACTTAAGACATTCACGACACAGAGTTATACTGCCCAATCCGGAGATGTAAGTTTTCATTCTGTATTTACTCCGACAGAATATGTTAAGGAAAAGAGTTACATATTCCTTATCAACAACCGTTTGTATTATCCCAATCAGACATCCGGCACGCGTGCCCGTTCCTTCCGCGCCTATTTCCGTATACTGAATGGTACTGTCTATACTGCTCCTGTCCGCATACGCATAGCCGACACGGGCGAGACGATAACAATGGACGAGACCGAGCAGGAGATAGAGACGAAGAAATACGTAGAGGACGGCATTTTTATCATCGAGCGCGGCGGCGTAAAATATGATGCCCAAGGGAAGCGAATTGAATAGCCCCTCCCGCCCTCCCCATAATGGGAGGAGATAGGAAACAGATATTTATTCGGAGTACTCATATTATTCCGAGTACTCCGAATACTCCGAAGAAAATGTAAATAATCAAAATGTAAATAATAAAATAGTAAATAATAAAATAGTAAATGTTATGGTGAATTACAACAATCCAATGACAGAGATACAGGAAGTGGAGTTGCTTCACGCATTATGCGTAAGTGAAGATAAGATAGGTGGTGGTACTCCCGGCGAGGCTCAGACACCTGAGGCATAGAGACTCCTCAACCTCGCGAGGAAGGATAACTGCTTGAAGAGTTCTGACTCCTAACTCCATATTCCTAATTAAATCTTCGGGGGAGGGCGGCTGTGCTTGTGGAGAAATACAAGTCAGTTAGTTTCGGGTTTTTATTTTGCCCTCCCCTATGAAGCATCAGTCCGAACTGTAAAAATCTTGCAGTTCGGACTGATAGTGCACTTTTATGATTGTTTGTGCTTGTTAACAGCAGATTAGAAGTACTTGGTCTCTGTGCCGATAATAGATGTCAGCAGGTTGTTGGCAAGTCGGGAAGCTCCGAAACGGAAACTGCTGTTGTTCAGCCAGTCGGCTCCGAGCAGTTCTTTTACTATGGTATAGTATTGTACAGCCTCGTCTGTCGTACTTACGCCGCCTGCTGGCTTGAAGCATACTTTCTCGCCGGTTTTCTCTTTCCACGCGCGTATGGCACTGCACATTACGTATGCCGCTTCGGGTGTGGCATTTACGGCAATCTTGCCTGTGGAGGTCTTGATGAAGTCGGCTCCAGATGCCATAGACAATATAGAGGCTTTCCAGATATTCTCCACCGTTTTCAGTGCGCCTGTCTCGAGTATGACCTTGAGGTGAGCACCGCGTATGGCGGCTTTTATCTCGATTATCTCGTCGCTTATCTCTTCGTATCTGCCTTCGAGGAACTTGCCGGTGGGCAACACAATGTCTATTTCGGTGGCACCGTCTTTGACTGCCATAGCCGCTTCTGCTATCTTCACCTCGGTAAATGTCTGCGATGCGGGGAAACCGCCTGCTACGGCTGCTATGCCGATGTTGGCTTTGAGGTTCTGACGGACGGTGGCTACAAGTGCGGGATAGACGCAGATGGCAGCCACGTTGGGAATGTCCTCAAAACGTTCCGCAAAAGCATTGACCCGCTCTGTCATTGTTTTTACTTTCTCCGTAGTGTCATCGCCGTTGAGGGTGGTGAGGTCTATTTGGTTCAGACATTGTTTCCACACCTCTTTGTTGTTGTTCTCTTCAAAGTGCGCCGAGAGCAACTCTTTCGTTGCTGCGGCTACCTGCTCATTGCTCAGGGCAAAAGGGTAGGTGTTAAAAAGTTGTTGTATCTTGTTCATCTTAAAAGATTTATTTTGATTGTTCATCTTTTGTAGCGTTGATACGACCGAGTATAGTCTCGTTGCCTTTCACTATATCGCCCGTCTCAACATAGATGTCGGTGTTCAGCGGCAGGTACATATCCACGCGTGAGCCGAACTTGATAAAGCCGAGATGTTGGTTGCGCACTGACTTGCCGCCTTCCTTGGCATAGGTAACAATACGGCGTGCCATTGCCCCTGCAATCTGCCTTACTGCCAATGTAGCATCAAACGGCGTTTTTATCACTACCAGACTGCGCTCGTTCTCCGTGGACGACTTGGGCAGCCATGCACCGCGATGTCTGCCTTTCTGGTGGGTGCTGACAAGTACATCGCCCTCAATGGGATACCAGTTGGCATGGACGTTAAACGGCGACATAAAAATGCTCACTTGCAGCATTTCACGGTGGAAGTACTCGTTTTCCATCACAGGCTCCACTACCACCACACGCCCGTCGGCAGGGCATATAAGCAGGTGCGGGTCGTCGGTGTTCTTTATCCTCACGGGGTTGCGGAAAAAGAAAGTAACGAACACAAGCAGTGCCGCCGACAGCAGCAGTCCTATGGCAAACGGTATGCCGGGATAGTACAGATAAAGAGGCACGTTGATAGCAAAGAGCAGAAGGCAGGTGAAGATAATTATGCTTCGTCCTTCACGGTGTATATATGTCTTCATAGGCAAAAGGGTATGGTGTGGTTATACTTCTCTTTGTTGCTGCCAGTCTTGGTAGGGGAACCGAGACAGCATCTCCGCCGCTTGGTCAAGTCCTGTCTGTATCTTGCCGCCTATCATGGCTTTGAACATAAAGGGTATGTCGGCTTTGAGCGTCAGGCGGATACGTGTATCCACAGGCGATAGTTCTTTTAGTTGAATCCAAAAATTCATTTCCATGGGTATGTTCTCAAAGCCGAACTTGATGGTGTCGTTTTCTTTCTTATCCACTATGCGGACTGTTATTTTCTGTCCTAATCCGTCCACTTTGAGACGTACATAGTCTTCAGTTATCTCCAGTTCCTGCACCTTGTCTTGCGGAATAAGGTCTTTTACTCGGTTGAGGTTGTCTAATCGGCTCAATACCGAATAGACGGTATGTGCATCTGCCGGAATAGAGCAAACTTTGCTCTCGTATTTGGTCTCTGACATATCTTATTTGTTTTGATTATTGTCGCTGATTTGTCTTTCTCTCGCCTTGTTCAGCCGCCTTTCCAATGTCTCTGCCTGCCTGTTGGACACTCTGATTGTGTTCTCGAGCGTTGCTATGTCGGTCATGACAAGCGACAGTTCGAGAGTCTGCCGCAGTGCTTCTTTCTCGTTGTTTTGCAGGTAATAGACTGCTTTCTGCTTGCCGTGAGCCGTTACTTTTATCCGCTCTTGCAGGTGTGTGGCTACGAACTCAAGCAGGCGTTTGGCATCCTCGTCCCTTATGCTCACTATCTCGTGTACACCCTCTGCTTCAAAACTGTGCCTGCTGCCTTCCGCCTCGGCATACACCTCTCCCGCCTCTAATCTGACGGCGGTATGGTCTATGGGCTTGGCACCGTAGTAGTACGACTGTACTATCAGTGCGCCTCTGTCGTCTGTCTGCGCCTGCAAAAACTGCCTTTGGGTGTTCTTCTGTGTGGTTAGCAGGCGGTGGGTATAGTAGCCGTGGTCTTCATAGTTCTCCTGCTTTTCGTAGGAGAAGAATTTTATGAGCGAATCGGCTTTCGGCAGCAGTGTGTTCAGTATGGAGTCGGAATAAACGGCTGTCTGCTTGGCTCTTATGAGCGAAAGGCTATCGGCTGCCATCTTCTCGCGGCGCATCTTGTCGGCAGCATTTTCGCCGCTGCAAGACGCGGCTGCCGCCATAACGGTCAGCAGTCCGAAAAAGAGCAATATAGTTGTGCTGTGCTTGCGGGTATATGTGTGCATAATAATTCAGTCTAACAATTCGCAAAGTTACGACACTTGATTGTCTTGTGCAAACACACGGCTAAATTCTTTACTGTTTTTGGGTAATTATCCGCATATTTTTATATATTTTATCAAAAATTATGCAAAATCTTGTGTAATCCGAAAAAACGCACTAATTTTGCAGCCGAATTGTGGAGTGGGCTGTATATAGTCAGCGTTTTGAAGGATATATATGGGACGTTCTACAGCAGTTTCAGACAAGACAACGAAAGATATAAATAATTCATTACTATTTAATTATGAAGAAAATTTTCTTTTTTGCGATGATCGTTGCAGTTGCAATGTTATCATCTTGTGGTGCTCCTATCGCACCTGACCAAATCAAATGCAATCCTAATCCTATGACCGTAGTAGGCGGCAAAGTGAACGTAGAGATTACAGGTACTTTCCCTCAGAAGAAATTTGCCAAGAATGCCGTTGTTATAGTTACTCCCGTACTTAAATACAACGGTCAGGAGACTCTCGGCGAGCCTGTTACATACATAGGCGAGAAAGTGAAAGAAAACGGCAAGACCGTAAGTTACAAACAGGGCGGTACTTATACCCAAAATGCAAGTTTTGACTATATCCCAGAGATGGCTCAGTCTGAACTATGGCTCCGTTTTGAGGCTCGCAAAGGTAAGAAAGCCGTTGAGATTCCCGAAATAAAAGTGGCTGACGGTATCAACACCACATCTCTGCTCGTTAACCCCAAAGAGGCTCGCACTCAGATTACTCCCGACAAATTCCAACGCATCATCCAAGAGACCCAAGAGGCTGACATCCTCTTCCTTATCCAACAGGCAGAGCTTCGTCAATCGCAACTCACCTCTCAAGAGATGAAAGACCTCAAAGCCGCTATCGTTGAGGCTGACAAGGCAGAGAACAAAGAAATTCACAGCCTTGAAGTGGCAGGTTATGCAAGTCCCGATGGTACACAAGAACTCAACGAGCGTCTTGCCAAAAACCGTCAGACCAACACCGAGAACTACCTCAAACGCGTTCTTCGTCAGAGTAAAGTGAAAGCCGGTATCGACACCGACATCACTGCCGAGGACTGGGACGGTTTCAAGAAAGCCGTTGAGCAAAGCAACGTACAAGAGAAAGATATGATTCTCCGTATTCTCTCTATGTATAATGATCCCGAAGAGCGTGAGGCACAGATAAAGAACCTCTCTGCTGTATATCAGACTATTGCTACCGACATTCTTCCTGCTCTCCGTCGTAGCCGTCTTATCCTCACCACCGACATCATAGGTAAGTCAGACGAGGAAATCTCTGCTCTTGCAAAGAACGACCCTGCTGCTCTCAGCGTTGACGAACTGCTCTATGCTGCTACTCTCACAAGCAATCCTGCCGAGAAGATGGCTATCTATGAGAAAGTTACAAACATCTACAAAGACGACTATCGCGGATGGAACAACCTCGGTATGTGCTACTTCGCACAAAACAACGTTGAGCAGGCACGTCGTTGCTACGACAAAGCCCTCGCTATCGCTCCCAACAACGCTGATGTTAACTACAACGCAGGTGTAGCCGCTATGGTGGACGGCGACCTTAAGAAAGCCGAAACATATCTCGGCAAAGCAGCCGGTACTGAAGGCGACCTCGCTACCGCTATGGGTACTCTCTATACTATGAAGGGTGAGTACAACCGCGCTAAAGGTTCGTATGGCAAGACGGTTAACAACAACACCGCCGTTCAACAAATCCTCAATGAGGACTATGCAGGTGCGCGCAAGACCCTTGCTGCCATAGAGAACCCCAATGCCACCACTGCTTATCTCTGCGCAATCGTTGCCGCTCGTACCAACGACCGTGACGGCGTTTACAGCAATATGCAGAAGGCTGTCAATATGGATGCAGCTATGAAGGCACGTGCCGCTAAAGATATTGAGTTCGCTAAATATATGGAAGACAGCCAGTTCCTGGCTATCGTGAAGTAAGACGATACGAATGTCAGTATTGTTCCCGAAAGTAAACAAGCCGCGTGAGTGGGACTATCGCCCCATTTACTACGACAAAGATAAAGAGGCGCGCAAGGAGAAACTTGCGCGCCTTCGTAAGAGTAGTCTTACAGAAGAGTATGCTGCGCGCCGCCGGCAGCGAGAGCAACGCCAAAGCCGCAGGCTTGTGTGGCTCTTGGCAATAGGTATGCTCCTCGCTATGTTGTATTATTTCTTGAGTTAAGATATGGATGTCGTTCGTCTTCTGCCTGATAGCGTAGCCAACCAGATTGCAGCAGGTGAGGTTATACAGCGTCCCGCAAGTTGTCTGAAAGAACTTGTGGAGAACTCGCTTGATGCGGGTGCGACGCGCGTACAGATTATAGTGCGCGATGCCGGTCGTACTATGCTTCAGGTGATAGACAACGGCAAGGGTATGAGCGAGACGGATGCCCGTATGGCTTTTGAGTGGCACGCCACATCGAAGATCCGTGAGGCTGCTGACCTCTTCAGCCTGCGTACTATGGGCTTTCGCGGAGAGGCGCTGCCCAGTATATGCGCCGTGTCGCAGGTGGAGATGCAGACCCGCATAGCCGACAGCGAACTTGGTACTCTGCTCGAAATAAGCGGATCGCAGGTGCAACGCCAAGAACCGGTGCAATGTCCCATTGGGACGAACATCAAAGTTCGTAATCTGTTTTTCAATGTCCCTGCCCGCCGCCGTTTCCTTAAGACCGACCAGACTGAGATGCGCAACCTGCTGCAGGAGTTTTACCGCATTGCGCTTGTCTATCCGAAAGTGGCGTTTACGCTCGTCAGTCAGGACGAAGTGCTACTTGATTTACCTGCGGCAACGGAGAAACTGCGGATAGAAGCACTTTTCGGTTCGCTCACCCGCCACACTTTCTCACATCAGTTAGTGGAGATAGCCTCGGACACCGAACTTGTGTCAATACGCGGCTTTGTGGGCAGACCCGAAGATGCGGGCAAAAACAGCAAGCAGTATTTCTTTGTGAACGGTCGTTTTATGCGGCACGCCTATTTTCACAAGGCAGTGATGACCGCATACGAAGGTATGCTGACAGGCGGGGTGATGCCCTCGTATTTTATCTATTTTGACATAGACCCCGCTTCTATCGATGTCAATATCCACCCGACAAAAACCGAGATAAAGTTTGCAGATGAGCAACTCATTTTCCCCATCCTGCTTGCTACGGTACGCGAAGCCCTCGGCAAGTTTAACGTAGTGCCGTCCATTGACTTTGACACTGCCGGCAAAATAGATATTCCTTCTTTCCTTCGCGGCTCATCATCGCCCGCAGAGCCTGCTACAACCGGAAATACTAACTACAACCCCTTCTCCTCATACAAGCAGAGCCGCCCGATGTCTGCGGGGTGGAAGACGATGTATGACGACACCCTCAAGACGACCGAGTTGGTCTTCAGCGACAAAGAGGAGAGCGAGTCTGGCGATGTCTTGTCAGGCTTGGAAGCGGGTGAGGTGATGCAACTGCAAGACCGATATTTCATCCTCCCTTCCGATGCGGGGTTGTTGCTTATCAGCCGTTATCGCGCGCACGTGTGCGTACTATATGATACGTGTATGAAGCGTTTGGCTGCCAAAGATATTGAGCGACAGCAGATGCTCTTCCCCGAGATTTGGGATCTTGACACTGATGATGTGCCGTTCGTCGAGCAAATGCGCGAAGACCTGCTCTCGCTCGGGTTTGACCTTGAGCGCATTGCACCTCGCAGTTTCAGCGTATCTGCTGTTCCTGCTGTGCTTGACGGCAGCCGCGCACTCGAAACGCTGCAAAATATACTTGACAACGTAAAGCAGACAGGCTTACAGGCGCGAGATATACTCTTAAGGCAGATGGCACTTGTTCTGGCGCAGAACGCCGCAGTGAGGGACGGCAAACCGATGACGCAGGCCGAGGCTGAAAACCTCTGTTCGCAACTGCTCAAACTGAAGGAATATACCTTTACTCCCGATGGCAAAAAAACGATGCATCTTCTCAAAACGGAAGAGATAAACAAACTCTTTTAGATATTTTTGTACAAAAAGTTGCACAATCAAAATATAATCCGTACCTTTGCAGCGGATTAAAGTGAAGGGAACCCAAAAGGTTCCCTTAAACATATAAAAATAAACCGCTTTTCTTGTATATGACAGACGTTGTATTAGTGCGAAATCTTGTTACGGACTATCTTCGAGATACTGACTATGAACTTGTGGATGTGTCGGTTAGCAAAGATAATAATATCGTTGTGGAGATAGACCGCCTGCGTGGTGTGGATGTGGATTTTTGCGGCGAACTGAACCGTTATCTTGTGGATAAACTCGGCGATGAAGACGATTATTCGCTTGAGGTTGGCAGTGTCAGTCTGACAGCCCCGTTTAAGACTCGTATGCAATATGAAAAACACCTTGGCGAGAACGTGGAAGTACTGACGGCGGAAGGTAAGAAACTGCGCGGACAGCTTGTCAGTGTGGACGAAAACACTTTCTCTGTTGACATTGAGCAGATGGTGGCGGTGGAGGGAAAGAAACGCAAACAAAAGCAGATAGAAACGTTCACTTGGACCTACGACGGCGTAAAGAGCGTGAAATATGTTTTCGCTTTTTGACGGAAAATGAAGATAACTTATTAACAATTATTATATACCATTTTTATGGCAACAAAACAATCAGGGTCAATCAATCTGATTGACATCTTTTCAGAATTCAAAGAGTTGAAGAACATTGATCGTCAGACCTTTATCAATGTTCTTGAAGATTCGTTTCGTAATGTTATAGCCAAAATGTATGGCTCTGATGCCAATTATGATGTGATTATCAATCCCGATAAGGGTGATCTTGAGATTTATCGCAACCGTCTCGTTATGGAAGATGACGATGTGGCTAATCCCGAGACACAGATAAGTTTGAGCGAAGCTCTCAAGATAGACGATGAGGCAGAGGTGGGAGAAGAGATTACCGACAAGGTGGAGTTCTCCTCTTTCGGTCGCCGTATGATTCTCAACCTGCGCCAAACGCTTGCTTCCAAGATACTTGAACTGCAAAAAGAGAACCTCTATATCCGCTACTCGGAGATGCTCGGTCAGGTGGTTAGCGGCGAACTGTATCAGGTGTGGAAGAAAGAGATGTTGCTGCTCGATGAGGACGGCAACGAACTCTACCTCCCCAAGCAAAACCAGATTCCAACAGACTTCTATCGCAAGGGCGATACCGTTCGCGCCGTGGTAGTGCAGGTGGAGAACAAGAACCAAAATCCGAAGATTATCCTGAGTCGTACCAGTCCGCTTTTCCTGCAACGTCTCTTTGAGCAGGAGGTGCCGGAGGTACACGACGGTCTGATTGCTATCAAGAACATTGCCCGCATACCGGGTGAGAGAGCCAAAGTGGCAGTTGAGAGTTTTGACGACCGTATCGACCCCGTAGGTGCTTGCGTAGGTATAAAAGGTGCGCGTATTCACGGTATAGTGCGCGAACTCAGAAACGAGAACATAGACGTTATCAACTACACGTCAAACATCAATCTCTATATCCAGCGCGCCCTTGCTCCGGCAAAGATTTCGTCTATGAACATCAACGATGAAGAGAAGAAAGCCGAAGTCTATCTCAAGCCCGACGAGGTAAGTCTTGCTATCGGTAAGGGCGGATATAACATCAAGCTCGCTTGTATGCTTACCGGCTATCAGATAGACGTTTATCGTGAGATGGACGAGGCAGATACGGAGGATATCTATCTTGACGAGTTTAACGATGAGATAGATCAGTGGATAATAGATGCCCTCAAAGGTGTCGGTCTTGATACCGCCAAGTCTGTTTTGGCACTGCCCAAAGAGGAACTGATGAAGCGCATTGACCTCGAAGAAGAAACGGTTGACGACATCTATCGTATCCTTTCAGCAGAGTTTGAGGAGGAATAACCGAGCACTGCTGTAATAAATATAAACATACCTAATCACTTAAAAACCCAATATCTTATGGCAATAAAACTTATCAAAGCTTGTAAAGAACTCAATATAGGCATGTCCACCGCCGTTGAATTCTGTGCAAAGCAGGGTAAGGATATCGCTATGGACCCCAATGTCCGTATAGAGGATGACCTGTATCTGCTTCTCGCCAATGAATTTAACAAGGATATGGCTGTTAAACTTGCGGCGGAGCGTCAGGCACAGGAGCGTCAGGAACGTGATATGCAGCAGACAGTGTCCGTGGAGCCGCAATCGTCATCCACTCATATAGCCACCGAGGTGCCGCAACCCAAAGTGATAGGCAAGATTGACCTTGATGCCGAGCGCAAAGCCAAAGAGGCGGCAGAGGCTCAACGCCGTGCCGAAGAAGAAAGGCTGCGCCGTGCCGAGCAGGAGAGGCTTGATGCTATGCGTGCCGAGGAGGAAAAACGCATAGCCGAAATGGAGGCAAAGAAACGCGAAGAGCAGGAGAGTGCTGCCAAGAAAGCTGCCGAAGAAGTGAAAAGAAAAGAGGCAGAACAGCAACAGCAACGCCAAGATCAGCAGAAAAAAGATAGCGGCAAACCCGAAATCTTCACTCTGCACAAGCCGCAAGCACCCGTCCAACCCAAGGTGATAGGTAAGATTGACCTTGACAGCCTCAACCAAGCCACTCATCCTACCAAGAAAACGAAGGAAGAGAAACGCAAAGAGCGCGAGGAACGCCAGCAGCAACAGCACGGCGGAAACGCACAGGGCGGAGGCGAAAAACGCAAACGCGAACGCATCAAACAAAACAAGGTGGACATCAACGATGCGCGCAACCAAAAAGGTAAGAACAGCAAAAACAACAATAAACGTCCCGTCAAGGTTGAGATAGACGACGAGGAAGTACAACGTCAGATAAAAGAGACTATTGCCCGTCTGCAGAACCAAAAGGGTAAGACATCCACATCCAAGCACAAGCGCGACCGTCGTCAGCTCGAACGCGAGAAGATGGCAGAAGAACGCAAAGCGGAGCAGGCTCAGTCAACCATCCTTAAACTCACAGAGTTCGTTACAGCCAACGACCTTGCCGTGATGATGAACGTGCCGGTAAACAAGATTATAGGTACTTGTATGTCGCTCGGTATGATGGTAAGTATCAACCAGCGTCTTGATGCCGAGACCATCAACATCGTAGCAGAGGAGTTCGGCTTTACTACCGAGTATGTTTCGCAGCAGGTAGTGGATGATATACACGCTGACGATGAGCAGTTTACTGATGAAGACCTTGAGACACGCTGCCCGATTATCACAGTGATGGGACACGTTGACCACGGTAA
>DJXH01000051.1:14981-60391 GCA_002449665.1 Bacteroidales bacterium UBA7009
GACACGTTGACCACGGTAAGACCTCGCTGCTTGACCACATACGCAACACCAACGTCATTGCCGGTGAGGCAGGCGGTATAACGCAACATATAGGCGCATACAACGTCCAACTCAAAAACGGGCGACACCTCACTTTCCTTGACACCCCGGGACACGAAGCCTTTACTGCTATGCGAGCGCGCGGTGCGAAAGTTACGGATATTGCTATTATCATTGTAGCTGCCGACGACGGTGTGATGCCACAGACACGCGAGGCTATCTCCCACGCACAGGCAGCCGGTGTACCTATGATTTTCGCTATTAACAAGTGCGATAAGCCCGGAGCCAATCCCGAAAAAATTAAGGAAGAACTGGCTAATATGAACCTGCTCGTGGAAGACTGGGGAGGTAAGTATCAGTCGCAGGATATATCTGCGAAAAAAGGTACGGGCGTTTACGAACTGCTTGAGAAAGTGCTGCTTGAGGCAGATATGCTTGACCTCAAAGCCAATCCCAAACGCCGTGCGAAAGGCTCCATCATCGAGTCGTCGCTTGACAAAGGTCGCGGATATGTCAGCACGGTGCTTGTCAGCGATGGTACGCTCCACATGGGCGACATCGTCCTTGCCGGCTCTTTCCACGGCAAAGTGCGTGCTATGTTCAACGAGCGCGGACAGAGCATAGAACAGGCTCTCCCGGGTGAACCGGCGGTTATCCTCGGTCTGAACGGCGCACCTACAGCCGGCGACGAGTTTAACGTGATGACCACCGAGCAGGAAGCAAGACAGATAGCCGCCAAGCGCGAACAACTGCAGCGCGAGATGTCTATACGCACGAAGAAACATATTGGTCTTGATGAAATCGGTCGCCGTCTTGCCATTGGCGACTTTAAGGAACTGAACCTCATCGTCAAAGCCGATGTGGACGGCTCCGTGGAAGCCCTCTCCGACTCGCTTATCAAACTCTCAACAGAGAACATACAGGTTAATGTCATTCACAAAGCCGTCGGTGCTATCTCCGATAGTGATGTGCTGCTCGCCGAGGCATCCGAGGCTATTATCATCGGCTTCAATGTCCGTCCTACCGGCACTGCCCGCAAGATGGCAGAGCAAGCCGAAGTGGATATACGCGTATATAACATCATCTACGATGCTCTCGAAGAGGTGAAAGCCGCTATGGCAGGTATGCTCTCGCCGGAGATAAAAGAAGAGGTAACAGCCACACTCGAAGTAAGGCAGACCTTCCATATTTCCAAGGTCGGAACTATCGCCGGTTGCGTAGTTCGTGAGGGTAAGGTGCGCCGTCAAAACCGAGTGCGTGTCATTCGTGATGGTATAGTTATCTTCACCGGCGACCTCGCTTCACTCAAACACGGCAAAGACGATGTTAAGGAAATGGGTGTCAACCAAGAGTGCGGCGTAAGCATACGCTCATATAATGACCTTGTAGAAGGCGATATGCTTGAGACCTTCGAGCAAGTGGAGGTTGCTAAAACACTCTAAAAATGACTATAGAGAATTATTAAAACTATAAACAAACAGATATGAAAAAGATTTTTTCACTTTGCCTTCTCTGCCTTAGCGCAGTAGTGGCTTTTGCTCAACTCAATGTTGTAGCCGGTTCCGACAAATACCAAATCGACCAGCGTCCCAACTACAGTATTCGTTATGAGGCAAATATGTACGTACTTGTACTCGCCGACTATTTTACACAGCGTGAGATTACTCTCGAACTTGCCGATACTCGCGAACACTCAATCGCCGAGATAATGACTATTGAGAATCAAATGAAAGCCGCCAAGAAAGGTGAGACTATCTCTATTACCCAAAAAGGTCGCAAATATAACGTAGTGAAGGTTTCAGGCAACGAATACCTCTTCTCTGAAGGTCAGCCCGACTATCAGCTGTCTGCATATCAAGTGCTTGTACCCGCGCTCAAAAAGCACAGTGAGTTTATTCAGTCTGTAGTTCGTATGCCTTACGCTATCGGTCATGTTACCAAATCCGACCTTAGCCGTATGCAGAAAAAACTCGGTAAATAAAGTTTTTACGACTTAAAGAAACTGAAGTGTACACTTCCATACTCGCGCATCTCAACGAAGTTGGGGTGCGCGTTGTAGTTAGTGCCCTTGCCGTGTTCCACTACCATCCAACTGTCTTTTTTGAGGTGCGGCAGGGCGAGATAAGGTATGTCCGAGATGTTGTCAAGCATATACGGCGGGTCGGCGTATATGAAGTCGAACAACATCTTGTTGGTGTTTAAGAACTTGAATACATCGCCTCTTACAACGTGCAGGTTGGTTATGCCCAAGTTCTTGCAAGTGGAGATAATGAAGTTTTGCTGCACGTGTGCCATCTCCACTGCCACCACTTCTCTCGCGCCACGGCTGACAAACTCAAGTCCGATACCGCCCGTACCTGCAAAGAGGTCGAGCATATCCGTGCCTTCAAAGTCTATTTTGTTGTTTAGCAGATTAAAAAGACTTTCTTTGGCAAAGTCGGTTGTTGGTCGTGCTGTTATATTTTTAGGGGGCATCAACCGACGCCCCCTAAATTTACCTGATATTATTCTCATGTGTTGTTATCGTTATGATACAGTGTTTCAGCCAATATTGGCTGAAACTGTTATTCCCAGTTGCCTGCGTTGTTGTTCGGGGCATCTACAGAACCGAACATCAGCCCGGGGTAGTGATCCAGTTTCTGCTCTTTGTCTATGAGGTTGGTCAGTTCCTGCTTGTCAAGGTCGTGCAGATAGGTGTTGTAGTGTGCGCGAGCAGCCATAATAGGTACGTGTATGCCCTGCGAAGTGGCATATCCGTTGTTCACCTCTATCTCAAAGCGTTGGTGGTCGGTATAGGGGATATAGATAATATCTCCTATGGTTGCTTCCGTATATTCACCTTTGTATAAGGTCTCTATCATGTTTTTGAAGATAGTGTCGCGGCGGAAACCTTGCAAGTCGTTGGCTTTTACATCTTTGTCGTTAGCCCAAACGTATGCATATAGTGCGCTGTCGCTCTCAAAAGTCATCTTGGCGAGTGCTTTTGCCTTTGCTGTTTGCAGGATTTTGACGGCTTTATGCTCGGTCATCTTGTTTTCAAGCTGTTTGTCGGTGAGCGCACCCTCTTTCAGAACTTCCTTCTTGGGAGTGGTACGCAGGAAAAGAACGAGCGAATCGAGGTCGGCTGTATAGTAACCCTTGACGAGTTTATACTCGTTTTCCGCTATGCGGATATCCATAAGGTGTTTTATTACTTTGACTTCTCTTTGTTCGCGTGTTTCCTCAAAGCGGATGGGGGTAACTACGCTGTCAATACACATCCAAGCCAAAAATACGGCTGCTGCTGAGAGCAGAATCTGAAAAGTAATTCGTGTTGCTTTCATTTTTGTATGAATACATTTACATAATTCGGCGGCAAAATTACTCGTTTTTTCCCGATTGTGCAAATAATTGTGCGTAATTTATCTATGATTGCGCAAATATGTTTGCAAAAACGTTTTTTTTTCGTACCTTTGCGCCGTTATGAATGATTATCCGTCAGTTTTGCTCGAGGCTGCCGTGCAGCAGATGTCCTCTTTGCCCGGGGTGGGTAAGCGTACCGCATTACGACATGTGTTACACCTTTTAAGGCAAAAGCCGGAGACGGTCGAAGCCTTTGCCTCTGCTATGACACGCCTTCGCAATGAAGTAACCTATTGCCGTGTCTGCCACAATATATCCGATACCGAACTTTGCCCTATTTGCAGCAGCCGTAGCAGGGACAAACACCTTGTGTGCGTGGTGGAAAACGTGCAGGACGTAATGCAGGTGGAGAACACCGGGCAGTATAACGGTCTTTACCACGTCCTCGGCGGAATAATATCGCCTATGGACGGAGTGGGTCCGAAAGATATAGAGATTGACTCGCTTGTGGAGCGCGTCAAAAACGATGGTGTTACCGAGGTGATACTTGCCCTGCCCACCACAATGGAGGGGGATACCACAAACTTTTATATCTTCCGCCGTTTGCAGGATACGGGAGTGAAAGTGAGCCAGATAGCGCGCGGCGTGGCTGTGGGGGGCGAGATTGAATATACAGACGAGATAACGCTCGGTCGCTCCATTGTCAATCGTATAGAATTCAAAGCCTGAATATGCCTAACTTCTAACTTCTCAAAAATATGTATCAGAAACTGTCACGTAGTCTGTCTGCTGTCTATTATGCAGTTATGTTTATCGCCGTGTTAGCGGCTGCCGTTATGTTCTTTCTTTTGGACAAAGAGATTATCAAGACCATTCCTGTCGCTTCCACTACCGGTATGGTCATTCAGTATATAGTCATCTTTGATGCACTTATATCCATACCTTTGGGACTATATATCTTCTCCCGCCGCTGCAAGCAGTTGCGTTTTGTGGACGATATGGACTGGCGTTTGTCCCTCTATCGCCGTTACGATATTTGGCGCATTATAGTTGTCGGTCAGCCGATGACTTTAGCTATTATTGCCTACTACCTGCTCGGCGGCTATCAGTCAATGCTTTGGGTGGCTGCCATATCCGCCGTAGGGTGGTATTTCTGCAAACCCACTGCACGTAAAATAGAACTTGAAATAATGCCTTATGACGATAGCTATTGATTTTGACGGTACCATCGTTACCCACGCTTATCCCGCCATTGGCAAACCTATTCCTTTTGCCATAGAGACTCTGCGCCAACTGCAGCAGGTGGATCATCACCAACTCATTCTCTGGTCCTGCCGCGAGGGCGAACTGCTACAGCAGGCGGTTGACTATTGCCGTGAGCGCGGAGTGGAGTTCTATGCCGTCAACAGCAATTTCCCCGGCGAACCGAAAGATGGAATGGGTGCGCGCAAACTGACAGCCGACCTTTTTATTGACGACCGCAACCTCGGCGGACTGCCCGATTGGGGAGTTATCTATCAGATGATTCATACCGGACAATACAACCGCCCGTATCTGCCGGACGAAAAACCGAAAAAGAAAGAAAATATCCTACAACGCATCTTCGGATGATAGAGAAAATGTTGCAGCGGGCAAAAAGTTAATTATTCATAGTGGTACGCTTAAGAAAAATAGAACCTGAAGACCTGCCGTTTCTCTACAAGTGGGAGAACGATGGTGCGGCGTGGGCTGACGGCAGTGTGCGTAATCCGCTGTCGCAGTTCGATTTAAGGCAATATATAGAGCAGTCGGCAGGCGATATATATAAGGACGGACAGCTACGGCTGATAGCCGACTGTGTAGCAGAAGACGGCAAATTTACAATAGGTGCGGTGGACTTGTACGATTTCGACCCGCGCAACCTCCGTGCCGGAGTGGGGATATACATCGCGCCGGAATACAGGCGAAAAGGCTATGGTAAGCAAGCCTTACGCCTTCTTGACGATTATACGTTCTCTTTTCTTCGCTTGCGCTTGCTCTATGCTTTCGTCTCCGTTGCCAATACTGCCTCGCAAAACCTCTTCCGTTCAGCAGGCTATACGCCTTCTTCTGCTATCCCCGATTGGACACTCGACGGAGATGCTGCCATTTGGTCGAAAATAGGGATAGACTAAACCTTAAGTGCCAAAAACGTGTAAAAATACACAAAAATAGGTGCCGAAAATGTGTAAATTTACACATTTATTGAAACCTGTCGTTTTGTAGAGAATTGGCAGACTTTGGAGCATTTGCCGGAGATTATTTTTTCACGCTTGATGGAGCAGTATCGCCGTTATGTCGTATGCGGCGGTATGCCGGAATCGGTAAAAACATTGCTCGATGGTGGCGGTATGCGCGATGTGGATGCAGTCCTTCAGGACATTCTGCAACTGTATCAGCTTGAGTTTGCTAAATATACCACACCTGTAGAGGTAAACCGAATAAATGCGATATGGCATTCTCTGCCGTCTCAATTGGCAAAGGAGAATAGAAAATTCATTTATAATTTAGTTCGTTCAAGTGCTCGTGCCCGCGGATTTTGTGGTATATACCGAGGGCGGAGTAGTACTTGTTGAAGTCAAGTCGGGCAGCCGTATCAGTGGCGGTAGTCTTGCATCGTACAAGAACAAATACGAGCCGCGTGTTAGTGTACGCCTGTCTATGAATAATTTGCAATGTAATGGCAACTTGTTAAGTATTCCACTCCCCTTGGCTGACCAACTATACAAGTATATTCACCTTTATTTTAGTGAATATAATGATAGACGACGTTGAGGAGTTAATTTTTGAATATATAATGAAAAGTAATGCCAACCTCAATATAAAGAATTCCTAAATCAGGAAAAACGTAAAGGAATTTGTGTATATTGTAAATTATCAATAACTTTGCAGGGTTATTGTGAATATCCAAAATAATAAACCATAAATGCATTTACAAATAAAGAATGTTATGAGACGTATTTCACTTATTATCACCTTATTCTTTGCGCTTGCTGTCAGTGGAATGAACGTACAGCAGGTGGAGCCGTTGTGCTGGTGGACTGATATGCAATGCCCTCTTACTCTGCTCGTTCACGGAGAAGACCTTGTCAGTTCAACGGTTACTATTCAACGCCTCAACGGCAAAAAAATTCTCAAAGGTGAATGTACCGGACTTGTACTCAAAGGACAGCACAATGCCTATTCGCCCAACTATCTTTTTCTTGACCTTGACGTAAAAGAAACCGGCATATATCGCATCACCCTCAAAAAAGCCAACCGCAAGGTCAGTTTCGATTATCAGATTTTTGCTCGCCGTGAGGGGAGCCGCGAACGCAAGTCTTTCACTTCAGCCGATTGCATCTATCTGCTTATGTCTGACCGTTTTGTGGACGGCGACCCTACTAACAATACCTTGCCCTCTATGCGCGAGAAAGCCGACAAAAACAATGTTCACGGACGCTGGGGCGGCGATATACAGGGTATCATCAACAGTCTTGACCATATACGTGCTACCGGCGCAACAGCTATCTGGCCTACGCCCCTGCTCGAAGACAACGAAGAGGCTTGGAGTTACCACGGATACGCCTGCTCCGACTACTACCACATTGACCCTCGTTACGGCTCTAACGAACTGTATTGCACTATGGTAGAGGAAGCCCATAAGAAAGGAATAAAAGTGCTGATGGATATGGTGCCTAACCATTGCGGTGCCGGACACTGGTGGATGCAAGACCTGCCGTACAACGACTGGATAAACCAATTCCCGACTTTTACCAACACCGTCAATGCTTTCTCCACCAACTATGACATCAATGCATCTAAGTACGACCGAGACCTTAGCAATCGCGGTTGGTTCGACACCCCTATGCCGGATATGAATCTTGACAACCCCGACCTGCTTAAATACTTCACACAGTGGGCTATATGGTGGATTGAGTATGCCGACCTTGACGGACTGCGCGTTGACACCTATCCCTATATAGGCAAAGAGGCTTCTGCTTTGTGGTGTAAAGCCATCAGGAATGAATATCCGAATATCAATATAGTAGGCGAATGTTGGACGCGCCCTGCTTCGGCTGTGGCTTATTGGCAGTCAGGAGCGAAGAACTATGACGGCTATGACTCGGGTTTGCCATCCGTTATGGATTTCCCTGTAGAAGAGGCTATACGACAGGCACTTGAAAACGATGGCAACTACTGGGGCGGCGGACTGACCAAGGTCTATGATGCCGTGGCTATGGATTACCTCTATGCCGATGTCAACCAACTGCTTATGTTCGTTGGCAACCACGATATGGACCGCTTTGCCGATGTGGTGAAAGACGGAGATATACGTCGGGTGAAGATGGGACACGCCCTCGTGGCTACAATGCGTGGCATACCGCAGATTTTTGCAGGAGACGAGTATGCAATGCGCTCCTCCGACCGCTCGCTCGGTCATTCCACCCTGCGTATGCCTCTGCCTCAACGCGATACGCTAAACGCAGTACAAAGAGATGTATATAACTATATAAGCACGCTCTATACTTGGCGCAAGTCAGAGCCTGTACTGCATACGGGAAGGACTATGCACTTTATTGACCGCAGCAATACTTACGTCTTCTTCCGATATGATGATAATGAAGCGGTCTTTGTCTTTGCCAACGGTGCAGAGGAAAACCGCACTATCCCCACCGACCACTACGCAGAGATACTGACCAAGTACAGTCCTGTTGGAGTGGACGTGATGACGGGCAAGACTATAGACCTTCGCCGCACGGACATTACTGCACTGCCTCTCACAACACTGATAGTCAAACTGCATAAATAATCTCTTACAAACAAAACAAGCGGGGACTTACAGTCCTCGCTTGTTTTGTATATCAATACGTTAGCTATCTCGAGTAGTGTGTAGTAGTTTACGCATCTGCAAATACTCTGCCGTCTTCAAGGGTAACTTGCAGCGGCGTATATTCGCTGTGGAAATCGTTTTCTAATCGGTCGATATAGCGGCGGCTTTCCCAGTGGCACATCGGCAGGTCGTGCAGCAGGTAGTTGCCGCAGGTCTCCGGTGTGGTGGCAGGCACCTGCTTTTGTGTCAGTACCCAGCGCAGGCACTCAATGGTCAGACGGCGCATATCCTCCACGCTGTATTTGCCTGTCATCACAACGTACATCCCTGTCATACACCCCATCGGACCGACATACACCACATTGTCCTTCACCGCGCTGTTGCGAAACCACGTCGCCATCAGGTGCTCTAAACTATGCATCGCCGCCGGAGCCACAGCAGGCTCCTGATTGGGACGGGTGATGCGCAAATCGAAGGTCGTAAAGCCCTTGTCCTTGCGCGATACATAGATACCCGGCATAAGACGGGTATGGTCAATGGTAAAACTCTGTATTACTTCCATTCCTCGTTAGTTTTGATTATTTCTCGTTTTATTTACTACAAAGCCTGTGCCAAATCGTCAATCAGGTCGTCTGCGTTTTCTATTCCGACTGACAGACGCACCAATGTGTCGGTGATTCCTATCTTTGCGCGTTCTTCGGGTGCTACCGACGAATGAGTCATTAGTGAGGGCAGTTCAACCAGAGATTCCACGCCGCCTAAACTCTCTGCCAAGGCTATGATTTGCAGGCGCGAGAGGAAGCGTTTGGCATCTTCTACCGTCCCGCGTATCTCA
This sequence comes from Bacteroidales bacterium UBA7009, assembly GCA_002449665.1. Taxonomy (GTDB): domain Bacteria; phylum Bacteroidota; class Bacteroidia; order Bacteroidales; family Paludibacteraceae; genus Colicola. The sequence goes on from DJXH01000051.1 coordinate 24,029, forward strand.
AACGAGATGATACCTCCGTTGCCGCTTGCCTGACTTTGGTGCAACGTCCGCTGCGCGAACGATGGCAAGCCCGGATAAACCACGCGGCTGACTTTTTCGTGTTTTTCAAGGAACTCCGCTACTTTTAGCGCGTTCTGCTCGTGTCGTTCCATCCGAAGAGCGAGGGTTTTTATGCCACGCATTACTATGTATGAGTCAAACGGAGCCATCACCGCACCGGCGGCGTTCTGGTAATACTGTATCTTCTCATAAAGTGCATCATCATTGGTCATTACCACGCCGCCGAGTACATCGCTGTGACCGCCGATGTATTTCGTTGCACTATGCATCACGATGTCTGCACCAAGGTCGGCAGGATGCATAAAGTAAGGTGAGAGGAACGTGTTGTCCACCACTAATATGAGGTGATGCCTCTTGGCTACCTCGGCAAGTTCTCTGATGTCGGCAATCTTGAGCAGCGGATTGGATACGGTCTCCACCCATATCATCCGTGTGGCAGGTGTTACGGCACGCTCGAAAGCGGAGTTGTCCGTCACGTCGGCATAAGATGCCGTTATGCCGAACTCGCTCATCACGCGGTTGAAGAGTCGTTTCGTGCCGCCGTAGAGGTCATCGCTTGCTACAACGTGATCGCCGCTCTTGAGCAGACCCATAATGATGGCGGTCTCTGCCGCAAGTCCCGAACTGAAAGCTAATCCGTACTTGGTGTTCTCGATGGCTGCTAACTTACTCTCCAAAGCAAAACGTGTAGGATTGAGCGAGCGTGTGTATTCATACCCGCCCGTCGGTTGGTCCACCTCGTGACGGGCAAAGGTTGTGGAAAGATGAATGGGGGCGGCTACGTCGCCTGCCGCTCCGTCCCGCATGTCGGGCTGCTCGCCGGCATGAATGGCGCGAGTTTCAAATGCAAAATTTTGATTCATAATAAACTGTATTTTCTATAAAACTTATAACTTCTTTCAACTTTCAACTATGCCTTACAACATATACTTTGTGCGTTGCGTCAAAGCGTATTAGGCGGTAGCGTCCGGCTATGCGGTCGTAGTGGTCAAGGTATTCCTGATAGTACCCGTAGTCGGACATCGCCTCGTAGCCCGTATCCCATTCTTCGATGTCGTGTGCACTGCCTATGCCCCATTTGAAGCCGGCTTTGCTCACGTCGATACTCTGGTGGATACGCAGGCGTGTATAGCGTTTGGCAAGGGCATCGAACGTAACCCAAAAGTGCTTGAAGTGTGCTGCCAACAGACAGAACAGTTTCTTCACCATCTCCTCCGAGAAGTACATCAACACGCCTTCCACGATGACCAGCACGTCCTCCCTTTCTCTGACCTGTCGTATCCAGTTGTCGTCAAATGCGCTACCTGCTATGACTGTGGCATGCGAATCCCGGATATATTGCTTTCGCAGCGCAACGGGCGATTCCAAGTCCACATGATACCATACGGCATCCGGGAAACGTTGCTCGCGTGTGTCCAATCCCGCACTGAGATTGATGATGACGGGTTGTTTGCCCTGCGCGCGCATATCTCGGATGTAGTTGCCCGTTATGCGGTCCAAGACCATCGTGCGGAGCGATATGATGAGTTGCATCTCGCGGTCAAGTCGGAAATTGAGGTTGTCATACCCTAAACTCCTTACTATCGCCACCGACGCAGGGTCATTCACGATACCGCCCTCTAATGTCTCTTGCGCACGGAAGAACAGCGGTAGAAACAGTGTCTTCGACACGTCTGTCATTCCAGGTGTGTTCCGCGTTTCGCGCTCGGCTGTCTCCTCTTGGGTGACGTTATTCAGAATCCTCGATCCGGATGCCATGATCGTTGAGCCAAATCTGGTTGTACATCTTCGACAGGTACTTGTTGCCGCTGTCGCATACGAGCGTTACCACACGCTGCGCCCTTTCGCTCTCGCGGCAGTACTTCAGTGCGGCAGCGAGTAATGTACCTGTTGACGAACCTGCTAATACGCCTTCCTTTGACAGCAAGTCGTGTGCCGCGCTGAAAGCCTCCGTATCCGTGATGCTGTATGCTTTCTTTGTCAGCGAGAAGTCGGCTATCTTCGGAATGAAGTCTTCGCCGATGCCTTCCACGAGCCAACTGCCGCTCACCTCGTGCAGTTTGCCGGTGTTCACGTAGTCAGCTAATACCGACCCTGCGGGGTCTGCTAATATCATCTGTGTCTTGTTGTCCGGCAGTTTTTGGAAGAAATGGCTGATACCTGTCAGCGTGCCTGTCGAACCTGCTCCCACAACAATGGCATCCACATCGTGTCCCATCTGTTCGTATATCTCAGGGGCGGTGCCTAACTCGTGTGCCAACGGGTTGGCAGGGTTCTCAAACTGGTTGATATAATAGGCTCCCGTCTTCTCGGCGAGTGAACGGGCGAGGTCCTGGTAGTAGTCGGGATGACCTTTGGTCACATCGCTGCGGGTGATGACGATTTCTATGCCCATCGATTCGAGGTGGCACAGTTTCTCCTCGCTCATTTTGTCGGGGATGATAAGTGTCAGTCTGTAGCCTTTCATCTTGGCGGCAAGTGCGAGTCCGAGACCCGTGTTGCCAGCGGTGGCCTCAATGATGCGGTCGCCCGGATGAAGGATGCCATGTCGCTCCGCCTCGGCTATCATCATCAGTCCCACGCGGTCTTTGATAGAGCCGCCGGGGTTCTGGTTCTCCAATTTCAGGAACAGGCGGCATTTGCCCGTGTCAAGTTTTGTAACTTCAAGCATAGGGGTATTGCCCACCATGTCCAATAGGTTGTTTGTAATGGAATGATTCATATTCTGTATAGTTTTTATGTTTGTTCTTTTTATTATAGCTTTTGTAAAGTGTCAGACTCGCAGGTTCCTATGTATAAAAATCATTGGCTTTCGGCGTTTACCGACTTGCCAATGATTCAACAAATATATCAAAATATGATTGAAAAGACAAGGAAAGCACGCCGTATTAGCAAATACGACACCAACAATCGCTGACTGTAAAGTTGGTTTGATTAAGCATCTTCTTTACTTGTTTTCGGCTGCAAAGGTACGGAATTATTACAATATACCAAAAAATATGACTTTTATGGTTTATTTTTGCCTAATCTCTTGTCCTTGCAAGGTGTATATGCGACCGTCTTTCACTATCATTATCTTGTTGTTAAGCATAATAATGCCGTTCTCGGCAGAGGAAGGTTCGCAGTCTGCGGAATGTAAATCAGTGGTGATTCCTTGTGCTTCGGGGTCGCTCGGAATGATAGGCGGCGTGGGGATAACCTCATCTCCACCCTCTTGCATCATTCCGGGATAGCCTTTGGTGGCGAAAGCACCGATATAGACGTGAATAGGTTTATCTTCCTGGTCAAGCACTGACAGCACGTAGTTGTACCGTGATGCTTCGTCAAGTCCTGTTACTTTGAACGACAAGGTGTATGGCAAGTTCTGATGTTCTCTCTCCGGCGCAGAGAAGGCTATACCGAGCAGTTGTCCTCGCGCTCCGAGAGTAAGGCGGCAGAAGACTGTACCGTCTTTGTAAATATCAATCTGATACGAATGTGCCGCCGAGTCGGTAGGCCATGTGAAGTCGGCTGTTGTTTCCGCCGGTTCCACTATTACTGTGCGCTGAATCATAGCTGAGTCTGGCGTGGCGTTCATTCGGAACCGCCCCCAATATGGGTGTTCGCGGTAGAGTTTTCGGCTGTCAGGCAGAACGGAGAGCCAAGCTGTGTCGGGTATATCTGCAAGTGTCGCTTCCGATACGGCTGGAGGTGTGGCAGCCCATACTGTGATATGCGTGATAGAACTATCGCCCTTGAAGGCGTTGTCGCCGATAAGCACTACGTTCTTGCCTATGGTGAGGTCTTTCAGTTCGCTCCAGTTCTCAAAAGCGTTAGTGCCGATGGAGATAACTTTGTCTGGAATAACGAGAGTGTCTTGCAGTTTTATGCCGCTGAAAGCACTGCCTCCTATCATAGTCAGTTCGGCAGGAAGGACAATAGAATCCAGCGCAGCGCAACCGGAAAAGGCGTTATCGCCGATAGTGGTGATGCCATTCGGAAGGTATGCCTTTGTCATCGCCGCACAGCCTGAGAATGTAGAAGAATAGACGGCTTTGATACCTTCGGGCAGGATAATTTCTTTCAATGATTTGCAGCTCTTGAAAGCATCTTGGTATATGGCGGTGAGCGTGGATGGCAAGGAGATGGTTAGCAGTTGGTTGTTTGTAGCAAAAGCACTTGCACCTATCCATTTGACTCCTTCTGGAACAACAATGTTCTTTACTCTGACGTATGTGCATAGGCTTGCAGGGACGAACTCAACGTCCGGACCGAAGATAAAATCTCCGTAAAAATAATTGTAGGGATTGTTGAAGACCGAAGATGAAGCGGGCGGATTCTTTGCGTTCCATACGATAACGGGACTATTATGGTAGCCGTATGATATGGCTGAGCCGGAGCGGAAAGTAGCGGGGAAGAAAAGGGTGTCTTTTATGGGTATATTTGCCACGTCTTGCTGTGTATATGGTGCGCCGTAGCCGTCAAAGATCCTTCCGTCTATCACTTCCAAACAGTCTGACCAGCGGACGGATGTCAGTTTATAGCAGTTCTCGAAGGTCATTCTTCCTATGTATTTCACTCCTTTGCCGAGATCGCATTTAACCATAGTGGTGCAGTTCTCAAAGGCATACTGCTCCACGGTATCAATGGAGTTGGGCAGGGTTATTTCTTTGAGTGCATAACATTCGCCGAAAGCATACGATGGCAGTTTGGTAACCCCTTCGGGTATTTCGCAGGCTGTGAGGTTCCACCAGTATTGGAATACACCATTCGGCAGTTTGGTCAAGCCCGCAGGTAGGGAGATGGTCTTACACGAGTTGTAGGGATAGTATGTATTATAACTCGTTGACCATGAAGCGGCTTGAAGCACGGGCTTGTTCCACCAAAGGCTATCCACCGTATTCTTAAGTTCGCCATAGCCTTCAATGGTCATGTGGGCGGTTTCTGTGTCATAACTCCACGTGAGATGTTCGCCGCATACTCCTTTATACACAGTGGTGTACGCCCCTGAAACAAGCATAAGCGTAACCAATACACATAATAACCTTTTCATATTCATCGTTTTTACTGTTCTTAGTCAAATATAAGGCAGCGGCAGTCTTTCATATTGCGTTTCAGCGGGTTGTACGGCATAATCCTATATGCCACTTTTATACCCACATCATACAGATTGCGCTTTTCCACCAATTTCTGTCCCTGCCTGTTGCCGCTTACTACGGTTGTCATTATCCTATGAAGCGGAAAACCGTCGCGGGTGTCGGACAGCATCAGAAGCGATATTCTATCCGATTGACTGTCCGTCTCGCTTGCAAACGAGTAGTCGGCATACACGCCCACAGATATATATGCTCTATGCCGGTGGGCGATATATATCGGTATGTCATAACTCACCTCTGCCGACACCCACCACTGCTTTTCCTGTTTTCTTACCTTGCCTGCCTGCTGTTCGCTGAACGAGCGGGTGGCAGCCAACGGAAAAGACTCATATACGCGGTTGTCCTGCTTCGGGAAATAGACCGACAGCTCGGCTTTGTCTGCTCTCTCTGTCCAATTCCCGCCGAAGGGAAACACCAACTTTGGTCCAACATATAGATTCACCCCTTCAAACGACAGCCCCAACTGCAACATCAGTCCTGCCGACCATAAAGTATAATTCTCAATCAGTCTGCCAATTGTATAATCCACCTGTATGTTTTCATTATCTACGTCTATTGTCTTATAACTGTCAGTATAGTCTATTTTGCCTAAGCCCGCCGTGTGTCTGTCTATCGTGCCGCCGAACCTGAAACCGATAATGTATGGCGAGCGGAAACTATAACTGAGTAACGCTCCTGCATGCAGGTTAGGTGCCGGCAACACATACTCACATTCAGCATTATAGCCCGCCATACCAAAGCGTGCACCTGCCTCAAACAAGTGTTCCGCCCAAACTGTCAGCGGACACATTATCAGCAATATGACGTGCGTATATCGGCTCACGGTATGCGTTTTTTCTCTGTCCACACTTTCCCGCCCTGTTCGTAGCGGTAAAGATAGATGCCGTTCTTCACCTGCTCTTCGCTCACCTCCTGTCCTCGGCTATCGAATATGCGTTTGGTGATATACTGCTCCTGCTCTGTATCTGCTATCTCTATGATATTCGACCATATAACCTCGCCATCGTCAAGCGTTACGCGCAGTTGGAACACCCCGTGCAGTTCGTTTTGCTCAGCGTAGTCGTCTTCTGTGGCTCCTGCTACAGGCTCGTCGTTTTTATACCATTGGAACGCCCTTGCCGACCTGCCTGGGAAATATCTGCGTAGTGCCACATTGTCGCAAAGTAACTGCCAATTGTACTTGTTTACGATTATTATCCATAACCTTTCGCAGTGGATGGTATCCAAAGTATATATATTCTGTATGCTGTCGCAGCCGCGTACATTAGGCATAGTTATTACCATTTCATCCGCATACTCAAACGTTAACCCCCGCCATATTATCGGAAGCAGTGTGTCACATACGGTGGTATCGTGGGTGATGTATTGCAAGTCAGGACAACATATTTCATTGCTCAATGTATATTTACACAGTAAACTGTCGCAGCCAAACCGATTTTTGTGCATAATCTCATAAGTGGCAGGTTCTGCAAAAAGCGTATCGTGCCAAAGATATGGCATAACTGTGTCGCATACAATCGTATCAAGAGTTATTGACCGCAAATTAGGGCAGCATGTTTCGGTCTGAAGTGTATATATGCAGAGCAGGCTGTCGCAGCCATTAGTATCGCGGTGCATAATCTCGTAGGTGGCAGGGGCTGTGAACAAAGTGTCGTGCCAGCGGTAGGGCATCAGAGTATCGCAAACGATGGTGTCTGTATATACCGTTTGCAGTTTGGGGCAAGGCGGTGTGCAGTCGTTCACCGTAAGGTGGAAAGGTTGGCTCGTAGCGCGGCAGAAAGGCGAACTTGCAACATCCACACCTTCCGGAGCTATACTTAACCTATACCAGCCTGAATCGGCAAGCGTGATATGGTCAAAACCGAAATCTGCATCTGTGCTTATGCTTACCCACTCTTCGCTGTCAAAGGCAAGACTGTCGCTTGCGTATTGCCAAAAGTAACTGTAAGGTTCGCTAAATCCGCCGCCTGTGGTTATATCAGCCGTAAAACGATATGCCGAGTCCATACATACCTGCGGCTCGGAGGTCAGAACCACCGAAGAATTGCAAAGGCGTATTTCTATGTCATCAAGTGCGAAGTCGTTGCCCATACCTGAGTTCTCGTCATTGAAGATACTCAGGCGGAGCGTACTCACGCCTTCAGGAACATGGAACGATGCACCTACAAGATGCCAAGGAGCAGACCTCACCGTGGCATAACCGTAGCCGTCTTGCTCAAAATTGCGAGGTGCGGGCGCTATCGGACCGGACGACTGCTCGAAGATTATATCGCCGTTCTCTTCGTCCTGAATACAGAACCTTACTTTAGGCTTTGCAAAATTATGCCCGGGCTCAAGCACATTGGCTACGTATGCGGAAAAAGACAGGTCAAGTTCGTGGCATACAGGAATAGTGGTCGTATAGAAGGCATCATTTCCTCCTTTGCCGTCCACCTCCAAGAGGTAGCCGCGTGTGTAGTCGTTGGGGTAAGTGTGGTCATCTTGTACGAACCATTGGGAAAACAGGTTGTCGGTCTTGTGAACGTTAAGTCCGTTCTGCCAACCGTGTTTCGCCACTACGTATCTGCCACTTGACGGACTTGAAATAATATTGAATTGCTGATAATATCTGCTGCTCATTGTGGTCAGCTGTGTCGGACTTGTTATCGGGTCTTCGGGACTGTTGCCACCAAAGTCCTCACGGAAAAGCAGAATGCCGTCAGTGCAGACATTTTCGGAAATTTCATCGGGGAAGGGGTTGGCAAACGGCGTACAGCCGCCTTCTTCTTTCGCTACATATATGGGTTCGCTCACGAGCATCTTCCTGTCTTCCTTTCCGTCTTCTTCCGGCAGCAGTGCCGTTGCTCTATACCAGCCTTCTTTTAAGTTCTCAGGACGCTGCGTATATGAGTGACCGCTCCTCCATAAGTATGTCCACTGCTCTCCGTTTTCAGAGTATTCAAATAAAAAGGTGCGCGGGCTGCCAAAGGTGCCGTCATCAGTAAACTGCGGAATAAAGGCGAAAAACGGATTTTTCAGACAGATGGCTTCAGCCGACGTGCGAAGCCAAATAGAAAGCTGCGGCTGCTCTTCCTGCTGCGCGCCTTCCTGCTCCTGACAGAAAACAAAAGAGGGTAAACAAAGCGCAATCGCAGCCAACCATAATCCTATTTTACTTGCATTTATCATTTTCTTTCTCTCAAATTTTACAGATTGAAAATTATCCATTACTTTTGTGCGACAAAATCCACCTCATTTTCGTTTGCAAAGGTACTGCATATTTTTCATATACGTAAATTTTGCAGTTGTACGATATGGTTTTATGTACTTGTTTAATCTATTGAATATATTATAATTACAAAAAATGAAAAAAAATAAAGTTGTACGATACTGTTTTGTCCTCTTTTTGTCGGCTGTTTTTTGTCTGTCTGCTTGCAGTTTTTTGCGTTCCGATGGGCAGAACCTGCTGGAGCAGGCGAAGACTGATTACAACGCAGGCGTGTCTTATAGCAGAGCCGGCGATTATGCCAATGCCGCATATTATCTCAAGCAGGCAGAAGCCGTTTTGTCCGATATAGACACTCATTCCCATACTAAAGACAGCAGTTTTATCATTGAGTACGAAAGGCTGTTGGGACAGACTTGGTTTTACCTTGGCAATACCTACGAGAGCGAGATGCTTTACGACATTGCCGGTCAGTACTACCACAAGTCCATTCCCCTCTTGCAGCAGGGTAAGAATGATATTCTGCTTGCCTGTGCCTACCGCGATATAGCGCGTACGATGGCTATCGGTGGTGTTAGTAAAGATAGTGTGCTGCGCTATTTTTCTTTCGCAGAGCAGTATGCCCATAAGGCTGACAATAATATGCTTGTCAAGGACATATCCGCTTATCGCTACCAACTATGCTATCCCGACAGTATTCAAGAGCGACTCAAAATATGTCTTGACCTCGCCACCCGCTATGGCGCGCATGCCCGCTATTCGGAGATTGTCGAACTGCTCTTGGAGCAGCACTCTACCGACTCTGCCGCTTTCTATCTTAGTCGCCTGCAGCCTGCCGACTCGTCATACGCCTATTGGTTTGAGCAGACTTATGCCTATCTTAACAGCAAGGTGCTTTATCAACGCGGTATGACCGGCAAAGCATATAACGCACTCTTAGACCTGTATGACAGGAAGATAGACGAACTGCAACGTGATGCCGGTGCGCGCACCTATGCTTTGGCTCTACATTATGACGTGGCACGTGAGCAACATGCGGCTGAAGAAGCACGGCGCGAAAAACAATGGCAGCGGACTATCTCTCTCGTCCTCGTTCTCGTCCTTACGCTTGTTGTGGCTCTGCTCTTTGTCCTCTGGCGTTACTGGCAGCACCGCCGCCGTGAACAATCCACGGCTTTACAGACTCTTAAGGAAAAGTATTCGCAGCAACTCGGTCTTGCTCTGGAGCGGCTCAAACAGAAGGTGAATCTTACCAAAGAGATAGAGCTTCAGCGTATGCGTGGCAATGAACCTGAGTTTCCCAAGTGGCTGCAAACCTATCGTGATGAGCAACTTACGCTCAGTAAAGAGAGTCTTGACGAACTTATTGCTTCCGTTGATGCCGCCCTTGACGGTGCTATCAGTCGTCTGCGTAGCGATTATCCCGCCTTGACGGAGTCGGATATGCAGTTTGCCATACTGACGATCATAGGAGTTAGTGACAGCGATATGGGCATATTGCTCAATGTGAGAAAACAGACCATTTATCATCGCCGACAGATAGTCCGCCGTCATATCAGTGCCGACATACTTGATATTGACTCGTGGCTGCGAGAGTATGCGCTTCGGCTGTAATCATTGAGAGTAATTTCTCCAAGGAGTTCTTGCGCAAGTCGCTGCAAAACCTTATGGGCTATGTTTGGCACGCGTTCTGCAATATGAACCTCTAATGTCCGATAACTGAATTTTATTTATAAAAGTCGGCAGAAAGCAAAAATTTTGCATATTTTTGCTGAATTACTTTACTATATGCAAAATAACTATATGCAAAATATATAGTACTTTTGTCGCCGAATCCAACGCCGTGCGTACTTCGGGTACGAGGTTGGCGGGGTTCAATACATATTGAATATGGCGTTTATTGCGCTTTGTTGTAGATAGCAGAAAGCTTCGCAACCTTTTCTTTATCAACCTGCACAAAGTAACGAGCATCTATCGGGACAACGATGATCGTTAATAGTCTCAATCAGCAAGTTTATCATGACAATAAGGGCTTAATGTTAGCAGGTGGCATAATATTGACTTTAGTTTTTGGGTTGATATGCTCAATGCCTACCAATACGCATACTTTTTTCTATCGTAGCGGCATAGATGCTGTCGCAAAAGAGGATATTGCTACAACCTCCGGCTACTTGGAACAACTGAAAAATTACTCCATAAGTGCCAATCATAAAAGAGAAAAAAATCAATAAGTTGAATAACGATGTTGAGAGGCTTTTAGGGGAATTGCAATGAGAAATATTAAATGAAGCCAATCCTGGCTTTGGTACGAAGTCTCGTGATATATATTACGTCAATTCGCAGAGTTGTTTGAGGTTCCGAAAATAGAACCTCTATCAGTGGGGGGAGCGAGAAATAGGAACGTGATAGTAGATGCTTATAGGCAGAAAATATATAGTATGAAGGAAGCCAAAATACGTGAAATTGAAAACGCAAAGGAAGAAGATGAATCTCGTATTTTCAAACCTTTGGCTGCAGAAAATATAACTGCCCTCAAGGATGCCAAAATCGCAATCGAAAATAGAGAACTTAATTTGAATAATGCCGAACAGGTAAACGAACTTAACAAAGTACTGAACGACGGATATGCCACCATAAAAACATATTCTAATTTTGTGCAATTTAGAGACGAAGATGCAGCGCACTATACAGCAGAAAAACACATTACAAGGGTAAAAAGTATGATAAGTGTGTTTAATGTCTGGAAAGATATGCTTACAACAGATAAGTATAAAGGTCATGGTCTATGGTTTTGGGTAGTAATATCCATTCTTGTAGATGTCGCAGCATTTATATTCTGTGATATAGCCTTTGCCAAACGCGATGGAGTGTAAGATAATATATTAACCATATAACATATACAATTATGAGTGAAAATATTGGCTTTGTCGGAGCAGATGAAATCCCGACAGCACCACAAGGAACACAAGAAAATATTGGTGATAAAAACAATGGAAATGTGGTAAATGAAGATTATACCACTCCTGTTAGTGGTCGGTAAGCAAGTCTATGTACAAGGAGCAGATTACTATCCTCGCAAATTATGGCAAGCGATATTGAAAACAGTTAAAGGATAATTATTATGGATAATATCATACCCAACTTCTATATTTTTGGCGTACCTGACGGCTTTGATATGCTCGGTGGTACATCGGCAGAAATATCTTATTTCCAAAAATTCTATAATGGTAGTAAGGAAAACACAAAGTTCAGTATTCATCGCGATGTCAAAGGTAATATCACCTATTCTTTTTTGAAATATAATCTTTCTTCCGGCAAAAGCCGTACCGGCAGTTTTTTCGGTATGTCTCTTGTTTTTCAGGGTGTATATGTAGATAATCCTTTGCGGTTGTATGCTCTTTTTGAGTGGGTGTATGACAATTATGTCGTTGTCGGCGAGAAAGAGAATAAAGGTTTTATTATTCCAATAAAAGGTGGTGAAGATATTCAAGCGAGGTATGATATAATTCGTTTTGCAGAAAAAGGCGATTACATAAAACACAACATTGAGTCTGTATTGCTTGCCAATATTTCAAAAGAGTTTGCAAGTCATATACACGCGGTTGATAGCAGTTTTAAGAGCAGCAGTTCTATTCTTGTTGCTCAAGAACCAATGAAGTCAGCGAGAGACGAAAAGTTGCTTGCTGACTTGTGCCATTACAATCGCGTGGCTGTATCTCCTGATTGGCAACCCCGTCGGGGTACAACGACAGATGTTAATTCCACGTCGGAGGCTGCCATTACGCTCGCGCCTGAAGCAATCATTTCTCTTTTGGATGACACTAAACGATATCAAAGTTATCTTATTGATAGCCTCAATGATATTGCAGCAGCAGATGTTGAGAAAGCAGATAGGGTTTATAGAGAAGTAACATCAAGACTTAATGAGGTTAAATCTACTCCCTCCACAGATGTTCGCGTATCGCAAATAATAAAAGACTACTCTGCTCTTTCAGAACAACTCTTCAATCTTATGCAGAAAATTAAAGATAGTGAAGATGATCCAGGCAGTGTGGGAAATAGTGGTAGCACCGAAAATGGAAGTGGGACAACGTCACAAACTGTATGGTGGAAAAATATCTACTTTATAGGCGGTAGTGCCTTTGCTGCAATAATTCTCGTCCTACTCATTATCCTATTCCCAGGTAAAGAACTGGAAAAAAGACCGAAACCCATTTATGAACCCGATTCAGAAAGAATCAAGGCAAAAGTGGAAAAACTTATAGAATTTGAAAATTATGAAGCGGCTCTACAATTAGTTCGAGACTCTTTATCTTATAATGATGGTGTTAAATACGAAATTGTGATTAACGATAAGAAGATAACACCACGTATAGATACCCTTATAAATACAAAACATTTTAGCGATGCTTGGGAAGCATCTGAAAATATTAAAAATGAATCTGCAAAGAAGGAATATCAAAAAACGATAAAATCCAAATGTGACAGTCATTTGGCTGAATTAGTCAAAAATACCGCTACTGAGCAAGAGGCAAAAAATATCAAAAATAGAATATCAGGATGTAAAGTCCCACTGGAACAAGACCATATAAATCAGTGGAATAAAACATTGGATAGTATTATAAAACCTGTCTCTACGGTGTCTGCTACTATCTACAAAATAGAAATATGGAAAGTAGGAAGAAGCGGACAAATAGACTATGATTATAACAGAAAGGATAATAAGCATGTGATAATTTCCGATACAGAAATAGAGGGAACCTATTTCTATTATCGGTTACTTGTTTCAACTAATAATGGGAGTTCATATAGTCCTTGCGGTTATCAAAAAGCAGATCAGATTCTTTCTGTGTCCGATGCCGGACTTAAAACTCACGGAAAATATGATGGTAGTTATAAGATTGAAGGTTCGAAAGGTGTTATAACTGTGAAGAATGGTGATAAACAATTCAAAATAACCATAAAATAATTTATTTATGAGACGTATAATAGTAGTACTTGTTGCATTAGTAAACATTGTAAGCCTATCAGCAGGAGACAAAAAGCCAAAACAGAACAAACTCTCGTCAAAAGAGATGAGTCTGAAAATAGAGACACTCAATAACCAACTGCATCAAAAAGACTCTTTGCTCAAAAAAGAGAAAACACAAATTGAGAGTCTGAAGAAAGAACTTGCTGCCTGCAAAGAAAAACTTGCAGTATATGAGTTCTTTAATAACGACAGTTATACCATTTTCAAGGATAACTCGTTAGAAACAAACAAAAAAGCATTGCGGCTGACAGGACGAAATAAAGAAATGTATAAGACCATACGTGCCGTAGCCGAGGTTGTAGAACTGCTTGATGAGGTTGAGGCTAAAATTACCAATCAAGAGAAACGACAAACAGAACAACGATGGAGCGATAGTGACCTTAAAAAAGCCATTGCTCTTGAGATTAAAGCAGATATGTCAGGTATTGCAAGCAAATTGGATGAGATAGACAAAATGGATTTAAGTTTTTTGTCACAAGAGCAACTCGGCTACTATCGTAAACTATCGCAACATTTCGATGAGATATTTAATAAGTACCTGTAACTCTTTGAAAAGTGAATATAGAATTCTATTTGCTCGGTACGCCCGATGGCTATAACCAATATCCGTTAGACGAAAAAGAAGACCTTTTCCGCTCTTTTCATGATAACGTAAAGAGTGATACTCAACTTACCGTATATCGTATTGCGGACATAGTTTATTATGTCTATACACGCAATATGCCGTCCTTGGGCAAAGACCAATACTTCGGTATGGTAATTGCTCTTAACGGAGTGTATATGTCTCATATCGGCAATGTGTTCAGCGTGTTTGAGCAATTATGGTCCAATATCGCTCTGCGCGGGAATATATTAAATATCGATAAGTCAGGCAGAATCCGATTCACCCACTCGCGCTTTGTAGATACACCTGAAGAAATTGAGACCACTATACGCGAGTGTCGTGAGTTGGTAGAAACTAACCTCTCCGATTGTGTCAAACGCTTGCCGGAAGATTATGTCGTGCAAACAAACGCAGTTACTATCGCCTACGATGATTCGTTTAAGACCGGCACTCTGCATAAACTGCTTGAAGAATACACGCAAATACACTTTACCAAAAACGAAGATGGTAATGCCGGATATGTGGATATGGTGGTCAGCCGCCTATACGATGAAAACCGCAAACTCAAAAAGGAATACAGCAGACTTAAAAGTCAAAAAAAACAATATAAGATAGTTGTGTTATTGCTTGTGTTGCTTTTTGTATTCGGAGGCGGACTGTATTTACTCAATACCTATGTGCACGAGCAAAACATAACAATCGAACAGAAAAACGATACCATCTATAATCAGTCTGAACATATAACAAATTTAAGCGGAACGATAGTCGAACAGAAAAAAGAGAATAGTAGGTTAAACAGGCTTTATAATGATACTGAAAGGGAAAATCGGCAACTGCACACCAAAGTAAATGAACAAGAACAGACTATCAATAATCTACAAGACCAACTTTCGCTCCAAACCATTGAGTTAGACGGTTATAGAAGAAAAATCGGTAATACTTTCCCTATGATTATATCTTCGGTAGAGATGGGGAATTTCTATTCAGATGGAACGAAAGAGACTGACTATGGTAGTACCATATATAGTTCCTATTCTTCTTTTATAGAGCCGAGAATCACCTATCTCGGACTTACAAGCGGAACCGTAACGCTCAAAATGAAACTTTACCGCCCGAATGGCAGCTTGTGGAGAGATTCAAGTTCGCCCTACGACTGCACACGCACCGCATATTTCACCGCTTCGCTCAATGTGCAAAAATCCGTAAATACTTCCGCATTGCGAGTTGGAGGATATAGAGGCTATTGGAGTAGAGGAACATATACTATTGAGTTCTGGTATAATGACCGTGTTTGCCTGTATTCGGGTACGTTTAATATCTACTAAAATCCAACTAAAGATGAAAAGTAATTATTCATTACTTCTTATTGCAACCATAATACTATTCGCAGCCTGTAATTCCGGGTATAAGATTCCTGAATATGAAGACGATGAAACTTATGAGCAACAAAAGTCTGATACTATTTTTATAGTAGATACGGTTTTCGTAGGGAAAGAGAACATAGATATAGAAAATGATAATATATCTGAAGCAAGTCTGGCTGAATCAGAGTATAGTCCGATTGAATTATATGTAGAGCCTGGAGAAAGTTTTGGTGAAACATTGCAACGCTATACTCCGCAGTTGGATGACGTTTCTAATAACCAACATCTTGGAGGTTCTAAACTTATAGCAGAGATGTCGGCAGACGTAGCGGGCAGTAGTCATTCCCGCTCCGATGAAGGTGGAATGATAAAAATCCTTTCGTTAGGCAGACTTAAACTGAAAATACCCGATGACCCCAATACAATCAGCGGACTCATGAGGCAAGGTATAATTAGCGTTGACAGATGTGTTATAAGAAGCAAACATTCAAGTGTAGGGGATTTTGAGGTGATAATGTATATTTCGAATAAAATTGGCGAAGTAGTAGTAGTAAAAATTCCTCAAGGTCAAATGATAGAAGCGCAAAGAGAAAATGTTCAGAACATTGTAGTGTCAGCAAGCGAACAGACCGAAATGCGACCTTTTTCTTCAGCGTTTATAAGTGTCCCCGCGAGATGCGCTTCACGTAAACGTTCTGATCCAAGCGGTTCAGAAGCGCGTATAACACCCTATGTTTTGACAGCCCCCAAAAGTGCTTATGGTACAAAATACAGCCTTTGGGATTATATAGAGGAACCGGCAGCCTATCGTATGGTGTTCTATGCGTGGGGACGAGGAGCCGAAATAAACGGACATACAAGTACGTTCGGACATGCTTTTGTCGCTATCCCTCATATAGGTGTAAAAGGTTTTGGTCCGACTGAATCATTCTATGGTTCGCAGGGAAAAGTATTGTCGGAAAACGATGATGTACGTTATGCACAAGATAGTTGTGTGGTATATATATCTGCATCACAACTTAATAAGGTAAAACGCATGTATAACAAACTATACAACAATCCAAAGACTTATAATCTTGGTATATATGATTGCACCTCTTTTGCTATGGATATGGCAGATGCAGCTGGTGTTTATTACGGAAAACGATGGCATATACAATGGCCGACAGATTTTATCAGACAGTTAAACAAATATAATTAAATTATACTATGAATTTCGATTTTGACGACTTTGTAGATGCCGGCAATGGTATCGGTAATGTACTTTGGATTATCTGCGGTGGACTACTTTTTGCGATTGTGTATTGGATAACCGCAATTGCTTATTGCTTAACAATAATAGGCATACCTATAGGTATTCAATTATTCAAATTAGGGAAGTTTGTCTTAATGCCTTTTGGTCATACATTAGAAGAGAATGATAGCGGTTTAGGTTTTGGATGCCTTAATGTGTTTTTGAATATATTTTGGTTTTTCTTCGGGGGATTAGAACTATTCCTTGCTCACCTTCTTATAGGGCTTATCTTGTGTATAACGGTTGTGGGCATTCCGTTCGGCGTACAACATTTTAAGTTAGGGATTGCCGCACTTTTCCCATTTGGTAAGAGCGTAGAAGGATATTAAGTCCCATACTAAATCCTAATAGTGTTTTAAGCAAATCACAAAAATTCTTTAAATTGCTTTTGTATATGAATTTTATTACGTACCTTTGCGACATAAATTCGCTTTTAATAAAAAAGAGGATATGCAAAATACCCCCCCCTATTGTGCGAATGTGCACATAAACAATAAAATACGAGTAATCGCAGCGTAAAAAGACGGTGCTTGGTAAGTGTGCCAAGTGCCGCCTTTTTTGTATGCTAACCGCTAAATTCCAATAGTAACTATAAATACCTATATACAAGATGAAAAAACTATTCACCTTATTAACCGCAATCTTAGTTGCTTTCACTGCTTCGGCAGAAGAGCACCTAACCGCAACTGTGGAAGACTTGGCTGCACGCAAATTTTATGAACCGCTTGAGATAAATGTCTCTTGTTTTAATAGAGATGTTATAGCGGAAAGAGTAGTTACAATAGAAGATTGTTCATATCCGACAATAACCAATGAAGTGGTTACTTCTTATTATGTAACGAATGCTCAACTTGCATCTTCACAGGCAATGTACAATGCACAACCTATTAGTTATTCATTTGCAACCGAGAGTGTAGTAGGAACGATTACGGGTCCTACTTTTGCTTACTCTGGATTCCCCAATAACGGTCATGTGGAATGTATTACCGATTCTATTCCCGGGTTATATTGGCAGTTGGCTCCTTACAATGGTCCGAATGCTTTGTGTGTAAGAAAAGGCATTACTCTAACAGGTAAATTTACCTTTAAGAATGTCGGTTGCTATCAGCATTTATATTTTTTAGTTGCAGCAACAGGTTCAGGTGTTGTTAAAGATAAGCGTTATATGGGAGCTATCGCATATTATTCGGATGGTACCAATGATACGACCCGATTTGATTTTTATGACCATGCAGATGTGGCAAAAAATGAAGCATATTATAACAGATATGCGGCTTGTCATGATAATTTCGGTAATTATAGCTTGGTAGCTGAATCAGCAACTGGTTTTTGTTCTTTTACGTTTAAAAATAATAGAAAAAATTCTGATAATACGACAACACAGGTTGATACAACACACAGGTTTAATTATTACAATAGATCCTGTTATGCGGTTGTTTGCGAAATGCCTATAGATCAACACAAGCTATTAGATTCTGTAAAATTTACAGGTGCCGGAGATGACAAATGTGGACTCGTCATCTTCGCCGTTACCGGCAAGGTGGCGGAGATCCCTGCGCCGGATGCTAATCCTGCTGACCCGAGCCGTGCGCCGTTGCGTGCTTCTGCAATCACGCAAAACAGCGTTGCCGTAGAATGGGATCCGGTAGCGGGAGCACAAAGTTATAGAATAGATGTGGCAACGGACGAAGACTTCCATCACATGGTGGAAGGCTTTAACAACGAAGCGGTTATCAAAAATCCGGATACCATTATAGACGGTTTGAGTGCAGACCAAGAGTACTATTGGCGTGTGCGTGCCGTGGACAGCGAAGGCGGGCAGAGTGCTTCCTCCGCGCCGCGCAGAGTAAGGACGGAGAGTGCTGAAGGTCCCAAGCAGACAAGAGAGGACGACCATAACCTCCGAACAAACGACATCACTCCCTTCCTTAACACTACTATCAACCTCACTATCAACCGCACCCTCTACAAGGACGGCTATCTCAACACGCTCTGCCTGCCTTTCAGCTTGACCGCAGAGGAGATTGCAGTAAGTCCGCTTACCGGCTGCCAACTCTTTGAGTTTGAGTCGGCTGAAAAAATAGGCAATGCCCAACTCGACATCCGTATGACCCCTACCGACCATATCGAAGCCGGCAAACCGTATCTCATTCAGTGGGCGAACACGGGCGAGGTGATGTACTCGCTTGAGTTCAAGGGCGTTACTATCACTACGGACGAAGGACAAACAATCGGAGCAGAGGATGAGGTGCAGTTCGTGGGCAACATCAACACTACAGGCACTGCGGGTATGGAGAACGGCAACGAGAATCACCTCTTTGTCGGTGCATATAACACTCTCTATTGGCCTAATACGGATAATGGTCTCAAGGGTTTCCGCGCGCATTTTGAAGTGCCGACATCCGGCGTTTTGTCCGTCCCGCGCAATACTCCTGCCCGCATCGTTATGCAAAGGAATCTGCCCACCGACATCAGCAAAACCGTTATCGTCAAAGAAGGAGAAAAGCTGCTACGTGACGGCAGACTTATCATTATCCGTAACGGAGTAGAGTATAACGCCATTGGTCAAAGAATAAAATAAGTTTAATCGTGTCCTGACAACGATTGTTGATAAAATAAGCAGTTATTATGAGAAAGCATTATATTATACCTCGTTTGGAAGCGGTTACTTTTGGCTCTCTAACAGCCTTGTGCGTAAGTCCCGGCAATCCTGCCGGCAGCGGTGCGATAGGTGGCGGCAATGATCCTTGGCACGGAGGACGTTCGCCTGAACAAACGTACTGATACTATACATTTATTCTCAAAACCTTACGTGTCGTGTTTGGCACACGTATAGTATTTAATTTGCATTGATTTGGTGAGAAGTAAAGCGAAAAAAAACTGCATAACTTCTCACCAAATCTCATTTTTTTTTGTGAGATTTGGTCAAAAGTTAAGTAAAAATCAGCATAACTTCTCACCAAATCTCATTTTTTTTATGAGATTTGGTTGAAAGTTCATAAAAAATTATTACTTTTGCCGCGTAATTCAATCTTTGCGTTTATGTTTGGTAGAGAAGAAGAGAAAAAAGTATTGCTATCATTGTTAGAGAGCGACAAGTCAGAATTTGTAGCAGTCTATGGTCGTCGCCGTGTGGGCAAGACATTTTTAGTGCGTGAGACGTTCAACTATAAATTTGCTTTTCAGCACACCGGGCTGCAAGATGCTAATAATAGCGAGCAATTAGAAGAGTTTGCCAACTCGCTTGTCATCGCCGGTATGAAGAAAGTAAAAACGCCCAAGAACTGGTCGCAGGCATTCTTTATGTTGGCGCAGCATTTGAGTACTCTTGAGGATGGCAAAAAAGTAGTATTTATCGACGAACTGCCTTGGTTGGACGCGCCTAATTCAAAGTTCGTTTCTGCTCTTGACCATTTCTGGAACGGTTGGGCGACTGCACGCAAAGATATCCTATTGGTTGTTTGCGGCAGTGCCACCTCTTGGATAATGGACAAGATAGTAATGAATTATGGCGGTTTGCACAACCGATTGACCGAACAAATTTTCCTGCGTCCCTTTACCCTGCACGAGTGTGAACAATATGCCGAGCAACGCCATTTGGGTATGAGTCGCCGCAACATATTGGAAACGTATATGATACTCGGCGGCATACCATTTTATTGGGATATGTTGCGCAAAGACTTGTCGTGGGCACAGAATATCGACCGTATGTTCTTTTATCCGAACGGCAAGATGCGTAACGAGTTCGATGCATTATACAAGTCGCTTTTCCATCGTCCGCAAATATATATCGATGTGGTTTCTGCGCTCGGCACCAAAAAAGCGGGTATGATCCGTAACGAATTGATTGCTGCGCTTGGAGAAAATTACGGCGGAACATTGACCAAAGTGTTACGCGACTTGGAGCAATGCGGCTTCATTCGCACATTCCAATCCGTCGGCAAAACGAAAAAAGAAACGGTTTATCAACTCATTGACAATTTTACGCTGTTCTATTTTAAGTTTTTGGCAGACGGTCGAGTTAATGAAAAAGACTTTTGGGCGCGCACCATCTCCAAGCCCATCTATAACGCTTGGAGCGGATTGGCTTTTGAACGGGTTTGCTTCCAACACATTGACCAAATCAAACGTGCTTTGGGTATTTCAGGCATTATCAGCAATGTCTATTCGTGGGTCTATACGCCTAAAAGCACAGACGACCAAGGCGTGCAAATAGATATGTTAATCGACCGCGATGACAATGTAATCAATATCTGCGAGATGAAATTCGCACAAGCCGAATATGAACTTACCGAGAAATATGATATGGAATTGCGAAGCAAAATGGAAGTGTTCCGCACGCGAACGAAGACGCGAAAAGGTGTTTCGTTGGTAATGATTACTTCCTATGGTCTGAAGCGCAACGCCTGGGCCAATGGCATCCAATCCCAAGTTACGATGGACGACTTGTTTGCTATATAGTATGAAAAAGAACAAGATACTCATAATGGGCTTTATTCTTTTGAATAATTTTTGCATTATTTATGCCCAATCATTCACAAAAGATTGGCAGTGGTTAAAATTTGCAGAAACTACTGCCGGCACTACAAGTACAGTGTATGAAAATGCTTTGCTCAATCTTGTTGCAAATAATCTGAAAGATTCATTAATGGTTTCGTATTATGATACATTAGTGTCCACTAAAAAACAAGAAAAAGTTCTTTGATGTATTGAAAATTAGTTTGTTACAGTGATAATTTGAGTCAACGGATTTGATTTTGTAACTTTGTAGGGAAAAACTTATATCCCTATGAATCAAATCAAATACATTTTCTCACAGGTGGTTGAATTTCTTGACCGCAACCATTTCAACTACCTAATTCGTAAGTATAATTGCGACCACTATGTCAAGCATTATACCTGTTGGAATTAGTTACTTACACTTTTTGCCTATATCACAGAAGCCAAAGTAAATGACATCAATGCGATGGATGAGATACCATACGAGAAAGGTTCTTACTATATCTTTGACAGAGGATACAATGACTTCGGACGACTGTATCTTATCCAACAATTAGAAGCCTATTCGTGGTTCGGGCAAAAAAGAATATACGATACAAGCGCATCACTTGGAAACGCAAACTACAAGATAATGTTTTGTCTGATAGCACAATATACTTCACCGGATTTTACCAGAAGGTTGATTATCCTGAACCACTGCGATTGATAAGATATTGGGATGAAGAGAACAAACGTGAATTTATTTTCCTGACCAATAACTTTGATTTGAGCGCATTGGATGTTGCGGAACCATATCGCAACAGGTGGCAGATTGAGTTGTTTTTCAAATGGCTCAAGCAGCACCTTAAGATAAAACATTTTTATGGCACATCGCTCAATGCTGTCAAGATACAAATTTTTGTGGCTATCATCACATTTTGTTTGGTGGCGATTGTGCAACACGATATGAAACTTGAGCTGACAACGTATGAGCTTTTACACGTTTTGAGTGTATCGCTAACAGGCAAAATGCACCTTACAGATTTACTCAACAAAACTAATTTTCAAAATGACAAAGAACACCTTGATTCAAGTGAACCGTTATTGTTTGACTTAAATTTTTAATCGTCCATTTTTAGTGGACAGTAGTGATTATTTATTAAGAAATTATATTTTGACTATTTTTTGAGTGACGAAGTCATAGAAATAGAGGAAAAGAAGCCGGATGAATATGACCAAATACCTTTTGCATATCATTATTTGGGCGAAAACGACAAGGCTGTTGCTGCTATGGAGCAGATTATTTCACGCGATACGACCGAAGACGGATCGTATTATGATGCCGCTTGTCTGTATTCCCTTATGCAGGATAAGGGAAAAGCCATTCGTTAACTCCAAAAGTCGTTGGAACTCGGATATAATCAGTTTGTTCATATAGACAAGGATTATGATTTGGATTATATCCGCGACACACAAGAATTTAAGGACTTAATCCAACAATATAGGAAACAAACAGAAACTCAATTCATAGAAGATACGGTGCAGGCAGAAGCAGAATATACCACCACTACCGAAATTCCGTTTATTAAGGAAGACGGAGTGTGTAAAGTGCGATGCCAAATTAACGGATTGCCTTTGCATTTCGTCTTTGATACATGGGCAAGTGATGTTACGTTGTCTATGGTTGAAGCCACTTTTATGATGAAGAATAATTATCTGAGTCCCAATGATGTAATAGGCAACCAACATTATATGGATGCAAACGGGAATGTGAGTACGTTGATAAATCTGAAAAATGTAAATTTCGGCGGTCTGAATTTGAACAATGTACGTGCTTCGGTCGTCCGCGACCAAAAAGCACCGTTGCTGTTAGGTCAAAGTGTTCTTGGTCGTCTCGACAAAATCGAAATAGACAACAAGAAAAGCCTTATTAAGATTTCACAATTCAAATAGGCTTACAGTGGTGTGGTATCTCCTGATGCGGCGCGGCGGGTGGGAGAGCCGCCTTCACTCATAGTGTTGCTATCAGCAAGGGACCAGCCCATCACGGGGATGTCGCCTTCAAGGCGGTAGGCGATAGTGGCAGGGGTTGAGTATTTGGTTTGATTGGTTTTCATCGCGTTTTTGTTTTTTATATTTATCTGACCGTTCAGAGTGAGCCGAGTATCCTGATTGTTTTTAATTTTCCGAACATTCAGAATACTCGGAATTTTCTGTAATTTTACTTTTCAATTTTTCTGCCGGTAGCATCATACAGCGAGCCGTCGCGCAGGATATAGAGTATGCCGTTGTGTACGAACTTTTCTGCTTTGCTGTCGCTTGCGGTTTCGTCTATGGCTGTGGGCATAGCGGGAGCCTGTTTGCGGATAAGCAGAGCGTAACTGCTGTTGGTGCCTTTGTTAAGGTCTATCTCATAGTCTTGGTTGGTGAGGTTGGCAACCACTACGCCTTCATACAGCAGATAGACTGTCTGGTTCTCGCTCCGCTGTTGCAAGCCGAGTGTGTATTCGCCGTTAGCGGGGGCATAGAGACCGAGGCTGACGATGGTCTCGTCTGCATCAAGGCGGGTATGCACGGCGCAGAGTTTGACATTGTAGGCATTGGCATATACCTGCGCTACTGATGAGGACAACTCAAACTTGCTAACGTCCTTACCTGCTTCGTATCTGTCTTGAGCCATATAGTTGGCGGTAACGAACAGACGGTCGGAAGGCGAATTGTCTCCTTTGCGTGTCAAAGCGAGGACGTTGGCTACATCTGTTCTGTTTCTCTTCAGTGCGTATAGTGTACCTTCTTCTTCCGTGCGGCTGAGCGACATAAGCGAGTTGTTCTCTACTGCCTGTACGAAGAAGGTGGAGCCTACTACAAACGTCTTTCCGCTTATCTGTTCGGGATAGTAGGAGTTGGTTTGGTGGTCATAAACCTGAACCATCGTTATGCCAGCGGCTTCGAGTGCGGCATAGTGGAGCGAACCGTTACCTATGCAGTTCCAGCCGCTGTGGGCTTCACCGCCTGCACCCTCGGTGCGAGTCATCTCAACGCTGTTCTGCTCAGTGAGAGCGGCACCTTGTGCTTTGCGGAAACGGTAGATGTTGTGGTAGTCGTCAATGGTCATAGTGTAGCATACGCCGGGTTGCATAGTGCCGTAGAACTTCTTCCAGCCGTATGCGCCTGTAGCGCGGACATTCTCGTGATAGTCCATTATGGCATAGTTAACGCCCTGTTTGAGGTTGTTGTTCAGCACGCCGTTCTCAAAGCGGGATATGCCTCTGCCGGACTCAACGGGGAAAGGTACGGTGAAGGTGTACCAGCCTTGGCTGCATTCGCCGTTGGCATCAAGGGCAAGGTCGAAATAGACATCGGCGTGTACGTTTATCTTGTCTATGTTTTCCACTTGTGCCGAGCGGGCTGCTATAAACTCGTTGGTTACTTTGTTTCTGCCGCCCATAGCCGACTCTATATAGAGGTTGTTCACTTCTAATGTACCGTTGCCGAGAATGAGGCTGCCGCCTTTCTGTACTTTGATATTTCCGTATTGTTCGCGGTAGTAGGAGTTGCTGTTGCCTATGGTGAGCGTTGCGCCGTCTTTGACGGTAACGGTTACGCCGTCGCGTATAGTCATAGCCTCCACTTCCACTTCGTCTGTTATGTCCACATCGGAGAGGATAACCACTTTGTCGTTGCTGTTGGTGGGCTTGTTGGTATCAAGCCAGTTGTTTATGTTATCCCAGTTGGTGTCCGTGCCGTTGAAGACAAAGCCGCTTTGGACGGTCAGTGTTGCCGTGCCTGCTACGGGTGTGGGCAGGTAGTTGGGGTCGGACGGGGTGAAGATGACAGGCAGTGTGTGTGTGCCTAATTCGTAGTAGTGCATCATATCAAGGCTGCCGTCCCAAGCCAGTGTGCCGGCTATGAGTGCCGTGCCGCCGTCTATAACACCGTAGGTGGTGTTGGTGAGCGATGCTTCGGAGAGAATCTGACCGTAGAAAATCTGCGATGTGGCACTTACTGTGGGCAGTTCGGCGGGCATAACTGTGAGCGGTATGTCAAACTCGGCGGTCTTGTACCAGTCGAGGTTATCAGGCGTGAAGACTACGGTGGCGTATGCGGGCGAACCGGCATTAACTATCTCTTCGGGGCGTTTCCAAGTGTAGGTACCTTGGACGTCCTCTTGCGGGTACTTGACCTCATCGCGGGCTGTAAGGCTGCCTTCGATGGCGGCGTTACTGAGAGGCTGACCGTAGGTGAGGGTAGTGCCGGTGAGCGACTGATAGATGGCGGGAGCATATTTCTCTACCGTTACGTTCATTACATCGCTCAATGTATTGTACCAGTTGGTGTTGGCGGGAGTGAAGATGACGGTGCGTTCGAATACGCCTGCCTCTGTTTCCACGCGGGTGTTACCCTCTTCCCAAGCAAAACTGCCCTCTACCTCAACGCCGTCAAGTTCAACCCGTCCGCCGCTGAGCGAAGCGTCTGACAGCAGACGACCTATCAGCATGCTCTCTGCTGCGGGCAGACTCACAATACTCGGAGTGAAGCGGTTGATGGTCAGCGTTTTCTCTACTTCGGCTGCGGCTGCATAGGTCTCGTCACCATCTTGGTGGGCGGTGATGGTCACTTCGCCGCCTTTCACTATACGCAGTCGGTTGTCTGTATCCACGTATGCGATGCTCGGGTCGGACGAGGTGTAGCGCACGCTCATTCCGCTCGAGGCGGTGGCATTGAAAGTATATTCGGCATTACACAGCATCTCTGTTACGTTGAAGTTCCACGTGATGGTCTGCGGGGTCTTCAGCACGGGAACAACGAGTGTGCAACTGACAGGGTTGTAAAGATTGTCTTCTACGGGAACGAACACTGCCGTATATCCGCTGTTGATGCGCTCTACTTCCGTGCTATAGTCTTGCCAGAAGAAGGCACCTTCTATCTGTACATCTACGCCGCCCATATTTACTGTTGCGCTACCGCCATAGATGAGTACATCATTCAAGGTGGCAGGCAGGACTATTTCGCCTGCGTAAGGCATTTGGGATATGGTGGGAGTAGTTTTGCTTATGCTGTATGTGCGGCTTGTTGTGGTGCTCTCGTAGTTGGTGTTGCCCGCTTGTGTGGCGGTGATAACCACATCGCCTGCACTTCGTATGTTCAACCACCATGTGCCGTCTTCTTTTTGATACGGCTCGGCTATATTATTGTCAGCCGATGTGAAGACAACCGGCAGTTCGCTTGTCGCGGTGGCAACTAATTGCACCTCATCAGTGGTCTTGGTGGCAACAGGCGAAACAACGTTCCAAGTAATCTGTTGTGTAACAGGGATGACGGTTACCGATACGGGCACTTCAAGTCGCTGGTCGCGGTTGGAGATAACGATGGTGTTCTGCTCCGTGCCGATAGTGCGACCCGTGCAGCGAATCTGTACTACAGCGTTCTTGGCAAAATCGCCGCAGTCCTCGCCGAGGGTGACAGTGCGAACCTCTAATTGTGTACTCGGGTTCTGCAGTTCCACATCTAAAGCACCGGTCAAGTTGGAGTAGTCCACGGTGAACTGTTGCAGCACGGTCTGTCCGTACTCTACAGCAGAGAAGTCCATATTGTTCTCACGCAGTTCAAGATACTTGGCGAGGGTTACTTCCACGTTCTTGAAGGTGCGGGTCAGGGTAGCACCCGTTTCGGCGGCAATCTTGATTTTGGTTGTGGCGCGGTTCAGGGTGTATGGACCATAGTGGTTGTAACTGCTGCTCATATCGCCGCGCTCTATATATGCCACTTCGTGCCAGCCGCCATTGTAGTACTCTGATACCCACAAGCCCCACAAGGCTACTTTATCGCATTTGGCATCAAACTCAATCGTTGCCGGTTCGCCTTGCAGCGTGAACTCCTCGCTGTCAATGGTGTGCAGGGTCTTTTCCCCGGGTTCGTCCAAGACGAGCGGTCTGCAGCCTGCGGCGGGGTCGCGGCTGACAAGTTTGCGCATCGCGCTGACGGCTACATAGTAGTCCGTACCGGCTTGGCGGGCGGTGATATAACCTGTTCCCCAGCCGGTGATGGTCAGTGTGTTACCGCTCACCGAGGCAAAGGCACTTGCGGCGGCATCTAACTCGTAAGTGATAGGCAGTGTATTGTCAGCGTCTGAATATGCGGTCAGGGTCTTGGTAACGGTCTGTCCGTTCTCGCGTTTGATATTGCTCAAGCGGTCGGTCCAGACGATATGTTGCACGGTTTTGTTGGTTACTTCCACCGTGATGGTGTCGTTGACGGCTTCCCATTTGGTGTCACCGGCTTGGCGGGCAAACAGGCGGGTTGTGCCTACGCCTATGCCGGTTACTTGGTCGCCGTTCGTTATTTGCAGTATGCTCGGGTCTTCGGCTGTCAGCACCACGGGCAGTCCGCTGGTTGCGTAGGCGGCTCCGCTGTAGAGTTCGTTCTTGGGCAGCGGGGTTATGTCCTCGCGCCAAACAATCTCTTGCAGGGCTTTGTTGGTTGTGCCGGTCAGGGTGATGTTGGCAGTCTTGCCGTCTTCGCTCTCTATGTGTAGGGTGGCTGTGTGGTTGCCTGCCACCTCGTGCAAGTAGCGCACAATGAGATTGGCAGTGCCGTAGTTATCAATGGACGAAGCGATGGTGTTGCTGCCTTCGGCTATTTGGAAATATGCGGCATTAGTACCTGTGAGGCTGACTGTGCAAGTCTTGACGTTGTACCAGTCCACATTCACGGTGCGTTCGGTGGGGTTGTTGCCTATATACCCGCTGCCAAAGTCTTGCGAAGCAGGGGCTACAATCTCTTTCCGCTCGGTGATGGTGATATTTTTATAGCGGCAATAGATTGAACCATTATACTTGAATTTTATATAACGTGTTGAAGGTTGCAGATTTTTACTTATCCCATTGTGATATTCCTCACGTTCGTTGTTGTACCAAATCTCATTCCAGTCTTGTCCGTTTGAACTTTCATATACCCAACAATCAGGGAAGCCGGGCAGAGACAACATAATCTTATCCAATTGCTGGTCAAATGATAAGGTTTGAGGAATACCTGTGAAACTGATAGTTACTTCATCATCGTCTTCATTCACGCCACCATCTCCGAGTTTGAAACAATTATTGTCCCAAGTTACATCGCCGGACTGTGATATCTTAAAGTGATTATAATTAGCACTTGTCAGCGTTGCAGGCACATGGTTTTGCGGCTGATAGATGTGTATGGTCTTGCTCAGGTTGCTGCTCGCATCTTTCCATTTGTAGTTACCGGTCTGCGTGAGAGTGAACGTTACGTTGCCAGTTTTGTTATATACCTCAATGCGTCCGTCCACATAATTAGCTATCTCGGGGTGGTTGGATACAACTGTGAAGGGCAGTTCGCTGTTAGTAGATGCGACAGGTTCACTTATTTGTGCGCCCCATGGATAGTCATTCTCAAGGTTCCAAGTAATAACAGGAGTTTTCTTCTGTACTGTGATGGTAGCGGTGATGGTGTCGCCTGTCCAGTAGTCGTTGTTAGCTTGGCGGATAGTCAGTGTGGCTGTACCTGCGTTCTTGGCGCGCCACTTGCCGTCCGTAAAGCGGATGATATTCTCGTCGGACGAGGTGATAACTACCGCGTTCTGTGCAGGTTCGCCATCAGCGGGAGCGTTAACTGTGTAGGCATCTTCCGTTGCTATGTAGTCCTCCACATCGCACGTGATGCCGTCTAAGCCGGTGGTCAGTGTCGTGGTGTGCTTGCTCACATAGACGTGAATAGAACGTGTGCGTTCGAAGATGGTGGTTGTACCTGTTTGGTGGAACTGAATGACCTCATCGCCGTATTTGGTGGCGGTGATAGTGCCGATGTGTGCGCTGCTGTTGTGGCTGTAGCTGATGTATTGAGCGGCAATAGGGTAGGAGAAGCGTCCGTTGGTCTCGTCCGTGTTCTCAAACGCCATATCGGCGGTCTCGCCAATCAGCAGCCGCAGTTCTTTTACCGGCTCTGCGGGCAGGTCTTCGCCGTTGAGCAGGAACCTTGGTGTCGCTTTCGGTTCAATGGTGTAGGTATGGGATGCACTGACAGGGCAGTAAGTGTCGTTGCCGTCAAAAGTGGCTGTGACCGTACATGTCACTTCGCGAGTCAGTTCCTTATTAACTAACAATTTGTTCTTCGCTTCTGTCTGAATCAGAATGCCGGATGGGGATGATGTGTAGGCATAGTCCATATTGAACGACTGACCGCTATAGGTAGCGTAGGCTATGTCTGTCAGGAAATCACCGGAATAGATATGGTCATTCTCGCCTGTGAGTCGCCATTGTACAACCGGGCGGTGACGGAATTGGAACGTATGACTGACGGTAGTTGCAGCGTTATAGTTGCAGGTGGCATCCGCATGAGCGGTAATGGTTATATCGCCCGCTTTGTGCATACGTACCCAATTGCCTTCGATGGTAGCAATTGTTTCGTCTGAACTGGTGTAATAAACCGTGGCATCGTGTCCCGAAGTCGTGCCGTTGAGTTGGATATCTTGATCAACGACATAGGTCGTGGTAGGAGACCAAGAGATAGTTTGTGCAACCTTGGTTATAGGCACTTGTACAGCGGCGCAAGTAACGCTATTGAGGTTCGTGTTGGTAGGAGTAAAGGTTACACTGTAGTTAGTGCAACCAAGTGCCGTGTGAGAAGAAGCATCGGAGCGAGTCCAAGTATATGTACCCGGATAACTACCATTTTTATAGGAAGCGTTTGGTCCGCTAATTGTAGAAGCAGACAATTTCTGACCATAAGTCAATCCCGATGCTGATACACCGGAGCAGTCTATGGTTGGCGTTCCTTTGGTGGTGGTTCCGGTAACTGTTATCGTTTTTCCATTGACGGTTAGTTTCATCGTGTGGTCGTTACCCACTTGATCGCGCTTGTACGTGATAGAAACTACCGTATTTCCGTAATAACCGGCTTTAGAATGGATAGAGGTATGACTGACTGTAAAACGGTCTGTATCGCCCGTTTTAGAGATAGTCTGTGGTCCGGTATTACTCCAATATATCTTAACTGTCTTTGTATCTGTATTCAAATAGGTATTCGATCCAAAAGCAACAGAAGTTACTTCCGGTTCACAATACGATCCCATCGTCACTTTTACATTTTTGAAATAGCGGTGTAGAGTAGCAGCCTTAGCTCCATAAAAACGCAAAGATTTTGAATCAATATTAACACTTATATTTCCCGAAGTACCATATGAGACATAAGCTGGCGCAGAAAACAAACCAGTATATTTCCCTGGATATTCATCAAATATATCATTTACCCCATCGGATACTTTCAAATTTTGAACGGCACCTTTTTGTCGATTCGCATCAAAAGAAAGTTTCGATCCCGGTCCTTGTAAATAATATGTAAAACTTCCTGTTTCCCAAACAGATTCTTCTTTCGCAGCATCTAACACATAATACGTTGAGCCGGAATTGGACACATATCCCGGTATACTTGCATTATCTGCTTGTGCATTACCATCTTTATCGGTTGTCCAATACGCCCACGCTTGTCCACTGAATCCCAATAGCATACAGAGTATTACAACCGCTGCTGAACGGGAAATGAACGGGAAATGAACAGGAACTGAACAGCGACTGAACAGCCTTTTCTCAACTGCACGTATTATCGCGTTTTTCATATCGTAAATTCTTTTCATATCTTTCATACTATATATTTTTTCAATCTTTTGTCCTTATTTATTTCTTTTGGGTTGATTTCTCTATAATTTCCCAATGACCTGATTTTGTACTCCCTATGTGTTTCAGCACTCCCTTTTTCCGGAGTTTTGCCAAATGGTACTTAACGCCATCTGCTGTCACACCGATTTGCTCCGCCAAACTATTACGTGTCAAGGTGGGGTCATTTACCAACAAACGTAAAATCTCACGTTGAATGGGTGCGAATATATGGGTAGTTTCTTGGGTAGTTTCTTGGGTAGTTTCTTGGGTAGTATTTTCTATTTCTTGCCCATTGAGAGCCATAAACTTCTCACGGAGGATTGTCGTCATAAAACCGCCATGCAGTTGTTCAAACTCAGGCATTTGCAGTCCTTCCGCCTCAAAACCGGCTTTAATCTTCTCGTATCCGCGTCCCCAATTCTCTATAAACCCGGCGAGGAAGAATACTTTGGCTATCAGTTCATTTCTTTGCACGGACTCATGTGGTTGCATCAGGGTTTCTACGGTAAAACCTTCAGGTAGTCCGCCCGGATTCCACAACTCAACCTTATTCGTCCATACGCGCATTTGAATAAACGTGCTGCGATAATCCTTATGGATAATAGCATTACAGATAATCTCTCGCAGTGCCTCTTCCGGAATCTCCAATGGTTCTTTTCGATCCAAGCCCACAAACTGCATAATGGGAACCAAATAGCGACTACGAAGAGTCCGCATCACGCGCTCCGGCATCATTATAAGCGGACAAGAGATATTATCATCAAAAATCAAGTCCGCCTGGGAAGCACCGAATCTGCCTATTCGATATATAGCCGACGGGCAATAATAGTCCATTCTGTCGCTGAACAACATCAGTGCCGCAAAAGTCAGTTGTCCTTGCTCATTGGATAAACCCAACTTACGCAGAATTGACTCCTTGCTCTCATTACGAGCACCGGCATCCAACCTTTTCGCCTCTATAGCACGCTCAACGAAATAGCGGACAGCCTCATCGCTAATATCAGCCATCGTCGCTTCGTCCTCTATATGCATGTCGTACGTTCTATGGCTTTTCTTGAGCAAAAAGTCCGAAAGTGCTATGCCGTTTAACTCCTGCAATGTACTGCCGCTACGGAGATAGAATTTTCCATGACACGATACCGGGTGCTCAGATGGCTGAATATGAATCGCTATATATTCTTTGCCATCTTTAGTGAGGATTTCCACCATCGGAGCTATGCCGGTTGCTTGAACCGCTTTATTGGGAATCGCCTCCAACAGATAAGCTGCATTGGAAACACCGACAACCTCTCCATTATCAGCCACGCCAATAAGAAGCGTACCGCCTTGCGCATTGGCAAAGCCGCTGATGTAGTGGAGATACTTGTCATCCCACTTCAACTTATATTCTACTGTTTGCGATTCCATTAGATTGCCCATAATAGGGAGTGTGCAAAAGTACTGCAAATATCGCAAATGCTAAAACTTACGGCGGCTTTTCACAAATTTTATATGCTCAATCTTAAAAAATGTATATAAATTTTAGTTAATTTTATGTAAAATTTTATTGAAAACATTAAAATTTGATATTTTTTTGTATGTTCTCTTAACTCACTTCCACGGCATTGCCGACTATGTCTTAACCGCTTGTAATATAAGTCAATAAAAAAGGAGAACCCATAAAGGTTCTCCCTTAACAAAAAGTGCAAAACGTTTATATCTTCGGCAGTTGTGCTATAGAACGTGCAAGGTCTTCGTCCGTGGGGATATAGTCGGTCATCGTCTTGTCGTTATATTGTTGATAAGCAACGAGATCGAAATAGCCGGTGCCGGTCAGTCCGAAGAGGATAGTTTTCTCTTCGCCAGTCTCTTTGCAGCGCAGTGCCTCGTCTATAGCCACTCTGATAGCGTGGCTGCTTTCGGGTGCGGGCAGAGTACCCTCTATGCGTGCGAAGTATTCTGCCGCTTCGAACACTGCCGTCTGCTCTACGCTGCGAGCCTCCATCAGTCCTTCATTGTACAACTCCGAGAGGATAGGCGACATACCATGGTAGCGCAGTCCGCCGGCATGTATGGGCGAGGGGATGAAGTCGCTGCCGAGGGTGTACATCTTGGCGAGCGGGCAAATCATACCGGTGTCGCAGAAGTCGTAAGCATATACGCCACGAGTAAGACTCGGACAGGATGCCGGTTCTACTGCAATAAACTTATAATCAGCCTCTCCGCGCAGTTTCTGTCCCATAAACGGTGCTATCAGTCCGCCGAGGTTACTGCCGCCGCCTGCGCAGCCGATGATGATGTCGGGACGGATACCGTACTTGTCCATAGCCGTCTTGGCTTCGAGTCCGATAACGCTCTGATGGAGAAGAACTTGGTTGAGTACGCTGCCGAGTACGTAGCGATAGCCTTCGTGGCTCACTGCATATTCCACGGCTTCCGATATGGCGCAGCCGAGACTGCCTGTCGTACCCGGGTGGGCGGCAAGAATACGCTTGCCCACTTCGGTGGTGTCGGACGGCGAGGGGATAACGGATGCTCCATAGGTGCGCATCACCTCGCGGCGGAAGGGCTTCTGCTCATAACTGCCTTTTACCATATAGACCTTCAAGTCCATATCAAGGTAGGCGCAAGCCATAGAGAGGGCTGTACCCCACTGTCCGGCACCGGTCTCAGTAGTCAGACCTTTAAGTCCCTGTTTCTTTGCGTAATAGGCTTGTGTGATGGCAGAGTTGAGTTTGTGGCTGCCGCTGGTGTTGTTGCCTTCAAACTTGTAGTATATCTTGGCGGGTGTACCGAGTTTGCGCTCCAGTTCGTATGCGCGAACGAGTGGCGAGGGACGGTACATCTTGTAGAAAGAGCGAATCTCTTCGGGTATTTCTATGTATTGTGTGTCGTTGTCAAGTTCTTGTTTTACGAGTTCCGAGCAGAACACGCCTTCGAGTTCGGCAGCGGTCATCGGTTGGCGGGTACCCGGGTTGAGCAGGGGAGCGGGTTTGATGGGCATGTCGGCGCGGAGATTGTAGTAGTGTGTCGGCATTTCTTGTTCTTCAAGGTAAATCTTGTAAGGTACTTTTGTTGAGTTTTCCATAATGTTTTTTGTTTAATGAGTGTATAAAAATTAAGCAGTCATCAGAGGAATCTGCGACTGCTTGTTGACTTTATTTTGCATTTTCGTTTGCGGACTTTTTGCCGCAACTGTTGCTTGCTTTTAATCACATAAGTTATGCGCGACCCTCCTTTTTATCGAACGGACGCCACCACCAGTTGCTGTGTGCCATAGGTTGTCTCATAACTTCTTGTCGTGATTTGCGCTGCAAAGGTACGGCGTTTTTGACAACTGTGCAAATATAGTTGCATTTTTTTGTTATATTTCTTGTCTGTGTATGCTTTCTTCGTGCAGGGCGTTCATTATTTTTTCCACTGTCAGTGAGGCTATTCCGTTCTCTTCAGCCCACTTCAGTCGCCGGTTTAGGACTTTGTTGAACCTGTCAGGCTGCACGATTTGCATATTCCGCGTATGCTTGTATTCGCCTATCCGTCGGCTGACATCCATACGGCGGCTTATCGCCTGCCATATCTCGTCATCGGCTTCGTCTATTTCGCAGCGGAGCCAGTCAAGTTCGTCCCGCCGTGAGTTGAACTTGTCCGGGCGGGTATATTCTTGCAGTTCGGCAGGCGTTATCTGCTGGCGCGCATCGCTCAATGCCTCTTTCGGATTGGGGTGAACCTCAATCATATATCCGTTGTAGCCGAGCGACTCCGCTTTGCGGCACAGGTTTTCCACCTTGGCTGCATCGCCGCTCATGTGGCTCGGATCAAGCAGCAGGGGAATATCCGGCATAGCCGATGTAAGACGATATGCCATCTGCCAGCAGGGCTTGTGGCGGCAGCCTCGGTGGACAGCCCACACCTCTTTGGCTCTTTGTCTTACGCGCTCTATGTTCCCCGCCCATAGTTCGGAGTCTTCGTGCATAGGGTTCTTCACTGCTATAGTGTTTATCCCCTCTATGTTGTCGGCTATCTCCTGTACGGCGATGGGGTTGGCGCTTGTGCGTGAGCCTATCCACAGCATATCTACGCCTGCTGCGGCTGCTTTGCGGGCTTGCTCTGCCGTGCCTGCCTCGGTGGCTGTCTTCAGTCCGTAACGCTCCCTTACCTCTTGCAGCCACTCCAGTCCTATATCCCCCACGCCTTGAAAAGAGCGGGGGGAGGTGCGGGGTTTCCATATTCCGGCACGGAAGAAAAGTCGGACGCAACCATCTTTTGCCAATGGCAACAGGGCTATCTGTTCAGCCGCTGTGAGCAGTTGCTCGCGAGTCTCCGCCGCGCACGGTCCGGCTACAAGAATAGGAGTGGACATAATTTCACTTTTACGAAAATGATGCAAACGTTTATTTTAGTGCTGCAAGGCTCTCCTCTATGGTTGCAATACGTGTGAGTGCATCCTGCTCTTTCTTGCGCTCAAGAGCGACCACTTCGGGTTTGGCGTGTTCTACGAACTTCTGATTACCAAGTTTGGCTCTTACGCCTGCGAGGAACTTCTGCTGATACTGCAAGTCGGCTTCAAGTTTCTTGCGCTCTTCGTCCACATTGACGAACTTGTCAAGCGGAACGCTGTATTCTGCCGTGCCGACGATGAAACTTGCGGCTGTCTTCGGTTTTTCACCGCCCACTTCAACCTCTGCGAACGCAAGTTTGCCTACTAATCCGCTCAACTCCGTAGGAGAGATGACGGTGAGTGTCTCTTTTTGCGGTATGTTCTTCTGTGCGCGGATGTTGCGTATGCCGGTTACTATCTGCTTGATGTTCTCCATCTCGCTTACGTATCCTCCTTTGTCGTCAAGGGCGATAAACTCGCTGTTGTTCCAGTCGGTCATATCGTCGGCTTTCATTATCGTATCGCCGTCCTTGCGCTCTTGTATGTTGTGCCATAGTTCTTCCGTAATGAATGGCATGAAGGGGTGGAGCAGACGGAGCATGCGCTCGAAGAAGACGAGCGTGCAGCGGTAGGTGTCGCCTGCTATGGGACAGCCGTATGCGGGCTTGACCATCTCGAGGTACCACGAGGAGAACTCGTCAGTAAAGAGTTTGTATATGGTCATTAGTGCTTCACTAAGGCGGTATTTCTTCATCAGGTCATCCACCTCTACTTCCTTGCGGGCAAGCAGCATAGTGAACCACGTAACTGCCTCTTGGTCGGTCAGCGGTGCTTTCTCTTCTACCGTTTCCCAGCCTTTGATAAGGCGGAAGCAATTCCATATTTTGTTGCAGAAGTTGCGCCCTTGTTCGCAGAGACTGTCATCGTAGAGAATATCGTTACCGGCGGGAGCGGAGAGGAGTATGCCCATACGTACTCCGTCTGCGCCGTAGTGGTCAATAAGGTCGAGCGGGTCGGGCGAGTTGCCGAGCGACTTGGACATCTTGCGCCCGAGTTTGTCGCGTACTATGCCGGTGAAATACACGTGCTTGAACGGCATCTTGCCCATATACTCGTAGCCTGCCATTATCATACGTGCCACCCAGAAGAAGATGATGTC
>DJXH01000037.1:0-60379 GCA_002449665.1 Bacteroidales bacterium UBA7009
GTAGTACTTGGCAGGGAATTTCCAAACGTTGGGCATAATGACGGAGTTTTGGTCGTCAGCCACGCCTTGTTTGGTGCCACGTGGCAAACGAGCCTGCTGATAACCGCCGGTCTTGAAATGTACATTGTTGGTAATGTTGGTGCAAGAGAGGTTGATGGATATAGACTGACGTTGAGGCAGATAAATGAGTTTGCCCACACTTGCATCAAAAATAAAGCGGTTCCATACATTATCGCTTACGAGCGACTCTTGTCTGTCAAGGATGTTATAAGGATAATTCAGTTCTGGCTTGCCGTTGTTGTCATATACTGTATTTCCGTTGTCTGCGGCTATTGCGCCTGCATCTTTATATGAGCCGTTTACGTTGATGGCATTGCCGTATGTGTCGTTAGCGAGGTCGGTATAAAGGCTCTTCAAGCGGCGCGAAGGAGCCACTGAAAGGAAGTTGTGGTCGTAGTATGAAACGGTAATGTCTGCAAACCACATCTTGGGGTGGAAGAACGAGAGTTTGAGAGAGGCGTTTATTTGCGGACCGTTGCTCACTTTTACACCTTTCATAAATACTGAGTCCGCAAGTTCATACACCGCACCGCGTGCCGTGGTAGCGAGAGCCATACCGTTCTCGGCAGAAGTGATAACGGCTGCATTGGAGGTGTAGCGATAGTCGCCAACAGAGGTGGCACCGGTAAGAGTGAAGTACGTACCGAGTTTGACGGCAGCAGCGGCTTCTATACCCATGTGACGGCGGTTAAGACCTGTCATTACTTGGTTGACGAATGTGCGAGCCTCATCGTCATAGTAGCCGTTTAGTTCGGTACCGTTCCAGAACTGCGAATAGAATCCGGTGATACGACCGCGAACGATAGGGTAGTTGAACGAATAAGTAAGGTCGCCGCCTACCACTTTCTCCGAAGCACCGAAATAGTCTTTGAGGTTAGTGGCTGCATCGTGAGTGTAGATGTTGCTTACCACGCGGTCGTGAACGCGCTGCGAGATATAAGCATCACGTGCAAGCGGAGCCTGTGTCATAGCCAAAGCATTGAGTTTGATATGGTTACGACCGTCTATCTTGTATGTAAAACCAGCTTTGAAGGCGGGATCCATAAAACTATGACGGTAGCCGTTATATTGGTTAAGCAATGTCGTTACCTGTCCGTTTTGCATTACGGTACGACCCTCCTGACCGAGATAAAACTCTTCCATACCTTTTTGCAGCATACTCAAATAAACGGCACGACCGTTAAGCATGGTGGTGGTGCGCTGCATATCGGAGTAAGTCAATTGAAGAGCATAGTAGAGGTCAAAGTCGCGCCAAGTCCATTCGTTTTGATACCAAGCCTTGGCGTTCATCATATTGATTTGGTAGTTATATCCAAAGCGGTCTCCTTGGCGGATAACCTTGTTAGGGTTGGCAACATCGTTCTGTTTAACCACTTCCATTTGAGCCTGTGTCATACCGATGTTCTCTGCCAATTCGGCAATATCACGTTCTGCAAACGGGTCAAGGTCAATCCATTGTTGTCCGCCGAGCAGGTCGTCAATTGTCTTGTAGTGCGAGCCGACCGACTCTTTAAGTTCAAGTCCGGCGGTCATCTTGAGGTGGTCAAACTGCGTATTGTAGTAGTGAGCCGATGCCATTGCCTCCTGAATGTTGTTATGACGGCGTTCCACTATATATCTCGCCGAACCTTCGGGATTGGTTATGTTGTTGGCATAGTTGGCTGCATAGAGAGCATCCCAGTCTATCTGCGTTGTGGCATTATCTCGGTTCGTCCAGTTGTTATAGAGCGAAAGATAGGTGTTAGGGTCTATGGTTGCCCCCATATATCCGCCGTCCGGAGTGGTAAAACCGTTCATACCATAGTCGCTGAAGCGGTTGTCGTTGGCATCTTTGCTGATGAAGTTACCTTTGCTATCAATCTGTCCGTCGTAGAGGAAAGAGGGCAGGTTGCGGTAGTAGTCGGGACGCGGGTCGGGAGCGTTGTAGAAAGAGAGAGCGGAGTTGGAGTAGAGGGAATAGTGGTAACCGGCACCGATATGAAGTGTGTTGTATTTGTCTATGTTAAAGTTGTAACCGAGAATGATGGTCGGGTCAAAGGAGTGAACGGTACGAGAGTTGCGGATTTTGCCGTTCTGGTAGCCCCAGTAGGGGTTGTAGTTGTTCCAGCCCCATTGAGAGCGGTTGTATTTATTAGTCAGGTCATACACTTCCTGCGTTACGGCGGCTGATTGTCCTCGAGAAGTCGGTGCGCCGAAAGTGATGATATTCAGTTTGTGACGATCGCCCCATTGCTTCTCGGCTGTAAAGAAATAGCCGAACGAGTAGTAATCAATACCTTCGCCGATAATACCTTTCTTGTCTATATAAGGTGAGCCACGGAAGGCAAGTTGTCCGGCAAAAGCCCAGCCGTTATCAAGCAGTCCGCTTGCGTAAGAAGCACGGACAACGCCTTTGTAGTTGCGGTTGGTGCCGCCTAATCCCACTTTCCAACCTTGAGCATAGTTGGTGGCAGACATCATATAGTTGGTGGCATTGCCAAGTCCGCCGAAAGAGAAATTGTTGGCTTCTATTGCCTGTGTGGTCTCTTTGTAGCGCGATGCTTCGTTCAGTCCGCCCATAGCAGAGAAATTAAACTGACCACGCTCGGCAGACATAAAGTTGATACCCTCTATATAGTTGGTCTCAAGTTTTGATGCGTAGCCGCGATTGCGATAACGTGCTGTGGACCAAGCCCAAGATGTAGTTGCGTTGAATACATCTGTGGCAGAACTGACGGCGGATGACTGCTCCTGTGATCGGCCTTCGTCATCGTTGAGGTCGCTCTCTGCAAGATTGAGCAACACCTCATCTGATGCCTCCTGCTGAATATCGGGCTTGAGGTAAACGGTTCCCATATCGTTAACTGTAGAGGCAACGATGTTTACAAGTTCTATCGTACCTGTATAGTTTTCAGCCTCAATGAGTACTTCCTCATCGCCTGACTCAATGTAGAGTAGGGTAAACTCGCCTTGGGAATTGGTGGTAGTACTAATGTTCTGATTTACGAGTGTTATTATCGCACCGGTAATGTTGTCATTAGTGTTCTCACTTTGCAGTTTACCTTTCAAAGTGGTCGGACTTTGTGCGTACAACGCTGTTGTAAATAGCATTACAAAGGCTACGCCTGTTAAAAGATGCTTCATATCAGTATTTTTTAGCAAGTTAGAATTCTGCATTTTTAGGTGTACGCGGGAAGGGTATCACGTCCCTTATGTTCTGCATACCCGTAACGAAAAGCATCAGTCGCTCAAAGCCGAGACCAAAGCCTGCGTGAGGAGCCGAACCGAACCGACGTGTATCAAGATACCACCACATATCCTTCATCGGTATCTGACGGCGTTCTATTTCCGCATTCAGTTTGTCAAGATTCTCTTCGCGCACGCTACCGCCTATTATCTCGCCTATCTGCGGGAAGAGGACATCCGTACCTTGCACGGTCTTGTCGTCATCGTTTAATTTCATATAGAAGGCCTTGATGTCTTTCGGGTAGTCGGTCATAATAACAGGACGGCGGAAATGCTCTTCTACGAGATAACGCTCATGCTCAGATGCGAGGTCATCACCCCATTCACAGGGGAACTCAAACTTATGACCGGCTTTGACGGCTTGTTGCAGTATCTCAACGCCTTCCGTGTAAGTGAGATGAACGAAGTCTGTGTTCACCACTGCCTGCAGGCGTTCTAAGAGACCTTTGTCTATAAACTGATTGAGGAACTTAAGGTCGTCCATACAGTTGTTCAAAGCCCAACGAACACAGTACTTGATAAAGTCCTCTTCGAGTGCCATCAGTTCGTCTTTCTGTATGAAAGCCACCTCGGGCTCAATCATCCAAAACTCGGCGAGGTGTCTTGGTGTGTTTGAGTTCTCCGCGCGGAACGTGGGACCGAAGGTGTAAATCTTCCCGAGTGCCATTGCGCCAAGTTCGCCTTCAAGTTGTCCGCTCACCGTGAGTGCCGTCATCTTGCCGAAGAAATCATCGGAGTAGTCAATCTGTCCGTTCGCATCTTTTTTGAGATCATAAAGATTTTTCGTCGTTACTTGGAACATCTGTCCGGCTCCTTCGCAGTCGCTTGCTGTGATTAGCGGAGTGTGGAAATAAAAATACCCGTGTTCGTGGAAATAGGTATGTATAGCCATTGCCATGTGGTGGCGAAGGCGAAGTACGGCTCCGAACGTATTGGTACGCGGACGCAGATGGGCTATGGTACGGAGATACTCCATAGACAGTCCTTTCTTTTGCAGCGGGTATTTCTCGGGGTCGGCTGTGCCATATACTTCGAGTTCTGTCAGTTGTATCTCCACTGCCTGACCTGCACCTTGTGAAGCAACAAGCAGACCAGTTGCAGAGATGCAGGAGCCTGTAGTAACAGGTTTAAGTTGCTCCTCCGTAAAATGTTGCATATCAACAACTATCTGTATGTTGTTGATGGTTGAACCGTCATTGAGAGATATAAAACTTATTTGTTTGTTGCCTCTGCGTGAGCGTACCCAGCCGCGCACGTTAATCGGTTCGTTCAGGTTTTGGCTCTTTAGAGCCTCCTTAATTTCTGTACGTTGCATATATGTTTGTTTTTATTTGTTTCTGCCTTAAAAAGGAACTCCGTTATCGTCAAGAGGACGGTTGTCCGTATATGATGTATTAGCGAGTTGTGCTCCGTCTGGGTTCATTTTGCTGCCAATGGACATATAGCCGGTTTGTTCGGGTTGTGGCAGCATTTCATCATCATCACTCTTTTCATTTTCATTTTGGAACTTAGCAAATTTATGCCTGAACTTCAGCCATACATCATCTGTGGCACCATTACGGTGTTTAGCTACGATTATCTGCCCAAGTCCGCGCAAGTCTTTACCTTCTTTCTCATCGCTATAAATCTTATAGTACTCAGGTCTATGGATAAAGCATACCATATCAGCATCCTGTTCTATGGCTCCGGATTCGCGCAGGTCGCTCAATTGCGGTTTTTTGCCTTCCATACCTGTTCCGCCGCGTTGCTCAAGGTTTCGGTTGAGCTGGGATAGGGCAATAATAGGTATATCAAGTTCTTTTGCCAATGCTTTAAGGTTACGTGAGATGATACTTACTTCCTGTTCGCGGCTGCCGAAGTTCATTCCGCTTGCGTTCATCAACTGAAGGTAGTCAATGATAATCAGTTCCACTTTATGCTCTCTTACGAGTTTGCGTGCTTTGCTCCTAAGTTCAAATACAGACAATGACGGCGTATCGTCCACATAGATAGGCGCACCCATAAGTTCGGTTACTTTATGCTCCAACTGCCGCCACTCGTCTTTTGTCAGTTTGCCGTTTTTTATCTTGTCGCCCTCTATCTCGCATACATTCATTATAAGGCGGTTAACAAGTTGTACGTTTGACATCTCAAGCGAGAACATAGCAACGGGTATGCGGTAATTAACGGCAATGTTTTTTGCCATTGACAAGACGAAAGCCGTCTTACCCATAGCAGGACGAGCCGCAATAATAATAAGGTCTGATTTCTGCCAGCCGCTTGTTATCTTGTCCAGGGCGGTAAAGCCGGACGGTATGCCGCTTATGTTGCCTTCGTTCTGTCCTGCTTTGCGCATACGGGCAAAGGCTTCCGATATGACGGGGTCAATCTGCGTTACATCACGTTTTTGAGTGCGCTGACTTATCTCGAAAATGTCCGCCTCTGCTTTTTGCATCAGGTCTTCCACGTCTTGTGTCTCGTCATATCCGAGTTCTTCTATCTCGGCAGCCATTCGTATCAGTTCGCGCGCCGTGGCTTTTTGCGCCACTATCTGTGCGTGATAGCGAAGGTGAGCCGTAGATGCCACTTTGCGGGTCAGTTCCGTAATATACACAACCCCTCCCGCCTGCTCAAGAGTATTGAGAGACTTAAGTTTTTCAGCCACAGAAAGCACATCTATCGGCAGTTCGTTGAGAGCAAGAGCAGCAATGGCTTCATATACAAGGCGGTTTTGGTTTTTATAAAAACTGTCAGGTCTCAGCAAATCCGCTACTGTGGCAAAAGCATCTTTCTCTATCATCAGTGCGCCGAGTACAGACTCCTCCATCTCAATGGCTTGAGGCGGCATCTTGCCCATCTCGCTCGGACTGAGCGAAACAGGTGGGGTAGATGTATTTCGGCGGCGGTTACTACTCGTTGTGTTCATTATGCAATAAGGGTTATCGGCGTTGTATTCTGCTTGTATATTCGTCAAGAAGACGATGGGCGGCTATAAAACTGCTGACTTTGTTTTGCAGCACTTTTCTCTCTTCGTCTTCTATCAGCCGTTCCATCTCGGGGTGCTTGTAAAAACCGTTGAGCAGCCGCTCGTTGATAGTTTCGTACATCCAGTATTTGGATTGTTGGGTGCGGCGGTGGTCGAAGTATTTGTTATGTTTGGCATAACTGACGTATGTCTCTATCATCTCCCACACCTTGTCTATGCCTGTTTTCTCAACAGACGAGCATGTTTCTGCGTATGGCTGCCAGCCCGACTCGGTAGGCGGGAAGAGGGCAAGAGCGTTCTTGAAACTCACTTTTGCCGCTTGGGCTTTCTCCACGTTGCTGCCATCGCATTTGTTAATGGCTATTCCGTCTGCCATCTCCATTATGCCGCGTTTGATGCCTTGCAGTTCGTCGCCCGTACCCGTAACTTGCAGCAGGAGGAAAAAGTCAACCATAGAGTGGGCGGCTGTTTCGCTCTGACCCACGCCTACCGTCTCAACGAGAATGGTATCATATCCTGCCGCTTCGCACAACACTATCGTCTCACGTGTTTTTCTCGCCACTCCGCCAAGACTGCCTGCTGACGGGGAAGGACGGATAAAGGCATTATCCGTCGCCGATAGTTCGTTCATACGTGTCTTGT
Source organism: Bacteroidales bacterium UBA7009 (assembly GCA_002449665.1). GTDB lineage: Bacteria > Bacteroidota > Bacteroidia > Bacteroidales > Paludibacteraceae > Colicola. The sequence continues at coordinate 6,893 of DJXH01000037.1, forward strand.
CGCCGAGTATAGAGCCTTTGCTGCGCTCGCTGGACGGGTCAATGGCAAGAACGGCAAGTTTGTGTCCTTGCTTGCATAGTTCCATACCCAAAGCCTCAATGAACGTGGATTTACCCGCTCCCGGAACACCGGTTATGCCTACGCGGACGGAGTTGCCCGAATATGGTAGGCACTGTTCTATCACTTTTTGTGCTATACGTTGATCCTCTTCAAGACTGCTTTCTACGAGCGTTACCGCCTGGCTTAGTAATGTTATATTGCCGTCAAGTATGCCCTTTACATATTCCTCTGCCGTCAGCACGCGCTTTTTGCGGCGAAAAGTGGCATAAGGGTTAATCTGAGGGAGGTTTTCCACTCCCTCATTTACGACTAACCCTTTATATTGTTCATCGTTTTCCGGATGGTGTTGCATAGCGCGAAAAGATTATTCTATTGTCCAGTGAAGTGTAACTTTTCTGACGGGATTCTTCGGGTCATTGGTGATGATGGTAATCCCGCTGCTGTAGTTGCCTTTTTCCATCGGCTTCATATCTATTTTTTGCGCGCCTTTCTTGCCGGATTTAACAGCCTTTGAAGCCAAGATATTCAGTTTGTCGTTTTCGTTAATGATACGGCGTACCATAAGTGCATTCTGACCGGCATTGGCTATGTTGAAACTTGCTTTCTGGCGTTTGCCTGCAACGAAAGTGCCGAGGTTAAGTTCGCTGTTTACATCCACTATTGGTGCGGCAGCCATCTGCTCGGGGGAGAGAGCACTGAAGTCTTCCTGTACATCAGCGGTAACTTGTATTTTCTGCTCCATCTTTTGTCCGTTGATAACCAATGTTATCTCGCTCTTTACGCTGCCGTAGAGGGGGCATTGGTCAGCAAAGAATGCCACTTGCAGTTCGCCTTTCGTCCCTGGCAGAATGGTGGCAACCTTTTGGCTTGCATGTCCCGATGCATAGACAAAGGCATTGTCTGAAAGACATTCAAGCACAAGAGTGTCTTTGCCTTGGTTGGCATATTCAATGGTGCGATTAGCGGTTGCGGTATTAAGTATCTGCCCGAAATCCACTTTGTTTGCTTTCAGTCCAAGTCCGCCTATCTTAACAGAATACCGGTCAACGGGAGTGGCACTCTTGGGTATAACCTCACCCTTGATATAGAGTTTTGATACGGAAGGGTCGGCGTTAGAGGTAACGGTAATAGTTTTTTGGAAACGCCCGGGGCGACCGTTAGGATTGTATGTTACGGTGATTGCGCCCGTCTGCCCGGGTTCTACCGGTTCGCGGGTCCACTTGGGAGTGGTGCAGCCGCAAGATGCTCTCACTTCGCTCAGTATAAGCGGTACCATACCTTCGTTCTTAAAACTGAATACCGTGGTAACACGACCGTCAATTTCGTTAATCTTGCCAAAATCGTGAGTCGTTTTTTCAAATGTAATAACAGGTGTTTGAGCCCAAATAGCAACTGCTACGGTAAGCAGTGTCGCTAAAGAAAATACCTTTTTCATATCAACTGTATGTTTTATTTGTTGTTTATTTTGTTTCTTTATGGTTATGCGTGTCTTCTATTTTCTCCACGCTTGTCAGTTCTTGTATTTTTTGCAGTTCTCTACACAGTACGCTCGGTGTGGCTTCATCATACACGAGCATCTCCATACGACATTCAAACAAGTCTTCCATCGTCTCCGTATGAAGACTTTTGAGGAACAGGTGCATCTGGTTACTTACGATGTTAAGTATTCTCACAAGCACGCCGAATGTGTCTCTGCCCCGTACCACAATGGTAACGGAGTAGGGGTCGGTACTGACTGAACTGTGCTCTTTGCGGTTGAAGTACTTTTTCAGTGCGTTTTTAGCTTTTGCGCTTGACACTACGTTCATCCACTCGGCTTCAGGCTCCTGCTCTTTGGCTGTCAACACCTCCACTTGGTCACCGCTCTGAATGATATAACTGAGCGGCACGGTCTTATGGTTAACTTTGGCACCTATACAGTGTTCGCCTATCTCGGAGTGGAGCATATAGGCAAAATCGAGCACGGACGAACCTAACGGCAATATCTTGATCTCTCCCTTGGGCGTAAAGACGAATATCTCGTGAGCGAAAAGATTGAGTTTGAATGTATCAAGAAACGACATCGCATCCGTATCAGGATGCTCAAGAATATCTTTAATGTCGTGCAGCCAATGGTCAAGTTCGGTCTCGGAGTCCTCAAAGTCGCTGACCTTATACTTCCAGTGTGCAGCCAGTCCTTTTTCAGCCAACTCGTGCATACGGTCGGTACGTATCTGTATTTCTATCCACTGTCCCATCCTGCTCATTACGGTAACGTGAAGAGCCTCATATCCGTTGGCCTTCGGAGTGGAAATCCAATCGCGTATCCTCTCGGGGTGGGGGCGATAAAGACTTGTAATGGCGGAATATATCATCCAACACTGGTCTTTCTCCGACATAGAGTCATTAGGCGTAAACACTATACGTGCGGCAAGCAGGTCATAGACATCCTCAAAGGGAATATTTTTGTTCTGCATCTTCTCGTATATTGAATACACCGTCTTTATTCGTGCCGTGATGACATACTTGTAGCCCATTGCATCAAGTTTTTTCTTTATGGGGGCTACAAAGTCGTGAAAATTATCCATCTGCACTTGGCGTATCGCTTCAAGTTTGTCTGAAATTTCCTGATACTCTTGCGGGTGGAGGTAGCGAAAACTGAGGTCTTCAAGTTCGTCTTTTATCGGGAACAGCCCCAAGCGGTGTGCAAGAGGAGCGTAAATGAGCATCGTTTCTGTTGCTATCTTGCGCTGTTTCTCCTGTTTTTGGGCAGAGAGAGTGCGCATATTATGCAACCTGTCGGCAATCTTGATAAGCACCACTCTCACGTCTTCCGACATAGTAAGCAGCAGTTTGCGTATGTTCACCGCCTGCTTCTCGTTCTGGTCGCCGAACACGCCGCCGCGTATCTTTGTCAGTCCCTCCACTATCTGCGCTATCTTCGGGGTAAACTCGCGCTCTATGTCCTCAACTGTACAATCCGTATCTTCCACCACATCGTGAAGCAGAGCGGCACAAATGCTTGTGCTGCCTAATCCTATCTCGTGAACTACAATACGAGCAACTGCAAGCGGGTGCATAATATACGGTTCACCACTCAAACGGCGTACACCGTGATGAGCCTGATTGGCAAAATCAAAAGCCTTCGTTATTATATCCACTTTCTGTACATGCGCCGTATGTGCGTAGTCGTCAAGAAGTTGCGCAAATGCATCGCTTATCATTTGCTCTTCGGCAGGAGTAAAGTCGCTCTTGTTCATATTCTTACACAAAATAGCGTGCAAAGATACGCAAAAAAAATCTTCTGTGCAAACATTTGCACACTTTTAAGCAAAATCACGAATAATGGGCAGATTATGCTATAAAATTTGTCTTTGGCACTATTTTTGAAAGATAATTTTTGTTACCTTTGCAGGCAAAATGAGATAATATGTTTACAAAAAAAATCACCTTATATTTGTTTCTTTTCTGCTGTCTTACTTGCATTGCCAATCCATATACCGTTGTCATTGATGCAGGTCACGGCGGCAAAGATGCCGGTGCAGTCGGTCACGTGCTCAAACTCAAAGAAAAAGACCTTAACCTTGATGTCAGTCTGCGCCTTGCCTCCAAGATTCGTACTACATACCCCGATATGAATGTGGTGCTGACACGCTCCACAGATGTTTTCCTGCCCCTGCAAGAGCGTGCCGACATAGTAAATAAAAATAATGCGGATCTCTTTATATGTATTCACACCAACTCTGCCGACAGTCGCGCTGCACGCGGAGCAGAGACCTTCATTCTCGGTACGGAGCGTATGGAAGCCAACCTCGACGTGGCTATGAGGGAAAACTCCGTAATCAAACTTGAGCAGGACTATCAGACTACATATCAAGGTTTTGACCCGAATAGTATTGATTCGTATATAATGTTTGAGTTGATGCAAAACCGCTATATGAACCAAAGTCTGCAATTCGCATCTATGGTTCAAAATCGTTTTGTGGGCGAACTCAAACGCGATGACCGCGGAGTAAGACAGGCAGCGTTTTGGGTACTGCTCAAATCTGCCTGCCCGAGCGTACTTATAGAGATGGGCTTTATCTCAAACAAAGACGAAGAGAAATATATGGCTTCCGACAAGGGCAAACGTGAACTCACAGAGGCTATATACAGCGCTTTTTGCCAATACTATACGGCAATATCACCCTCTGAAAACAGACCTGAGAAAAAAGATACCGTCCTAACATCCACATCCTCTCAACCTCAAGTTCAACACGAATCTCAACCTAAACCTCAATCTCAACCGAAAGTGCAGCCGGAACCTCAGCCGAAAGTGCAGCAGTCAATGCCGGTAGCAGAAATCTATCGCATACAGATATTTTCTTCAAGAAAAGTGTTACCGGCAGGCGACAAAGAGTTTAAGGGGCTGAAAGGCTGTGTATATGAGAAAAAAGGTGAATGGTATAAGTATATGTACGGCAACTATGCCACAGAGCAGGAGGCTCAAGAGGTACAAAACACACTGAAAGCCAAGTTCCCCGATTGCTTTATAGTAAAAGTGAAAAAATAAACGTATAGTGTTAAGTCGGGCGGCAGGTTGGTGGAAGTGGTGTTGCCCTACTTGGCGCAAGACAACACACACTTTATCCTTCGGCATTATACTGCCCTCGGATGTGTAGAACAGCCTTATGGGAACACTAAAGACCACTCTGCTCGCTCATGTGGATATTGGGTAAATAGAGACTGCGCATATATTTGTTGTAATACAGCCTTATCGTCTCACGGCTGACATTCATGTGTTTGGACATTTCGGTAAATGACATTCCGGCACTTTTGTATATCCTTATCAACTCCTCCTTGTGATACAGTTTGTGCTCTTCCCTGATCCCTTTACCTTTGGGTCTGCCGAGAACGACACCTTCCTCTTTTTTGCGGGCAAGACTTTCTTTGGTGCGCTGGCTTATCAGAGTGCGCTCTATTTCTGCCGACAATCCGAAAGCGAAGGCTAACACCTTGCTTTGCAGATCATCACCGAGATGATAATTGTCTTTTATTGTCCATACTCGACATTCCTTGCTCATACAGATATTCAGTATCTCAATAATCATAAACAGGTTCCTGCCGAGCCTTGACAGTTCAGAGCAGATGATAATATCATCCTTTGACACCTCCGACAGCAGTTTGCCAAGTTCCCGCTTGTCAAAGTCCATCGTACCGCTGATGGTCTCTTCTATCCAACCATCAACCTGCATACCGAGTGCAGAACAATAACGTTTGATTTCAAACCTCTGGTTCTCAACCGTTTGAGTGTCAGTTGAAACACGTACATAACCGTAAATCATAATAAAATAAGGTATTAAGTTAGTATAAAAAGAGGGAGTAATATGTTTACACCCTCATATTTGACTATATATCAGTTTTGTACACTTATTTTATCATTCAATGTCATATTGTTTGAGTCTTGACAGGAGTTGGCGGGCTGTTTGCAGCGATGCTTCCGTTTCCATTTTGCCGGACAGCATCATTGCTATCTCTTTTACCCGTTCTTCGTCTTGCAACTTGGAAATATGAGTTTCAGTATGTAGGTCTGTATCTGCTTTATATACTTTATATTGAGTGTCTGCGGCGGCTGCAATCTGCGGCAGGTGAGTAATTGCAATTATTTGGCGTTTTTCCGCCATACTGCGCATAATCATACCCGTTTGTGATGCCACTTCGCCGCTTATACCAGTATCAATCTCATCGAAAATGATTGTAGGCAGTCCGCGCTGCGAGGCAATAAGCGATTTGATACACAACATGATACGGCTTATCTCTCCGCCGCTCGCTATATCACCCACCGGTCGCAAGGTCTGACCGAGGTTGGCTGCAAAAAGAAACTGTACTATATCTTTGCCCCGCTCCGTATAATCATCGGCGGTAGTAACGGCAATATCAAACTTGGCGTGTGGCATACCGAGATTTTGCAGATTACGCGATAGGGTGGCGCAGATGTCCTGCTTTACGGCTTTGCGGCTGTCAGTCAGCAGATTGGCAGCCTTGTCCAAAGAGTTTTGCTCACTTTCAAGCCGTTTTTCTAATTCGGCAATCTGCTCATCATAGTTGTCTATCTCTTCACATTGTTTTTGCAGGTCATCACGAAGTTGTATCAGTTCCGATACGGACTTTTTGTCGTGTTTGCGCATAAGGTCTGTAAGCAGACTTATCCTGTTTTCCGTTTCTTCCAATTTTGCAGGGTCTGCTTCAGTTGAGTCCGCTATCTGTAATGCCTCGGCGTTAATATCTCGCAGTTCTATTTCCACTGCTTGCAGGCGTTCTGCTAACCTTGGAGCAACGCTATCTAATCTTGTCTGATGAACAAGAGCCACCGCTCCTGTCTGCTCGCCGTCAATCAATTCGGAGGCTGTGAGCAGTGCCTCTTTTATCTGCTCGGCGTGAGAGAGGGTATATTGCTCCTGTTCAAGCATTTCCATCTCCCCATCAGTCAGATTGGCGTTTTGCAATCGCTCCAACTGAAAGTGCAGATAATCGGCATTCTGCTTATTCTCTTTCGCTTTCCTTCGTATTTCTCGAAGCGCATCCAAAGTAGTCATATATGCCTCATACCTGCTTTTGTAATCGGTCAGCAGATCGGCGTTTTTCTTATCAAAAGCGATGGCATCCACCACATCGAGTTGAAAACCGCTGTCAGCCATCAGCAGGTTCTGATGCTGGGAGTGGATATCTATCAACTTTGTAGCCAACTGCTTGAGTTCAGCCTGTGTTATCAGTTCGTCATTCACGAATGACCGTGAACGACCATTTGCGTGCAGTTCACGGCGAATAAGTAAATCTGAACTGAAATCCGGCAGTTCGCAGTCCATAAACTCCGCTTCTATGATGCATTTGTCCCGCCCTTCGTATATGGATTTAGTGTCGGCTCTGCCACCGAGGACGAAATTAAGCGCACCAAGTATGATGCTTTTGCCCGCTCCCGTTTCGCCGGTTATGACGGAGAAACCGGACTTGAAATCTATGTCAAGTTCGGATATAAGAGCGTAGGATTGAATATGTAGATGCGAAAGCATTGTCTATTCGTTTATGGTTTCGTATTGACTGATACGTGTAGGGTCAACATCGCCAAGGATTTCGACCACTTGCTTCTTTTCAGTTGTTGTTCCTTTCTTGAATATCTGTATGATTTCATCGTTTTTGGCATCAAGGAAAGTGGCAATAACGTATGTTGCCGGTCTTGCTCTGTTGGCTTCCCGCAGCACACCTATGCCGCCTGCAATCTTGGCTCTGCCATTGGCTGTATTGGTCGCCATCTCGTCCAAACCGAGCCGGTGATAATCGTAAACATAATTACGATAATCCTTAAAGGCTTCGTCCATAATATTGTTTATCAGTGCATACCTGTTTCTGTTGTTGCCAAAGGCTTTCCAGCCTTTCAGTTCGGTAGCGTCTATGGAAGCCGACTGGGCAGCGGAAACGATGTTCTCGCACACCTGAAAATACGGTGTACCGCCAAGGCGCGAATAACTGTCGCAGTCATAACCGATAATCAGATATGCATAATAAGAGAGTAGTGCCACAAGATTGGTGGTAAACTGATTAGGCTGATAGTCAAGCCTGTCATATTCCTGATAGGCAAAAGCACAATCGTTATCTTTGATGTTCAGCAGCGGAGTGGAGTAGGTAGTGCCATAGACGGGACGGCGGCTCTGCACCTGAAACGAAGCATCTGCCAAACCATCAGTCGTTACGCTGTTTATAATTATCATCAAGTTGCAGTCAATCCGCTCATTTTCAGCAAAAACGAGTCCTGTGAAACGTGTGTTGTTGAGCATATCGCTTATCGACTGCTGCAAGGTCTGAAACATCTGCTTGTTGGAGCCGTCTATCTGGTCGGCATTCACCGTAACATTACATTTCAATTCCTGCGAACGAGCAGATAATGCCACCGCACACAAAAACGATAAAATTATATACTTAATATTCATAAACAATGATATTTATACAGTCATATCAGATCATATTTTTCCCTCTAACAAAGTCTGACCGCTGTCGTAAATCTTTATGTATGCACCTATTATACGAGTGATGACAGGGTCATTCTTTTTCTTTTTGGGTTGCGGCACTTCCTCGCGTATATACCTGACATCTATATATATGGGTGTGCCGCTCAAGTCGTCTGCCGCCACAGGTCCGTCAAACTTGGAGAAACGCATCAATACGGCTCCCTCTATATCTTCCGATTGTTGGGGTATATATGTTATGGTTTTATGCAGTCTGCAAACATCTTTTTTGCCCACAAAGAGTTCGGTCAGTTGTCTTTCCATCTTGTTAAGTTCTGCCAACATTCGGTTTAGCGACCCTGCATCGGCAGGAGTATGCTCCGCCTCGCCTGTCAGCAGATTCAGTCTTGCCTCGCGTATGCGGTATATCTGCTTTGCTACACTTTCTGCTTTCTTGGCTGTGTTTGTGGCAGTTATGGCATCTTCGTTAAGAGGAACGGGCAGAGACCGGTATTCACGCTTGGGCTGACTGTGCTTCAGGGCAGGTTTAACGCTGTCAGCGGCGATACGAATAGATTTGAGCAAGAAAGACGTGTCGCTTGCTGTCTGTACATCGTTGATGGCAAGATAATAACTGCTGTATTGATACAGTTCGCCTCTTTGCGTAGCCACACGCTCATAGTCAATGTTCAGTTTGATGGTTATCTGCGAATTGACGGAAAGGCTTATCAATAAAGCCGATAATAAAAAAAGTGTGTTTTTCATATTCTTATTGATTCCATATTTGCCAAGCGGCTCGGGCTTGGCAGATTAGCATATTAAGTCCGTTTTCAGTTGTCGCCCCTGCCTGCTTCGCTTTTTTGAGAAACAGCGTTTCAGGAGGATTATAAATGCAGTCAAAGGCTATATGGTCTTTTGTCAAGTATTCGTATGGTATGTCCGGCGCACTGCATGTTTTAGGATACATACCAAGTGGTGTTGCCTGCACTATCAACTTGTGCTCACTTATAATCTCCTTATTGAGTGAGTTGTAAGTCATTCCATTCTTCTTGTTTCTGCTGACAAAGGTGTAAGGGATAGCATTTTCTTCAAATGCGTAAGCCACCGCTTTTGCCGCACCGCCCGTACCGAGAATAAGAGCCTGTATATCTTTTCCTTTAATCAGTGGTTCTATTGCTTGCTCGAACCCTGTACAATCGGTGTTGTATCCTTTAAGTATGTAGCCTTTGTCGGTTTTTATTCTCTTTACGGTGTTCACTGCTCCTATCTTCACCGCCGTATCGTCTAATTCGTCAAGAAAAGGTATTATGTCCGTTTTATAGGGATAAGTAACATTAAATCCGTCTATATCAAGCGTTTTTATATCATCAAGATAGAGCAAAGGCAGTTTTGTGTAATCCGCATCTATTGACTTCTGTTCAAATAGTTGCGTAAAGAATGCAGGCGAAAAAGAGTGTTCAAGCGGGTTACCTATTATTCCGTAGTGTCTCATATTCTATTGCTTCTTTTGCTTGCGGGCTGTCGGTATGCATTATATAGTCAAGGTAGCCTTGCATTATACGCGCCGTAGCGGCTATATGTTCTATTTCGGCTTTCGTATATGTTTTCAGTTCGGCTCTCACTGCATTGCGCTTGTATGTTGTGTCCGTATTCGTTGAGTCTTCCACCCAGTCTATATGCCGAATATCTTTAAGGTAGTGTTGTATATAATCGTGAGTAGTGCAGAGTAGGGGTCTTATTATCGGGATTTCGCTCTCCGGGCAATAAGGGTTGTTGTTCTTCGGTCTCATTCCGCATAGACCTCTTATGCCCGCTCCGCGCCTGAGGTTCATTATCACCGTTTCGGCTTGGTCGTTCTGGTGATGCCCCACCGCAATGGCGGTGCAACCGTTCTCTCTTGCTACCGTATCAAACCATTGGTAGCGCAATTTTCTTGCTGTCAATTCAATACTTTTTCCTATACTTTTTGCTTCATTTTGGGTTTCAAAATCGGTGCGAACAAGTCTTATTTCTTTTTGTTTGCATAATTCGCTTACAAATCGCGCATCTCTATATGACTCCTCTCCGCGCAGATGGAAGTTGCAATGTGCGGCTACACAACCATATCCGCCCCTCAAAAGGACATCAAGCAGGGCAACACTATCGGCTCCACCGCTGAGGGCAACAAGCACTTTGTCTTGCGGCTTAAGCAAGTCATTGTCGCGGATATATTTCAGTACTCGCCGGAGCATACGTTAAATGTCAATTATTCCGTTAAAGATGGCATATATGGTCAGTGCCGCAGTGGAATGGATATTCAGTTTGCGGGTGATGTTTTTGCGGTGGGAGATAACGGTGTGTGCGGATATACATAAGACATCTGCTATCTCTTTGTTGCTCAGTCCTTTTACTATTTGTTTGAGTACCTCAGTTTCCCTTTCGCTTAGTGCATTGTCTTTTTCTTTCTTTTGCGCTATATGTTCCGCTTTGTGTTTGCCGGATTTTTTGAGTGCAGGAATAAGCATCTTTTCTTCTACCGCGCAATGGTAAAAAATCTCTTCTTCCACCTCGTATATATCGTGTATGGCAGTAAACAGCTGACTATTAGCAGGGGCGGAATAGTATTTGATAAGCAGACTTTTAAGGTCGCTGAGTTTGGCATACATATTCTTATCGTCTTCCGTATGCAGTTCAAAGGCATTTTGATTCTCGTGTTCTATATGAGTGCGTATCTGCTCTACATACTCGTCGTAAAACTTGATAATCAGCATCGGTATCTGTGCCGCTACGCCAAACGCACCGCTCATAGCCTGCACCAACACCTCTCTTATTCGCGGCAACTCAAAATCAAGGAAATACGTATGTCCGTTCTCAATATATCGGCGTATGGTGGGTAAGTCTATGGAAGCGATGTCTATCTTTATACCTTGCTGATTGTCTTCATATATCCCGCTTGAATAGTTGAGATTAAGTATAAAATTCACCACTTGCACGAAGGTGTTGCTGTCTATGCCGTTTCCCGTACAGATCTGCTCTATCGTTTTCTCACCCACGCCGAGCGGCAGTCCGAAACGATTGACCACTTGCAAGGCACGAAGATTATCGCGCATAAGCAGACACATCTTATCACTTGTCGTGTAACTCATTGGCAAATTGTCGTTTATATCCTCTCTCATTTGTTTCCTCCTTTGGTTTATATTATGATTGTTTCACACCTTTCAGACTTAAATGTATTCTGCCTCTTTGCATATCCACATCCTGCACGCAAACAAGCAGTTGCTGATGCAGGTGTACTACCTCTGCGGGCGAAGATATACGCCTGTCAGCCATCTGCGAGATATGTATAAGTCCGTCTTTGTGTATGCCTATATCCACAAACGCCCCGAAAGCGGTGATATTCGTAACAATCCCTGGTACAACCATACCTGTTTTCAGATCATCTATGGAATGTATTTCGTTGCTAAAACTGAACTGTTCTGCATTTTCTCTCGGGTCGCGGGCAGGTTTTTCCAATTCACTCGCTATATCTTTCAATGTAGGCATACCCACCTCATCGCTTTGATATACAGCAAGATTGATTTGCTTTATCAGTTCTGTATTTCCTATCAGTTCTGCTATCGTACAGCCAAGGTCTTTTGCCATCCGTGCTACGAGCGTATACCTTTCGGGGTGGACTGCCGAATTGTCAAGAGGATTGGCAGAATTGCTCACTCGCAGAAAACCTGCTGCCTGCTCAAACGTTTTAGGTCCCATCTTCGGCACCTTCAGCAGTTCTTTGCGAGATGCAAATGGTCCGTTTTGAGAGCGATAATCCACTATGTTCTGCGCAAGTGTTGCACCCAAACCGGATATGTACATCATTAGGTACTTGCTTGCCGTGTTCACATCCACTCCCACTTGGTTTACAACCGATTCCACTGTTTGATTAAGGCTCTCTTTAAGCATTTTCTGATCCACATCGTGCTGATATTGACCTACGCCTATTGACTTGGGGTCTATCTTCACCAGTTCTGCAAGCGGATCCATCAGCCTTCTGCCTATAGAAACGGCACCTCTGACGGTGATGTCCTCATCGGGAAACTCGTCACGTGCTATCTGACTTGCCGAATATATAGATGCCCCGCTCTCGCTGACAACATATATTTCGGGGCGGACAACAGACTTTGGCAGTTTGTCAAGTGTCTGACGTACAAATTCTTCCGTCTCCCTACTTGCTGTTCCGTTGCCTATGGCTATCGCTTCAGTTTGGTAATGCTTTATAAGTTTAAGCAGCAGTTGAGCCGAATCTGCCATACGGAGTTGTATGACATCGTGTTGCAACAAATCACCTTGCGCGCTTAATACTACTGTCTTACAGCCTGTTCTAAAACCGGGATCAATAGCAATAATGCGCTTTTGTCCGAGTGGAGCATCCATTAGCAGTTGACGGAGATTATCGGCAAAGACCTTTATCGCCTCCGTGTCCGCTTTTTCTTTACTTTGCGCAGCATATTCCGTTTCTATCGATGGTTTGAGCAAACGCTTGTAGCCGTCTTCCATTGCAAGTTCCACTTGATAGGCTGTATCGCTGTTGTTCTTGAGGTAGAGATAGGCAAGTTTGTCAAGGCATTTCTCCTTGTCGGGCGAAATATCTACACGTATAAAACCTTCGTTTTCAGCACGTCGAATAGCCAACAGACGGTGGGAAGATATGCGCTTAAGCGGTTCCTGCACAGAAAAATAGTCTATATACTTCTGTGCTTCCGCGCTGTCTGCTTTTTCTTTTACAACTTTGGTTGTCAGTATCGCGGAATAAGCGAACTCACGCCTGATTGCCTGACGGGCTTTGGTGTCAAGGGCTATTTGCTCCGCTATAATGTCTCTTGCGCCTTGCAGTTGTTCTTCCGTCGCGTTTATCTTGCCGTTTTGTTGCTTCATAAGCAAGTCAGCAAGCGGTTGCAGTCCTTTTTCCCTTGCCACATCCGCTCGTGTCTTGCGGTGAGGCTTGTAAGGAAGATAGATATCCTCCAATTCGGTTGCGTTCCAACACTGCTCTATGCTTTGTTGCAGTTCTGCCGTCAGTTTGTCCTGCTCGCGGATGGATGAAAGTATGGTCTGCTTTCGGTCTTGCAGTTCTTTTAGCCTGCCGTACTCGCCTGCTATACTTGCTATTTGCACCTCGTCCAAACTGCCGGTTCGCTCTTTGCGATAACGGGCAATAAAAGGGATGGTAGCGTTGTCATCAAGCAGAAGTACGGTGGCTGCCACCTGCTTTGGGCTTATGCCTGTTGCTTGTGATATGAGAGATGAATAATCCATCTTATTCGTAACTTAAGTCGGTTGCTGTTTTAGGCTGTTTGTTTTGCAGCGGTTTATAGCGTTTCTGACGCTGTTTCCAACGCTCGCGGGCATATTGCTGCATATCAGTTACTTCGTCGTTTTCGTCTATTATCTCCAAGCCGAAGATTGTTTCTATGACATCTTCAAGTGTCAGTATGCCTTGAAAACAGCCGTATTCGTCTATAACGATGCTTATTTGCGATTTCTGCTTGAGCATTTGGTCGAAGATGTCCCCGACGCTCATTTCTTCGTTAAACTGTGGCAGTTGGCGTTTAATGTCGCCGAGAGTCTTGTTAAAATTGTCTTCTGCAAGGTCTTCAAGTACATCGTTGCGCAGCACGTAGCCTGTTATATACTCCTGTGAGTCAGTATATACGGGTATGCGGGAGAAGTGGTCGTACTTATCGGTATCGTAAAATTCCTGAAGTGTCATTTTCTCCGGTGCTATACTTGCCACCACGCGCGGGGTCATCACGTCATACGCTTTTATGTCGTCAAGCCGCATAACATTGTGGATAATCTTGTTCTCGTCCTCTTCTATTACGCCTTCCTCTTCGCCCACGTTTGCCATCGCTATCACTTCCTCACGACTCACTGCCGCTTCTTCCGCTTCGGGGAAAAGGTTCGTAATCCATTGAATAAAAAGTACGCAAGGGTAGAGTAGGAAGATAAGACCGCGTATCGTATATGCCGCAAAACCCATCAGTTTTTTCCAATAAGTGGTACCTATGGTCTTCGGAATAATCTCGGCAAAGACGAGTATCAGTATCGTTACTACTGCGCTTACCACGCCAAACCACACTTCGCCGAACACTACCACTGCCTGATGACCTATGGCTGCCGCACCGACCGTATTGGCTATCGTGTTAAGCGACAATATGGCTGCAAGCGGTCGCTCCGGCTCTGTTTTATACTGCTTCATCAAACGTGCGGCAGCACAACCTTCCTCTTCCCTGAAATTGATGTAACTCAATGTAGTGGACATAAGCACCGACTCCAAAGTCGAACAGAGGAAGGATATTAGAATAGTAATCAGTATGAGAAAGAAAAGCAGTGTCATAACAAGGCAAAATCTATTACTTCTTTAATCTCTTTAACGTAGTGGAACTTAAGTCCGGTTAGGTATTTTGCAGGTATTTCCGCCACATCTTTTCTGTTGTCTTCACATAGGACAATGTCTTTTATCCCCGCTCTTTTGGCAGCCAACAGTTTCTCTTTTACCCCGCCAATCGGCAGCACTTTGCCGCGAAGTGTCATCTCTCCCGTCATTGCCACTTTTTCGCGCACTTTTCTTCCCGTAAAAGCACTGACAAGAGCAGTCGTAATCGTTATGCCGGCACTCGGTCCGTCTTTTGGTATGGCTCCTTCGGGAACGTGTATATGAACGGCTGTCGTCTCAAAATCCTTGGGCTTGATACCGAAATCTTCAGCGTGAGATTTGATGTAGCCGAGAGCAAGCGTTGCCGACTCTTTCATCACGTCGCCGAGGTTGCCTGTGAGGGTGAGAGTAGGGGTCTTGGTTTTGCTCAGACTTGTTTCTATAAACAGTATTTCACCGCCTACTTGTGTCCATGCAAGACCGGTTACAACTCCTACATAGTTGGTCTCATATTGGTCGCGAGAGAATCGCGGCTGACCGAGGTAGGTGATAATATCCTGCTCAGTGAGCGTACGGTTATACTCCTCGCCGAGGGCTTTAACGGTTACAATCTTGCGGCATATAGCCGCAATCTGCCTTTCGAGCGAGCGCACTCCCGATTCGCGTGTATAGTCGTCTATAATATGCTCAAGTTCAGGCTTTTTTATCTGCAAATCCGCTTTTTGCAATCCGTGTTGCCCGAGTTCTTTGGGTATAAGGTGTTTAAGGGCAATCTCCTGCTTTTCTTCGAGCGAATAGCCGGTCATCTCAATAAGTTCAAGCCTGTCCAAAAGCGGACGTGGGATAGTGTCAAGCGAATTGGCTGTAGCGATAAACAGCACCTTACTAAGGTCATAATCTACATCAAGATAATTGTCATAGAAAGTGTTATTCTGTTCAGGGTCAAGCACTTCGAGCAAGGCAGATGTAGGATCGCCTTTGTAGTCTGCTCCCACTTTGTCTATTTCGTCCAACACGAATACGGGATTAGACGATTTCACTTTTTTCAGACTTTCTATTATCCGTCCGGGCATAGCACCTATATATGTACGTCTGTGTCCGCGTATCTCAGCCTCGTCGTGCAGTCCGCCGAGCGATATGCGGGCATATTTGCGCCCGAGAGCAGTGGCTATAGACTTGCCGAGACTTGTCTTGCCGACCCCGGGAGGACCGTACAAGCATAGGATAGGGGCTTTGAAGTCTTTTATCTCCTGTCCCGACTGCTTGGCAATAGACACCTGACGCAGTACAGCAAGATATTCTATAATGCGCTCTTTCACTTTCTCCATGCCAAAGTGGTCATGGTCAAGCACTTTTTGAGCGTTGCGTATGTCAAAATTGTCGTCCGTATATTCATTCCACGGCAACTCGAGCATCGTCTCAAGATACTCTTGCTGCATACTGTATTCAGGCGAGTGGGTGGACATACGTTGCAGCCGTTTGAGTTCGTCCTCAAAAGCCGCTTTCACGGTTTCAGACCATTTTTTGTTCTTGGCTTTTTCTTCAAGTTCTTTAACCGTCTGTGCGCCGGTATCGCCAAGTTCTTTCTGTATGGTTTCAAGTTGGTGGTGAAGGTAGTATTCGCGCTGCTCTTTGTTTATCTCGTCGTGTGTTTTGGTCTGAATATCAGCCTTCATTTTGAGCATCTGCACCTCTTTGTTCAGCATCTCAAGCAGATGTACGGCACGCTCTTCAACGGAGTCTTCGCGCAGCAGTTTCTGCTTCTCTTCTATGTTAAAGCCGAAGTTCACACATACATAGTTAACAAGCGTTATGGCATTGTCAATGCTACGGAGCATCATACTGGCTTCGTGCGTGGTGTTTTCCGAGTAAGCGAGTACCTGCATCGCTTGGTCTTTGAGATTACTTACAAGAGCCAGGAAATGCTTGTCTCCGCGCTTCGGATAATGCTCCGGCACTATGGTAACACGTGCTTTTATGACATTGGTGCGTGATGTAATAAACTCGTCAATCTGTATCCTGTCCGTACCTTCAAGTATAACCATAAGGCTGGAGTCGGGCAATTCCATTATCCTTACAATGCGGGCGGCTGTACCGAAATCGTAGAGGTCATTGGCAGTAGGGTCTTGTGTGTTTTTTTCCTTTTGGCAGCATACGGCTATGAATTTCTCCTGCTCGTATGTTTTCGTTACGAGTTTCTGCGAGCGCGGACGGCTGACTGTAACAGGAAGCAGTACTCCCGGAAAGAGCACCATATTTTTCAGCGGCAGTACGCCGAGCGTGTCCCCGCTGTTAAGTTTGGTATTGTCTATCTGCGCATCGTTTCCGTCTAATAGGGGAATAAGTTGCGTGCCGTCATCCTCATCGTAAAAATCTTCAAATCTATATATCATATTTATTCTATTTTACATAATCGCAATTAGGTTAAATTTTATACACAATTTGCGCTCATTATATATAAAATGGGTACATTATATATAATAAGGTATGAATATTTATCTATTGTGTCTTTAGCCAATTGATAAAATCATATTTATTTTCAGTATATCCGTATGTCGGTACATAATTACCGTTGCTGTCTGTCAGTCTTGTTATCGGCAATTTATCAGTTATCGTTTTATACAGCATCAATATCTGTTCGTTTGTCAGTACGGCGAAACAAGGCTGTGAGTTCTGTCGTAGGAGTTCGCGTTGCAGTCGCGTCCATTCCTCACCGTCTTCTAATCCGTTGCCGTTTTCGTCTTGGCGGGAATCAACAAAAAGCAGAACCTCAATATATTCATTAAGCACGGCTTTCACTTCTTCGTCGCCAAGAACTGCCACTTCCATTTTTCTGCAATTGACACAACCATAACCGGAGAATTGCAGCAGCAACGGTTTTCCGTTGCTTATTGCCGCCTCAAGCGCAGGCTGAAGGTCGGTATATACATTTGCTTCCGTTTTCTCAGGCGGCAGAAAAGCTGCTACCAACTTCATCTTTCCGCCTGCAAGCCCGCTTATGAGATAAGCCGAAAAAGACAGCGAAAGTACTGATAATAAGATAACAATGGCTCTTCGTATGGTTTTGTACGGCTCTGTTATACGGAAGGTATGCCATATAAGGTAAACGGCAAGTGAAGCAAAGCAAAGACTCCATAATATAAGGAACAGCCATCTCGGTAATATACCCCACCCGTATGCCATATCGGCTACAGACAGGAACTTGAGCGACAGTGCCAACTCAATAAAAGCAAGTGTTACCTTAAAGGCATCCATCCAGTTGCCGGAACGAGGCAAAGAACGAAGCAGGCTCGGAAAGAGAGCAAACAAGGTAAAAGGCAAAGCAAGTGAAATAGCAAAACCGCTCATACCAACTACCGGGGCATACAAACTCTTGTCTGCCGCCTCCACAAGCAAGGTGCCTATCAGCGGTCCGGTGCAGGAAAACGACACGACAGCCAAGGTAAATGCCATAAAGACAATACTTAACAGTCCGGAAGAAGAACGAGCATGACTGTCTAAGTATGTGGACCAAGATGACGGCAACCTTATCTCAAATAAGCCGAAGAAAGACAAGGCAAAGACCACAAAAACAATGAAGAAAAACAGGTTCAGCCAAGCGTTCGTGGACAAACTGTTAAGAGCAGAAGCACCGAAAAGAGCCGTTACTATAACACCCAAACCTACATATAACACAATGATGGACAGACCATAAAGCAAAGCATCTTTCGCTCCCCCACCCTTTTTGACGAAGAAACTGACAGTCATCGGTATGACAGGCCATACACAGGGGGTGAACACGGCAAGCAGACCTGCAAGAAGTCCTAAAAGAAAGATGTGCCACAAGTCATTGCCGCTGTCTGTATTCTGCACAACACCCTGACTGTCTATGTTTTCCCGCGTGTTATATGAAAATGTTTCGGGCGAAGTGCATTGCGAGTCATCGCAGGCATTAAAGCGGATATTCATACCTTGCGGCATATCATTTTTTGCCACCGCAAGCACAAACTCATCGGAATATTCATTCCCGTCTGTTTCGCCGTTAATGCTGATGATGGTAAGATGCCAGCCCTTTTCTATTTGCGCCGAGAAATAGACACTGTCGTTCTTTTCCTCTGTATGCCATACCACAGGTTGCAGAATCTCTGCCATAACAGAGAGACTGCAAACAGCAAACAGCAAACAGAAGAAAGTACGAATCCGTGTCATATTCCGAACAATCTATCAATCAAGTATTCCCACATCCGACGGCATACGCCAATCGCCTTTGGGCGAGAGACTGACACCTACCACTTTCGGTCCGTCCGGCATACAACTGCGCTTAAACTGCTGCGTGAAGAAACGGCGAAGGAAGACATCAAGCCACTTGCGTATGGTCGCTTCGTCGTATTGATCCTCAAACGCCATAATAGCCATATAAGCAATCTTTTCCTTGGTAAATCCATAGCGCAGGAAATAGTACATAAAGAAGTCATGAAGTTCATACGGTCCCACCTTATCCTCCGTGAGTTGCGTCATATTACCATCTTGGTCTGACGGCAACAATTCGGGCGAGATGGGCGTATCTATGATGCTATATAGTACCTCACGTAATTCGCTGCTATACAGGTTTTCAGCCATATATCTTACCACATATCGGATTACCGTTTTCGGTACACCGGCGTTTATGCCGTACATCGACATTTGGTCGCCCGAATATGTAGCCCAGCCGAGTGCAAGTTCGGACATATCGCCCGTCCCCACAACCAATCCGTTGAGTTCGTTTGCCATATCCATCAGCACGAGTGTGCGCATACGTGCTTGAGCATTCTCGTAGGTGGTATCGTGTTTTTCAAGGTCGTGCCCGAGGTCGCTCAAATGGCGGGTAACTACGTCTTTGATAGGTATTTCGTGTATAGTTACTCCAAGCCCTTCCATTAGGCGTACGGCATTGTTATGTGTCATTTCCGTCGTCCCGAAGCAAGGCATAGTTACTCCGTGTACTCGACTTCTATCGTATCCGAGAAGGTCGGCTGTCTGAACGGCAATGAGCAGAGCAAGCGTAGAGTCAAGTCCGCCGCTCACACCTACTATAAGACTGTCAACGGCGGTATGCTCCCAGCGTTTGGCAAGACCGCTTGACTGAATGGCAATAACATCGCTGCAATATGCATATTCATCGCCCTGTGCGGGTAGGAAAGGTGACGGCGAGAAATGACGGTGTATAGGCTCCACCGTAACGGCTCCGTCTTCTATGGGGGCCACGTTTATCTTGCGATAATGACCATGCTGGTCTTTGGTAAAATTGGTATTACGCTGACGGTCAATACGCAGACGCTCTACGTCTATCTCCTGTATAATCATAGAAGAACGGCGCAGAAAACGATCGCCTTCGGCAAGTATATCGCCGTTTTCTGCTATGTAGGTAGAGCCTGAAAAAACGACATCCGCCGACGACTCCCCTACTCCCGATGAAGTATAGACATATCCGCAGTGAACACGTGCCGACTGCTGTGTAATCATCTGCCTACGAAAAGCGTTCTTGCCTGTAACACAGTTGCTTGAAGATAAGTTAAAAATAATTTCCGCACCTTGAATGGCAAGTTGGGTGGAAGGTGGCAGAGGCGACCACAGGTCTTCACAAATTTCAATTCCGAAACAATAGTTATGCGTTGTAAACAGCAAGTCCGGACCGAAAGGCACATCACCGCTCCATATCTCGATTGTCGGTATTCGCGGTACAAGTCCGCTGTCGGTTTGCTGCATAGTGGCACGACCTGATGTAAACCAGCGTTTTTCGTAAAACTCACCCGTATTGGGCAGATTCACTTTCGGCACTACGCCTATCACATCGCCGTCTGTCATAACAAAAGCACAGTTATACAAGTTGTTATCCACCTGAAGCGGTGCGCCGACGAGTACTATGATATTTTTGCCGCGAGTGAATGCACAAATCTCCTGCAAAGCCTGCAATGAGTTCTGCTGAAGCCGCCGTGTAAAAAACAAATCAGCCGAAGTATAGCCCACCGTTGACAATTCGGGGAAACAAATCACCTCCACGTCTTCGTTCACCGCTTCGGTTATCTGCTCTTTAATACAATGGACATTAAACTTACAATCAGCCACTTGCATTAGCGGTACTGCCGCCGCTACACGCACAAATCCGAAATCATTATTCATATTGTATTTTTGTTTATTATCCGTTCTTAATAAAGAAAGTACACGATAAAACGTGCAAAGATACGTATTATTATCAGTTTGTGCAAATTTTTAACCTATTTGCGATATTTTTCGCAAATTTATATCCTTTTCAAAATATGAGCGGCTGCCTATGTTACGAACAACTAAAAGACGATTATAAGGTATAATCCTACACGAAAATAACTAAAAATTAAAAAATTATGTCAGAAAAATTTTTCAATTAAAAAAAAAGCAGTACTTTTGCGCCGATTTTCGCCCAATGAGTATTCATTACTTAACAAAGTATCATAAAATAGTGTGTCTGATACGTTTATTATAATATTCGCTATTATGACACAAAAAAATATTTACTAAAAAAATTAAAAATTATGACAAAAGCAGAACTTGTAAATTCTATCGCTCTTCAGACGGGCTATGATAGAGTAACGATTTTGAATGTCGTTGAGGCCGCTATGGCAAATGTAAAGAAATCTGTTGTTGACGGAGATAACGTATATCTTCGCGGTTTCGGCAGTTTCATTACTAAAACTCGCAAACAAAAGATTGCCCGTAACATCTCAAAGCAAACTTCTATCGTTGTTCCCGAACATAAGATTCCCTCTTTCAAGCCTTCTAAAGAGTTTTCTAATGCTCTCAAATAATTCAGACTATGCCTAACGGAAAAAAACACAAAAGACATAAGATGTCAACTCACAAACGTAAAAAACGTTTGCGTAAGAACCGCCACAAGCACAAGTAAGCCATAAATGTGCTTTATTTTAAGCTCTGTGGCAACAGACTGACTTTAGCGAAAGCCGGTTTGCCACAGAGTTATTTTTATACCTTATATAATAATTGACATATTGTACTATGAAAAGCGAACTTATAGTTGACGTACAACAGGATGAGATATCCATTGCGCTCACCGAAGACGACCGCTTGCAGGAAATCAACCGCGAAAAGCGGGATACTGATACTTTTGCAGTGGGTAATATATACTATGGTCGCGTGCGCAAACTTATGCCTGCTCTGAATGCGGCATTTGTGGATGTAGGTCACGAAAAAGAGGCTTTTCTTCACTATTTGGATTTAGGTCCCAACTTCCTGTCGCAAAGAAAATACATCACAAAAGCCGTTTCCGACCGCCGCGATATTCCCTATATGACCGACTACGTTGACAGCGAGCCGGAAATGGGCAAAGAAGGACAGATAAGCGATTACCTGCAAGCAGGTGATATGATACTCGTGCAGGTCATAAAAGAGCCTATCAACTCCAAAGGTCCGCGTCTGACCGGCGAAATAAGCATCGCCGGCAGAAATATGGTACTACTACCCTGCGCAAACAAGGTGATGGTGAGCCAGAAAATTAAGCGCGAAGCGGAAAAAGGCAGATTAAGACAACTGCTTCAAGCCATTACACCGGCTGGTTACGGCGTGATAGTACGCACGGTGGCTGAAGACAAACGCGCACAAGAACTTGACAATGAGATGCGCGTCCTGCAAAAAAAGTGGGAAGATGCGGTAAGGACATTGCAAAAACCGGCTAAACAAACTCAAAACCGCAGAAAGGACCCCGAAGTAAGACTTATCTGTGAAGAGATGGGGCGCACTACCGGTGTCATCAGAGATATTTTCTCACCCGATTTTGAGTCCATACAGATAAACGACGAGACTGTATATGAGCAGGTTAGGCAGTATATAGAACTTATAGCCCCCGAATGTGCCAAAAAGGTTAAACTCTATCGGTCAGAACAACCTATATTCGACAAGTTTGACATCACCCGCCAGATGAAGACGGGACTTGGCAGAACGGTAGGCTTCAAGCACGGCGGCTACTTGATAATAGACCGCACCGAAGCATTGTTTGCCATAGACGTAAACTCAGGCTCGAAGAAACTGTTTGAAGACCCCGAAGAAAACGCATTCCAGTTTAATATGCTCGCTGCCGACGAGATTGTCCACCAACTGCGCCTTCGCGATATAGGCGGCATCATCATCATTGATTTTATCGATATGGATTCCCGAGACAATCAGCAGAAACTCTATGAGCACATGAAAGAACTGATGTCGCGAGACAGAGCCAAACATAATGTATTGCCTTTAAGCAAGTTCGGACTAATGCAAATCACCCGCCAAAGAGTTAGACCCGCTGTAGAAATGGACATCATGGAAGTGTGTCCTACTTGCGGCGGAAAAGGCAAGATACAACCGTCGCTGCTCTTCACCGATACGGTTGAGACTGAAATAGAGCATTATACGGAGCACTTCGGCAAAAATCTTCGAGTTGAGTTGCATCCGTTTGTCTATTCATACGTTTGTCGCGGGTGGCTCGGCAGCCTGAAAACAAAATGGAAACGCACTTACGGAGTTCGCGTTGCTGAAAACCAAGCACTCGGTATGCTTGAAATGAAAGTCTATGACCACAGCGGACAACTATTAAAATTAGACAATGGCAACGAAAAAGACACCGACAAACAAAAGTGAAAAAAAGCCAAAACAATTATAACAGGGCAAAGAGAAATCTCTCTTCTGCCCTGTTTTTTTTATTTATTACACCTCTATTGGTACAAAATATTAGCAATTTACTGCAAAAATTTGTCTTTTTTAGCAAATAGCCGTATCTTTGCAAATTGTTTGCAGTATGTCTGCTAAAATTATAAACTTCGATTCAATTATGAAATTTTCCCGTTCTTTCCCTATTTTGAGTGGCAGAAAATTATGCCGAATGGTGTCATTATTTGTTCTGATTCTTGCTTCGTCCGCTATAAGAGCAGATGTGTTTACCTCTATACTTAACGGCGAATATAACGCAAAACGTATGCCACAGAGCCTGATTGACAGCCTGCTTAATGGCAAAACGGAGCAGAGATATACTCTTATGAGCGAGAATGAGACCACACGTTTCAGACACTCAAAAGAAGCCGACTGGTATTTGCTCGACAGCAAGAAAAACCGCAAACTCACTATCGGTCGCGGCAGAGAGGCGCAGATGTCCCCGAACGGAAAGTATGTAGTATATGTCAAAGACCGCAAGCCGTATATATATAAAGTAGATTTTGCAACGGAAGTACCTTTTTACCAAGAAGATAACAAAGACATAATTGCAGGTGCATCAGACTGGCTGTATGAAGAGGAGTTTGGCATAACCCGTACCTTCGCTTTCTCGCCCGACTCCAAAAAAGTGGCATATATCAGTATCAATGAAGCTGCTGTGGACAGTTTTGCTTGGCAGGAGTATCTTAATACCGAGGCAGAGTATCTCCCCTACCCCCGCATGCAGCAACTCCGTTATCCCAAAGCCGGTAAAAGCAATCCGCAAGCCAAAGTTTGCGTATATGACATCGCGGACAAAACGATTTTGACAATGCAGGTAAATACATCTGAAGATGATTATCTGCCGCGCATAACTTGGCGCAGTCTGCCTGATTTGAAGGCAAAGAAAGGCGAGAAAAAGGATATATACGAACTGATAGTTGAAAAAATCAACCGTGATCAAAATAAGTTGGAGGTGTTGGCGTGCAATCCTCAATCCACGGTTGCTAATGTCATATACAGCGAAAGCAGCGATAAGTATTTTATTGATTACTCGCTGTTTGACTCTTGGCAGTGGCTGCAAGACGGTCGTTTTGTCGTGTTAAGCGAGAAAGACGGTTGGCGCAAACTCTACCTTCACGCTTCCGACGGCAGACAACTCTCCTGCCTTACGCCTCAAGATGAAGATATAAGTTGTGTTTATGGTGCGGACGAAGCGGCACAAACCGTTTACTACGAGTGCGCCCCCACCCCGCTTACACGTCAAGCCTGCTCTGTTAGTTTTCGCAAGCCGTCTATAGTACGTATGACCGGGGCTGACGGCGTGCATCGTCTCATTCTCTCCTACGATAAGAAACGTGCAATAGATGTGTTTCAAAACACTTCAACTCCCAATCAATATATTCTTTACAACTTGAACAAAGGTATGCTTACCGGCGGGAAAACGGTATGGAACAATGACTCCATAAAGCAAATATGGGAGGCTGCCGGACTTGCAAATCAAGAATTTACGGAAATCCCCGTTGAAAACGGCATAAAACTTAATGCTTGGCAGGTAAAGCCTGTCAATTTCGATGCCAATAAGACTTATCCCACAGTTATTATGCAATATAGCGGTCCCGCCTCGCAGCGCGTGCTAAACCGCTGGAGCAAACGGTTTGAGTATATTTTGGCAGATGCCGGTTATGTCGTTTTCTGCATAGACACACGCGGCACCGACTGCCGTGGTCGTGCTTTCAGGAACGCCTCGTATATGCAACTCGGTCAGGTGGAAGCGGAAGACTTAGTCAGTGCCGCTGCTCATATCGGTTCGTTGCCGTATGTGGATGCCGCACGTATGGCTATCGGCGGCTGGAGTTACGGCGGTTTTCAGACTATTACCACTATGACTATGCCCGACTCGCCTTTCAAATGCGGTTTTGCCGTGGCTCCCGTCACTAATTGGGAACTTTACGACAGCGGATATACCGAAAGATATATGCGCCGCCCGCAGGTGAACGACACAGGTTATGCACTGACCGACCTTACACGACATGCCGCAGACCTCAAAGGCTACCTGCTCATAGTCCACGGACTGGCAGACGACAATGTACATGCACAAAACACATTGCTCTTTACCGATGCACTCGTTCAGGCAGGCAAACAATTTGATATGCAACTGTATATAGACGATAACCATTTCTTGCGCAAACGTGGTAACTATATACACCTGCATCGCAAGATAATGCAATTTTTGAAAGAAAGACTATAGAAGTAAGAAATTAGAAGTTTGACATTAGATTTTTATACTTGATTGATATGAAAAACAACGGAAACAGCAATGTAATAACGATTGTTATTATGTTTTTCCTTTTCGGAATGATTTCTTTTGTAACCGGACTGCAAGACCCGTTCGGCGTGATTGTAAGAGCGCAGTTTAAGGCTACCAATGCTATGTCCCAACTCGGTAACGCTGCCAACTTTATAGCCTATGCCTGTATGGGACTGCCTGCCGGTATGCTGCTTAAACGCTATGGCTACAAAGTAACTTCACTGCTTGCCGTAGGTATCGGATTTACAGGTGTTTGTATTACGTTTTTAAGCGGTAGATTGGCAAGTTTCGGCGTTTATCTTACCGGCGCATTTGTCAGCGGATTTTCTATGTGTATGCTCAACTCCATCGTCAATCCTATGCTTAATACCATTGGCGGTGGCGGCAAACGCGGCAACCAACTCGTACAATGGGGCGGCAGTTGCAACAGCCTGAATGCCACCATCGTACCCGTTCTCGTAGGTTACCTTATTGGCGAAGTTACACCCAAGACACAGATAAGCGATGCCAATCCCGCACTATATATAGCCATGGCAATATTTGCTTTTGCTTTTATAGTCATCTGTTTTGCACATATTCCCGAACCGGAACTTGAAGCGGCACGAGTACGTATGGAACGCGGCGAACAGCGCGAAACGATGGGAAAATCCATAAAAGAGACTCTTCGTTACAGACATCTTATTCTCGGCTGTGTTGCTGTTTGGCTGTATGTAGGCTTGGAGGTAACGCTTGCCAACGTTACCAATCTGTATCTGACATCAGGCGAAATAGGCGTACTGCCGTCTGTGAGCGGGATAATAATAGGTGTATATTGGTTTCTTATGCTCTGCGGACGACTGCTCGGCGGTATGTTCGGCAACAAAATATCTTCCCGCGCGATGTTAATCGGGGTCAGCAGCGTATGTACCGCTCTGATAGTGGCCGGTATGCTGCTTGGTGATAACACTACCGTACTCTTTCCCGCCATAGACAAACATACATTCCTTATGATATGGCAAGAGATACCGTCAGGGGCAATGTGCTTTGTGCTGTGCGGTATATGTACAAGCATAATGTGGGGTGCTATTTTCAACCTTTCCGTTCAAGGGCTCGGCGAGCATACGAGCATAGCAAGCGGACTGTTTATGATGATGGTCTTCGGCGGCGGCATACTGCCTATCGTTCAGAGTTTTGTAGCCGACAAGACGGACTTCATACCGAGTTATATCGTTCCGCTTATTGCCATACTCTACATCCTTTGGTATGCTATATGGGGCAGCAAATATCATAAGCAAGGAGAAAACAATTAAGTCTAACGGATATGAGTACCAATGGTTTAACATACAACGAGCGGCTCAAACGCCATCGAAAAGTAACGGAAATTATATTTTGGCTGATACTCGCTTTGGGTATAGCCAATATCAGTATTCTTATCTTTACCGGCGAACATACATGGGAGGAAATCGCTTTTCGCACAATGCAGTATGCTGTTATGTTAGCTGTTATAAAACTGCCTCATATATTGCATATCCGTTTTCAACTTGACATACCATACGAGATTTCGACCATATTGTTTCTCTTCTGCTTTTTTGCCCTTGTACTCGGCGACGGTATGGATTTCTACGGGCGGTTCACTTGGTGGGACTCAGTCTTGCACGCCTTTTCCGGACTGTTGCTGTCGTTGGTTGCACTATGGCTCATACATGTCATAATGGCGAAAAACGATAAATACATATTCTTCAACAAGTATTTTCTTTCGCTCTTCCTTGTTATGTTCTCGCTCGGTGTAGGTGCTTGCTGGGAGATAGTGGAATATACCTATGACTGCATAGCAGGCACTAATACACAGCAGTTTATGGCAAGTACCACAAGTTCTATCATTACAGCCGAAGATGTGCCGCTCTGCGGACATGCAGCGTTGAGGGACACGATGAAAGACCTTATCTTCGACCTTGTGGGGGCTGTGTTGGTGGCTGTATATGGTTTTGTACGGCATAACAAGATGATAAAACGCTATTACGAGGCATTTCACAACAAAAACAGATAAAAGCGGATATGGCAAAAATGCAGAAAACTTGCACGGATAGCAAATAATCCGTAACTTTGCGCGTTTTTGTAACTAATGTAATTATGCGAATAATAGTAGCAGGAGCGGGAGAGGTCGGTCAGCACCTTGCCAAACTCCTTTCCCGCGAAAATATGGACATCAGTCTGCTTGACGAGCAAGCCGAACATCTCGGCGACCTTGAAGCCAACTACGACCTCATCACTCGTGTAGGTTGCCCCACTTCCATTCACGACCTCAAAGACATAGGCGTTAAAGATGCCGACCTTTTTATAGCCGTTACTCCTAATGAAGCGGAGAATATGACGGCGTGCCTTATAGCCAACCAACTCGGCGCGAGGAAGACACTCGCTCGTATAGACAACTACGAATACCTGCTGCCGGAAAACAAACGCTTTTTGGAAGGTATGGGTCTAAACCATCTTATCTATCCTGAGGTGTTGGCAGCCCACGAGATAGAAGAGTCGCTGCGTACCAACTGGATGCGCTATCATATTTCACTGTGTAAGGGAGCGTTAGAACTATGCGTGGTGAAAGTAAGAGACGGTGCAGAGGTGCTTGAACAGCCTTTCAAGTCCGGATTTTTCGACCACGGGCGCTATCGTATAGTGCTTATCAAGCGCGACAATCAGACTATTTTCCCACACGGCGATGATGCGGTGAAAGCCGGTGATATGGTATATGCCGTCTGCACGAAAGACAATATGGAGTTCTTGCGCGAACAACTCGGCAAACCCAAGCACGAGATACGCCGCGTTATGTTCTACGGCGGTACACGAATAGCGCAAAAAGCCGTGCAGAACCTGTCAGACGACCTTGAAATACGCATACTTGAATCCGACTTGGAGCAGTGTCAGAGGCTGTCCGAGAAATTAGGGAACGCCCTCGTTATTCACGCCGACGGTTCGTCTATGGAAACGCTCAAAGACGAAGACATACAAGATATGGATGCCTTTGTGGCTGTTACCAAACAAAGTGAGGCAAACATCTTCGCCTGCCTTGCCGCCAAGCGTTTCGGAGTGGGCAAGACGATAGCCGACATAGAAAACATAGACTATATATCTATGGCGGAAGGTCTTGATATAGGTACCGTGCTGAACAAGAAAAATATCACCGTCAGTTACATTTACCAAATGCTGCTCAATGCCAGTGTACTCAATGTGAGGAACTTAACGAGTGCAGATGCGGAAATCGTGGAACTTATCGCCACCGAAGGCAGCCGCATTACTCGTGGGCAGATACGAACGCTAAACCTGCCCGAAGAGGTGTCTATAGGCGGAATTGTCAGAGCCGGAGAAGGATTGTTAGTCAACGGAGACACACAGATAGTGCCGAACGACCAGATAATAGTGATTTGCAGAAGTCATAATATTCGCGAACTTGAACGCTACTTCAAATGACACGTGCCTTCAACAGAAAACTTGTGTTTCGCACCTTGGGTGCACTTCTACTGATAGAAACGCTTTTTATGGGGCTTGCCACACTCGTCAGTGCCATATACGAAGAGCCTGATACAGAAGCTTTTGTGGTAAGTATGCTGCTTACTATGATTGCCGGTCTGTTAGGCTTGAGAATAGGTCGGAATGCCCCTAACCGCACCGGCGAAAGGGAAGGCTATCTTATAGTGGCTCTCGTATGGCTCGTATTCTCCATATTCGGTATGCTGCCCTACTATCTGTCCGGGGCGACAAACAGTATTACCAATGCTTTTTACGAGACGATGGCAGGATTTACAACTACCGGTGCTACCATCCTTACAGACGTGGAAAGTCAGACCCACGGCATACTCTTTTGGCGGGCTATCACGCAATGGCTCGGCGGATTAGGTATAATAGTGCTATGCGTTGCCATTCTGCCTATGTTCGGACTTGGCGGTATGCAGCTTTATGCCGCAGAGGTTACCGGCGTTAGTTATGAAAAAATATCTCCTCGCATAGCCGATACGGCAAAACTGATGTGGGGTGTGTATATGCTTCTTACAGCCACAGAGGTACTTATACTTTGGCTCTTTGATATGAACCTTTTTGATGCCGTGTGCCACTCTATGTCCACCATCGCCACCGGCGGCTTTTCTACAAAAAATCTGAGTCTTATGGAGTATTCGCCCGCTATACAATACACGGTAGCCGTGTTTATGCTGCTCTCGGGTATCAATTTCTCGCTGCTTATCCTCTTCCTTCTTCGCAAGCCTCAAAGACTGTTTCAAGACGAAGAAACGCGCTGGTATTTAGGTGCAATCGTGTTCTTTACGGTAATCATATCGGCAGGGCTGTTCATTAGCAACCACACATATACGCTAAGCGGCGCAGAAGAGGCATTCAGGACGGGATTTTTTATGACTACCGCCGCCATTACCTCTACCGGATATGCCGTAACGGACTATATGCAATGGCATGTGGTATTGTGGGTTACGCTGTTTTTCCTTATGTTTACCGGTGCCAGTTCGGGCAGTACGTCCGGCGGTATCAAGTGGGTGAGACTTGCTATAATCCTCAAAAACAGTTATGCCGAGTTTCAACGCCGCATTCACCCCAATGCCATTATTCCCGTCAAACTTAACGGCAAACCCGTTCCGCAACAGACCATCAACAACGTCGTAGCCTTCCTTATTATTCATATATTGGTGATTATCATTACGGTAGTTGCTTTCTGCGCTTGCGGTATCGGTTTTGATGAGGCAATCGGAACGACAGTCAGCGCGATAGGCAATGTCGGAATAAGTATCGGCAGTTACGGTCCTATGGGAACGTATGCTGATTTCCCGACTGTGGCAAAATGGATAATGACCTTCGTTATGCTGGTTGGCAGATTGGAAATTTTTACCGTTTTACTCCTTTTCACTCCCGCACTTTGGAAAAAATGAAACCACACTCAATAACCATATTGTTAGTCAGTTGTCTATCGGCATTATTGCTCGCATGCTACCTTTTCCCCGCAAGCGGCATACAAGTGGGAGCCGTCAACTTAACTATGCCGGAAGTATCAACTTTGCTTGGCAGCCACTCTGCCCTGCCTGCCGACTCGGTCGCTATAACGATTGACACAATACCGCAAGCGACACAGGACACATGCCTTGCAGACACAGCAACCCAAAAACTCATAAACCCCGAATATCAATACCTGCAAAGATTCTACTCTGCGTTGAAAAATTCCGGTAAGTCGTCTGTCAGGGTTATTCACTACGGCGACTCGCAGATAGAAGGCGACAGGATGACGAAGAATATCCGCAATGCTTTTCAGACCCGCTTCGGCGGCGGCGGCGTAGGAATCATACCGCTTCATCAGACCATAGGCTCTATGTCGCTGCAACAACGGCTTTCCATAAACGGCATTCAGCAGACAGCCAAACAAGGTCCGAAAAGATATATGGCGTACGGACCTAAAAGCAAACGCAGAGAAAACAAAGTGTATGGACCGATGGCTCAAACGGCAGTGATGAACGACAGCCTCGTCAAAGGCAGCGAAGAAATTACTTTGAGCGTAACAAGTCTTGTTAAAGATACCACTGCTTATTTCAATAAGATACAGATATTTAGAGAAAAAGACAGTATCATTACTTTTTCAAAACCTCATCGCAATTATGTTCTTCGTATGCAGTATAAAGGGGACATATACGGCATATCGCTTGAGACGGACACAGGTGTTATAGTGGACAATATACCTATGAGAGGCTGTGCCGGAACGATTTTTACAACGGTTGAACCTAAACAGTTAAGGCATTATTACCAAAAGACCAACACACGTCTTATCATTCTTCAATACGGCGGCAACGTTATGCCATATACCAAAACAGCCGCTAACATAAGCAATTATAAGGAACGCTTGCGCAAGCAAATTCGCTATATAAAACGCCTTGCGCCGGAGGCAGACTTGCTCTTTGTCGGACCGAGCGATATGCACACTACGATTGACGGCGTTAAGACCTCCTACCCTATCCTGCCGCAGATGGACAAAGCCCTGAAAGACCTTGCAGCAGAAGAAGAGATTGCCTACTGGAGTCTGTTTGAAGCGATGGGCGGCAGAGGGGGTATGACACGCTGGGTAGCGCAGGGCTTGGCAGGTAGCGATGGAGTTCACTTCACGCGCAAAGGTGCCGACAAAGCCGGAAATATGCTTGCCGAGTGGCTGATGAAAGGCTACGATGAAGTGAAATGATACAACAGCATACATTTTGGATATTCTTCACAACATATTCAGTTTTGACAGTCTTCACCCTCTGCTGTTTACCCAAAGTTATTTTTGGGTGTTTTTTGCAGTAGTCTATTTCTTTTTCACTCTCATAACCGAACTCGGAGCGAAAGACGGCAAAGTCTCTCGCAAAAGACTGCACTTGAGAAACGCCTATCTTATGCTCGTCAGTTGGTTCTTCTACTACAAGACAAGCGGCAGTTTTCTCTTGCTTCTCGCTTTCATTACAATAAGCGATTTTCTATGGGCTAAACTCATATACAGAGCCTCCGAAAAGGGCACAAACGGACTGAAAAGACTATGGCTCATAACGAGCATACTGATTGACCTCGGGCTGCTCGCTTTCTTCAAGTATGCCTATTTCAGCGTTGATGCCTTCAATCAGATGTTCGGAACGAACTTAAGCATAACCGAAAAAATCATCCTGCCGGTAGGCATCAGTTTTTATATATTCCAAGTTATATCATATACCACCGATGTATATCGCGGGCAGGTACGACCTGTAAACAATATCCTTGATTTCGGGTTTTATGTATCTTTCTTCCCACAGCTCGTGGCAGGTCCCATAGTGCGTGCTTCCGAATTTATGGAGCAACTCTACCGACCTTTCCGTTTAAGCAGACGTCAAGCCGGATTGGCTGTGTTTTGGGTGCTGAACGGACTTGCAAAGAAAATTATCCTCAGCGACTATCTTGCCACACATCTTGTGGACCGCGTTTTTGAGAACCCGCTGCTTTTTTCCGGCTTTGAAAACCTCTTTGCCCTCTTTGCCTACTCGCTGCAAGTGTATGCCGACTTTTCCGGATACACCGACATTGCCATCGGTGTGGCTATGCTAATGGGGTTTTATCTGCCCAAAAACTTCCATTCGCCCTATAAAGCGCGCAATCCGCAGGAGTTTTGGAGGCGTTGGCATATATCCCTGTCTCGTTGGTTGAAGACGTATCTGTATATCCCTCTCGGCGGGAACAGGAACACCACGACAGCCACTTGGATTTGTATCGCCTTGTTCGCTTTTGTGGCACTTATGCTGACAGGCAGTAAAGCCGTTGCAATAGGACTTGTTATAGTTGGTATCATTATCGCTCTCGCTCTATGGCTGCTGCCGCAACAACGTAAACTGCTTGCCGCCAACGTCAATTCGTTTATCACGATGCTGATAGGCGGATTGTGGCACGGCGCGAGTTGGAACTTCGTCCTATGGGGCGGACTAAACGGGATTGGTATGGTAATAAACAAAATCTGGCGCGCTACAAACATGCATCTGCGCTTCTGGGTATTGGCGGCAATAACGGCGGGTGTCATTATTGTACGCCTGCACTACCCCACTCCGTTTTGGCGAGTGGCGGCTATATGGATAACTATAATGTGCGCAGGATGTTTTATACAATATATGTGGTTTGTTCTTAAACTGAAAGACAACTTTGTAAGTAAATCAGCAGGTACGATTTGGGCTGTACTACAAACTTTTGTTTTTATCACCTTTACACGCTTATTCTTCCGTTCAGGCTCTAATCTTGACCCTGCCACAGCCAACAAAACGGCTTGGGAAACAGCAACAAATATGCTCAATCAAATCGGCGGCGCGTGGGATAACACTATCATCCTGCCCTTCGTTTGGGAGTACAGAAACGTAGTGCTGCTTTTCGTAATTGGAATGCTTGTACACTGGCTGCCCGACAAGTTTAAGCAATGGTATCGCCTATCGTTTGCCTCATTGCCGCTTTGGGCAATAGGTACGATAGCGGTCTTGACAGTAATAATACTCTATCAGTTCGTATCAGCTGATATGCAACCGTTTATTTATTTTCAGTTCTAAACTATGATTATCGGTATAACAGGAGGTATAGGGAGCGGCAAATCTACCATTGCGCGCCGTCTTGAACAGAAATACGGCTTTACCATATACGATACGGACAGCAATGCCAAACGTATTATAACTCAAGATAAGGAGGTCAGACCGGCTGTAGAACATCTGCTTGGCAAGGATGTTTTTGACGGCAACAATTATAATACCCGCTTGGCGGCACAAAGGATATTCGCCGACAAAGATATTCTGCTGCGAATGAACTCAATCGTCCACCCCGCCGTAGCACAGGATATACTCCGGCATGGTGAAGACAAACTGCTGATAGAGAGCGCACTGCTATATGATGTACCTGCTATAGCCGATATTTGCGATATGACTATTGCCGTAATCGCTCCCGATGATATTCGCCTAAAAAGAGCGATGAAAAGAGACGGAGTGAGCAGCGAGGAAATTTCCGCTCGCATAAACAAGCAAATGAGTTCGGACAAAATGGCTAAGAGAGCAGACATAGTGGTAAATAACGACGGCAACAATACTATTGACGAACTTGCCAAACATATAATAACGGAAGTAAATAAAAGATTAACAATATGATTACCTTTATTGTAGCACTTATAGTCCTTGTTTTGGGCTATGTTCTTTACGGAACATTTGTTGAGAAAGTTTTCGGCATTGAGCCGGAGCGCAAGACACCGGCACTGACCAAAACCGATGGCGTGGACTACGTACCTATGAGCGGCTGGCGCATCTTCCTTGTGCAGTTTCTCAATATAGCCGGTCTTGGTCCTATCTTCGGCGCGATAATGGGCATATTCTTCGGTCCTGCCGCTTTCCTATGGATAGTGTTCGGAACGATTTTTGCCGGCGGTGTACACGATTACCTGAGCGGAATGATGTCAGTAAGAAAAGGCGGTGTGTCCCTGCCGGACATCATAGGCGACGAACTCGGCAACGGAATAAAACTCTTTATGCGACTGCTGTCGCTCGTTCTGCTTATCTTGCTCACTACAACCTTTTTAAGCGGTCCAGCCACTCTGCTGCAAGGCTTGCAGGCACTGCCTACCCTGTCTTTTGAGTCTGCCACTATTCCGCTTGTGTGGGTATTGATAATATTTGCATATTATGTTTTTGCCACCGTCCTGCCTGTGGACAAACTGATAGGTCGTTTCTACCCTCTCTTCGGAGCCATACTGCTGTTTATGGGACTTGGCATTATGGTGGTTATGCTTGGTTGGCACAGCAGCGAAATGCCCGAACTGACCGACGGACTGCATAACCGCCAAACCAATGGTCTGCCGCTTTTCCCTATGATGTTCGTAAGCATTGCTTGCGGTGCTATTTCCGGTTTTCACGGCACACAATCGCCGCTTATGGCACGATGCATAACTAACGAAAGACAAGGCCGTTGGATATTCTACGGGGCTATGGTGGCAGAAGGTATTTTGGCACTAATTTGGGCAGCTGCCGCCGGTACATTCTTTGCAGACCCCGAACAAGGACTGTATGGTATAGACGGACTGCAAGCCTTCGCCGCCGAACATAAAGGAGAGAACATCGCAGCACTTGTAGTGGATCGTATCAGCCGCTCTTGGCTCGGGACGATAGGCGGACTGCTCGCTATAATAGGCGTGATTGCCGCGCCCATCACCAGCGGCGATACCGCCCTTCGCTCCGCCAGACTGATAGTCGCTGATTTTCTTAAACTTGACCAACGCAAGATACCTAACAGACTATATATAGCCCTGCCGCTTTTCATTGCCGTATTCTGTATGGTCTTCGTTGATTTCAATGTCGTATGGCGTTATTTTGCTTGGACAAACCAGACGCTTGCAGTATTCACTCTATGGGCAGGCTCCGTCTTCCTCTATAAACAAAGCATAGACAGCAAGTCCGCACTTAGAAAATACGGCTATCTTATGGCAATTATTCCGGCACTGTTTATGACAATGGTGAGCGTAAGTTACATCTTTATCGCTCCCGAAGGGTTCAATTTCGCCGCTAAAGGTTGGAGCCTGTGGGCTTATCTTATAGCCGCCGTTGTTACAGTGTCGCTGCTTACAATGTTCTGCTATTGGGCTGAAAAACAGAATAAAAAAATCTGATATACAATATGATAAGAACCGCCACTTTTGTAATATCATCACCCGATGTGAGCAGTTGCCCCAAAAGCCGACTGCCCGAATACGCATTTATCGGACGAAGCAATGTGGGCAAATCGAGCCTTATCAATATGCTGTGCCATAATCCCAAACTTGCCAAGACAAGTCAAAAACCCGGAAAGACACTGCTTATCAATCATTTTCTGATAGATGAATGTTGGCATCTTGTAGATCTCCCGGGCTACGGATACGCACAGGCAGGGCAAAAACAACGCGAGGAACTTAAAAAAA
Source organism: Bacteroidales bacterium UBA7009 (assembly GCA_002449665.1). Lineage (GTDB taxonomy): Bacteria > Bacteroidota > Bacteroidia > Bacteroidales > Paludibacteraceae > Colicola. The sequence continues at coordinate 42,721 of DJXH01000037.1, forward strand.
TGATTGAGCGTTATTGCCTTATGCGTGAGACACTTGTGAGCCTTTTTGTGTTGATAGACTGCCGCCACGAACCGCAGAAAATAGACCTTGAGTTTATGACTTGGCTCGGCGAAAACGAAGTGCCATTTGCCATAGTGTTCACCAAGAGCGACAAACTCGGCAAAAGCAAGTTAGCAGACAACGTAAATGCCTATAAGTCAGCCTTGCTTGACACTTGGGAAGAACTACCGCCGGTCTTTGTTACATCATCCGAAACAGGCTTGGGGAGAGACGAACTGACCGAATATATAGAAACGCTTAACTTACAAGTACAACAATGATTTGGGACAATAACGAAGACATCGTTTGTATCCGCTGCGCCAACGACCGCCGTGCCGTGCAAAGACATCTTGACTCGTGCAGAGAGGAAAGACATCCGTATGTCTTTATCACTTCCACTATGCGCGAGATAATCAAACTCAATCGAATACTCGTTCCCGTTACAATGCTTGAAGAAGAAGTGTATAAGGCTGAAATTTGCTCCTACCTTGCGCGAAAAACCGGTGCCAAACTGCTGCTCTTACCCGCCAATGACTATGGCAACAAGGCCAAACAAAACCTGAACAGAATAAAAACGCACCTTGATAATATCTCACAAAAGACCGGCGAAACGATTGATTATGAAGTGTTAGAAGCAAAGAAAGACAGTTTTTCGCTTGCTATGGAGTGTGTGGACAGGCAGAAAGACTTCGGTCATCAGTTGCTTTTGCTTACGGCAAGCCGCGAGTACGGATTGGATGATATTCTGTTTGGTCCGGCTGAAAGAAAAGTTATACGTCGCAGCCTTGTACCCGTTATGCTCGTCAATCCGCGTGCCGACTTGTTTTCGCTTTGCGACTGACTTAGTTCAGACTGATTGTACAGATGTTTACAGACAAAAAGACTGAAAAATGCGTATAATTTTGCATAATTGAAAAATTTGCCGTACTTTTGCAGCCGCAAAATGAAACAACAAAGGAAAGTTGTCTGAGTGGTCGAAAGAGCCGCACTCGAAATGCGGTGTACGCATTACGTCGTACCGGGGGTTCGAATCCCTCACTTTCCGCAAAGAAAGGATGTCAACTGACATCCTTTCTTTCATATTATGCTATTCTAACGCCTTGTTTCTTCTATCATTTAGTTTTGCTTATCTTCTTGACACAGTTATTCATTTACCACCCTTGTATTACCTTTCCTCGTATGTTCCATCGGTGTAGAAGACAATAATACGTTTTACTTGCTTTTGTATGGTATCGGCGGCACATACATCTGTATGTGATATTTCAGGCTGACTGTCTTTTTTTATTTCTTTTGGTTTGGGCATTTCTTTTGTTTTCGATGTTTCTTCAGGATTGTCAAACAGCGAACTTTGAACATTTTCGTTATTTTGCCTATACATCGAACCCAAACCGAGTATAAGCCAATCGGTCTGCACGTTTCTAAACCTGTTCAACACCTGCTGCATCACATCAAGGCTCGGACGGTTCCTGCCACTTATTATATTAGACAGTGTGCCCTGACTTATACCAACCTCGGAAGAGAACTGCTTTGCGTTCATTCCTTCCGCTTCCATTATCTGAAGTAATCTCTCACGTTCGCTCATATCGTACAAAATATAAAGAATTTTACAAATATCCGATTCTCACATTCCTAAATTTCGCCGCAAAGATATGAAAACTTTTTAACATACACAAATAACACCTATGTAATTCACATGTAAAAATATATTTTCAAGCGTAAACCATCAAGATTGAACACAATAAATATACATTCTGCGTAAGCTTCTGATATTCAACAATACTAATCTATTACACGCCACTTTAAGTAATTTAGTTAAACAAAAGAAAATAAGCGTATTATATTTTTAATTATCAACAATTCTACTCATTGGCAGTTTCTGCATACATAAACCTGTCATAACATTACAATTCTACTCAAATCAAAATTACATATATGACTGATATAGAAAATAATACGTATATATTACCACTAAATGCAGGTTCGTTAAATGCGGGCGTGGAACAATATAATTTAGTGTTGGCAATTCTTTTCATAAACGACGAATCTCATTATAGATATTGTGTACATCTGAAAATATATTCTAATTTTTAACTACAAATTTACTCTTCTATCTGTGAATTTACATTTCACCATTCTATCACAGAATTTGTTAATACAAGAAAGAACGGAAGAATGTTATCACACTCTTACTACGAAAGAAAGAGAACCGTTATCAGTTCTCTTTGTTTAGATTTGAAAAATTTCTGTTAAAAAGTAACAGTTTTAAAATTACAAAGAAATGAGGTAGTACCCTGCTGTGGTATAGAAATCGCGGATATATGGTAAAGAGCGAAGCAGAGGAGCCACTTTCAGTTTTTTTAGTCCGAACTTGACTTCATAGTTAGGTTGGATAAACCAATAGACCTTGCTTAACACCTTATAGTTTTCTGTTTTCAGTATTTTTTCAAAACGTTCAAGTGTTATGCCGGTTTCTTTAATCTCGGTAAGTTCGTTCATTACACTTTCAGGTTCACCGTATTTTTGCAGCAACGATTTATAGAGGGTCATCGGGAGCAGGTGAATAAATGGAATTTTGCTCAAACGGCTGCGACAAATCTGCTGATGTCCGCCAAAAGGCATTTGCCAAGCAGGAAAGCCGAAGAATACAATGGTCTTGGAGTGCATAAAATCTTTGAGAAGGTGCATAAAACGCTCCTGATTATGAATATGCTCAATTACATCGCGCAGCATAATAATGTCATATTTCTCTTTGTGAGGCATATCGTATATATCCTCGGCAAGGAGAGTAAGACGGTCATTATTGGGATGTTCTGCAAAGAAAGCTCGGGCATTTTCTATCTGCTTGGTGTTGAGGTCTATACCGGTGCAGCGACAACAGAGGTCGAGGAAAGGTTTGAGGTTGCCGCCTTCGCCGCAGCCTATCTCTAATATGTTCATATCGGCTTGAACAGTAACTGCCTGACCGATAAAAGGTATGACGTATTTCTCGGTTGTTACAGCTTGTTCGTTGAAATAGAGTAACCTGTTTTTATGCCTTTCCTGCATAGTTAAGAATTGCGTTCAGACCGATAAGCACAAGGTTGCGCTCGTAGGTCATAGGTGATTGTACGTGTTGTAATATAAACGGTGCGTTACCGCCGGTCAGTACGACGACGATGTTTTTCGTTTTGCTTGCCTGTAAGGCACGTATATAGCCTTTGACTTCAAAAGCCACACCTCTTACTACACCTGCTGCAATAGCATCTGTTGTGTTCTTGCCGAAAAGCGGAATTAGTGTATTCTCTGCCACGTCCACAAGCGGCAGTTTTTTGGTGCGGTGGTGCAGCGCATAGAAACGCATTTTCAATCCCGGGGCGATATTCCCGCCTATGTAATGCCCTTCAGCAGACAGCACATCGTAGGTGATAGCCGAACCGGCATCTATTATTAGTGCAGTCTTGTCAGGAAACAATGTAGCAGCACCGACTGCCGCCGCGAGACGGTCGAGACCGAGTGTCTCGGGCGACTCGTAGTCGTTGACGATAGGTATGGGCGTGAGGTGGTCGAAGAGAATAAAATGACGGCTGAGGCGTTGCAGAGCATTAACAACGGATGGCTCTATATTGACGACAGATGAAACGATACTGTCAGTGAGTGGATAGAGCGAAAAAAGTCGTTCCACATCCGAAGATGTGAACGACTTATATACAAACGTTTTCGCCAATCGCCCGTCTTCTTCAAAGAGAGCCACTTTGGTGCGGGAGTTGCCTTGGTCTATACAGATATTCATTGTTTCAATGCTAATGAGCAAACAACAATCAGTTTTCTGCCATAGAGGTATAGAGGAAGCGTTTGATAGAGCGTTTAGGCGTTTTTTCAAACTCGTGAGGATAGAGTTTTATTTTGTTTATCTGCTCATATCCGGCAAGTTGAGAATTGAGTTCTTTGCGCATATTCTCCATTACTTGCTCTAATTCGGCACGGTCAAGTCCGTTGGCATCTGCGGCATCGTAGTCGGGGCAAACGAGTGCGACAAGGCGTGTTTCGTTTTGGATAACAAGTGACTCAAGCACGTATGGCATATTGTTTATTTTGGCTTCTATCTCTTCGGGATAGATGTTTTGTCCGTTCGGACCGAGGAGCATAGTCTTGTTGCGTCCTTTGATATAGAGATAGCCGTCTTCGTCTATGTATCCGAGGTCGCCTGTACGGAGCCAGCCGTCTTCGGTAAAGGTCTTGCGTGTGGCTTCTTCGTTTTTATAGTAGCCGAGCATAGTATGTTCGCCGCGAACTTGTATTTCGCCTATACCTTCCTCGTTGGGTTCGTCTATACGTGCCTCCATATATCCGTCCCAAATCTTACCACAGGAGTATGTGCGAATATTAGGATATGGTGTCCAAGAGATAATAGGAGCGCACTCGGTCATACCATAGCCGACTGACAGCGGGAAATTGATACGGCGCAGGAATGCCTCGACTTCAGCGTTGAGAGGTGCACCGCCGAGAATAACCTGACTGAATTCTCCACCAAAAGCATCCACGAGTTGCTGGCGGATTTTCTTAAGTACAACATCTTCCAAGTAAGGCACTTTGAGAACCCAACTGATTGGTGCTTTGGATATTTGCGGGGCAATCTGCTTACGGTAGATTTTCTCCATTATAAGCGGCACGGAGATGATAAGTGTAGGTTTGACCTCCTTGAATGCCTGTAGCAGAATCTTCGGCGAGGGGGTCCGCCCTATAAAGTGTGTATGTCCGCCGGCAGCCATTGCGCCGAGGAAATCCACGATACAGCCGTATGAGTGAGCAAGCGGCAGGAAAGCCACGTGGCGGCAGCCACGGAAGACGTAACCGGATGCAATGAAATATTTGAGGTGGCTGGCAAGAGCGTTGCAAGTTGTCATAACGCCTTTGGAGAAACCTGTTGTACCTGAGGTGTAGTTGATGCTTGCCATCGAATCGTTGGGACGATCGTCATAATGTACATCGGCAGCAGTAAAGCCGTTGGGGTACAACTCTTTAACTTTCTCCGTTGCAGCCTCAAAGGTGATTGTTTCCGGTCTTTCAATGCGGGTGGCAATAAGACGGAAGTCTGCGAGAGAATAAACTGCCTGTACGGTCTCCAATTGGTCAAGTTCCATGCCTTCCCATATAAGGTCAGTAACGAAGAAGAGTTTGGACTCGGAATGGTGAAGCAAGTGCATAGCATCATTAGGCTTAAAGTCCTGAAGTATAGGCACTATGACGGCACCATAAGTAACGGCGGCAAGGTAGGTGGTAACCCAGTTGCAGTTGTTGCGCCCCATAACGGCGATGCGGTCCATTTTCTCTACGCCGCAGGCTCGGAACAGTTCGTGGAGACGTGCTATATTAAGGGCAACCTGACCGTAAGTCAAGGTTGTGTGTGTTCCATAATCACTAATGGCGTTCAAGTCCCAGTTATCGCGGAACGAACGCTCAAACATTTTGACAAAATTGTCTTGTTCAGATGTAAACATTTGGGTAAAATTTAGTTAAGATAATTAAAGATACTTTATGTTTGTGTGGTATAGTTTATTTGCTAATATACAGGCACTTCAAGCAGATTGTCGTAGTCGTTGCCCTGGGGTTTGGAACTGCTCATAATGCTGTCCACCACATATTCGCTTTTGCCTCTCCACGGCAGGGTACCGAGGTAGCGTTTCCAGTGGAGTTTGATTTGACGAGAAGAACTTTCTTCAATCTGTTTTGCAATACGGTCTTGGTCAACGGAGAACTTAAACTCGTTGGATTGAATGGTAGTATTGGCATTTTTGCTGTTGTAGCCTGTCTGTATCATCTTGCCTTCGTAGGTCTTAAAGACAAAGCCTTCTTTTTGGAAATAGTTGATATCTCCTTCATTAACGCCTTCGCTATAAACGAAATAGAACTTAAAGTAACCGGCGATAAAGAGTATGGCTACTATGATGACTGATGTCCATGCTAATACTTTTGTTTTCATATAATTTTTAGTTTTGATTATCTTTTTTGTCTGCGCCAAATGGCGCATTGAGTTTGCAAAGGTACGGCAATATAATTAAATGTGCAAGATTTTGCATAATTTTATAAGTGCGCGGGTACAGGCTCTTGCGGTTATTTGGTCTCGTAGTTTGCCGAGGTGGAAACACTCGGCGTATGTCTGTTCAGGGGTAGCCCACGCCATCCAAACCGTGCCTATTGGCTTGTCCGCGGTGCCGCCCGTAGGACCGGCAATGCCGCTTGTTGCTATTGCATAATCAGTACCAAGCAAGCGGCGAACACCTTCCGCCATCTGCCTTACGGTCTGTTCGCTGACTGCGCCGACCGTATTCAGTGTTTCTTCGCTTACACCGAGCAGGTTATGTTTGACATTGTTGTCGTATGCAACAACGCTGCCTTTGTAGAAAGCCGAACTGCCTGAATGAGCATTGAGCAGTGCTGCCAATCTGCCGCCGGTGCAACTCTCGGCTGTAGAGATAGTGAGACCGAGAGATTTGAGTTTTTCGCCCACAGCCACCTCAAGCGGTTTGTCTTCTCGGAGGACAAGCCACTCTTTTACGAGATTGCATAATTCACGGAACTTTGTTTCTACTATGGTTTCGTCTATATCATACCCGCTGAGGCGCAGACGGATAGTGCCGTCTTTGGGAAGGTAGGCGAGGTGAAGATTTTGCGGCAGATTGTCCTCAAATTGCTCAAGTACGATAGCGAGTGATGATTCAGGTATGCCGCTGACAAGGGCAGTCTTGTGAATGATGTTGCCGGTAGTCAATCCTATGGAATTTAATTGTCTTAACAGATAAGGTTCGACTTGTTCGGTCATAGCAATTTCCATTTCGTAGGGAACGCCTGGCATAGAGATAAGCCATTGTGTTTTGTTATTACGCTGAATCACAAAAGCCATAATAGGTGCACTACCTACTCTATTTTCAAGTATTTCAGCCGATTGCGGCACTTGCCATTGGGTTTCGGTGAGTCTGTTGAGGACATCGGGTCGCTCGCTGTAGAGGGAGAGGATATGTTGTTTTACGTTGTTGTCCGGCACAAGGCAGGTGTTGAAATACCGGCAGAGGGTCAGTTTGGTAATATCGTCTTTGGTCGGACCGAGTCCGCCGGTAGCAAGTACTATGTCAGCACGTTCAAACGCCTCGTCAATGGCTTTTGTTATGTGTTTTTCATCGTCGTGGACGGAAGATATTTGCTTGAGTTTGATACCCAAGCGGTTAAGGCGTTGAGCCATAAAAGCGGAGTTGGTGTCAACCACCTGTCCGATAAGCAGTTCGTCGCCTATGGTAATTATTTCGGCTTGCATAAGTAGCAGATTTTTAGTCGATTTATTTTGTCGCACATTGTTTTTTCCATTCTTGTGCGGTGAGTTCGAGTTCGTTGTACCACTCTTCTCCGAATCGTCTTATGAGCGGTTCTTTGAGGAATCGGTAGAGGGGTATATGTTGTTTCTTGCCGAGTTGTCGTGCACAGTGGCAGATGTCCCAGCGGTGGTACTCCACTCCCACCCGCTCGCCGATAGCGGTCAGTCTTATGGGATAGAGGTGGCAGGAAAGGGGTTTAAGGAAGGATGTTTTACCTGCTTTGCAGGCTTTTTCTATAAGGCAGTAGCACCAACCGTTGTGGTCGGTGCGGGCAAAGATACAATCTTTGTCATTTACTATGGACAGCACCTGTTCGCCGCTCGGGTCTTTGTAGGCAAGTCCTTGTTTTTCCACCACTTGCTTTGCGTCTTTTGTCATATCGGGAAGCAGGATGGGTAAAAGATTTTCAAGCACTTTTACTTCTTCGTCACTCACGGGAGCACCTGCATCGCCTTCAATACAGCAACAGCCTTTGCAAACATCAAGATTGCAGCAGAACTCTTTTTCAATAACGTCAAGTGAGACGAGGGTATCTTGGATTATGAACATATACCTTCAACGAAAATTTTTATTCCGAGCAAGACAAGCACTATACCTCCTATCAGTTCTGCATTTATCTTGAGTTTGCCGATAGACACACCGATGGCATATCCAAAGAGCGAGAAAGCGGCAGCCACCAAGCCGATGGTGGTTACGGCGACATATAGTCTGTCGGGATAAGGGACAAAGATTATCCCCGTAGCGAGGACATCAATGCTTGTTGCAAGAGCGAGAAGCAGGATACTGATTATGCTCCAGTCTTTTGCGGGTGCGTTATTGTCGGGGTGGAAACTTTCCCATATCATCTTCCCGCCTATTGTGGCAAGAAGTATGAGTGCTATCCAGGGGGCATAGACGTGAATAAAATCGGAGAAAAGCACACCTGCATAATAGCCGACGATCGGCATTGAGAAATGGAAAAGTCCGAAGACGGCAGCCATAAGAACGGCTTTCGGCTGCCACGAATGTCGGTTAAGACCCTGCACGACAGAGACTGCAAAGCAGTCCATAGCAAGTCCCAAAGCAAGCAAGATGATTGTAAGGGTGTCCAACGCTTAGTGTTTATATTTATATTTTGAGACGGTCTTGCCTTTGGCTATGTTAGTCAGTTTGCTTTTTACGAACTGCCGGCGTATGGGCGAGATGCGGTCGGTGAAGACATGTGCTTCAAGGTGGTCGTATTCGTGCTGAACGATACGAGCCTTAAAGTCGGTGAATGTCTCTTCGTGCCAGTTGAAGTCGGTGTCTTGGTAGCGAATGGTGATCGTACGCGGTCGCACTACGTTTTCGGATATGCCGGGCAGGGAAAGACAGCCTTCGCTATAGGTGGCGGTTTCATCCGACTCGTCGATTATTTCGGGATTGATGAACGCCTGCTTAAAATCTACGCAGTCGGGATATTCCTCGCCGAGTTCGGAGCCGTCAACGACAAAAAGACGAATGGACTTACCTATTTGCGGTGCTGCCAATCCGCAACCTTCGGCGGCGGTAAGGGTCTCGTGCATATCGGCAACGAGTTGCTTGACATCAAGGCTGCCCTGCTCCAAGTCTTCGGTAGGCTTACGAAGGACAGGCTGACCGTATAAGTATATGGGGAGAATCATTTTAGTTAGGAGTTAGAAGTTAGGAGTTAGAGGGTTTGGAGATAGTCTTCGAGTATGATACAAGCGGCTATTTTGTCCACCACCGTTTTGTCTTGTCTTTGTTTGCGTTTCATTCCGCCGGTGAGCATATATTGATGCGCCAAGGTGGAAGTAAAACGCTCGTCAAACTCAACAAGCGGTATTTTGGGGAACAACTGCTTGAAGTATTTTATAAAGGGGCGTATATACTGCATAGACTCGCTGTCTTGACCATTAAGTTGTACAGGATGACCTATGACCACAGCATCAACATTATTGTTATCAAAGTAGTCTTTCAGCCAATCGGGCAACTGTTGGGTTTCTATAGTAACCAACGGATTAGCCGTTATGCGGAGCGGGTCCGTAACGGCTAATCCTGTACGTTTTTTGCCATAGTCGATAGCGAGTATGCGTCCCATGTATCAGTCTTGAAGTTTGTTGTAGTTGTCCATATCGCCCACAACATAATACAGACGGCGCAGATTCTGCTTATACTCGAGGTTGTCCGGCTCAAGTTGGTATGCTTTTTCGAAATACGGAAGAGCATCACGGAAAGCGTTTTTAGCATCTATTTCTGCTTGTTTGTATGCTTTGTCGTCCAAGTAGGTTGCATCGTCTTTGATCTTATTGCCTTTGGTGGAATAGACGAGTCCGAAGTTTTCATAAAGGGCAGCATCAGAATCGTTTATTTTCATAGCTGTTTCGTAGGTGGCAATAGCATCGTCAAAGCGGTTGAGTTGTGTCTGAATAGAGCCTTTGAGAATGAAGTACTGCACTTGCGGGTCTTTGGCTATGGCTTGGTTGAGGTATGCGATAGCCTCGTCCATCATATTAACGCTAACAAGGTTGTTAATACGGTTTTGTATGAACCAAGACTCTGCGGGGAAGAGGTCTATACACTCGTCAAGAGCCTGATTAGCAGCAACTGAATCACCTTTGTTGATATAGCTCTGATACAGGAACTGACCTGCTTTTACTCCGTTAGCGGGGTCTTTGAGCATAGTGCGCAAGAGAGGTATGGCACGGTCGTACTGCTGCGAGTTGTAAGCAGCGAGGGCTGTGTAGTACTTGTAAGTATAGTAGTTCTCGTCGCGCACCATCTGCTCTTGATATTTTTTTTCCTGCAGCATCTCCAGTTCGGGCAGGTTGACATAGCGCGAGAATGCCTCGTAAGCAGCAGCAAAGTCTTTGGCATTGAACAGGTCTATACCATAGTTTACGAGTTCATAGTGGTTGTAGTACTCCACCATTTTATCGGCAATCTGCCGGCGATACTTGGTGTCGTATTTGGCTTTGCCTTTCTTGTCGTAAACAGGTACTCGGGAAAGGGAGTCAGCCACCATCCAGTAGTCGTAGCTCTCCATTACGGCTTTACCGCGCAGGGCGTTATCTTTGCCGCCTTTGTTAAGTTGGAGTTTGAGTATCTCGTTGTAGTTCTGCTGGTAGCCTATCAGTCCGGCAATAAACCATGTCTCAACAACGTCTTTGGTTGTTTCGTCAGTAAGAGCGGGAGCAATGGCAGTGCGTGCTGCCGCATAATCGGGTGTCTCTGCAAGAGCGAGGTTTTTGGCTTTGCGTACTTGTGTTTTCTGTGCGTAGCAGCCGGTGCTGACAAGAGCGAGGGCTGCAAGTAATATAACAGATTTTTTCATTGTATTATGCATTTATTCGTTAGTTATTTCGTTGTTTTCTTCTGTCAGGAGATTCAAATCTTCCATTGGTTCGTCGGATTTATCTTCGTTTGTTTCCTCTTTCGTCTCATCTTTAGGGACGATGCAGCCGAACATCAGTCGGTCGTTGCGTTTTTGCAGGTCTATGAGTTTGACACCTTGTGTAGCTCTGCCTTGTACGCGAATGGAGGAAATATCCATACGTATGGCTGTACCCGACTTGGTGATAAGCATCAGGTCTTCCTCATCGCTTACGGCGTGCAGACCTACTACGGGACCGGTCTTGTCTGTTATCTTCATCGTAGTTACGCCTTTTCCGCCACGGTTGGTAACGCGGTAGATAGGTTCGCCTTGCTCATCGTCAAGGGCGGTACGTTTGCCGAATCCGTTTTCGGAAATAACGAGGACAGTCTTATCTGTATTTTTCTCTACACAAATCATACCAATTGCTCTGTCTTGTCCGTCTTCGTCTAATCTTATAGCACGGACACCGGTAGCGGTACGACCCATAGGACGGACGGTTGACTCGTTGAAACGCACCACTTTACCGTTGTAAGAAGCAATGAGCATTTCGCTCTTGCCGTCGGTAAGGGTAACGCCGATGAGTTGGTCATCGTCGCGCAGTCCGACTGCGTTGATACCGTTGGCACGCGGACGGCTGTAGAGTTCGAGCGATGTCTTCTTCATCAGTCCGTTGCGAGTAGCGAAGATAAGGTAGTGGTTTTGAACGTAGTCGCTGTCGTTCAAGCCCTTGACATTGATAAAGGCACGCACTTTGTCGCCCTTGTCGAGGCTAATCATATTCTGTATGGCACGTCCTTTAGACTGCTTGTTGCCCTCGGGTATCTCATAGACCTTGAGCCAATAGAGGCGACCGCGCTCAGTGAAGAAGAGCATAGTGGAGTGCATAGAGGCTTGGTGGACATATTCAATAAAGTCTTCATCGCGGCTGGCTGATGCCTTGCTGCCTACTCCGCCCCTGCCTTGCTGGCGGAACTCGGTGAGAGGTGTGCGCTTGATATAACCGAGGTGGCTGATAGTGATGACCATATCGTCATCGGCATACATATCTTCGGGGTTAAACTCGGTAGCCATCTTTACAATATGCGTACGGCGTTCATCTGCGTACTTTTCTTTTATCTCACTGAGTTCGTCCGTTATGAGTTCATAACGCATAACCTCGGAGGCAAGCAGTTCGTTAAGGTGGGCAATCAGTTTCTCAATTTCTTCATATTCAGCTTTCAGTTCGTCAATACGCAAGCCGGTGAGCGAACTGAGGCGCATATCGACAATGGCTTTCGACTGGGCTTGGTCGAGGTTAAAGCGAATCTCGAGGTTGGTACGAGCATCTGCCGGAGTGCGGCTTGCGCGAATGATACGCACTACTTCGTCTATATTGTCAACGGCAATGATTAAGCCTTCGAGTATATGTGCGCGCTCCTCTGCTTTTTTCAGTTCAAAGCGTGTACGGCGTGTTACCACGTCCATACGATGGTTGATGAAATTGCCGATAAGGTCTTTGAGGTTAAGCAACATCGGGCGACCGCCTACAAGAGCGATATTGTTTACACTGAAAGAAGATTGCAGGGCGGTGAACTTATACAGTTTATTCAGCACCACTTGCGCATTGGCATCGCGTTTGATGTCTATCTCGATGCGTATATCGCGTTTGGAGAGGTCACGTATGTCGCTGATGCCCTCTATCTTCTTGTCGCTGACGAGGTCGCCTATGTTCTTTACAAGATCGGCTTTGATAACACCGAACGGAATCTCTGTGATAATAATTTTCTCTCTGCCGCTATCTTCTGTTTCGATAATGGCGTTTGAGCGGATAATTATTCGTCCGCGCCCTGTCTCGAAAGCATCTTTTACGCCTTGATAGCCGTAGATGGTACCGCCTGTGGGGAAGTCGGGAGCCTTGACATACTCCATAAGGTCTGCCACGGTAATCTCTTCCGTTTCTGGATTACGGCGGCGGTCTATCTGGTTCTTAACGTATGCCATACAGCCGTCTATGACTTCGCCGAGGTTGTGGGTGGGCATATTCGTTGCCATACCGACAGCAATACCGGCGGCTCCGTTTACGAGCAGATTGGGGAAACGGCAGGGCAGCACAGTCGGCTCACGCAAGGTGTCGTCGAAGTTGAGCTGCATATCGACAGTGTCTTTGTCTATGTCGCGCAGCATCTCCTCGGCAAGTTTGCTGAGGCGCGCTTCGGTATAACGCATAGCGGCTGCACCGTCGCCGTCTTCAGAACCGAAGTTACCTTGTCCGTCCACAAGCAGGTAGCGCATATTCCACGGCTGTGCCATACGCACGAGCGTACCATATATACTGCTGTCTCCGTGGGGGTGGTACTTACCCATAACTTCACCCACGATACGAGCGGATTTTTTAGTCGGTTTGTCGGATGTATTGCCAAGTTCGTTCATTCCGAAAAGTACACGGCGTTGAACGGGTTTGAAGCCATCGCGCACATCGGGCAAGGCACGACTGACGATGACACTCATAGAATAGTCGATATAAGAGGATTTCATTTCCTCGTCTATCTTTACGGGAATAATTCTGTCTTCTGAAATCATATTTTAATAGTATTTTTACTTATTCTGCAAAATTGCGCACAAAGGTACACAAAAAAAACGGCTCTGCAAAATACAAAAGCCGTTTTTAGTTATTTTTTTTCGTTTTAAGCGATTCCGTGTTCAAATCCGAGGGGGTGTCGAAAGGCAAATCAACGAGCCTGTAACAGTCATAATGACACTAATTGTATAAGGTCGGTATTAAGCCTTATCTTAAGCCAACTGACAAGCCTTTCCTTGTCGCTGTCCGTCAGTTCGGACTCGCTTTTAATTATCACCACCACTTGGTCTTCTGCCTGCACCTCGCCTGCTGCCACTTCCGCACCTCGGGCTATGGTAACGTCCTTAATATCGGGATATTGCGAACATATCTCGTCTGCCAACTGCTTGGAGGGTAAGACTTGGCTTTCATAGTATTCGAGCCTTTCGTTGAGCGTGCGAATGGAGTCGTCGCGGAGACTAAGCAGTTTTTCGTTGGATGCCATCCAGTCTTTCATTATCTCTTTGTCGTTGAGTGTCTCAAAATGAATGGTGGCATCTTCAAGGAAAATAACCTGTGCCGGAGCGATACCATATTCGCCGGCTTTGAGCAGGAGTTGCTTTTTGCTCTCGTTGCTCAAAGTCTCGCCAGCGAGGCGGAGGGAAAGCGTGTATGGCTTGGCATTAAGGTCTGTGGTATAGTCGAAAATATACGTTTTGCCGACCGACTTGTTGTCCATCACAAAATGCCGAGCGTTCCTTGCAAAGACATTTTGCTTGACTATGGTATAGCCGGAGAATACACTGGGTACAAGCACTATGAGAATAAGCAGAGTGTAAGTGAAGACGCGCTGACGGCTGTAGCCTTTCTCTTCCGCTTGCGGGAAACGCAAAGCGCGGGCTGTCAAAAATGTGGCAAGAGCAATAAAGACACAGTTGATAAAGAACAAATATAGTGCACCTCCTGCATAATGCCAATTAAGATTGGCAATACCGTAGCCGACGGTACAGAGCGGGGGCATAAGAGCCGTAGCGATAGCCACACCCGACATCACAGTTCCTTTGTCTTTACGCGAAATCTCAAGTACGCCTGCAAGTCCGCCGAAGAAGGCAATCATCACGTCATATATAGACGGATTAGTACGTGCAAGCAGTTCGGTGGGATTATCTATCTCGAGCGGTGTTACCACAAAATAGAGGGTGGCAGCGAGCAGACTGACAACGAACATTATACCGAGATTGCGCAGAGAGGACAGCAGCAGACGGCGGTCGTTGGTACCGAGACCCAAGCCGAAGCCGATAATCGGTCCCATAAGCGGCGAGATAAGCATCGCGCCTATGATGACGGGGATGGAATTGACATTTAGCCCGACACTCGCTATGATGACCGCAATAAAAAGTATATAAACAGTCGGACCGCGGAATGGGACATTACTGCGAATGTTCTGCATAGCAGCCTCAACGTCAATATATTCTTTTATATTGAGGTATTCACGCAGGAACCCCGCTGCTTTTTGCCGGTATGATTTTATATCCATATCGCTCCTATTGTGAACTTTTCCTTATTTACTGACGTTGAGCACCATAGCCGGATTTAGCACCGAAAAGACGGAGTGCTTTGTCAAAGTTGTAGCGGTTGCCGTACATAGAAACACGGATGGTTTCGGAGCCTTGCATATTCATACCATGGGCTGCACGATACTGATTGGCAGCGGAGTTAGGATTGAAACTGCTACTGCTGACTTGCTTGAGCGTAGCAAAGCCTTGGAGATAGTCTTGGTCGAGAGACTCAAAGAAAGAGTCGCCTTTCTGAAGTTCGAAGTTGCCGTCAACCTTCGGGATAGTATGTTCGTCAATGTCCTCAAACTGCTCTACTTTGACGTTAGTCCATTTGCCGCCGCCGGTGGGAGGCAGTTGCAGGTCGGCTGCGTTCATAAAGAAAGCGTTTTCGTATATATTGGTAACACGTTTGTTCTCAATGGGTTTATCAGGACCGCTGAGGGCGTGAGTACGAGCAATGGCTGCCATATTGTTGCAAGCGAAGATATTGTGGTGAATATCACAATTAACGAGCGTCATACACTCGTAGCCGTAGCCCATATCTTCCATACCTTTTTCTCTGCACCAAGAGAAAGCAACGGTGTTGTGGTGGAAATTGACGTGTGAAGCCTCGCCGTTTTTGTCGCCGCCGTTAATACGAACGGCAGAGTAGCGGTTGGAGATAAACACGTTGTTGCATATTTCCACTTCGCCGCAACGAGTACCGAACTGCAGAGCAAAGCAAACGCCATTGACAAACGAGCAGTTGCGAATGATAACGTTACCTGCTATCCAGCCGTCGGAATAGAACATTTTGTGTTCCACTTGAGGAGGAATGGCATCAACTATGCGACCGGTCTCAAAGGCTTTTGAGGGGCAGCCGTTACGCGGGTCGGACGGGTCTGCGGGCATGTAGATGTTCTCGTAACCGAGATTGATATGAATACCGTCAATAATGAGCGTACCTTTGGCTTTCTTTGCCATAACGTCGTCAAGGCATCTGTTGATGTGAATAACGCCTTTGCTGCCGTTGGAGCCGAGTTGGTCTTGGGTAGGCTCGATGCGGGTGATGTATTTGAGGGGGTTACGCTCCGTAAAGTCGGCATTCCAACCGCCTTCGAGGGTAATCCAGTTGTATATCTCTATATAACCGGAGTTCATATATCCGAGGTAATTGCCTTCGGCTACGCGTATGACGGCTCCGTCTTCTTTGTTATCGCGGATAAGGTTAAGCACTGCCTGCAGTTCTTTCTTGGCTGTGGCGGCACTCAGTCCGTCTGCTCTGCCGCTGCCGTTAAGACTTACATAATACACTTTGCCCGAAGCAGCCGTCTGTTGCTGCTGCTTGCTGTCCGATTTGTCATCTTTCTTCTCGGAAGCGGCATCTTTCACTTTTTTCTGTACAGAGGGGTTGTTGGCAACACCTTTTATCGTACGCAACAGTTGTGCATCAGCTGGAAAAACCAACACACAAGCCACAAACAACGACATCAACAAGCGTAATTGTCTCATAAGAATTGTGGATTTAGATAGTTTAACAACGATTTGTTATTTCAGCCGCAAAGGTAATAAGATTTGAGTATATATGCAAATTTTTGTCAAAATTATACATTTTCCTGCCAAAATGGCAGTGTTTATGCACTATTTTTGCAGTCAGGCAAGTCAAATCGGATATTAAAAAACGTTGGCACGGCGTTTGTCTTAATGATAGCGAGTTTGCAAAACAACTCACAAACGAACTGAAATATAAACTTAAAAAACAATACCATTATGTCAAAGATTATCGGAATAGACCTTGGAACGACCAACAGCTGCGTAGCAGTAATGGAAGGTAACGAACCTATTGTAATTGCCAATTCAGAAGGCAAACGTACCACTCCTTCCGTAATAGGATTTGTAGAAGGCGGCGAGAGGAAAGTGGGCGACCCTGCCAAACGTCAGGCCATCACCAACCCGACCAAGACCGTCAACTCGATCAAACGTTTTATGGGTGAGAGATACGACCAACTGCAGAACGAGATTTCTCGCGTACAATATAAGGTAGTTCGCGGCGACAACAACACTCCTCGTGTGGACATTGACGGACGTCTTTACACTCCGCAAGAGATAAGTGCCATCATCCTGCAAAAGATGAAAAAGACAGCCGAAGACTATCTTGGTCAGGAAGTAACGGAAGCCGTTATCACCGTACCCGCTTACTTTAATGACAGCCAGCGTCAAGCCACCAAAGAGGCAGGTGAGATAGCAGGACTGAACGTAAGACGTATTGTAAACGAGCCTACGGCAGCAGCCCTTGCCTACGGACTTGACAAGAGCAACAAAGATATGAAGATTGTTGTCTTCGACTGCGGCGGCGGTACACACGATGTAAGCGTACTTGAGCTCGGCGATGGCGTATTTGAAGTAAAAGCTACAGACGGCGACACCCACCTCGGCGGTGATGATTTCGACCACCGTATCATAGAGTGGCTCGTACAGGAGTTTAAGAACGACAACGGCGGTGCTGACCTTAGCAAAGACCCGATGGCAATGCAACGCCTCAAAGAGGCTGCTGAAAAAGCCAAAATAGAACTTAGCAACACTACCTCAACGGAAATCAACCTGCCGTATATTATGCCCGTAAACGGAGTGCCTGCACACCTTGTAAAGACTTTGACACGTGCCAAATTCGAGCAACTGATTGACGACCTTATCCAACGCACTATTGCTCCCTGCCGTACCGCGCTGCAAAATGCCGGACTGACCACAAGCGACATAGACGAGATTATCCTCGTAGGCGGTTCGACTCGTATTCCTGCCATACAGGACGCAGTACAGAAATTCTTCGGCAAGGCTCCGTCCAAGG
>DJXH01000037.1:60441-127774 GCA_002449665.1 Bacteroidales bacterium UBA7009
GCAAGGCTCCGTCCAAGGGTGTCAATCCCGACGAGGTAGTGGCTGTAGGTGCTGCAATACAAGGCGGTGTGCTGACGGGCGAAGTGAAAGACGTGCTGCTGCTTGACGTAACCCCGCTGAGCCTTGGTATAGAGACAATGGGCGGTGTGATGACCAAGATGATTGAAGCCAACACCACCATCCCGACCAAGAAACAGGAAGTGTTCACCACAGCCGTTGATAACCAGCCGAGTGTTGAGATAAAAGTGCTGCAAGGCGAACGCCCGATGGCTGCTCAAAACAAACAGATAGGTATCTTCCACCTCGACGGCATTATGCCTGCAAGACGCGGCGAACCGCAGATTGAAGTTACGTTTGATATAGATGCCAACGGTATTCTTAACGTCAGCGCGAAAGATAAAGCCACCGGCAAAGAGCAGAAGATTCGTATTGAGGCAAGCAGCGGCTTGAGCGAAGAGGAAATCAAGCGAATGAAAGCCGAAGCAGAGGCTAACGCCGAAGCAGACAAACGCGAAAAAGAGCGTATTGACAAACTGAATAAGGCTGATGCCACTATCTTCCAGACTGAAAAGCAGTTGGCAGAACTCGGCGACAAGATTCCCGCTGACAAGAAAGCACCTATCGAAGCCGCACTGAAGAACCTCAAAGAGGCTTACGAGAAGAAAGATGCAGATGCTTGCGAACGCTACAACAGCGAACTGATGACCGCTTTCCAAGCCGCAAGTCAGGAGATGTACAACGCCGCCAATGCACAAGCCGGTCAGGCAGGTCAAGCAGGAGGTCAAGGTCCGTTCGGCGGACAGCAAGGTCCCTTCGGCGGACAACAGGGTCCGACAGACAACAACACCAAAGGTGCAGAAGACGTGGACTTTGAAGAAGTGAAATAAGGATGACGTTTAATGCACTATACAAAAGAGGCTGATTGCAAGTCAATCAGCCTCTTTATTTTGCGTGAGAGTTCCCTACTCTTTTGTTTTTCCGAACAGACGATGATTACCTTTCGGGAAAAGTTTGCGGAAGCGGGTCAGATGGTGAGACAGGCTGCCGCCCGCTATTATCATACTGACGGCTGCCACGATAAGAATCAATCCTGCTAAACTTCTGACAGTAAGTGTTTCGCCGAAGACGGTAACACCGAAGAATACGGCCGTGGCAGGCTCAAGCGCACCGAGGATAGCCGTAGGTGTGGAGCCGATACGCTGAATGGCGGCTGTAGTACATAAAAAAGATACAACAGTCGGCAACAGTCCGAGCGCAAGCAGGTTGCCCCAAAGATACCATTTGTCAGCAGGGGGTAAAGTCAGTCCGCCGTTACAAAGAACAAAGACCACATAGACTATCCAACTGAAAACCAACACGTAGAAAGTAACTTTGACGGTAGGCATCTGCTGCAGCGAGCCACGATTGATACCAACAAGATAGACGGCATAAGTAAGAGCCGACACCAACACTAAAGCCGTACCGACTTTGCTCAGTGTCAGTCCGTCGCCCTGATTATACAGCAGCGAGATACCGACAGTAGCCAAGAGGATACATAGCGTGGTGAGCCAAGTGAGCCGCTCGTGAAAGAAAACTGTCATAATCACCGCCACAAGGACCGGATAGACGAACAAAATGGTGGAGGCAATACCGGCATCCATATAGTTGTAACTCAAAAAGAGCGTGAGCGACGATATGCCCATAACCACGCCGAGAACGGCAAGCGGCAGCACTTCGCTTGTTTTAATCTTGAACGAATGTCCGCGAGCGGGAAGCATCACCGCCATTATGGCGATACCGAACAAATACCTGAAAAACAGCACCGAACCGGCATCCATACCGGCGTGGTACAGGGGCAGGGCAAACAAAGGATTGAGGCCGTAACTGATTGCAGCCACAGCCCCAAGAAGATAACCTGCAAGTTTTTGATTACGCATCAGCAACTCTGAAACTGGTTAAGGAAACGCACATCGTTTTCGGAGAAGAGGCGCAGGTCTTTCACTCTATATTTGAGGTTGGCAATACGCTCCACGCCCATACCGAAAGCATAGCCGGAATAAACTTTGCTGTCTATACCGCAGGCTTCCAACACGTTAGGATCAACCATTCCGCAGCCGAGAATCTCCACCCAGCCAGTGTTTTTGCAGAAAGCGCAGCCCTTGCCGCCGCAGATGTTGCACGATATATCCATCTCCGCACTCGGCTCCGTAAAGGGGAAATACGAAGGACGGAGACGAATACGTGTATCTTCGCCGAACATCTCTTTTGCGAAGTATAACAGTGCTTGACGAAGGTCGGCAAAACTGACATTCTTATCCACATACAAGCCTTCTACCTGGTGGAAGAAGCAGTGTGCACGTGCCGAGATGGCTTCGTTGCGATACACGCGCCCGGGACAAAGAACGCGTATTGCGCCCTGTTCGCCGTTTTGCAGTTTCTTTGCAAAGTCGGTCATTACGCGTGTTTGTACACTACTCGTATGGGTGCGAAGCAGTATGTCGGTCGGTTTTTGTTCGCCCGTCTCTTTCTCAACGAAGAAAGTGTCCTGCATATCGCGCGCCGGATGTTCTGGAGCAAAATTGAGCAGACCGAAAACGTGCCTGTCGTCTTCCACCTCAGGACCGTCGGCAACGGTGAAACCGATACGGGAGAAGATGTCTATAATCTCTTCTCTGACGAGCGAGAGCGGGTGGCGCGTACCAAGAGCGATAGGGTCAGGAGTACGTGTAAGATCCTCTTTTGCCTGTACGGCGGCAGAGGCTTGAGACAAACTCTCACGCATCTCGTTTATGCGTGTTTCTGCAGTTTGGCGCAAGCGGTTGAGAGCCTGACCGAGTTCGGCTTTTTGTTCTTTTGGTACTGAACGGAATTCGTTAAACAGTTCCGTTATCTCACCTTTCTTGGAAAGGTATTTAAGGCGAAGCCCTTCAAGTTCTTCTTTAGTAGAGGCTTGCATCTGCTCTACTTTGACTGTAAGTTCTGAAATATGTTCGTTTAGTGTCATAGATTGTTAAATATTTTGCTGCAAAGGTAAAGCATTTTACCAAAATATGCAAAAAAAATTGCACAAGTCGGTAAAAAGCCGTACTTTTGCGGGCTTAATACGTGTATGTATATGCGCGTGCGTACAGGAGATGCGTCGTTTATTCGTGCTAAACATAGTGTTTTTGCTTTCTTGGGCTGTGGTAACGGCGCAATCTGTCGTTGCAACCGACAGTCTGAAAGTGAGCAAAAAGAAGCAGCCGCTTGATGCGCCTGTTACTTATTCAGCTAACGACTCAATTGTCCTGACGGGAGCGGGTATAGCGATGTTGCACGGCAGCGGAAACGTAAAATACCAAAAGATGGAACTTACCTCCGAATATATCAGAGTTTGTATGGACAGTAGTTTGGTTTATGCTGTCGGCGTGCGTGACACTGCCACAGACGAAGTAAAAGGCAAACCGGTATTCAAAGACGGCAAGGACAGTTATCAAAGCGAAGAGATAAACTACAACCTGCGCACGCAGAAAGGCTATATACGGCAGGTGATAACTGAACAGGGAGAGGGATTCATAGTGGCTGACAAGACCAAAAAAACAACGAGCGACATACTCACTATGGCAGGCGGAAGATATACCACCTGCAATCACCACGACCACCCTCACTTTTACTTGAAACTCACCAAAGCCAAGGTTAAACCGGGAGAATATATAGCCACCGGTCCGGCATATATGGTCGTAGGCGATGTGCCGCTGCCTCTTGCCATTCCCTTCGGCTATTTCCCGTTCACCAACAAGTATTCCAGCGGACTTATAATGCCCACTTTCGGCGATGACTATTCTCGCGGTCTGTATCTTCGCGGTATTGGTTATTACTTTGCCATAAACGACTATATTGACCTTGAGCTGACGGGCGACATCTACTCCAAAGGCACGTGGGCGGTATATGCTTCGTCCAAATATATCAAACGTTATGCTTTTCGCGGTTCGCTCAACGTCAACTATCGCTGGGACGTAACGAGCGAAAAAGGTCTGCCCGACTATGCGGTGAGCAAGAACCTGCGCGTACAGTGGACACACCAGCAGGACGCCAAAGCCAACCCCTACTCCAACTTCTCGGCAAGCGTCAATTTCTCCACGAGCGGCTACAACCGCAGTAACATCAACAGTTATTACAACGGTCAACTGAACTCCGAAAATACCAAATCAAGCAGCATAAGTTATACTCAGCGTTTCCCCAACAGTCCGTGGACTATCAGTATGAGTGCGCTCTTGAGCCAAAGGACACGCGACTCCACCCTGACTATGACCTTGCCGGACATAAGCGTGAATATGAGTTCGGTCTATCCCTTCAAACGCAAAGTGAGGGTCGGTAAAGAACGCTGGTACGAAAAAATCAAACTCTCATACAGCGGCAACGGAAAAATAGCGGTGAACAACATAAAGGAAAGGCAACTCTTCCACTCCGATTTCCTGCGCGACTGGCAGACTGGACTGAGGCACAACGTACCAATCAGCGCATCGTGGACGGTATGGAAATACCTGAACATCACGCCGAGCCTTACGCTGACCGACCGTATGTACTTCACACGTATCAACCAAAGTTGGAACGACCAGACACAATCGCTGCAAAGAGATACGACCAACGGCTTTTACAACATATTCGACTTTAGTGCCAGCCTTAGCCTGTCCACCAAACTATACGGATTCTACACACCGATACGAAAGATTTTCGGCGACAAAGTAGATCGCATTCGCCACGTCTTCACCCCGACAATCAGCATGAACTACCATCCCGACTTCGGCAAAGAGTACTGGGGGTACTACGGCAGTTATGAGCAGGCATTGTACAGCGACTCCATAGATGCCGTAACCGGACTGAAGACACCGCGACTTGACGAAAACGGCAATCCGATGTTCCTGCACCAAGAGTATTCGCGTTTCAGCAACGGCATATACGGCAACGCGCCCAAAGGACTAAACGCCAACCTGCACTTCTCGCTGCAAAACAATCTTGAGATAAAAATTCGCAACGACAAAGACACGACCGGAAAGGAACCGTATAAAGTATATAGTCTCATAGACAACCTCGGCATAAGCGGCGGATATAACGTGGCAGCCGACTCAATGAACTGGGAGAACTTCCGCGTTCAACTGCGCTTGAAAATACCGGTTGTGAACTATACCATTAACTTGAGCGGTCAGTTTGACCCGTATATGTACGAACTCAATGCCGCCGGTCAGCCGGTAAGGACAAACAAGCAATACTGGAGCAACCATAAGTTCCCGCATTTCCTCGGCACGAACATGAGCATCAGTTACACCTTCACCGGCGACAAGATAAAAAAATGGTTCAATCCCGACAAAAAAACTAAAGACGAAGGGAATATGGATCCTGTTACGCAGAACGAGGACGGCACACAAAGCAATGCCAAACGCTATGAAGAAAGCACAGTGGAGGTGGAAGACGGCTGGGTGAAGACGGATATACCCTGGTCGCTTACCATCAACTACGGCATCAGTTATACGCAGACCGGCGGGTTTGACTACGAAAAGATGTACCCCAAGATGGGCATAGTACAGACAATGTCGCTATCTGGTACCATCGGTTTCGGCAAAGGCTGGAAAGCGACAGCCACCACCAACTTTGACTTTACCGCCAAGAAATTTTCTTATACCAACTTCACCGTCAGCCGCGACCTGCACTGTTGGAATATGTCCGCCAGTTTCGTACCTTTCGGTCCGTATAGGAGTTATACCTTCCACATAGGCGTGAACGCAAGTATGTTGCGCGACCTCAAGTACGACAAGAGCAGTACAGGTTCAACCAACTCACGCGTAAACTGGTGGTAACGGCACAAAATAATATAAACGCAAAACGACAAGAATTATGAAAATAGAAAAAGAAAAGATTGTAAGCCTAAACTACAAGATGTACGTAGCCGCCGACAACGGCACAGAAGAAGTATGGGAGGAGACCCCTGAACGTCATCCGCTCGTCTATTGCCACGGTATGGGTATGATGCTCCCCGCTTTTGAAGCCGCACTTGAGGGCAAAGAGGAGGGCGAAGAGTTTGACTTTACCATCACCAAAGACAACGCTTACGGCGAATATGACCCGCGTGGAGTACGCAAACTTGCCAAAAAACTCTTTTATAACGGAGACGGCGAGTTTGACGAAGAAAGAGTGTTTGAAGGCAGCATCGTACCTATGCAGACCGAAGACAAACAGATAGTGAACGCGCAGGTAGTGGAGGTAACGGACGAGAGCGTAACAATAGACCTCAACCACCCTCTCGCAGGCGAAGACCTGCATTTTGTGGGAACGATAGCAGGTGTCAGACAAGCGAGCGAAAGCGAAATAGAAGACATTCGCCACCCCAAACACTGCTGTGGAGGCTGCCATAAAAACAAAGACAACGACTGCGAAAACGGATGCAAAAAGAATGATTGCGAAGATAATCACTGCGGCAAATGCTGCGACAACAAGTGTAATAACTGACAAGAAACCAAGAATATTATGCCAAACATACTTGCCATAGTAGGAAGACCGAATGTGGGCAAATCCACTCTGTTCAATCGTCTTACCAAGACACGCCGTGCCATCGTTACCAATGAGGCAGGCACTACCCGCGACCGCCAGTATGGTCACGCCGAATGGTGCGGAAAAGAGTTCAGCGTAATAGACACCGGCGGCTGGGTACTCAACTCCGATGACATCTTCGAAGGCGAAATCAACCGACAGGTTAATCTTGCCATACAGGAAGCCGATGTTATCCTGCTGCTCGTTGATGTAAACGAAGGTGTAACGCGCTTTGATATGGAAGTGGCACATTTGCTCAGGCAGTCGAAAAAGCAGTGCGTACTTGCCGTGAACAAAGTGGATGCCTTCGATCAGCAATACGGTGCACCGGAGTTTTACAAACTCGGACTGGGCGAACCGTATATAGTAAGTGCGGAAAACGGATTAGGCACGGGTGACTTGCTTGACGAGATATGCTCCCGCTTTAAGAAAGACGACACCGGCGAGGAGATAGACGACTATCCGCGTTTTGCTATCGTAGGTCGCCCTAATGCAGGAAAATCAAGTATAGTAAACGCTTTTATCGGCGAGGAGCGCACTATAGTAACCGACCGCCCGGGTACGACACGCGACAGCATATACACCTTATATAATAAGTTCGGAAAGCAGTTCTATCTCGTTGATACCGCCGGCATACGCAAGAAAGCCAAGGTAAACGAAGACCTCGAATACTACTCCGTCGTCCGCTCCATAAGAGCCATTGAGAACTCAGACGTATGTATCTTGATGATTGATGCCACTCGAGGTATAGAATCTCAAGACCTTAATATATACCAACTTATACAGAAAAACAAAAAAGGACTTGTAGTGTGCGTAAACAAATGGGACTTGGTGGAAAGCAAGACAACAGCCGACATCAAAGCCTACGAAAAAGCCATTCGCGAACGTATGGCTCCGTTTGACGACTTTCCTATTATCTTTGCCTCTGCCACTACCAAACAGCGCATATTCAAAGTGATGGAAACGGCACTGCACGTGTATGAAAACAAACAGCGTAAAGTACCGACGGCACAACTGAACGAGAAATTCCTGCCGCTTATAGAAAACTATCCGCCGCCTGCCACCAAAGGAAAATACATAAAAATAAAATACTGCACGCAACTGCCTAACACACAGATACCTACATTTGTATTTTTTGCCAATCTGCCGCAGTACGTAAAAGAGCCGTACCGCCGTTTCCTTGAGAACAAACTGCGCAGTTGGTGGGACTTTAACGGCTCGCCGGTACAGATTTTCATAAGAGCCAAATAAATGAAAATAGCAGGACTGACATATCTTGACGGGGAGTATATCCCTACCATGAAAAGCGACTCCTCGCTGCTCAACCAGCGCAAGCCGTTCTTTATGCCCGATGGTTTGGGTACGATAACTGCAACGGAAAGCATTGCAGTACGTATATGCCGCCTTGGCAGGAACATACAACCTAAGTTCGCTTTGAGATATGCAGATGCTTATGCACTTGCTCTCGACTTCCGTGCAGAAAAACTGTTAAGACAAGGCAGATGGACAGAAGGAGCGGCTTTCGACTGCTCGCTTGCCGTAGGGCAATGGACAGAGCCGATGCTCTTCCCCGCCGAAAAGTTGCCTCAAAAGCCGAGCATAGAGGAAGCAATAGCTACCATAAGCAAGATAATGACCATACGGACAGGCGATATTATTTACATAAACACCTCGCTGCCGAAAACCGTAGAACAGGAGCAAATATATACCTTATATATAAATAACGAAGAGAACCTATATTGCAAAATAAAATGAGAAGACTAACCTTATATATCTTAACCTTTCTCATTGCGATACCGGCTATCGCAAGCCGTGAGTATGCAACCACGTCCACTCTGTCAAGCGGACATATAGTGAAAATGCAGATAGACGAAAGCGGCATATATTGTGTTACTTACGACCAGATAGTATCTTTAGGGCTTAACCCCGACAAGATTGCCGTTCTCGGATACGGAGGTGCACTGCTTGAGCAGAATTTCACACTGCCCAAAATAGACGATGTACCGCCTGTGTCTATATACATCAACAAAGGCAGCGACGGAAAGTTCGGCAAAGGCGACTACCTGCTCTTCTATGCACAAGGCGTAATAGGTTGGACATACAAAAACGGCATGTTTGAACATACGCGCAACCACTACTCCAACCACGCCTATTACTTCCTTTCTGATGCCGACGGACTGCAAAAGACCATACCGACGGCAGAGGCTTTAAGCCCGGAAAACACCATATCAGTAACATCATATACGGCAAGACAACTATATGAGAATGAATTTGTTAATCTCATTGATGCCAACAAAGGTACGGACGGCGGCGGAAGGGAGTTCTACGGAGAGAAAATAACCATCGGTTCCACCTTCTCCGTCAAGTTCAGTTTTGCAGATGTTGATCTAACCCATCAGCAATCGTGCAAAGCGGATTTTGCCGTCAATGCACAAGGCGAGTTGTCGAAAGCAACCGTTTCGTGTGCCGACGTAAGCAAAACGCAGACCTTGGGCAATATAACCGACTTTTATACTTTTGCCATTCCCGCTTCGGTAAGACTGAACGAGATTTCGCCCTCTGCCAATCCAAATGTAAAACTCGGTTACACCTCCCCCAACACAAATGATGTACTCTATCTCAACTACGTGGAGATGTTTTCCTACTGCCGCTTGAACTTGCGCGGCAACGAATTGGCGTTCAGAAACACCGACAATCTCGGCAGCAAGCAAAACAATCTGTTCAAACTCACCGGCTGCGATAACAGCACACAAATATGGTGCATAACAAAACTTGACAGCATATACTCTATGCCCGTATATTTTTCAGGCGACACGCTCTGTTTTACAGGCAAAAATACCAAAAACGAAGAATATATAGCAGTTCGCACAAACAAAAGCGACTATAAGACTCCGACTTTCATCGGGACTATCCCCAACCAAGACCTACACGCGCTGCGGGACATTGACTATGTGATAGTCAGTCCGAAAGAGTGGCTGACTGAGGCTGAGCGGCTTGGAGAAGCGCACTGGCAGGCAGACGGACTGAGTTATGCCGCCGTAACGGACGAGGAGGTCTATAATGAGTTTTCATCGGGTACGCCGGATGCAAGTGCCATCAGATGGCTGATGAAGATGCTCTACGACAGAGCGGGCGAAGACGAGAGCAAACGCCCCAAGTACCTGCTGCTCTTCGGCGACGGCACCTTTGACAACCGCCAGCTGCTCCCCACCTCCGGCAAAGCCACACTGCTCACCTACCAAGCCAAGAACTCGACAGTGGAAACGATGGCGTACGCAACGGACGACTATTTCGGTTTTCTCGAAGACAATGACGGCATTATCGGTTCGGTCTATGCTGATACTTACGGCGTTATGCGAATAGGCGTAGGCAGACTGCCCGTGAATACCAAAGAAGAAGCAAAAGGCGTAACGGACAAATTAGTGGCATACATCAACAACACCAACCCGGGCAGTTGGCGACAACAACTATGTTTCCTGTCGGACGACGGCGACCACAATCAGCATACACGTATCGGCGATGCGGCGGCAGAAGTGGTGAGAGTGAACAACAAATCACTGATTGTAAACAAGATATACCTTGATGCTTATCCGCAGGAGCGCACAGCTTCTATGGAGAGTTATCCTATTGCCTACAACCGCTTTACGAACCTGCTCCGTGAGGGAGTGCTGTTTATGGACTATTCGGGACACGGCAGCGCAAACAATATCTGCAACGAACTCTTCCTCACACTCGCAAGCGTGCAGCAGATGAATAACGCCAATCAGGGATTTTGGATGCTTGCCACTTGCAGTTACGCCCATTTCGACAAAGCAACTATCAGCAGTGCGGAAGCGGCTGTGATTAACCCCAACGGCGGGGCAATAGGCGTGATGTCGGCTTGCAGAACGGTCTTTGCCTCTGAAAACGAAACGATTAACACTAACTTCTGTTCGTTGCTGTTTAACGACAACGGCAATCCTGACACTGCGCCTGCCATAGGCGATGCTGCCAAAGCAGCAAAGAACGCAAGCGGCAGAAAAGAGAACAAACTGTCGTATGTCCTGCTCGCCGACCCCGCACTCAAACTGCAATACCCCACCTCTCACACAGTGGTGGCAACGGCACAGACAGACACACTGAAAGCCCTGCAAGAGGTTGAGATAAAAGGAGCGGTGCTCAACTTGGACGGCGATACGGCTTACAACTTTAACGGCAATGCCAAACTGTCAATATGGGACAAGATGCAGGAAGTGGCAACACGCGATAACGATGAGAATGATGCTTCCAAAAAGGTGATATACAGATACAATGACTACCCTAACCTACTCTTTACGGGTAATGCCAAAGTGGAAAACGGAAAGTTTAGTATGGTGTTCCGTATGCCCAAAGATATACACTACAACTACGATGCCGGACGTATGGCGATGTATGCCATAGACGATATAACACAGGAAGAAGGCGTAGGCTATTCAGATACAGTCATTATAGGCGGGAGCGATGCAGCGGCATTGCTTATAGAGGACACTCTCGGTCCGGAAATGAAACTTTATTTGGATAACATTGTTTTCACCGACGGAGGCAAGACAAGCGAATATCCGCATTTCTACGCCGACATTTACGACGAAAACGGCATCAACACCGTAGGCAGCGGTATAGGACACGACCTTATGCTCACCGTTGACAACAGCCCGAAACAGACATATACGCTAAACGGCTATTTTACAACCATTGACAATAATTTCCGCAAAGGTATAGTCAGTTATCCTATGACAGAGCAGACCGAAGGCAGCCACACGCTTACCTTCCGCGCTTGGGATTTGCTCAACAACAGCACCACACTTGCGCTTAACTACACCGTTGTCAAGAGCCTTGCCCCGCAACTATATAAGGTCAGTATCTACCCCAACCCCGTCGTATCAACCGACAATGTGGTGATAGCCATATCAGCCGACCGCCCGGACGAGACTCTGCATACAGAAATACAGATATTCAGCATCAACGGCGAGTTGGTATATAGAGAAAAAATATCAGACAGCCGTCAGATAATATTCACTCCCGCTTCTGCCAATATGAGCGGCGGTATGTATATAGTGAAACTAATCTGCACCACTCCGACCTCAAAAGAGGCGAAAGCAGTGGGAAAACTGATAATAATTTAATACTAACATACTACTAAAAACCCACCAAACGAAGCCTATGAAACAACTCTAAATGAAAGTCTTGCTGCACCGAAAAGCAGTTAGAAAGACTATAAAATCGACATAATGTTCAACTTAAAATAACAAATCAAATGAAAAGAAACAAAATTGTTCTTGCCGCTCTTGTAGCGTTGTCAATGCCGGTTATGGCAGAGCAGATGCCTACCGACTACATCAACCCTATCATCACCGCAATGCCTTCTCTGACCATTGCTCCTGATGCTCACGCAGCCGGTATGGGTGATATAGGTGCTGCCACCACACCTGATATGAACTCGCAACACTGGAATGCTGCCAAGTATGCTTTCATTGAGGACAAAGGCGGTATCTCGGCTTCTTACACACCTTGGCTGCGCAAACTCGTAGGTGATATTGACCTTGCTTATCTTACAGGTTTCTACCGCTTTGACGAGATGCAGGCAGTTTCAGCAAGTTTCACCTATTTCTCTATGGGTAAGGTGCAACTGATGGCAGCCAACAACACCTTCCTGCAAGAAGCGCACCCCAACGAGTGGGCATTGGACGTGGCTTATTCGCGCAAACTGCACGAGTATGTCAGTATGGCAGCCACGCTCCGTTTCCTCTACAGCGACCTTAACAACGGCGTTAACTCCAGCGTAAGCACAGGTATTGAGATGTACCCCGCTTGGACAATGGCAGCCGACATCTCGCTCTACTATCGACAGCCTATCGAACTACCTATGGGTACCAGCCATTTCGCTCTCGGCTTCAACCTGAGCAACCTCGGCGGCAAGATGTCGTATGACAGAGGCAACCACTCCAACTTTATCCCTGCCAATATGCGTATTGGCGCAAGTTACGAACTCGCTTTCGACAACTACAACCGCCTTATGGCATCTGTAGAGTGCAACCGTTTCCTCGTTCCCGGACAAAAATCCAAATTCGCCGAAGACCAGACTTCCTATCGCTGGAACTCGACAAGCGAGCAGGAGTTCTCCAACATCAGTTCGCCTAACGGCTGGTGGCAGTCGTTCACTGATGCTCCTTACGGCGCAAGAGAAGAGTTTGACGAAACACTTTGGGGTATAGGACTGGAATATAGCTATAACCGCCAGTTCTTCGGTCGCTTAGGTTACAGCCACGAAGCCAAATACAAAGGCAACCGCCGTTATGTAACCGTAGGTGCCGGTTTCAAACTCAGTATCGTTCGTCTTGATGTAAGCTACTGCATCGCCACTGCTTCCACCAACCCGCTCGACCAAACCATGCGCTTCACGCTCGGCTTTGACCTTGCAGGAATAAAAGACCTCGTAAACAACCGCAAATAATGCGAATAGGATTAGGATATGATGTTCACGCTTTCGCCCCCGACCGCTGCTTGTGGTTGGGGGGCGTGAACGTCCCGCACACTCAAGGTCTTGCCGGTCACTCCGATGCCGACGTACTCATTCACGCCCTCTGTGATGCTCTGCTCGGCGCAGCGGCACTGCGAGACATAGGCTACCACTTCCCCGACACAAAAGGAAACGAATATGAGGGCATTGACTCTAAAATCCTGCTTCGCAAGACAATGCAACTAATAAGAGAATCGGGGTACGAACTTGAAAACTGCGACTGCACGGTCTGCGCACAAGCACCGAAACTAAGTCCGTACATAGAAGCGATGCGCCGGTGTCTTAGCGAAACGATGGGCGTGGACACGGACAAAGTGTCGGTAAAAGCCACCACGACCGAACATCTCGGTTTCGTGGGCAGAGAAGAAGGCATTGCCGCCTATGCGGTCGTACTGTTAAGATAACAAACAAGAGAAGAAATGAATACCAAAATATCGGCTATACTGTCAGCGGCTGTACTACTGCTCTTTTCCGCCATCGTGACGGCAAGCGACAGACCGTCATATGACGGCAACGACACTACGATGCTGCAAGACACGGTAGGACTGAATCTGTCGTTCAGCACAGACACGCTCCGGCTTGAAGATATGACAATGGTAATACAAACGGTATGCGCACCTGTCTGCTCTTCAGTCGTAATAATTTATAACGAGGATAACGAAAAAATCGGCACTATCATACCTCCGAAGGATATGGTGTTCGCCGAAGCGCACTTCACCGCCGACAGCATAACTTGGACAGACAACACGCCAAAAGACACACTGCAATGAAAGGTCCAGTTTACTTGATAGGATATATGGGTGCAGGCAAAACGACCGTCGGTCGCCTGCTCGCCGACAGACTCGGCTGGCATTTCGTTGATCTTGACGATGCCTTTGCCGAAATGCACGGAATGACCACCACCGAATATATAAGCCGCTACGGCATAGAAGACTTCCGCCGCAAAGAGAAATTTGTGGCTGAAGACATAGCGGATATGTCGCCATACGAGAACGTGGTCTATGCCACGGGAGGCGGCTACCCCTGCTACGAAGACAATATGGAATGCCTGCAAGAACTCGGCACGAGCATCTACCTCCGTTGGGCTGCCGAAGACCTTGCCAAACGACTGATGCTCACCGACCTGAGAGAGCGACCGCTGCTGCAAGGCAAGACGGAGCTGGAACTGCTGCGACAAATCACACCGCATCTGCAAGAAAGAGAGAAATACTACCTCAAAGCAGATTATACCATCGACTCCCCCGGCTTTACCGAAGAAGCCGACAACATAATGGCTCAGACTCTTCACGAGTTGATTAAAAACGAACAAATATGACCATCAACGAAACACAAAATGAGATAATAGAAGAATTTAACGGTTTTGACGACTGGATGGATCGCTATAGTCTCATCATCGATATGGGAAACAGTTTGGAACCGTTCCCCGCTGAAGACCGCACAGAGCAAAACCTGATTGACGGCTGTCAGTCAAAAGTGTGGTTCACCGCCCGACTGAAAGACAATGAACAGGGCGAAAAAACAATAGAATACAAAGGCGACTCCGATGCTATACTCGTAAAGGGCATTGTGGCTATGCTTATCCGCATATTGAGCGGACATACGCCAAAAGAAATAACAGAAGCCGACCTCTATTTCATAGACCGCATAAACCTGCGCGAACACCTCTCCCCCACC
The DNA here is from genome assembly GCA_002449665.1 of Bacteroidales bacterium UBA7009. GTDB lineage: Bacteria > Bacteroidota > Bacteroidia > Bacteroidales > Paludibacteraceae > Colicola. Next base: position 75,194 of record DJXH01000037.1, read on the forward strand.
CGTAGCAACGGACTTGCAGCAATGCTCAAACAGATGCGACTTTATGCCGCCGCCTTCGCTGCAAAACAATAAATAAGATGATGAATAAACCGGTTGAAAGATGAAATACTATTATGACTTTACCGTCCCGTATCAAGATGTTGATATGGACAGACGACTCAGATTATACACACTCGAAAACTACCTGCTCGGCTATGCGGCACAGACTGCCGACCGTATGGGTTTCGGCATACCGCAACTGCTGCCGTACAACTACACATGGATAATAACCAACCTCAATGCCGAGTTGGACTACCTGCCTACCCACAACGATACCATACAGATAGAGACTTGGATAGAAAGCAACCACCACAGCCTCTCCACTCGTAACTACCGTTTGTACCTAACCAACAACGGCGAACACAAACTGATAGGCAAAGTAAAATCCGTTTGGGCTGTACTCGAACTCACTCGGCGCGAGATTGTCAATCCCTTTAATATGCCGATGTTTGAGGGTTGCGAAGACGGAGAAGTGCTTGAAATCAATCGCTGCGCACGTATTCGCGGCATAAACGAGCCGACAACAACCGGCGAACATACGGTGGTATATTCGGATATGGACTATAACCGCCACTGTAACTCGTGCAAGTATCTCGAGATGATGCTCAATACGCGCTTCCCCGAATTTATACGTCAGGCAAGAGAGAAAGGAGAACAGACGGGAGTGAAATTGGAAATAACCTATTCCAAAGAAGCCCAAATAGGAGAAACACTCAAAATACTCTGCGCCGAAACAGAAAACGACACCTGCTACCAAGAGACAAACAGCGAAGGTCTGACTTGTTGTACCTGCCGCATATCCAAACTATAAACAGTGTACAACAAATCCTAAAACCAAACTTCAAAAAAATGGAAAACAACTGCAAAAAACTGCCAAACATAAAAGCGCTGAAAGAGGTAATCAATAACGTCAAACACATCATATTCCCGGGTTACTATGAAGCCTGCCCGGACGATGACAAACTTAAACGCTCATATATAGAAGGACAAAAACGCCAACTGCACCTGCTGCTTGCCGAACAACTGTGTGCCGATGATGCCGAACGTTTTATAGAGCAACTGCCTGAAATAGAGCGGCTGCTGCAAACAGATGTAGATGCTATGGTAAGCAATGACCCCGCCGTAGCCAACAGGGACGAAGTGATTTACTGCTACCCGCTCGTAGTGGCAATGATCCACTATCGCACAGCACACGCCCTGCACAAAATGAACATTCCTATCATTCCAAGAATACTGACGGAGATGGCTCACTCGCTTACCGGCATAGACATCCACCCTGGGGCGCAGATAGGCGAATACTTTGCCATAGACCACGGCACGGGCGTAGTAATAGGCGAAACGTGCATAATAGGCAATCACGTAACTCTATATCAAGGCGTTACGCTCGGCGCAAAGAACTTCCAAACCGACGAGAAAGGCAACCCCGTCAATACTCCTCGACACCCTATTCTTGAAGACTATGTTACCGTCTATTCCAATACCTCCATACTCGGTCGTATCACCATAGGACAACACTCCGTCATAGGCGGCAACATCTGGCTGACACATAGCGTACCTGCCGGTTCACATATAATTCAAAGCAAAGAGATAGAACAATAACTGCCGTTATGCCGGAGATTCTGCTGCATTATATATGGTTCAAACGCTATTTCGACCGCTTTGAACAGCATACCGACAGCGGAAAAAACATAACTGTCATATCAGTAGGCGAACACAACACGGATGCCGGTCCCGATTTCATCAATGCACATATCCGCATAGACGGAATAGAACTCTACGGGAACGTGGAGATACATATCAATGCCACTGACTGGAACAAACACCGGCATCACACAGACCCTGCATACGACAATGTTATTCTGCACGTTGTCTGCAGGTCAGATACAAAGGTGTTAAATTCCGCAGGTAGAGAGATAGAGCAGTGCGAACTGAAGTTTGACAGCGACAGCGACTACCTCACCTCTCTTATAGCAGATGCTCAACGCATGGAAACGGCTGCATATAAGATAGAGTGCAGCCAAAGTCTCATTTACAATCCGCTGCTGCTGACAGAAGGCTGGAAGAAAGCACTTCTTATGCAGCGGCTTGACTGTAAAGCACAGTCTATAAAGCAGTTGCTTGACATAACAAAGAACGACAAAGAGAGTGCTTTCTACATCACTCTTGCACGCCATTTCGGCTTTCATACCAACTCCCTGCCAATGGAGCAACTTGCCGTGCAGACTCCCCTGCTCTGCCTGAAGAAACACCGTAGTTCGCTCTTCCAACTCACTGCCATACTGCTCGGACAAAGCGGACTGATTGAAGATATGCAGACAGAAGACCAGCCGCTGCTACTGAAAGAATATCAATTTATTAAATCCAAGTTCGGACTCACACCAATAGAAAAACATCTTTGGAAAAAACTCAGGCTCCACCCCAATAACTTTCCCGAAACGCGTATACGACAATTTGCATATCTTATTTTCGGTCAGGACTTCCTATACTCTCAACTTACCGGCTGCGACACGACGGAGGATATGCAACGCGTGTTTACAACTCGGTATGAGGTGGATAACTTTGACAAAAAACGAGTACTCATCCCGCCGCCGTTAGGAGCAGACTCAATTAGAACACTCATTATCAACACCGCAATACCATATAAGTATGCCGCAGGCGACAAAGCCCTTACTTATAACCTCTTAGACCAACTGCCTGCAGAGAACAACCGAATAATAAGACAATGGAAAACGGTGGGACAAAAAGTAAAGACAGCAGCCGATTCGCAGGCACTGCTACACCTATACACCAACTACTGCCAGCCTGTACAGTGCCAAAACTGCGATGTAGGCTACCAAGTATTCCTTAACAGCAACAAAAAATATATGTCCTGACTTTCTAAAAGTCGGGGCATATTTTTTTGTTACTGCAATTTCATTTTTCAAGTGTGCGCTCAAGCAGTTCAATATCGTGTTTGAGCACATTATCATAAGTCAGTTGGGCAGAGATGGTATTGAGAGTATGTATTACCGTAGCGTGAGAGCGGTTTCCGACAGCCGAACCTATATCCGTCAGGGAATGATTAGTGAGCCGTTTAAGCAGATACACCACCATCTGACGAGCGCGAACCACATCTTTCTGGCGCGACTGCCCCAACACAGCCTTCTCCGGTAAACCGACATGCTCGCATACCGCACCTATAACATCTTCCGTGCGAACCTCCTGCGGCTGAACATCCACCAAACGCTCCACCACTTTTTGAGCCAAATGCAGGTCAACCTCTTGGTTCATAAGCGTTGAATAGACCATCAGAGATGCTAACACACCCTCTATATCTCGTATGTTGTCGCAGGCGTTACGGGCAATATAGTCTATCACCTCATCGCTAAGTTGCAGTCCGTCCCTGTGAACCTTGTTTATCAAGATGTCTTTTCTCAAAGCAAAGTCAGGTCGCTGTATCTCAACAGCCAAGCCCCATTTGAAACGCGTAAGCAAACGCTCTTCCACATCGCGCAGTTGAAGCGGCGAACGGTCGGAAGTCAGAATAAGTTGCTTGCGAGACTGGTGAAGGTAGTTGAAGATATGGAAGAATGTGTCCTGTGTGCCTTTCAGACCCGAAAAGAACTGAATATCGTCTATGATAAGGACATCCACGCCTTGGTAAAACATCAGGAACTCCGGCACTTTGTTTTGCTGTGTGGCTTCCTGATATTGGAGTTTGAAAGTGTTGGCACTGATAAAGAGCACCCGCAAAGACGGCATAAGAGTTGTAATCTCGTTTCCTATAGCGTTGGCAAGGTGGGTCTTCCCCACTCCGCTGCCGCCGTATATGAACAACGGATTAAATATAGTGCGCCCGGGCTCTTTTGCTATAGCCAATGCCGCCGTACGCGCAAGGCGATTGCTCTCGCCTTGTATGAAAGAAGATAGCGTATAGGTCGAGTTAAGGTGTGTATCCCACTGATAGTTAGCCACTGACTGCGGTGCAGACTGCGCTATGGGGCTTACTGCACGCCTCTCGGACGGATAGGTGGCTGCCGCACCGGTGGTGGAATCAATCAGCACACGATACTCCAAACGAGTGTCCTTGCCGAATACGCGCCAAATAACACGACTGAGCAGGTCAATATAGTTCTCCTCTATATATTCAACCACATACTGGCTCTTAACCCTAAGCACCAACACATCGTCCGCATAACTCACTGCTTCGAGCGAGGCGAACCATGTATTATATACGGTGGGCGTAAGGTTGTCGCGCAGTATTACCGCGCACTGTTGCCACAATATGCGAAAATCATTTGTCATTCGTCAAGGCTGAATTTTCTCACAAAAACGGTGCAAAGTTACGGCAAATTTTTAATTCTCAAAAACCACCGCTAACTCCACTTGTTGAAAGCAAAGTCTATATTTGTAATTTTCAAGCGTTTAAGTATATTTGCCTGAAATTATGCAATTTATAAGAGTTGTTGACATCTAACTTTTTGATTTTCACTTTTGCGTAAAAACATCGTTCCACAAATTTTGTATGGTACAAAATCAGCAAAAAAACTGAAAAAGCAGTGTTTAACGGAAAACATATAAATTTCGTTGTATTTAGACATAATCTAATAATCGTCATTAAGTGAGTAATTATGATAATCTTCGGGCATTTTTTGGGATAAAATTTGCACAGATTGAAAAAACTCCGTACCTTTGCAACGTTCTTTTGCCCGATAAAAAATTGTTTTACATATATTTTCAAAATTTATAAAAATTATGAAACCCACTCACATTGAGCATCTTGGCATTGCCGTTCCGAGTTTGGAAGAGGCTATGCCGTTTTTTGAGTTCCTCACAGGTAGCAAATGTTACAACATAGAGGAGGTTGCAGATCAGAAAGTTAAGACCGCTTTTTTCAAAGTCGGCGAAGTAAAGATTGAGCTTTTGGAGCCTACCTGCCCCGAATCGACCATCGCCAAATTTATTGAGAAGAACGGCGGTCGCGGTGGTGTCCACCACGTTGCTTTCAACGTTGAGAACGTAGCCGAAGCCCTCAAAGAGGCCGAAGAAGCAGGCTTGCAACTCATAGATAAAGCTCCGCGTAAAGGTGCTGAAAATCTTATGATTGCTTTCCTCCACCCGAAGAGCACAAAGGGCGTACTGACTGAGATTTGCGAACAACCCAAATAATCGACTGCTATGGATAACACAAAATTGCAAAAACTTATTGACAACCGCGTAAAAGCAAAAGCCGGCGGCGGTGAGGCAGCTGTGGAAAAGCACCACGCCAAGGGCTGTTATACTTGCCGCGAACGTATCAATATGCTTCTTGACGAAGGCTCGTTTGAAGAAGTGAATATGTTCCTTACCCATCGTTGCCACGATTTCGGTATGGAGAAGAAAGTTTTCCTCGGCGACGGTGTTGCCTGCGGTAGCGGTACGATAGACGGTCGTCTTGTCTTTGTCTTCGCACAGGATGCCACCGTTATCGGCGGTTCGCTTTCGGAGACTATGGCTCTGAAGATTTGCAACGTTATGGATCAGGCAATGAAGCTCGGTGCACCTATTATAGGTCTTAATGACTCTGGCGGTGCACGTATACAGGAAGGTGCTTGCGCACTGGCAGGATATGCCGAGATTTTTGAGCGTAACATCCTGGCTTCGGGCGTAGTACCTCAGATTAGCGTTATCTTCGGTCCCTGCGCCGGAGGTGCCGTATATTCTCCCGCTCTGACTGACTTTATTATGATGACCGAGCAGAACTCATATATGTTCATCACCGGTCCGAAGGTAGTAAAGAGCGTTACCGGTGAAGACGTTACGGTTGAGCAACTCGGCGGCGCGAAAGTACACGCCACCAAGTCGGGTGTTACCCACTTTGTTGCAGCCACAGAAGAAGAGGCTCTGCAAGAGGTTCGCCGCCTTGTAAGTTTCATTCCTCAAAACAATATGGAAGAGGCCCCGCTTATGGACTGCACAGACGATCCTATGCGCGTAGAGGACGAACTGAACGAGATTGTTCCCGACGACCCCAACAAACCTTATAATATGAAGGACATCATCAACCTCATAGTTGATAATGGCGACTTTATGGAGGTGCAGAAAGATTATGCGAAGAACATCATCTGCGGTTTTGCACGTTTCAACGGCAGAAGTACGGGTATCATAGCCAACCAACCTTCGTGGCTTGCAGGTGTGCTTGACTGCGATGCAAGCCGTAAAGCAGCACGTTTCGTTCGCTTCTGCGATGCCTTCAACATCCAGATTCTCACGCTTGTTGACGTCCCTGGTTTCCTCTGCGGTACGGGTCAGGAGTATGCCGGTATTATCGACCACGGAGCAAAACTGATGTTTGCTTACGGCGAAGCTACCGTTCCAAAGGTAACCATCACGGTTCGTAAGAGTTACGGCGGCAGTCATATCGTTATGAGTTGCAAGCAACTGCGCGGCGATATGTGCTATGCTTGGCCTAATGCGGAGATAGCCGTTATGGGTGCAAGCGGTGCTGTGGGCGTACTTCAGGCAAAGGCTCTCAAAGCAATTGAAGACCCCGAAGAGAAGAAGAAATTTATAGCAGAAAAAGAGGCTGAATACAAAGAGTTGTTTGCAAGTCCTTATCAGGCTGCCAACCGCGGCTATATAGACGATGTAATAGAGCCTCGCAATACCCGTGTTCGTATCATCAATGCTTTTGAGAAGTTGCAAACCAAACGCTTAAGCAACCCGATGAAGAAACACAGTAATATACCTTTGTAAAATAGAAGGATAGGAATTATGATATTTCTCGATATTACATCGCAAACTTGGATTGTAACTCTTTTAGGCTTTACGATTGTCGTACTGCTGCTTTTCTGCTTCATATATATAATGAAGTTATTGGGATGGATAATGCAAAAAGTTTCCGCCCCGAAGAAGAAAGAGCAGCCGGTTCAAAACAACGTACAGCTTGAGAGCAAAGCGACAAGCGGTGATGAGATGGCGGCAGTGGCATTTGCCCTTCATCTCTATTACAACAGTTTGCACGACGAAGAGTCGCCCCGTCTGACGGTTAAGAACCACCATACGGCTTGGCATATTATTCAATAGAATTAACACAAAATCAATATGAAAGAATTTTCGTTCAAAGTAAACGGCGTGGAGTATAAGACTGCCGTTAAGGAAATGGAAGACGGCAAGACTGAAGTTACCGTCAATGGAAAAGCATATCAGGTGGAGATGGAGCACACGGAGCATAAAGCAGCCCACGTTGCCCCGAAGGCAGCCGCCACAGCCGCTCCCAAGGCACAGCAGGCAGCAGCCGCTCCCACAGGCGGAATGCAGGTTAAGTCTCCGCTGCCGGGCAGCATAATAAAAGTGCTTGTAAGCGAAGGTCAGGCTGTCAAGAAAGGCGACACGTTGCTTACGCTTGAGAGTATGAAGATGGAAAATACGGTAGCCGCCGAGTGCGACGGTACGGTTAAACAGATAGCCGTTACTGCAGGTCAGAACGTTATGCAGGACGACCTCTTGGTAGTGCTTGGCTGATATGGAAGGATTAGAGAAATTTATTGAGACTATGGGATTTATGCAGCTCACCTGGCAACAGGCACTGATGCTGCTTATATCCTTTTTCCTGCTTTATCTTGCCATAAAGAAGCAGTATGAGCCTCTGCTCCTGCTTCCTATAGCATTCGGAATGTTGCTCACCAACCTTCCTGCTTCGGGTATGTTCCACGAGGAGTTGTGGTCGTCTTTTCTTCAGCCGTATTTAGAGAATGGCGACCCCAATCCGGCATATCACAGTTATGGAGCCATACTGAAAAACGCAGGATTGCTTGACGTATTGTATATAGGTGTAAAAGCGGGTGTATATCCTTGCCTTATATTCATAGGTGTAGGTGCAATGACGGATTTCGGTCCGCTGATTGCCAACCCGAAGAGTTTCATACTTGGTGCTGCCGCTCAAGTAGGTATATTTATCACGTTCCTTTGCGCTAACATCTGGTTTACTCCCGCCGAGGCAGGTTCAATAGGTATAATTGGCGGTGCCGACGGTCCGACGAGTATCTTCCTTACATCAAAACTTGCACCTCATCTGCTTGGTCCTATTGCTATTGCCGCTTATTCGTATATGGCACTCGTGCCTGTCATTCAGCCGCCTATTATGCGTGCACTCACGACAGAGAAAGAGCGTAAGATTAAGATGAGCCAACTTCGCAGCGTAAGCAAGACGGAGAAGATAGTGTTCCCGATTATCATCACCACTATCGTTGCTCTCGTTTTGCCTGATGCAGCACCTCTTATCGGCTGCCTTATGCTCGGCAACCTGATGAAAGAGTGTGGCGTGGTTGACCGCTTGAGCAAGACGGCGCAGAACGAACTGATGAACATCGTTGTCATCTTCCTCGGCTTGAGCGTCGGTGCTACCGCTACTGGTACAACTTTCTTAAGCGTTAAGACATTGCTTATACTTGCTATGGGTATCATTGCTTTCGGTTTGGGTACGGCAGGCGGTGTACTGCTCGCTAAGTTTATGAACCTGTTTACGAAAGAGAAAATCAATCCGCTTATCGGTTCGGCTGGTGTAAGTGCCGTACCTATGGCAGCCCGCGTAAGCCAAATGGAGGGTCAGAAAGCCGACCCGAGCAACTTCCTGCTTATGCACGCTATGGGTCCGAACGTGGCAGGTGTGATCGGTTCTGCCGTTGCAGCAGGCATATTGCTCAATATGCTCGGAGCAGCATAAATATAAAAACGGTAATTAAAGGGTTTATATATCAAGCCCTTATCCCGATACGAGAGTGTTGCCGAGGGTGTAAATCTTCGGCAACACTTGCATTTTAATAAAGCACATAATCATTATGAACAGATATTTTTACGCTATCTTGCTTTTGTGTCTCTGCCACATACTGCCACTAAACGCGCAGATAAAAGATATACGCAAGATGTCAGTACTGAAAAAATGGCAAGACCAAGGGTGGCAGATACAGCAATACACGATGAGTTATGACAGCAGTACGGTTATCTTCTCCGGCAAACACCTTGGCAAAGCCGACTACGACCTGTATGAGACTCACAGACATGGGAACGGCTGGAGCAAAGAGGAGATATTGCCTCCGTCTATCAATACGGATAACGACGAGATATGGCCATCGCTTACAAGCGACGGGCAGACTCTATATTTCTCGCGGCATTACGAAGCCGACAAGTCTAAAAAAACAAAGGAGCAGTTCATAATATACACATCCGAGTGGTCGGAAAAAGGCTGGCAGGATGCCCAATCGCTCATATTCTCAAGCGGATATGACGTATCGCCTTTCATAGCCCCTGACAACAAGACATTGTTTTTCGCTTCACGCCGCCCGACAGACAACAGCAAAGACATTGCCAATTCATACAGCATATACTACACCCGCAAGGTGAATAAATACGACTGGTTTGAACCTGAAGCGTTTATCTCTTCACAAGAAAAGAACATCAATTACTACGGAGGGCAGGTTAATGAATTTGAAGGCTATTACGGCTTCAGTTTCATTGACGAAGATGCCCGCAAGAAAGAGGCACACTATAGTATAAGAAATTATGGTTTGCCGCCGGAGCGGACTCCCCTGCCTGTAGCCCGCATAGAGGGTACTATTACAGAAGAAAAGAGCGGCAGACAGACAGAGGCGGATATTGCCGTTTATGATGCGCTGACAGGCAACAAGATAGCCCTGTACGAAGGCAAGTCCGACTACAGGATTGCTCTACCCTACGGCACTAACTACCATATTGACATCTACGGCAAAGAACTCTCACACCGATATATAGACATTGACTGCCGCCAATTAGCCATAGACACCGTTATACGCGAAGACATCACGCTGAGCAAAGACCTGAATATAAGTGTATATGTCTTTGACAGCGAGCAGAATATCCCCATTGAGCCGGACAAAATAGAGATAGCGGGCGGCAAGGTAACGAACAAAGAAAAAGGGAAGGTCGTCTTAAGTCTGCCCATAGGCAAGAGTTATGACATCCGTTTTCATAAGCGCGGTTATGCTTCCGAAGTGCTTACTATTGACACCGACCGCCCCGTACTGCTCACACAGTCGGAGTTAGATATGGAACTTAAGCCCTCTAAAACCCGACTGTCCGTTCATCTGACCGACGAGGAAACAGGTGAGCAAATAAAAGGACACATAGTGTTGCAAGATACGGAAAACGATGAACAGATGGAGAGTACGGGCGAAGAACTTATTCTGCGCCAAGGACACAGATATATAGTAAAAGCCGATGCGGTAGGTTACCTTTTTGCCGACAGCAGTTTTTACGCCGACTACGACATAGAGAAAGCCAAGATGAGCATACCTATGATGTCCATACAAAAAGACCTTATTATGCGGCTGAAGAACATTCAGTTTGAGTACAACTCCGCCGAACTGATGGAGGAGTCGTATGCCGAACTTGATATGGTAGTCAGGCTGATGAAGCTCAATCCGCAGCTTAGAATAGAACTGTCGGCACACACCGACAACAGCGGAAGCGACAGTTACAACGACCGCATGAGCCAGAAACGCGGCGATGCCGCAAAACAGTACCTGATACGCAAAGGTATTGAAGCAGAGCGCATTGTGGCTATCGGTTACGGCAAACGCAAGCCTATAACGGACAATGATACAGAAGAACACAGAACGCAAAACAGACGAGTAGAATTCAAAGTATTATGAGAAAGAACATTATTATATTGCTTCTGTCGCTGTCAGCCATCGCTATGGCAGATGACGAGTTTCTGCGAACAGTGGAAAAAGCAAACAGCGTATCAAAACACGAGGGACTGTATATCCTCAACCGCTATCAGTCAGACAACCCGAAGTTTGCGCCCGTCTATTACCACCTTGGAGTGCTGTGTGAAGCAACAACAGAGGACGAACACCCCCTAAAAGACTATGCGGAGTTGTCCGAGGCTCTTTATCGCACGCGGCTGTACTACGGCAACTGCATACACTATGCCAAAGACCAGTCGGTCAAACCAGCTTACTATGAGGGCATTGAGTATAAAGGCAAGAAACTGACATACGAACATATAGAGAAAGACCTCAAGCACAGGATAAAGAAAGTGAAGGAGACGGAAGAGTATCTGAAACGCTTATATACAGCCTATTGCACGCTTAGCGAGAGATATGACGACTGCCGGCACCTCTATACGGAGTTTATGAACACATACAGCCGTGAGAAAAATGCACACCTCTATCTTAATCAAGCGGATCTTCAACTCCTTACCACACTTGCCACTCAAGCCGACTCACTGAAAACCGACATCTCCGAACTGAAAAAGGCAATGTCTATGCTGCCCGTCAAAGGCTATCAACCACAGTTCAGATTTGAACAGGTCAACCTCTATCGTCTTGACGGTCTGTCAGATACTGACATCATGCAAAACGAGGTCGTACTATGGGACTACGCTTCTTGGGCAAAGAAGTTCATAGAGCAGCAGACCTGCACCTACTCCGCCTATTACGCACAAATAGACACGGAGAAAAAAGCACTTGAGAACTGCCGCATTTCAGCAGAAACGGGAAAGACAACCGACCATAAGACAGACTACGTTCTGCTCAACAAAATCGACCGTCTTGACTACGGCTCCTTTATGCGTGTGTGGATGGAACTCAAAACTACGACGGCACTTATATGGCAAGCCTCGCAAGCCCCGCTGCTTACCTCTGCCGACTCACTGACAGATGCCGTCAAAGCCGAGATGCTGCAACACATCTACCTGCAATACAACGCCTTAAAACAAGCCGACCAACTCCGACAAAGTCTCACAAAAAGTGTTACAGACGATGCTGTACGCCGATATGCCGTGCTACTTAAACAATGGGAAACGGATGATAAACAGAAAGTTATATCTTCAGCGGAGCAGGATTTACAGTCTGCCCGCGAGGCGTATGGCGCGTGCTGCCAAAATGCATACCAACGCCTTTCGCCGAGTACGGTTGCTTTTGAGCGGTACGTAAACGACATAACGGGCGAAGTGATAACAGCCGACAGCATCAATTATGAGCCGGAAGGCAGTGTTATAGATATTCTCCCGATAGGCAAAAACTATATGGTGGTGGAGAGTGCGCAAAGAGTTGTGATAGCCGACAAACAAGGCGAGACTGTCAGCGAAACAAGATACGACACAACCCGCACTATAAAAGCAGCTATCAAACTCACAAACAACAACATTGCATTGATTACGGACAACGAGTTTATTTTTGTTGATTCCAACGGCAAAAAGAAATAAACAGGAAAAATGCAGGATTGCACTTAAAAATGCAAAAAAAAGTTGTAAGTGTGAAGATTTTTGAATAATTTTGCGGGAAAATTACCAAAGTAACGTACATTTGTATCAATCTTTCCTTTTTCTATACGTTCACTTTTGATATTTTAATCAGACTTTTGATAGCAAATATCCATCATTTTTGTCTATTATCAATCAAAATTATACATTTATGAACAAACTTATTACGTTAGAGCAAGCCGTAGAGAAGGTGCATGACGGAATGACCGTTATGTTCGGCGGCTTTTTAGGCAACGGCAGTCCCGTTCAGATAACGGATGCATTAGTGGAAAAAGGCGTAAAAGACCTTACTATCATTGCCAACGACACTGCTTTTGACAATATCGCTCACGGCAAACTTGTAGCCAATCACCAAGTAAAACGTGCCATCGTATCACATACCGGCACCAACAAAGAGACTGCCATTCAGAAGAATGCCGGTACTCTCATTGTTGACTACGTACCACAGGGAACGCTTGCAGAGCGCATTCGCGCTAAAGGCGCAGGTCTTGGCGGCGTGCTTACTCCTACGGGCATAGGTACAATAATGGCAGACGGCAAAGAGGTGATAAAAATAGACGGCAAAGATTATCTGCTCGAGAAACCTCTCGGAGCCGACATCGCCATTCTGCGTGCCAACATCGTTGACGAAGACGGCAATATGGTCTTCCTCGGTACTACGCAGAACTTCAACCCGCTGATGGCAACGGCTGCCGACTATGTAATAGTAGAGGCAGAAAAACTCGTAAAACGCGGTGAGATAGCCCCCGAGCATGTTCACGCTTCAGGCATATATGTAGATGCCATCTACGTTGAGAAATAATGCGTGGTTAAAATTATAACTTACGCCTTAACAGATTAATTTATATAAAAAAATAAACGAAATGGAATACAGGACAAAATTGAGATTGAGAATGAGCGCAAAAGATGCTCACTATGGAGGCAACTTGGTGGACGGAGCACACATGGTTCACTTGTTCGGCGACGTGGCTACCGAACTGCTCATTATGCGTGACGGTGACGAGGGCTTGTTCCGCGCCTACGACCAAATAGACTTTTTGGCACCCGTCTATGCAGGTGACTACATAGAGGCAGAGGGTTGGATTGACCGCGAAGGCAACACCAGTCGCCACATGATGTTTGAAGCAAGGAAAGTGGCTGTTGCCCGTCCTGATATTTCTGCGTCGGCTGCCGACGAACTTAATGAGCCGATAGTGGTATGCCGTGCCAGCGGCACCTGCGTAACCCCGAAAGACTGCCAACGCAAAAGCAATTGATAATTGACAATTGATAATTGATAATTATGGATAAACTGATTATCACTGCCGCTATCTGCGGCGCTGAGGTTACCAAAGAGCAGAACCCCAACGTACCATATACTGTAGAAGAGATAGTACGCGAGGCGAAGATGGCACACGAAGCCGGTGCGGCAATCGTTCATCTTCACGTCCGCTTTGACGACGGTACGCCCACTCAAAGTCGTGAGCGTTTTCAGGAATGTACAGAGGCTATTCTCAAAGAATGTCCCGATGTCATACTTATCCCCTCCACTGGCGGTGCCGTAGGTATGACCCCTGATGAGCGTCTTCAGTCAACCGACACCACCCCCACTCCAGAGATGGCAACGCTTGACTGCGGTACGTGTAACTTCGGCGATGAGATTTTCGACAACACCATGCCCACCATGCGCGCCTTCGGCAAACGTATGATTGAGCGCGGCATCAAGCCCGAATACGAGTGCTTTGAGATGGGACACCTTGATACCATACTGAAAATGGCAAAGAAAGGTGAAGTGCCCGGCGCACCTATGCAGTTTAACTTCGTACTCGGTGTTCCGGGCTGCACCCCCGCAACGGTGGATAACCTGTGCTGGTTGGTAAATAAGATTCCCGCAGGCTCCACTTGGACCGTAACGGGCGTAGGGCGCAGTGCCTTCCCGATGGCTGCCGCTGCAATCGCTATGGGCGGCAACGTGCGCGTAGGCTTTGAAGACAACCTGTACTTGAGCAAAGGTGTGCTTGCCAAGTCCAATGCCGAACTTGTAGAGAAAGTGGTGCGCCTTGCCCGCGAACTCGGCAGGGAGATTGCTACGAGCGATGAAGCCCGCGAAATACTCGGACTGAAAAAGAGATAACTAAAAGAATAATAATCAAAAAAAATAACAACAATGCAAAAACATGGTAACAAATACGGTGTACACCGTGTAATCGAACCGCTTGGCGTACTGCCACAGCCCGCAAACAAGGTTGACAACAACATGGACGAAATCTACGACAACGAGATTCTCATTGATGTACAGACTCTTAACATTGACTCCGCTTCCTTTACCGACATCCACAACTATGCTCGTCAGCAGGCAGGCGAAGGTGCTTCGGAAGAGCGCATAATGGAAGAGATAAAGAAAGAGATGCTGCTTAACGTAGAACTCCAAGGCAAGCACCGCAACCGTCGTACCGGTTCGGGCGGAATGTTGCTCGGAAAAGTTGAGAAAATAGGCGATGCCCTCAAAGGCAAAATCGACCTCAAAGAAGGCGACCGTATCGCTACCCTCGTTTCTCTCTCTCTCACTCCGCTCCGCATAGACGAGATTCTTGCCATTCGCGCCGATGTTGACCAAGTGGACATCAAAGGTAAAGCCATATTGTTTGAAAGCGGCATCTACGCCAAGATACCCGATGATATGCCCGAAAAATTGGCTCTTTCGGCTCTTGACGTTGCCGGTGCTCCCGCACAGACTGCCAAACTCTGCCAATACGGTCAGACCGTTGTTATACTCGGTGCAGGCGGCAAGAGCGGTATGCTCTGCTGCTATGAGGCTAAAAAGCGCGTAGGCGTAACGGGTACCGTAATAGGTATAGCCAACAGCCCCAAATCGACACAGCGTATCAAAGACCTCGGTTTCTGCGACATAGTAGAGAGTGCCGCCGGTATGACACCCGTACAGGTAAATGAAATGGTAAGCCGTCTGACCAACGGAAAGATGGCAGACGTAACCATCAACTGCGTAAACGTACCCGACCAAGAGATGACCGCCATACTCTGCACCAAGGACGACGGTATAGTTTATTTCTTCTCAATGGCTACGAGTTTCACCAAGGCCTCTCTCGGAGCAGAAGGAATCGGCGCAGACGTTAATATGATTATGGGTAACGGCTATACCAAAGGTCATGCCGAGTTTACTCTCCAAGAACTGCGTGAGTGCCCCGCTCTTCGCAAGATTTTTGAAGAACTTTACGCTTAATCACAAAAATAACATTATTATGGCTGAAAGCAGAAGAAAACAACTGTTTCCCAACGTCAGCGACAGCGATTGGAACGATTGGCACTGGCAAGTAAGAAACCGCATTGAGACCCTTGACGAGCTCAAAAAATACGTTCAGCTGACAGACGAGGAGCAGGAAGGCGTGCGCAGTGTGCTCAGTACACTGCGTATGGCCATCACTCCTTATTATTTGAGTCTTATCAATCCCGACGATCCGTATGACCCTATTCGCCGCCAGTGTATTCCCACGGCAGCAGAGACACATCTTGCAGATGCCGACCTGCTCGACCCTCTGCACGAGGACGAAGACTCACCCGTACCCGGGCTGACACACCGCTATCCCGATCGTGTACTCTTCCTCATAACGGATATGTGTTCTATGTACTGCCGCCACTGTACCCGTCGCCGTTTTGCAGGTCAGAAAGACGATGAGAGTCCGTCGGAGCGCATTGAGAAAGCACTCGAATACATAGAGAAGACGACAACGGTAAGAGACGTACTGCTCTCGGGCGGAGATGCGCTGATGGTGGGCGACAAAAAACTTGAGTACATCATCTCTCGTCTTCGCGCGATAGAACACGTGGAGATAGTCCGTCTCGGCAGCCGTGTACCCGTAGTATGCCCTCAGCGTATAACACCCGAACTTTGTGCAATGCTGAGTAAGTACCACCCCATCTGGCTCAATACCCACTTCAACCACCCCGCCGAAGTAACGGCAGAGTCCCGCCGCGCCTGCGAGATGCTTGCCAACGCCGGTATCCCTCTCGGCAACCAGAGCGTGCTGCTGCGCGGAGTGAATGACTGTGTATATATTCAGCGCGAATTGGTGCACGAACTTGTCAAGATGCGCGTTCGTCCTTATTACCTCTATCAGTGCGACTTAAGTCAAGGACTTGAACATTTCCGTACACCCGTGTCAAAAGGTATAGAGATAATAGAAGGTCTGCGCGGTCATACCTCCGGCTATTGCGTACCCACTTTCGTTGTGGATGCCCCGGGCGGAGGCGGCAAGACACCTGTTATGCCGCAGTATGTCATATCACAGTCTCCGGGTCGCGTGGTACTGCGCAACTTCGAGGGCGTGATAACTACTTACACCGAGCCGCTTGACTACAAGAACGACTGCCACTGCCCCGCCTGCGAGGCTGAAAGGCAGAAGAAAGTGGCAGCAGACAAGGCTGTGGACGGCGTTATCTCTCTGCTTGAAGGCGAGCGTATGAACATCGAACCCGCTCACCTCAAACGCCACGAGAGAAACGAAGCAAGAAAACAATAAAAGTAGGACTATCCAGCAAGATATGAAACTTATTGAGGCACTGCTACAAAAAAGGAGTTGTTCGGTAACGGGTATGGAGAAAAACACCGGCAAGACGGTTACACTGAACTACCTTCTTCAACACCTGCCGCCCACAACCCGAGTAGCAGTAACCTCGATAGGACTTGACGGCGAGAGCAAAGACCAAGTAACCGGCACACATAAGCCGGAGATTAAACTGAAAGAGGGAATGATCTTCGCCACGTCTGAAAAACACTACAGACAAAGGCGGTTGGTGTCGGAACTGCTTGATATAAGTGCAGAACGGACGGCATTAGGAAGATTGGTAACGGCGAGAGTACTGACAGAAGGCAAGGTGATGCTATCCGGTCCGGGAGCGACACAAAGTATATCCCGCTGGATGTATGAGACTCGAGGATTGGCTGACATAACGCTGATTGACGGTGCATTAAGTCGTTTGAGTCTTGCCACGCCTACCGTTAGCGAATCGCTCATACTTGCCACAGGTGCCGCCTACTCCGCCAACATAGATACACTCGTGAGAAACACCGCATACGTGGTAGAACTTATCAACCTGCCGCTGACGGAAATGTCGGAGGACGAGTTGAGCAAAGAGATAACAACGGCTCAAACAGCATATATAAAAATAGAAGGCGCACTGACCGACAGAAACGTGGAGAATATTCTCAACGACAAGACGGCTGCCGATAAAGAAATTATAATTCAAGACTTTACCAAAGTGTTTGCCGATATGATGCTGTGGCATAGGCTAAGGAAAACACACAAAGTGAGCGTAAGAAGCAAAAGTGAACTGATAGGGATAACCGTCAACCCTATCGCGCCAAATGGGATGAGACTGCACTCGGACATAGTTTGCGAAATGCTCCGCGAGAAAGTGAATATCCCCGTATATGATTTGGTAGGAGGAATAGCATTTGAATAGACTAAAAGACATATTAACAACACCTTGCGGCATACGTTATATGCTGACAGGGCTTGATTTGCAGTCGGCTTCCTCGCGCCGTATGCTGCTTGACCGGCAGATGATGACAAGCGCGGAGGAGATACAAAAAGCCTACGACGAACTTAAAGAATATGTCTATATAGTAAATCAACCGGCAGAACAACTTAATATCAAGACTTTGCAGTTTCGCCTGCAAGGCTTGAAAGACCTCAGGCTGACACTAAACAACCTGAATGAAAATCGTCTGCTTGACGATATAGAATTATTTGAAATAAAGCATCTTGCGATGCTGGCAGAGCAAGTGAGGGAACAGATGACAAAAATGCACCTTACTTGCTTGTTACCCGATATGAAACCTATTGTGAAGATGCTTGACCCAGATGGGCTGAATATCTCCACATTCTATATATACGAATCATACAGCGAAACGCTGAAAGAACTACGAAACAGACTAAAACAAGAGCCTCAAGACGAAAAGACCTTTGTAAGTATGCAAGAGGAGGAAGAGCGGATAAGAAAAGAACTGACTCGCCGACTCCACCCATATACAGAAACTATAAATAAGGCTTTTACGATATTGGCTCAAACGGATATACTGCTTGCCAAGGCTATACAGATACGCGACTTTAACCTCTGCATACCTTCTATAGGCAACCACACCGAATATACGGATATGTGGAACCCCGAAGTGAAGTCATTCGTAGAAGCTCAAGGCGGTGAATATCAGACCAATTCCATTAGTCTTTACGACAACCCTACCCTGCTTACAGGCTCTAATATGGGCGGGAAAACAGTGGTACTACAAACTCTGACACTTTGTCAGTATTTATTTCAATTTGGTTTCGGTATTCCTGCGAACACAGCGACTATCTGTCAAAAAGATTATATTCGACTACATATATCTGACAATCAGTCAGCCGAGAAAGGACTGAGTTCGTTTGGTGCTGAAATGCGTGAGATAGATGAGATAATACATCTTGCACGCACCGACAGCAGTCTGCTCGCTCTTATAGACGAGCCTGCCCGCACGACCAATCCCGTAGAGGGGACGGCACTTGTAAGCGGACTTATTGAAACCGTCGTTCCAACGCGCCAAAGCATAGTCATCGTTACCCACTATAACGTAAACGCAGACGGCTGCAAGTGTTACAGAGTAAGGGGATTGGAGAACGGAAAAATGAACTACAGGCTTGTTCAGACCGGCTCGCAGGACGTGCCGCACGAGGCACTGAATATAGCGCGCGAACTCGGTATAGACAATGAGTGGCTGCAAAAAACAGAAAAACATTTGAATAATTAAGATATGGAAAGTAAGTTAGGATTAGACTTTAAGAAAGTAGAGTATGCCCGCTCGCTTGCCAAAGGTATTGCCAACGATGTACAGAATTTCGTAGAGCAATACACGACTGTGGCAGTGGAGCGCACACTGAGCCGCCTTATGGGCATAGACGGAGTGGATGCCAACGGCGTACCCCTTCCCAACGTAGTGGTAGATGCACTGAAAGACAAAGGCGTATTAGGAGAAGGCGTGTTGTTTTTCCTCGCGAACACAATGATTCGCACCGGTCTTTGTCCGCAGGATATTGCCGAGAAAGTAGCAACGGGCGATATTGACATCACCGAGGTGTTTACACGCGACCCAAAACGCATAGCCGAAGTGCTGCAGCCCGTGATAGACAGCAGCATAGAGCGTATACGCACACGCCGCCAAAGACGCGAACGCTATCTTGAGACGATAGGCGAAGGTCCTAAACCCTATCTATATATAATAGTGGCAACGGGCAATATATACGAAGACGTGGTGCAAGCCCAAGCCGGTGCAAGACAAGGCGCGGACGTGATAGCCGTGATACGCACCACCGGTCAGTCACTGCTCGACTACGTGCCATACGGAGCCACCACGGAAGGTTTCGGCGGCACGTTTGCCACACAGGAGAACTTCCGCATAATGCGCAAAGCACTTGACGAAGTGGGTGAAGAGCAAGGCAGATACATACGCCTTTGCAACTACTGTTCAGGACTTTGTATGCCGGAGATTGCCATTATGGGTGCTTTTGAGGGATTAGATGTTATGCTCAACGATGCTCTGTATGGTATTCTTTTCCGCGACATCAATATGCAGCGCACGCTCATTGACCAGTATATGTCGCGTATCATCAACGGTTTTGCCGGTGTTATCATCAACACCGGCGAGGACAACTACCTCACTACCGCCGATGCCGTAGAAGCCGCTCACACCGTTCTTGCCAGCGACCTTATCAATGAGCAACTTGCACTGATGGCAGGGCTCAAAGAGGAGCAGATGGGACTCGGACACGCCTTTGAGATGGATCCGATGCTCGAAAACGGGTTCCTGCTCGAATTAGCACAAGCGCAGATGACACGCGAGATATTCCCGAAAGCGACACTCAAGTATATGCCGCCTACCAAGTTTATGACAGGTAATATCTTCCGTGGTCATATTCAAGACGCGCTGTTTAATATGATAGGTATATGGACACACCAAGGCATACAACTGCTCGGTATGCCGACAGAAGCCATTCACACACCCTTTATGTCCGACCGCTACTTGAGCATCGAGAACGCGAAATATATCTTCAACAATATGCACAGCATAGGAGAGGAGATGGAGTTCCGCGAGGGCGGTATATGCCGCCGCCGTGCCGCCGAAGTGGTGGACAAGACTATCGTTCTGTTGGAAGAGATAACCAAAGAAGGACTTTTTACCGCACTTGAAAAAGGTATTTTCGGCGATGTCAAACGCCCGAAGAACGGCGGTAAAGGTCTGCAAGGCGTAACGCTGAAAGGCGATAACTATTTGAACCCGTTTGTTGAACTGATGAAAGGAAAACGTTAATATGAGCGAAGGACTTTATAGTATGGAAGCCAAGGATTTTGACAAAACCTTGGACTTGACCAAAATCAAACCTTACGGCGATACGATGAACGACGGCAAGGTGCAACTCAGTTTCACCCTACCCGTTCCTTGCGGTGCAGAAGCCGTGGAAGCCGCCAAACAACTGCTCAAGCAGATGGGACTCGAAAACCCTTCTGTGGTATATTATAAGGAACTGACAGAGGGCTTTACTTTCTTCAACTGCTACGGCAGTTGCACTCATACGGTCAACTACTCGTCCATCTACGTACCAAAAGTGGAATCCACAACTATGTCAATGCCTGACACAGATGACTTTATCCGCGAACATTTTGGCAGGAAGATAGTGGTAGTAGGTGCTTCCACGGGTACGGATGCGCATACCGTCGGCATTGACGCCATTATGAATATGAAGGGCTATGCCGGACATTACGGACTTGAGCGTTATGATATGATAGAGGCGTATAACCTCGGCTCGCAAGTGCCTAATGAAGAGTTTATCGCCAAGGCCGTCGAACTCAAAGCTGATGCACTGCTTATATCGCAGACCGTCACGCAAAAAGACGTTCATATAAAGAACCTTACCAACTTCATTGAACTTATGGAAGCCGAAGGTCTGCGCGACAAGATGATTTGCTGTTGCGGCGGCGCACGTATCACACACGAACTTGCACAAGAACTTGGTTTTGATGCCGGTTTCGGTATGAACACCTACGCAGACGACGTGGCATCGTTCATAGTACAAGAGATGGACAAGAGGGGGATGAAATAATATGACACCTGCAAAATTCCAAAATATGAAAAAAATTTTCACCCGCTTACATAACCTGCTGCGCATATCGCTTGTAGGTATGCTCACCACAGTCATCATACAACCTTCTTCCGCTCAAAGTTCGTCAGGATCTGCTTTTGACAATAGCTACATCTTTTGGGGCTCCCCCGCAGCCTACCTCAACTATCAAGCCAAGATAGCCTATCCGCTTATAGACCAAATGCTTCAGGCTAATCCGCCGGCAACGGAAATCAACCCGCAACGCCATTTGGCTCTCACTACGCTTGACCTTTTCCTGCACGATGCCGAGTATCAGAAACGTGAGGCTTTTTATTCGTTCATTGACTCACGTTTGTATCGTGCAATATGTTCGCTTGACGAAGAGAAAATGTCGTCCGGCGTAGAGATATACAAATTTTACAACTGCGGTTTTGTCCTTAAATCTGCTAAAACAACTATCGCTATTGATATTGTTCAAGGGGGTACTTCATACAAGCCTTGCGTGCATGATTCTATCATATATGAACTTGTTAATCACTGCGATGCACTGCTAATAACCAATAATGAAGCAGGTCATGCCAACAAAAAAGTAGCCTCTATCTTTATCAACTCCGGCAAGAAAGTATATGCCCCCGAAGGAGTTTTGACTAACATTGACGGTATTAATTACGTTGGCGAAGACGGCGAACAGACAGTAGAACTTGGCGGAATGACTCTGCACGTTCTGCCCGTGCAAAACGGCAAAAAAACGAACAACATCTATATTATGGACTTCAGCGGCAGCATAGTGGCACATACAGGCGGGCAAACAGGCAATGATGACCTCGCTTGGATAGACCAAGTGCATAACAAATACAAGATTGACGTACTTCTCACTAAAAGTCAGAACACCGATTTAGAGTCCATTCTTGCAGGTATAAAGCCCGGCATGGCAATCACTATGGGAGAAAACGAAATGGTAAGTGCCGTTGACAAACGCGAGTCGTACTGGACAACGCAAAAAAGACTTCAAGACCTTGACAAACTGTCAATTCCTAATATAGTTATGGTTTGGGGAGAGCGATTCCATTTAGGAGATAATAACTCAAGCAACAGTTCAGCCAAAGCCGAAAAGAAGATAATAGACGGCGTGTTATACATTATGCGCAATGGTAATACATATACTACCTCAGGTATGAAAGTGAACTAACAATCTAACATCTGAAATATGAGACAATATATATTCACACCGTTTTTGCTCCTTTGTGTTGTCCTCACAACCAAAGCACAGACTACAAGCAACAACCCCAATGCTGAAAAATATATCTATTGGGGCTATCTCTCTGACTATAAACTCGGTCAGGCAACAGAGGCGTTCACTGCCATTGATGATATGCTGCAAACGTATCTGCCGGAGAAAAACGAACCTTGCCTTCAACGCGAGATGGCACTCGTCAGTCTTGACCAACTGCTGCACGACACAGACAACGATGCCACAGAGCCGTTTTACACTTTCATAAACAATCGTATGCTGCGCGTCTTGGAAGATTTAGACAGACCCGTAACGAAAGGACTGAGGATATACAAACTGTATAATGACGGGTTTATTATCAAGTCACGTAAAGCCACCGTTGCCATAGACCTTATTCCGGGCGGGTCAGATGCCAAACCGTTCATCAAAGACTCCATTATATATGGTATAGCAGGTAAATGTGATGCGCTGTTTATCTCACATATCCACCCCGACCACGCTAACCTCAACATCGCCAAGTCGTTTGCAGCAAGGGGCAAGAAAGTGATTGTCCCTTACGGCGTTTGGGTGGGCGTTGACCCGATGATTCAACAAATAGAAGTGCCTGAAGTAGAAACGGATATAGAGTTTGAGGAATTAGACCTTACCCTTCACGTTCTTCCCGGACACCAAGACGATGTGTATAACAACATCAATGTCGTTGAGTTTCACGGAGAGGGTACTGTAGCACAGACAGGCGACCAATGGTACTGCTGCGATATGGACTGGATAGACCACGTACATGAAAAATATGAAATAGACGTACTTATGCCCAACTGTTGGATACACGATTTTGAACGGCATATACGCGGCTTCGGACCAAAACTTATTATCACAGGACACGAAAACGAACTTGGTGAACACTCTATCGACCATCGTGAGGCTTACTGGATTACCATCAAGAAGATGGAACTGATGCCTAATCTTAATATCCCATACGTTCTTATGACTTGGGGTGAACAATATGATTATCAACGTTAAAAAACATATACAGTTATGGAAAAAGAACAAATTCGTGAAGTGATTGCCCGCCGTGCAGCACGCGAATTGCACGACGGCGATGTAGTAAACCTCGGTATAGGTCTGCCGACTATGATTCCCAACTACCTGCCCGAAGGTATTACCGTTACCTTACAGACGGAGAACGGCGCAATGGGTCTCGGTCCCTCGCCCGAAGCAGGCAAAGAGGACAAGAACCTCGTCAATGCCGGCGGCGGCAACATAACGCTAATCCCTGGTGCCAGCACCTTTGACAGCGCAACATCGTTTGCTATTATTCGCGGCGGACACGTGGACGTTTCTGTTCTCGGCGCACTGCAGGTGGACGAGAAAGGCAACCTCGCCAATTGGATTATCCCGGGAAAGATTGCCCCGGGTATGGGCGGAGCAATGGACCTCGTCGTAGGTGCCAAACGCGTTATCATAGCAATGGAACATACGCAAAAGGGCGCACCGAAAATCCTCAAAGAGTGCACTCTGCCCCTTACTGCTGCCGGTCAGGTGAATATGATTATCACCGAGATGGGCGTTATTAACGTAACTGACAAAGGTCTTGTTCTCGTGGAGAAACACCCTGACTTCACCGTGGAAGACATCAAGGCAGCCACTGAAGCCGAACTGATTATCTCTCCCGACCTTAAATCAATGCTCGACTAAGATGAACTACGAGTATCTGCAAATAGAGCAGCGCGAACACGGTATTGTCATACTCACAATCAACGCTCCCCGCTCCCTCAACGCACTTAACACGGCTCTGCTGCGCGAACTTGACGATTTTCTGCAATCGCTTGACTGCGACAAAGCCCGCGTGCTTATACTGACAGGAGCAGGAGAGAAAGCGTTTGTGGCAGGAGCCGACATAAGCGAGATGGCAACCAAGACGGAAGAAGAAGGACTTGCTTTCGGCAAATACGGAGCAGAGGTGTTCCGCCGTCTTGAAGACCTGCCTATTGCCACCATCGCCGCCGTTAACGGTTTTGCCCTCGGCGGTGGCTTGGAGATAGCAATGGCTTGCGACATACGATACGCATCTGCCAACGCTCGTTTCGGTCAGCCCGAAGTGGGACTCGGCATCATACCCGGCTTCTCCGGTACATATCGTCTGCCCAAACTGATAGGGCAAGGTATGGCGAAAGAGATGATTATGAGCGGACGTGCCATAAAAGCGCAAGAAGCATTGAGAATAGGCTTAATCAATGCCGTATATGAGCAGCCGGAACTTATACCTGCCGTTATTGCACTCGCAGAGCAGATTGCAGCCAATGCACCGCTTGCCGTGAAGTACGCCAAAGAGAGCATCAACCTCAACTACGACCTTAATCGCCAAGAGGCGTTGGCGTTGGAGAACAGGCTCTTTGCCCGCTGTTTTGCTACCGAAGACCAGAAAAACGGTATGGCTGCATTTCTTCGCAAAGAGAAGGTCGAGTTCAAAGGAAAATAAAAAGCAAACAACAATCAGGAAACAAAGGTTTCCGCAAAACAATAACACTATGAAAATCTACGTGATCGGAACAGGCACGATGGCAAAAGGCATAGTCAAAGCCTTTGCACAAAAGATGCCGGTTGTAATGAAAAGCCGCACAGAGGCAAGTCTTCAAAAAGCGATGGCTTCCATAGAGAAAGGCTATCAAAAACTCGTTGAGAAAGGCAAGATGACGGAGGAGGCTATGCGCGCCGTACTTGCCAACATCACCACCACGACTGACTACGCAACGTTTGCAGATGCCGACCTTGTGATAGAAGCGGCAGTGGAGGATATGGAACTGAAAAAAGAGGTGTTCCGCGAACTTGATACGATATGCAAACCTCAAACTATCTTTGCCACCAACTCGTCTTCACTTTCCATCACGGAGATAGCAGCCGCCACAAGCCGTCCCGACAAGTTTATCGGTTGCCACTTCTTCAACCCCGCCGACCGTATGGCACTCGTTGAGGTAATCAACGGACAGCGTACAAGCCAAGAGGTAACAGACTGTATCGTAAACCTTTGCACGGAGATAGGCAAGACCCCCGTACCCGTCAAAGAGGCTCCAGGGTTTGTCGTAAACCGCATACTTATCCCGATGATAAACGAGGCTGTGGGCATACTTGCCGACGGCATTGCTTCGGCAGAGGATATAGACAAGTGTATGCAACTCGGTGCCAACCACCCGATGGGACCGCTTGCTCTTGCCGACCTTATCGGCAACGATGTCAATCTCGCCATAATGGAAGTGCTGTATAAAGAGTTCGGCGATCCCAAATATCGTCCTCACCCGCTGCTGCGCAAGATGGTTCGCGCCGGTCTGCTCGGCAGAAAGACAGGAGAAGGATTCTATAAGTATTAAACTCTAAACTATTATAACAATGGATTTTAGTTATTCAAAAACAGAAGAGTTGTTCTTGCAGATGATTCGCTCTTTTGCAGAGAACGAGGTTAAACCGCTTGCCGCAGAGGTGGACGAAAAGGAGATGTTCCCCGAACAGACCGTCCGCAAGATGGCAAAACTCGGTTTGATGGGTATTCCCGTTCCCAAACAGTACGGCGGAGCCGGCGGTACGGTACAGATGTACATTATGGCAGTGGAAGAACTGAGCCGCGTATGCGCCACAACGGGCGTTGTCCTCAGTGCCCACACTTCTCTTTGCGTGTCGCCTATATTAGAGCATGGCACGGAGGAGCAGAAGATGAAGTATCTGCCCAAACTCGCTTCGGGCGAATGGCTCGGTGCTTTCGGTCTGACAGAGCCTAATGCCGGTACGGATGCCGCTATGCAGCAGACCACTGCCGTTGATGCAGGCGACAAGTGGATACTGAACGGCACAAAGATATTCATCACCAACGCCGCCAATGCCAACGTCTTTATCGTGATGGCAATGACCGACAAGTCGCAGGGCGTGAAAGGTATTTCGGCTTTCATCGTAGAGCGCGGCTTCAAAGGTTTCTCCATAGGCAAGAAAGAACTGAAGATGGGTATTCGCGGTTCGGCTACGTGCGAACTTATATTTGAGAACTGCGAAGTACCGAAAGAGAACCTTCTCGGTCAACTCGGCAAAGGATTCTCTATCGCTATGAAGACACTTGACGGCGGTCGTATAGGTATAGCCTCTCAAGCCCTCGGTATAGCGCAAGGCGCACTTGACGAGACGGTTAAATACACCAAAGAGCGCAAGCAGTTCGGCAAAGCCATTGCACAGTTCCAAAACACGCAGTTCAAGATGGCAGACCTCAAGACTCGCATTGAAGCAGCCCGCCTGCTCGTCCGCTCTGCCGCTTGGAAGAAAGATAACGAACTGACCTACTCTGCCGATGCCGCAATGGCCAAACTCTTTGCTGCCGAGACGGCTATGGAGGTAACGACCAAGGCTGTTCAGTTCCACGGCGGATACGGTTACACCCGCGAATACCCCGTTGAGCGTATGATGCGCGATGCCAAGATAACGGAGATTTATGAAGGTACATCAGAGGTACAACGTATGGTGATTGCCGGAAAACTCTTTAAGTAAAAGTAAATCGTAAATTGTCAAAACGAAAATAATATGAATATCATTGTTTGTGTAAAACAAGTTCCCGATACCACCGAGATTAAGATTGACCCCGTAAAAGGAACTCTTATCCGCGATGGCGTTCCATCTATTATGAACCCCGACGACAAGGGCGGACTTGAACTTGCTCTGCGCCTCAAAGAGCAGACCGGTGCCACCGTTACACTTGTATCTATGGGTCCTCCTCAAGCCGACCGTATGCTGCGCGAAGGTCTTGCTATGGGTGCCGACCGCGCCATTCTGCTCAGCGACCGCCGCTTTGCCGGTGCTGACACCCTCGCCACTTCATACGCACTTGCAGGCTGTATCAAGACCTTGGACTACGACCTTATCATTGCCGGTCGTCAGGCTATAGACGGCGATACGGCACAGGTTGCACCCGAGATGGCAGAACACCTCGGTCTGCCGCAAGTAAGTTACGTTATTGATGCCGAGCCTATTGCAGGCGGCTTCCGCGTAAAGAAAGAGAACGAAGACAGCATACAGACACTCGAAGTGGAAGGCAAATGCGTACTTACCGTACTTGCATCGGCTTTCAAACCTCGCTATATGACCGTGTCGGGCATAATAGAAGCCTACAACCGCGAAGTGGAAGTGTGGTCTGCCGACCAGATTGATGTTGAGGAAGAAAAACTCGGACTCAAAGGCTCTCCCACCAAGGTGTTCAAGTCGTTCCCCAAAGCACTCAAGGCTCCGGGAGAAGTGTTTGAACTGAGCGAAGAAGAAGCTGTGGAACTGATTGTCAGCAAACTCAAAGAGAAACATATCATCTAATAAGGTACGACTATGGAAAATACTGAATATAAAAACGTTTACGTATTTGCAGAGCAACGCGGCGGTGTTATTCAAAACGTTGCTTACGAACTGCTCGGAAAAGCCTGCGACCTTGCACAAGCACTTGGTCAACAAGTTGTGGCACTGCTCCTTGGTGACGGTATCTCTTCACAAGCACAAGATCTTATTGAGATGGGTGCAGACGAGGTGATTGTTGTTGACCGTCCCGAACTGAAAGACTACCTCACTGAACAATACACACAAGCTATCTATCAGGTTATTATGGAGCGTCGCCCTCGTATCGTACTCTACGGAGCCACTACTATCGGTCGTGACCTTGCTCCCCGCCTTGCCTGCAAACTCAAGAGCGGCTTGGTGGCAGACTGCACCAAACTGACCATAGAGCCGGACAAAGACGGAGTGCTTGACTTCTACTCCACCCGTCCCGCTTTCGGCGGTAATCTGATGGCAACCATCGTCTGCCCCACTTCTCGTCCGCAGATGTCAACCGTCCGCCCGGGCGTTATGCAGAAGAAAACACGCGAGATAGGCAAACAGGGTGTTATCACAACGTTTGAGCCGAAGTTTGATACTGCCAAGTTCAAAGTTCGGCTTATTGAAACCAAGATGAACGAGCAAAAAGCGGCAGACATCTCCAACGCCAAGATTCTTATCTCCGGCGGTCGCGGCGTACACGACAAAGAAGGCTTCGGCAAACTGCAAGCCTTGGCAGACGTTGTGGGCGGTATGGTATCGTCGTCCCGCGCTATGGTGGATGCAGGAGTGATGGATCACGCCTATCAGGTAGGACAGACCGGTAAGACCGTTCGTCCCGACCTATATATGGCTTGCGGCATAAGCGGTGCGATACAACACCTTGCCGGTATGGAGGAGTCGAACTACATTGTTGCTATCAACAAAGACAAGTACGCTCCCATCTTCTCAGTTGCCGACCTCGGTATAGTAGGCGATTTGCACAAAATTGTACCTATGCTCACCGAGCGTATAAAAAAGGAATTAGAGAAGTAATATAAAAAATAGGGCTGACACCACAAGTGATTCAGCCCTATTTTTCAAGCATACATAAACAACCAATTTTAGCATAAGATGAAACAACTATCCTCTCTTTTTCTCATTCTGACAGTGAGTACGATGCTCTATGCCGAGCAGAAAGTGACCGGAACAGTGCAAGACTCTCAAAGCGGCGAACTGCTTATCGGCGTAAGCGTTTCGGAAAAAGGCACGACCCACGGCACTATTACCGACCTTGACGGCAATTTTACCATCACCGTTCAAGACGATGCAACACTGCTGCTGTCGTACATCGGTTATGCATCTACGGAGATTAAAGTTGGCAAACGCAATTCTTTAGGAACGATTCTGCTAACGCCTGAGGCAGTCAGTCTGGAGGATGTTACCATTACAGGTCAGATGGCGAAAGTCAACCAAACGCCGGTAGCGGTAAGTCAGGTTACGGCTCTTGAGATAGAAGAGCGTCTTGGCGGAGCCGAGTTCCCCGAGGTGCTGAAAAACACTCCGGGTGTACATGCCAACGGTCAAGGAGGCGGCTGGGGTGACTCGGAGATATGGATGCGCGGTTTCGACAATACCAACGTGGCTACTATGATTAACGGTGTACCGATGAATGATATGGAGGGCGGCACCGTCTATTGGTCCAACTGGCAGGGGCTGTCCGACGTAACAAGCGTTATGCAGACACAACGCGGTATGGGAGCAAGCAAGGTGAGCGCACCTTCAGTAGGCGGAACGATAAATATCGTTACACGCGGTATAGATGCTAAAAAAGGCGGCGTAATGTCATATTCACTCGGGAATGACGGATATAACAAACTGCTCTTTTCCGTATCAACGGGACTTATGAAAAACGGCTGGGCTATAACCGTTATGGGTTCCAAGACATGGGGCGAAGGCTATATACAAGGCACCGGCTTCAGCGGCTACAGCTATTTTGCCAACATATCCAAGCGAATCAACGACAACCACCAACTCTCTTTAACCGGCTTCGGCGCACCGCAGGGACACTGGCAACGCCCGAGCGGCAACAGCGGCGCACTGACACTCGAACAGTGGAACGAAGTGAAGAAATACATGACCGACGGCATGGACTATCGCCGCTATAATCCCGCATACGGCTACGGCAACAACGGCAAGCAGAAAGGTGCCAACTACAACAAATACCACAAGCCGCAAATATCTCTCAATCACGTTTGGCAGATAGACTACAAGTCCTCTCTCTCCACCAGCCTTTATACCTCTATCGGTCGCGGTTTCGGCTACACGGCAGAAGCCAGTCCGTATAGTGAGTACGCCTACTCCGACCTCACTCGCGGAGCATACAACGGCGTACTGACCACTACCTTCCGCCGCGCAGACGGCACTTTTGACTACGGTGCAGTGGAAGACATCAATGCCGCTTCCACCTCAGGCTCACAACTCATCATTGCCGAAAACCGCAACTACCACAACTGGTACGGTTTGGTCAGCACATACAACAACAAATTCCTTAACGTACTCGACCTGACGGCAGGACTTGATGTACGCTACTATCAGGGTATTCACTCCGCCGTGATAAGCGACCTTATGAGCGGCGAGTACTTTATAGATGCCACTCGCGCCAACAGCGTAAACGCGGCAAACAATACCAAACGCCTTGATCCAGCTTGGACATACGAAAAACTCAACACCGGCGATGTTGTATATCGTGATTATACGGGGCACGTTATGCAAGAAGGCGTGTTCGCCACCTTGGAGTATAAGAAAGACCGGCTCTCGGCTTTCATTAACGGTTCTTTCTCTTATACCAACTACTGGCGTGAAGACCGTTTCTATTACGACTATGACCATCGCCTTTCACAGTTGGCAGGGTTCTTCGGAGGCACGATCAAAGGCGGTGTAAATTACGACATTAACAGTCATAACAACGTCTATGTCAATGCCGGATATATAAGTCGTGCACCGAAATTCAACGGAGCGTTTATGTCGTCCAACACCAACCACATGCTTAACACCAATGCCAAAAACGAGAAAATAGCCTCGGTTGAAATAGGCTACGGCTTTCATAACGAATATGTTAATTTCGTAGCGAACGGTTACTATACCCGCTGGATGGACAAGACGATGTCGCGCTATACCACTCTTAATAATCAGGAGACAGGCTACGTTAATATGACGGGCGTCAATGCCCAACATATGGGATTGGAGTTTGAGTTGAAGACACGCCCTGCCAAATGGGTGGAGATCAATGCCATGCTCTCGCTTGGCGACTGGCGGTGGAAGGGCGACAGCATCACCGGCTATCTGTATAATGAACACGGCGATGCCGTTACCGCAGATGGAGCAGTTACCACTATCGGTGCTCCCGACCATGCCAAAGCCACCATCAATCAGGAGAATATACGCGTTGGCGGTCAGGCACAAACAACAGCCAACGTAGGCATAACATTCAAGCCGTTCAAAGGGTTCCGTATCGGGGCAGAATATACCATATACGACCGCAACTATGCCTACTACTCTTTCTCCGGAAGCAACTTGACAATAGGAAAGACCGTCAATCTGCTCTCGCCGTACAAGTGTCCTATGGGCGGCTCTATGGATATGCGGGCATCGTATAGTTTTGATATAGGTCCTGTGCGCGCCACCCTCGCCGCTAATGTTACCAACGTGTTAGACCAGCATTATATAGAAAAGGCATGGAGTGCTAATGTCGTATCGCAAAACATTGTTGAGAACAACAAGGACAATATCTATTTCTTCTACAACAAAGGCAGACAATGGAATCTGCGCCTGAAACTGTCATTCTAAACCTTTACAGATATGAAGAACACAAACTATATATACATCTTCCTATTTGCCGCAATGGCAATGACTTCCTGTCGCGACTATTTCGACGCCAACGAACTTGACAACGGCAACTATCGCCCTACAGACGTACGGACATCTATGACCTACACTCTCACCGACAACGATGTGGCATCAATAGGCAAACAATGCACCTACAAAGGTAGTGATACCGTTCCTTCGGTCTATGAACAGAAAGCACTGTCCCTCTGTACCGTAGAAGACTCAACAGTATATACGGCGTGGAAACGTATAGCAGCCGATAAAGCCTTTAACGATGATGCCGGTGCCGATATTTTCGTTCCGATGTTTATGGCGCAGAAGTTCCCTTATCTCAACGCAGGAACTATCTGCCAAGTAACCTACCCTCTCTATGAAGGCAAATCACAAAGACAGCAGGCTTTCGGGAATATATCTGCCTACACCCTTACCGAAAACGACTATCGGACAATCTGGGGAGGAAGAGGCGCATCATATCTCACGGCGGAAAAGGAAACGGCATTAACGGATTTCCTTAAAAACACCTTCACTACAGCCACAGAAGGCAAAATGATGATGCTTACCTACAACTACAGCGAACTTAAGCCCGACACTATTTACCCGCCGCTGAAATATGAATGTACAGTTAGCGAACTGCTTGCTGCACAGGAAACGACAGAACACCAACTGACAGGCACGGTAGGCATAGTACGCTCCACTCTGTCAGGACGATTCTATCTGATGGACAACGGCGACTCCATATACGTTTACGGACTGACCGACGAAGACGGCAATAGAGTATGGAAGGACAAGGGCATTCAGACCGGCGATATAATTACGCTCAAAGGCAAATACGCCATTATGGACAACGAACCTGTATTGGCAGATGCTGTCTATATATCCCACACACATCCGAACTCCGTTTCTAATAAACGTGCCCCCCGACACATACAGAAAGCCACTATAGAAAACGGAGTCAAACAAGCCGTATATATTCTGCAAAACGGCGAATGGACACTCTATGACAACGAACTGCTTTACCGAATGGAAATTCTCCCGCAAAGCATCTACACGGCTATGGGGGCTACAAACATCAATAATGCGGACGAAGTGATAGGCGGATATTTGCGGCGCACCTACCCTTACGCACAAGACAAGCAGATATATATGATTGTCTATTACGGCTCTAACGGTCTGACTGCGGACGAGTGGACATATGATGGCACCAATTTCGTTATGAACACCGGCTACGTACAAGACGTAATGTCGTTTGTGCTCAACACCGGCTGGGTAGCCAACATCAGCACCTACTACACCACTCCTTTTGTAGGCGACGGACCGGCAGACTTCACTATGCAGGCGGTCAGTCTTGACGGACTTAACTATATATGGCGCTATCAGGCTTCGTACGGAATGACGGCCTCTGCCTACGTAAGCGGCACCAATCACCCCGTAGAGGGCTGGCTCATATCGCCGAAGATACGTCTCAAGAAAAGTACAGCACCCTTCCTTACCTTCTACCACGCAGTGCGTTACGGCAACCCTGTAAGCAACCTCGAATGGCTCAAAGTCCGCGTTACAGACAACTATACCGGTGACGTTACCACTACCGAATGGCGACACCTGCCCTTCACCGACTCCATACCCGATGGCAGCAACTGGGTGTTCCGCAACGCGGGCAAGTTTGACCTCTCGGAATATAACGGAGAAACAGTGGTCATTGCCTTTGAGTATAACACCACTATCGGCGAAGTGCCGTCCGCACCCACTTGGGAAATTCAAGACATCCTTGTAGCGGAAGAAGAGGAAGTGGACGAGTTTATCAAAGCCGGTAACGCCAAACGTGGAATAACGGAATAACATAATATCAATCAAATAATTATTAACCAAATTTAATAACTATGAAAAAGATTATTCTTTTTTGCGCAGCCATGGTTGCTGCACTGGGCTTGAATGCTCAAACAGTATTGACAGCAGAAGAGGCATACAATGCCGCTATCGCACTTAATGCAGGGGACACTCTCACTGACGATAACGGTCAGACCGCTATCGTAGAAGTAACCGCTTACGTTACCGACGGCACCAACGGAACTATCAACAACGGGCAACAGACCTTCTACATAGGTCAGACTGCTGATGAGGCGGAAAAGACACTGCAAGTTTACAAATGCGACATGCCCGAAAACGAGGCTGCCGTGAACAAAGGCGACAAAGTGAAAATCACCGGCAAACTGATGCACTATGTAAACAAATCGGGTACAATGTATGTGGCAGAACTCGTAAAAGCATCGGCTGAAGTGTTAGAGCGCGCTTCTGTAGCAAAAGTTGACACAATCCGAGACATGTCTGTTTGCGAAATAATAGAAGAAGGCGAGTCGCTCAAAGGCGGTCAATATACCAAAGAGTTCTTTGAGATAACAGTCAGTGTTGACTCTCTGACCTACACCAATGGTACCGTTCAGACTTTCTTCACCTTCTGCGAAGACAACCATAAGTCGCTTCAGGCTTATAACGCTCAAATGCAGGACGATGTCATTGCAGCAAAAGGCGACAGCGTAAAAATAGTAGGTAAAATCACTCTCTATGCCCAAAAGAACCAAGTTGAGTTTGAGTCTCCTCAAGCATGGGTGGTCTTCAAAGCCGAACAGCCCAAAGTAGATACAATCGAAACAACCATAAACGAGATTAGACAAGTAGGAGAAGCCCTTGAGCAAAATGCCGTTACCAAAGAGGTATATGTAGTAAGGGGTTATGTGGACAGCATCGCCGTAGCATACAGCGAAGAATACGGAAATATCTCGTTCTTCATAACTGAGGATATGGGAAACCCGACATACGACTTGCAAGTTTTCCGTGGTCAATATACAGAGGACATTCCCGTTGGGACAGAGGTTATAGTAACCGGAAATATAAAACGCTACTACAAAGCACCTACCGAGACTACGGAAGAGATTGATATGCTTGAAATCGTCAACGGAGTAGTAGAATTGCCAACCGAAACCGGACTGAAAGAAGTAATCAATATGCCCAAAGCACAAAAAATACTGCTTAACGGCAACCTGATTATCAAGCAAGGCAATACATTATACAATGCTACAGGTTCTGAAATAAGATAAGACTGCGTTCTATATAAAGCGTATTCAAGAACATTGCACAAAAAAGCAGGAATAACAAATTCCTGCTTTTTTTACCCGCAAATCAGTTGAAATCTCCGTTTTTTAGGCATATTTCAACTGAGTTGCGGGATTTTTTAGCTTATCTTTGTTATATTCCTATAAAGACCTGTTTTGAAACTGCTTTATTCGTTCATCAATAATTTCCCCATTTTTAATATTGATAGCATCAAGCAAAGTTTTGCTCAAATTCCACTCAACAATTTCATCTAAAAACCGGACAATTTCCACACTGATGGCGTTAGAAGTTGATTTATAGAACAACGACGGGGTGTGGTCAACGACATAATGAGTTATTCCATCCACTTGATAGGTAGGATTTTCAATACTTGTAGGTACACTTGTTTCCACTCCTCCATGTCTGTCACAACTTAAATCAATAATAAGCGAGCCTTTTTTCATTCGATGTAGATCTTCCTTATAAATGATATGGTCTTTGCGGGACGTATCCCAAAGTATAGCATTTATTACTACATCATAATTGCCGATTTCTTGACGGAAAAGTGTTTCCATTTTGCGGTCGTAAACTATAACTTCCGCTCCCATATAATTTAATGTACGTATTGCCCCTCGAGCAGTATTTCCACGTCCGAGTACAGCAACTTTTGTTTGATTAGGGAACACTCCATGAAGCAGATAGGCATGGCATAGGGCAGCTTCTCCGGCAATCTCATTATTTTTCCAAAAGGTATGCCTTCCCATTTCATACATATCTTCCCAAGCGATACCGGTAAGGTGATTATCTACGAGCAAATCAGTAATATCTCTGTTTTGAACGGCGTGAATCCAACCAAAAACGATTTGGTTATGCAAATCCTTAAGATAATCAGCATCTCCGATTTTGGGGTCGCAAACAACATCTTTTGAGATAACTTCATCACGTGGTACTACATTCACTCCGAACCTGCTATATTCTTCGTCTTCAAATCCAAGAACTTCTCCATAGCCTTTTTCTATAAACAGATATTCGGGATGCCTGATAGAAGAAAGATGCGTTGGAACGATTGCCCGCCTGCGTTCATTTTCTTTGTGTGAAATAGGAAAACCAATAGTATTCATTTGAAAATTAATTAAAATATGATTAACA
Organism: Bacteroidales bacterium UBA7009; assembly: GCA_002449665.1. Taxonomy (GTDB): domain Bacteria; phylum Bacteroidota; class Bacteroidia; order Bacteroidales; family Paludibacteraceae; genus Colicola. Next base: position 111,288 of record DJXH01000037.1, read on the forward strand.
ACAATTTATCTTAAGGTATCACCACCATCACAAAATATGGTCTGTCCAACAATAGAATTACCTCTACCTGAAACCATGAATAACACCAATTCTGCAATTTCTTCAAGCCTTACATATCTTTTAGCCAAAGAATCTTCACGAAAGCTATTTTTTTCTACATTAGTGAAATTTATTCCGCTCGGCAAATACCCCGGTGCTATTCCGTTCACATTTATAGCGTAAGGTATATATTTTTTTGCCAAACCTTCAGTTATGGCATTAACTGCACGTTTTGAAATAAAATAAGGGTGTGTATCAGCTTGTATGGAACTAAGTGATGATATATTTATCATTTTACCATTTATCCGATTATCTTTAAAATACTTGCACACTGCTTCACCAACAAACAACAATGAATTAACATTAAGATCAAAAGTCTTATCATAAGTGCTCATTGGATTTGCATTCATTTCTCCATTGCCGGTAACATAAGCTGCGTTGTTAATCCAAATTTGGAAGATTTTGCTTTTTGACAAATCTGCTATGTGTGCAAGTTGCTGCTCTATATTCGTCAAATCTGTTAAATCCCATTGATAAGTATGTAACAATTCGTTTATGATTCCATTCTATGGAACCATAACGGAAAATGTGAAATAACAAATCTACAAAAATCCTAAATTGTGTTTTTCTCTCTTTCTCGGGGTAATATGATGGTGCTTTCCAGATGCGTGATTTGATTAACACAAAAGGAAGCACAAGTTTTCTTTTCAGGAGTGACAGGTAATGTAAAAATAATATTGGTTTATAGTATTTAGAATTCATACATTATGTGGTTATCTGTATATTTATTAAACTATAAGGCATATAGCAAGTTGCGATTTTCCATACAATATCAGTTTTTCTTCAAAAACTCGAACTCACTCACGCAGTAGTCCTCTTTGCCGGATGGGAGCAAAGGGATGTTGTCAACGAACTCAAGCGAGACACGAGAACCGACAAAATGATTTTGATAGTTGGTAATACAATAATCAAACTGCGACCGGTCGTCTGTAGGGTCTTTGAGTTTAAGCAAAATGCGAATATCGCCTGCTTTGTCCTGCCTAATCTGAAAACGGTCTATCTTGTTGTAAATAATGCAGCTGTCTTCGTTGTGATAATCATTGTCTCTATAGAGCATTATCGGCAACATAGTAGGCGAAATGGGTACACCTTGCTTGTTGTATATCAGTTTACCGGCTCTGCCTATCACTTGTCCCAAAACTTTTGAAACCCTTCCGCAAGCACATTTCTCCGGTTTGATATATGCCATATCGCCCACTTGATATCGCAAGAAAGGGAAAACGAAATTGTTAAGGTCGGTGGCAAGCACATAACCGATGCTGCCTTCCGGTAAAGGAGTGCCGTCTTTATCAGCAATCTCCACGACACATTGTTCTTCACTTATATGCAATCCGTTTTGCAACTTACATTCGTGTGCTTTAATACCTCCATCGCCTGCTCCGTATTCATCATACACAGGACAATGAAAAACGTCCTCAAGAGTTTTTCTATATGTAGGCATCAGTATCTCGCCTGTGGTGAGGATACAGGTGAGATGACCGCTTGGTAGTTGGTGTTTGCGAATATACTCTGCAAAGATGACAAGCGATGAACCATATCCTCTCATTGCCTTGGGGTTCCATTTTACGAACACTTCGTAGTGCGCTTGCATAGCCTCGTCTGTAACATCAGCACTGCTGCGTTTGAGGTTGCGCATTATATACAAGTCGAAAATATCTTTCGCAGTGAGTTTGCGTTTTTTAGCCACAAGTGAATTGCCTCCGAGCGTAAACATTTTCTCTCCGAGCTGAAAGCCATACCATTGCCAAGCGCGGAAAGAAGAAGCCCAGTCGGCACTCCACTCTGCCGTGTCCACCATAAACTGCATTGGGGTTCCTGTACTGCCACCTGTAGATTCCTTTGTATAACGGCGCGAAGATATATCGTTGCTGATAAGGTCGTTGTAGTTATCACGCACATCCTGTTTGGTTAGCACCGGCAGTTTGTGCAAGTCGTCAACCGAATTAAAATCATCAGGTTTTAATCCTAACGAGTGGAAAAGGCGTGAATAATATGGCACATTATTGAAGCAATGGCTAATAAGACGTTTTAGTTTGGCATTTTGCAAATCAGTCAGTTCCTGCCTTGTCAATCGCTCGTTCAGCTCATACTCCTTCCAACTTCTATACAGAGAGCGATGCATCACTTTATCTGCCACCGGCAGCAGACAATATCGGTCTATTTTGGAATAAAGACTCATTTTGACTTTAGACTTTAGGATTAACTTTAATTATTAGGATTGGTTATAACATAATTAAGCGGCATGCACATATAATGCATACCGCCCTAAAGGTGGAAATAGATTCAAATTCTGATTATCTGTTTGTCTTATTCCTCTCGACTCCTTATTAGTGGGGGGGGGTGATAATCAGCGAGTTACAACAAATATCATCTTCTTTTTCAATGATAATAAAGCGTCTTTTGTTGTTTTGCATTATCGGGATTCGAGGTACGACAAGGACACTGACTTTGCAGCCGAGTTCATTTGACCAATAGCGAATGATAAAATCTTCAACGGAAGAGTTATAGTTGCCGTTCACAACCAACTTGAAAGTGATAGACTTATCTATATGCTGAATAACTTGAAATTGGTTTATGCTATCAAGAAGTTGAGGTGTAACAGTAGGTTCAAAGAAAACGGTAAAATGGTGGACAATAAAGCGTTTGCCATTTGCTGCTGTGAGGACTTCATTGTCTCTGCCAAGTATCTTCAATATACGTTTATGAGCCTTGCCGCAAGAGCAAAGAGCAGCAGTCGTTTCCACTCTATCCTGCACGTCATAGCGAATAAATGGATGTGCAAAGTTCCAAAGGTCGGTGGTTACCACTCTACCCATCCCATCCATAATCTCATTGTCGTTATCATCTAAAACTTCCGTTATTCCATATTCTTCAGCAACGTGATATCCTGCGTGAGTTAAACACTCAAAACATACGGCATTACCTTCGCTTGCATAAGAATCAAGAACAGGACATGAGAATGCTTTTTCTATAGTATGCCTTATATGCGGATGCAGAGTATTGCCAGTAGTAGTAATAGCCAATGGCGAAAAGGTAAATTCAAGATGAGACAGACGGTATTGCGCCATTATATAAAGAGGGTCAGGATATGAACGAATAACTATAGGTTTGTATTTTTCTATTTCCTGCATCATCTCATATAGGTGTTTGTCACTAAGATCGGCTGTAGCCATATAGCGATTGCGTGTTACTATATCTTGAAGCCGTTTAAGAAAAGAGGAACGAGGATTTTGACTAATTTTTATGTATTTATCTCCAAGCCGCCAACCCATATCATACCATCCTCGAAGATTGGCTGCTATGTCCATCGAATAATCCTCTTGGGTGATATAATATTTGAAAGGCTCACCTGTACTGCCAGAAGAAGAAATCATAATACGACTATCAGCGGGAAAAGCATTGGATGTGAAGCGTTCTATTCCCTCACGGCGCATAATCTCCTTATTAACTATTGGTAGTTTATTTAGGTCGGCTTTGGTTTGGATGTCTTCTGAAGAAAGATTATGTTCTCGGGCATAGTCTATATAGAAAGGTACAGTTTCAATGGTATGTTTGACTAATGCACGTAGCCGCTCATTTTGAAAATCATCAAGTTGCTTACGGGACCAATACTTGCTTTGCATTAGAAATTTGAGTTTCTTATGCACACTTTGACCTGTAAAAAAATCACTTAATGGAAGGACGATATTTTCTTGTATTATATTGATTATCATATATCTAACGTTTTCTAAATTTGTTCTATTATTTGCTTTCCTTGTTTGCGGTTGATACGGATAGTATCGCCTACTGACAAATTTGATATATTTTGAATTTCATATCGTATTATAATTGATATAATAATGTACGTTGAGTTGATTTTGGGGCATTAAGAGATACAATATTATCTCTTAAACACAGGATATTATCGAATCATTATCACACTTTAAGGCAGGCGACAGGGATTATGTATATGTCATCAGAACGGCGGTAGGCAAACTGACCGACAGCGGTTAGCACAGCCTTGAAAGCAGGTTTCATCATTTGATCGGTATTGATCTTATTTTCAAGTGAATTAAGTGTCTTAACGGCAGCTGCGATAGCCTCATCACCGCCGAGTTTGATTTCAACAAGTCCATATTTACCATTGCGAAGGTGTATGACGGCATCGCACTCTAACTCTGTCTTATCGCGATAATGAAACACTTGTCCGTCAATGGCTTCGGCATAAACACGCAAGTCGCGAATACAAAGTGTCTCAAACAAAAAGCCGAAAGTGCGCAAGTCGCCCATTAGGTCTTTGGGACTGACACGCATTGCTGCAACTGCGATAGCCGGATCCACGAAATAGCGTGTCGGCGAAGTACGTATAGCGGTCTTGCTACGTAAGTTAGGACACCAAGCAGGAAGGTCTTCCACTACGAACATTTTACGCAGAGCAGAAAGATAATTTTCTACAGTCTGCGTTGACAAAGTTTTCTGCGAAACAGAAGCCAACATATCATCTAATATCACTTTCGAAGATGCTTGTGAGCCTTGCAAACGAGAGTATGACCGCATCAAAGTATCAGCCCACAGAGGATTACGCTCCACATTATCCACTCGCGAAATATCAGATTGCACAACAGCGTCATAATAGTTGTATGGAGTACGCAAAGCCACTCGTTCACTCTTACCTAAAGAAGCAGGCCAACCTCCACGACAGACAAGATAAGCCATTTTTTCTAAATTCAAAGTGTTACGACCTTCTATGTTGGCGTTATCGAACAGTTGTTCTAAACCCACTTCACCGGTAGAATCACCTGATTCATAGAGGCTCATAGGACGCATTTTGAGCCACGCAAAACGTCCGGTACCTGTATGCGAAATTTTGTCGGTTGAAGGCGGTACGGACGAACCTGTAAGGATAAACTGACCTTCACGGCGGCGATGATCTACCTCAAAGCGAATAGCATCCCATAGTTGCGGCGCTAACTGCCACTCGTCAATAAGGTGAGGAGTGTCGCCTGTGAGCAACGCCTTAACCTCAGTATTTGCCAAATCCATATACTGTGCTTTCATTTCCGGGTCAGCCAAATACAAAACACTCTTGGCAGCCTGCTCGCAAGTAGTAGTCTTACCACACCATTTAGTACCCTCCACAAGGACAGCACCAACCTCCTCTAAACGGTATTGGAGCAACTGATCGGCTATGCGAAATTTGTAGGGTTCCATGATAAAATTTCAGTTCATTTTTTAATTGGAATTTGTGCACGATTTTAATGAAGTAATATAATCACCTTAAAACGCTGCAAAGGTACTGATTATTTTTGATATACACAAATCCGTTTTGAATTTGGCTATTGTTTTGTTTTGAATTTGGACAGTGTTTTGTTTTGAATTTGGACAGTGTTTTGTTTTGAATTTGGACAGTGTTTTGTTTTGAATTTGGCTATGAAATTGTTTCCAATTCGGCTATTTGAAGTCGTGTTTGCCACGGCGGTTTTGGCGATAGCGACGGATGGCAAAATAGAGGGTTTTGGCTTTGTTTTTAATGGTGTTGAACCATGGGTATTTGGTAAAGACTATATGCGGGATATAGGCATAATGACCGCCGTATTTGAGTTTGTAGTCAGCCATACCGCAGAAGTTCAGGTCGCCGCAACCTTCGGCTGCCATAGTCTTGATTGCAGTCCATATCATCAGTTCGTTAGGACAGTAGCGCATATAACGTTGGAAGGAAGCAGCGGTCCAGAAAGCACATTCGCCTTTGTCGAGAGTCCAGATGGCAGTCGCCATAATTTGGTCTTGCCCTTCATCGTCGTTACCGTGAACTTCAAGCATCAGTATTCTATCGGGAAAGAGAGCCTCACACACTGCCTGCATACGTTCGCGTTGTTGGGACGGCTTGGGGACGGTACCCTTGCGGGCGCAGACTTCTGTTACCTGTTCAAAATGCACTTTAGTAAAGCGTTCAACGTCTTGCCTGTCGGTAATCCGCTTGACGGTTAGTCCTAACTTATTTGCTTTATTAACAGAGTATTTGGCAGATTTATAGTGCAGTCCTGCCCATAGTTGTTCTTCAGTCTTGCCTGTAAGCGGCAGGTGGATAGTGGCGCGTGTAGTATAAGGTATGCCAGCCATATCTAATGCCGGAATGCGTACTTCTTCGTATGGCACCCACTCTTGGTTGCCGGTATCGAAGCGGAGTGTCCAGTCGTCCACTTGCAGGTAGGAAGCGATGTGGTCGCGGAAGAGCCAGTAGGCAAAGTCCTGATACACAGCTACTCTTTTATCGGCTGGCACAGGCTCGAAGAAACAAAGCCCTTGCGAGTAGGTGCCTATACCGTCCATAGGAGCGGCAATCATAGTAATGCCCATCCAAACCTTAACGCCTACAAAATAGCCTATATGCATGTTGTTTTCAAACACTTCGGCAACAAAGGTGTTTCGTCCGATACGACGGGTATAGTCTGCCCAAGCGGCGGAATGGAAACAGGTGGTATCGAAACAGGACTCTATACGCTGCCAGTCGGAGGGAGAGGGATTGAGTATGCGGAAAGAATAAAGCATAGTGGTGATAATTTGCCGCAAAAGTACGCAAAAACAACCATATATGCAAATATATGAACACAAATTAACATATTTATATCAATCTGTCTTGCATAATAGGTGTAAAACAAGTACCTTTGCGCACACAAATCAAATTCTGTTTATTTTATGAAAAACATCAAACTGCGTCTTATCGTAATGAACTTTTTGGAGTTTGCCGTATGGGGGGCATACTTGACGAGTATGGGTACATACCTTGCCGGTCATGGCTTGGGAATGAACATCGGCTGGTTTTATTCCATACAGGGTATAGTCAGTCTGTTTATGCCGGCACTGATGGGCATAGTGGCAGACAGGTGGATACCTGCGCAGAAATTGCTTTCGCTGTGTCATGCGCTTGCAGGTGCTTTTATGATTTCGGCGGGAATGTACGGATATATGGCAGGCGACAATGTCCAATTCGGGATGTTGTTCACTCTATACACGATGTCGGTAGCGTTCTTTATGCCGACTATTGCGCTTAGCAATTCCGTAGCCTTCAACGCCCTTGTCAAAGCCGGTCTTGACACGGTGAAAGACTTTCCGCCTATACGTGTATTCGGTACGGTAGGATTTATAGTAACGATGTGGATAATAGACCTTTGCGGTTATCAGCCGACAGCGTGGCAGTTTGTAGTAAGCGGTGCGTTGAGTATAGTGCTTGCCGTTTATTCACTTACATTGCCTGAATGTGAAATCAAGCCTGCGGGTGAGAAACAGAGCATTGCAGATGCATTGGGATTGAAGGCATTTAAGTTGTTCGGTCAGAAGAAGATGGCTTTGTTTTTCATTTTCTCAATGTTCTTGGGTGTCAGTCTGCAAATAACCAACGGATATGCCAATCCTTTTATCACGAGTTTCGGTGCGATAGAGGAGTTTGCAAGCACATTCGGTGTACAGCATGCAAACATACTAATCAGTATATCACAGATATGTGAGGCTCTTTGCATACTTCTTATTCCGTTCTTCCTCAAGCGTTTCGGCATCAAGAACGTGATGTTTATGGCTATGATTGCGTGGGTGCTGCGTTTCGGTCTGTTCGGTGCGGGCAACCCGGGCAACGGAGTATGGATGTTTGTACTGAGTTGCATAGTATATGGATTTGCTTTCGATTTCTTCAATATCAGCGGTGCGCTGTATGTTGACCAAGAGACGACACCAGATATGCGTTCTTCGGCACAAGGACTATTTATGATGATGACCAACGGTTTAGGTGCAACTATAGGTACGCTGAGCGCACAAGCCATTGTCAATCATTTCGTATATGCTCCTGCCGAAAATGGGGCAACACCGATTGAGATATGGACAGGGTGGCAGAACAGTTGGTATATATTTGCAGCATACTCGCTCGTGGTAGCAATACTCTTCTGGCTGCTCTTCCCCAAGACACCGGTAAAGAAATAACATCGGAAACAGTATTTCGACATAACAGACAAACAAAAAAATCGCAACAAGTGTTGCGATTTTTTTGTATCTGAATCCAAGCAGATTGCTACTATGATTATTTGCGGCGAACGACTTGCGTCATACAGTGGGCTGCACCGTAGCCGCAGATGAGGTTGGCGGCTGGTATCCAGTCAACCATCACACCGTTGTCTCTGAGAGCCTCTGCAAACTCCATTGACTGACCTTGGATAGCGCAGATGTGGCGCGGAGCAATGGTGAGGTAGTTGTTGGCATAGTGAGCGGCATCGGCATCTGATATAGCGATAATCTTCACGCCTCTTTGCTCAAGCCAAGAGCGGAAACCGATACCTTCCGTTGCCAATATATAGTCGCCTGTCTGCTCACTATGCTGTGTGCGATCGCGCACATAGATGTCGCAAGTAACGTACTCAGGAGTACCTTCTTGAGCGTTGTAACGGTTGGCGCACATAGTAACAAGATCGCGGTCTATTATATTAAAGTGTGTATCAAGGTGCATCTGTGCCTGCCAGCGCAGTGCATCGCGAACGACTACGACCGTATCGTGTCCGAAGAGGTCGCGGGCAAGAAGTTGGTTGATAGCCTCCTGCGTGGTACGCATACCGCAGCCTATAAGAGAGAGGGTGCCGAAAGGCATATAGTCGCCGCCTTCGAGGTAAGCGTTGTCGCCTGAAACGCTATACACAGGCTGTATGCCGAGGTGTGAGTAGCAAAGGCGGACGAGGTCAACCTCGTTGGTACGCTGGAGCGAGTTCATACGTCCCATAATCACGCCACGCGGGGTGGAGATACTCTGGTCGCGCATAAAATAGAGATTGGAGAGCGGCGAATGGGTATATACAGCCTCAACGCCGGTATTGATGTCGGTGGCGGAGAGGGTAACGGTAGGACGAAGGAGAATGCAACGAATAAGGTCGGAGCGGCTCATAGTGTTGACAACCTCTATCTTATACTGCATATCTTCCGGAGCGTAACGCAGAGAGTTAAGAGCAAGCATCTGAAGCGTGTCCTTGTCAATGGTATTGAGTATATCAGCCACTGTATAGACGGTAGCACCGTTTTTGCGGAGTGTAGCAATATATCCGCGATGCTCTTCGGCTGCTTTTTCTACATTAAAGTAGTTTTCAAACAAACCGGCTGCAGGGTGAGCCACACCGTCAAAGAGTTCTTCGCCCGGGGTATGCATCAGAATAACCTCTGCTTTGTCGTATTCAGCCGAAGGATAAGTGGCAGCGGCCATACTCTCTTCAGGCGCGGCGGGGCGTTGAATAGAAGAAACGCCGTTGATGAACATAAAGAAGATGATGATGGGGCATACATAGCGTGCGAGCCAGTAGAAGAAACGGCATACTTTGGCATTGAAGCGGCCGTCCGATGTCAGTTCGTTAAAGACGACATCGCGCGGCATAAGTTGTCCGACAAGTATGCAAGCGGCTATACCTCCGAGAGGCAGAATGAAGTTGGAGGTGAACATATCCGTAAAGTCAAACACGGAGAAACCGAGAATCTTGAGAGTTGAGCCTTCCACTTGGGACATTGCGCATATAACAGAGAGAGCACCTACAGTGAAGAAAAGGATAACGAGTGCCCAAACGCGAGTTACCTGCTTTCCGCCTATTTTCCACTCCTCGGATATATATGCGGCACCGGCTTCAAGCAACGAGAAAGAGGAAGTGATGGCAGCAAAAAAGAGGAGAATGAAGAACAGCACCGACACTATACGTCCGCCCGGGAGGGTTGCAAAGAGCGGCGGGAGGGTCTTGAAGACGAGGTTCGGACCGGAAGTAACCTCCACACCGTAAGTAAATACGCTGGGGAAGATAGCAAGTCCGGCGAGGATAGCCATAACGACTGTGGCACCGGTAACTATCATAGAAACAGAGACAAGGCTCTGGTCTTTCTGAATATAAGAGCCGTAGGTGGTCATAGCCGACATACCGAGCGAGAGGGAGAAGAAGGACTGACCGAGAGCCATAATGACCGTCTGCCACGTTACTGCCCCCCAGTCGGGTTTGAGAAGGAAAGCAGCACCTTTGGCCCAGCCTTCCTGCCAAACGGAAACGATAGCGAGGAGAAGAAGGATAGCAAAGAGAGCGGGAATCATAAACTTGGAGCAACGCTCAATACCTTTGCTCACGCCAAAAGCAAGTATGATACAGTTCATCCCGAGGAAGATAAGGGTCCAAAGCACAGGGCGAGAACCGTTGACAAAATTGTCGAACATAAGGGACATATCATCGTAGGTCATTCCGCTAAAACCGGTGCCAATGGACTGAATAATATACTCAAGCGACCAACCTGCCACTACGCAGTAGAAAGCGAGAATGACCATACCGGCAAATATCTCTATCGCGCCGACTGCCCCCCACCCTTTCTTGCCGGAGGAGTTGATAAAGGCGCGATAGGTATTGCCCTGTCCGCGACGTCCGATAACAAACTCCGACAGCATCACCGGAACGGAGATGAGCAGAGAGATAACGATGTAGATAATAAGGAAAGCGGCACCGCCGTTTTGACCTGCAACGTAAGGAAACTTCCAGATGTTACCAAGCCCGACAGCAGAACCCGCAATGGCCGCCATAGTACCAAACTTACTGGCGAATTGGTTTCTTGCCATAGACAAAAATTTTAAGGATTAGTATAATTGGGTATATAATATGTCAGCAAAAAAACGCACAAAGGTAACATAATTTTTTAACACTTCATAATTTTGTACAAAAATCTTTCTTTATTAAACAAAATTGCCGTATCTTTGCGGCATAATAAGTATCAACACAAAAACCAATGATGATGAAAAACAAATTACGCAAAGGTCTTATGCTTTGCATAAGCGTTCTTCTGTGTTCAGCCGTTTGGGCTGATGAGACAGGGCTTCAGCCTAAAAAGTCGTTGCTACCGGACTACAATCAGAAAGTAGGTTTCACCTACGGCGTGGGAGCCGACTTGGTGAGCAACTACATCTGGCGCGGATTATATGTCGGCGGTATGGGTATTCAGGCAGATGCCAATGTGGGTTACGGCGGACTGTTTCTTGATATGTGGTGGAACATAGGTGCTTGCGATTGGACTTTTACCGGCAACGGATATAACACTCCTGCCCAAGCAAGAGTAAAAGGACTGAATCCGGAAGTGGATATGACACTCGGTTTCAGCCGTTGGGGACTGACGGTAATGTTTATGCACATGTATTATTTTGATAACTACAAAAATTTTGACGGCACCATAGGCGGTCCGAGCCGCTATTTTGATTTCAGCAACACAGCCCCCGGCGGCGGCATTACACAAGAATGGCGTATCAAATACCGCGTAAGCGATGCTCTGCCTATAAGTATATTATGGTGTACCCGCACTTTTGGTCGGGACGGATATATGATTGACGGCACAGGTAACCAAATCTCCATTGCAGATTACAATATGATGTCAGCAGCCGATCAGGCTTTATGCGGTACCAAACGTGCCTATTCCAGTTATCTCGAACTCGGATATGACATCTATCTGCCAAATAACCTGTGTCTTGAAGCTCGTGCCGGTCTTACTCCGTGGAAGAGTATGTACACCGGTTTTCAGGGCGACTTCGCTTTCTGTAACGTAAGCGCGAAACTGAATTGGCACAAGGACATATCCGAAAGATGTATGATGACGGCGTTTGCCAACCTGATGATTAACCCCTACGATATGGCTAACAACTACGTTATCAACTCACCGCGCAATCCATTCCTATGGAATGTAGGTTGCGGATTCTATTTGAAATAATCAATGGATAATTAGAAATTAGAAATCGATAGAACTCGTGCCTGCTGTTGCAGGCACGAGTTCTATTATTGAATAGGATGTACATTTTTGCCAAATTGATAGGCAACGGCACTGAAAATCTATGCTTGGTCGCCGTAGTAATTGGTATTTTCCTCCGCCTCGGCATATAAGTTTTGTTTTTCCTTTGCAGACATACCTTTAGCGGCGGCGGTGTTTTTAAGGTGGCGTTGGAAGAAGGCGTGTCTTGCCGATGCTTCTGCTTGGAAAGCATCTGCCATACCGGCATTATCGTAGTCGAAGGCGCGTGCGTTCTTGATATTGAGACTGCTTGCCACTTTGAGAACGTCTTGGTTGGCACCCATAAAGGCGAAGGTCCAGCCTTTTTTCTTGAGTCGTTCCACGAGGTCGAAAATCATTTTGCCGGTGAACTCGCGAGAAGAGTTTTCTTCACCATCGGTGATGATAGTAACAACACCCACTGCATCATCGTATTTTTCTGCTTTGCGCTCGAGTGCGGAAAGGGCGAAGCCCATAGCATCGTAGAGAGCCGTACCGCCGGCGGGACTGTATTCGTCGCCTATCTCTTTTATTTGGTCGGCAGCAACATCATCGTAGATGTAAGTCATTTTGCCGGTGCTGAAAGGTAGCAGAGTGATGTGTTGGATGAGTTCGGGGGTGTCTTTTTGCTCTTTGCGGATACCCGACAGCACTTCGTTGCAGCCGCTGCGGGCGGCTTTCTCGATGACACACATACTACCGCTCCGGTCGAGGATAATAAGATTAAAAACGTGAGAACCCGTAGGTTTCATTTCGGGAACATGATGTTCTTTTTTGTTGTTGAAGAATAACATAGTGGTATTTATTTAGAGGTTAGAGTTTGTTTTACATTTTTGATTCAGAATTCTTTTGCTCTGCTGTCGTGTTCCTTCATCTGGTCGTAGTTTTCAGGAACGAAAGAAAACAGTTTGCCGGGGCGATGTCCCATTGCGCGTTCAACCCCCTGCTCTTCCACCACGCCGCTGGCAAGCATTTTCTTTTGGAAATTGCGGCGGTCGAACTGCTCACCGAGGATGGCTTCATACAGGCGTTGAAGTTGCGGCATAGTAAAATGTTCGTCAAGGAGCATAAAACCGATGGGCTTATGGTATATGTCGCGTTTGAGTGCTGCAAGTGCTTCACGGAGCATATCGCTATGGTCGAAAGCGAGAGGGGGCAGAGCATTGATGGGGAACCAGCGCGCATCGGCAGCATCATCGCCGCCGCTGACTTGTTCTTTTTTGATAAGAGCATAGAAAGAAACCGTTAGCACTCTGCCTCGCGGGTCGCGGTCAACAGCGGAGAAAACGCCAAACTGTTCCATTTGGTCAGGCTCAAGCCCCGTCTCCTCTTTTAGTTCGCGGAAAGCACATTCTTCCACCGTCTCGTCCATATTGAGGAACCCGCCCGGGAATGCCCAGCAGCCTTTATACGGCTCCCCACCCCGCTTGATGAGCAGAACGAGCAACTCCTGACCGTCAAAGCCGAAGATGACACTGTCGGTGGTAACAGCGGCACGAGGGTACTCGTAGGCATAACCTTTGTCTGTTTTTATATAGTCTTGCATAATTTTACGTTGTTTTCGTAATTTACGTTGTTTTCGTTTGTTTTCGTATATTGTGTAATTTTAACGCAAAGGTACGGCGAAATTTTGATACTGCAAAATTATTTGTGTAAAAAATACGCAAAACTATCATTTTTTTTCAAAAAAGTGAAGAATTGTTTTGCAGGTAGAAATTTTTGCCGTACCTTTGCAGCGCAAAAACGAAGATAAATGAAGTCATATACTTTTAATAATGTATGTTGTTGTGCAACTCCCGAGTATGGGTATAGCGTTGCATAGTACTATTATATATTAAGGTATAAGACTATAATAAGATAACAACGGCTTGCCCATACAAGGCAGGTCGTTATTGTTTTTATGGAGAACAGATGTTTTCGTACTGACAATAGATACTGCCGTATAAGCAAGCTAAAATATAAACCACCTAAATATTTTTTATTATGATTTACAATCAATTAACTGAACTTATCGGTCGCACGCCGATGCTTGAAATCAAAGGAATGGAAGGTCAGAAAGCCCGCATTATTGTCAAAATGGAGTATTTTAACCCTGGCGGCAGCGTGAAAGACCGTATTGCACTTTCTATGGTGGAAGATGCAGAAAAGAAGGGGATACTGAAAAAGGGCGCCACTATCATTGAGCCTACGAGCGGCAACACCGGTGTAGGCTTGGCTTGGGTAGGCAGCGCAAAAGGATATAAGACCATACTGACTATGCCCGACACGATGAGCGTAGAGCGCAGGAACCTGCTGAAAGCCTATGGTGCAACGCTCGAACTCACACCCGGGGCAGAGGGTATGAAGGGCGCTATACGCCGTGCAGAGGAACTGAGAGACAGCATAGAAGGCGCGGTTATACTCGGGCAATTCGTTAACCCCGCCAACCCCGAAATGCACGAGCGCACAACGGGCGAGGAAATATGGAGCGACACGGAAGGCAAGGTGGATATACTCGTGGCTGGCGTAGGTACGGGCGGCACTGTATCAGGCTCGGGCAAGGCACTGAAAAAGCACAAGAAAGAGGTGCAGGTAGTGGCTGTAGAGCCGGCAACCTCGGCTGTACTCTCCACCGGCGTAGCAGGCAAACACCGCATACAAGGTATAGGTGCAGGCTTCGTCCCTCAGACATATAACGCAGAAGTGGTGGACAGGATAATGACCATAGAAGACGAGACGGCGTTTGAGGGTATGCGCACATTAGCAAGAACACAAGGTCTGCTCGTAGGTATATCGTCGGGCGCAGCCTTTATGGCAGCACTTCGTCTCGCAAGAGAAGAAGAGAACACAGGCAAGATGATTGTAGCCGTATTGCCCGACACGGGAGAAAGATACTTGTCAATGAACCTGTTTGACTAATAACAAAATCATTACGCAAGCAAAGACAGGCTCTGCCATTTTGGCAGAGCCTGTTTGTATATGCAGGTAATTAAAATAGTTTGGCACAGTGTTTGCACGTAGGAAAGTGTGCAGGAAAAAGCACAATGTACATCGCGGGATAGCAATAGACCGCAATAAACTGACAATAACACATAAAAAAATATCATTATGACAAACATCAAACCATTGGCAGACCGCGTGCTTGTACGCCCCGTGGCTGCAGAGACAACGACCAAAGCCGGAATCATCATTCCCGACAACGCAAAAGAGAAACCCCTTCGCGGTGAGGTACTTGCAACAGGCAAAGGCACAAAAGACGAAGAGATGGTACTCAAACAAGGCGACCAAGTGCTGTACGGCAAATATGCCGGCACCGAACTTGAGATAGACGGCGAGAAACTGCTGATTATGCGCCAGAGCGATGTACTCGCAGTGGTGGGATAAGATAATCAGCCAATCTTGGCTGATACGTTAAACAAAGAAAACTAAACATAAACAACTATGGCAAAAGAGATAACATATAATGTAGAGGCTCGTGAGGCTCTCAAACGCGGTGTTGACCAACTTGCAAACGCCGTAAAAGTAACGCTTGGTCCGAAAGGCAGAAACGTAGTAATAGACAAGAAATTCGGTGCTCCCCACATCACGAAAGACGGTGTAACCGTAGCCAAGGAGATTGAACTGAAAGATGCAGCGGAGAACCTTGGTGCACAACTCGTAAAAGAGGTAGCAAGCAAGACAGGCGACCAAGCCGGTGACGGTACGACAACGGCAACCGTACTTGCACAGGCTATTGTAAGCGTTGGTCTGAAGAACGTGGCAGCCGGTGCTAATCCGATGGATTTGAAACGCGGTATTGACAAGGCTGTAAGTGCAGTGGTAGCCCACATCAAGGAGCAGAGCGAGCAGGTAGGCAACGACTTTGACAAGATAGAGCAGGTTGCCACCATAAGCGCGAACAACGATGCAGAGATAGGCAAACTGATAGCCGATGCGATGCGCAAAGTTAGCAAAGACGGCGTTATCACCATAGGCGAGGCAAAGGGTATGGATACAACGATAGACGTGGTACAAGGTATGCAGTTTGACCGCGGCTATATCAGTCCGTATTTCGTAACCAACACCGAGACGATGGAAGCAGAAATGGACAAGCCTTATATACTTATCCACGACAAAAAAATATCCAACTTAAAGGAACTGCTTCCCGTTTTGGAACCCGCAGTACAGAGCGGTCGTCCGTTGCTTATCATTGCAGAGGACGTTGACAGCGAGGCACTTACCACACTTGTAGTAAACCGTCTGCGCGCTCAACTGAAGATTTGCGCCGTTAAGGCTCCGGGCTTTGGCGACCGCAGAAAAGAAATGCTTGAGGATATAGCCATTCTCACCGGCGGTACCGTTATCAGCGAGGAGAAAGGTATCAAACTTGAGAATGCTACTATCGATATGCTTGGTACGGCTGAAAACGTAACGGTAAACAAGGACAACACCACGATAGTAAACGGCGCAGGCGACAAAGAAGCCATTGCAGCAAGAGTCAATCAGATTAAGGCACAGATAGCAGCCACCAAGTCGAGTTACGACAAGGAGAAACTGCAAGAGCGTCTTGCCAAACTTGCAGGCGGTGTTGCTCAACTGAACGTAGGTGCAGCAAGCGAGGTGGAGATGAAAGAGAAGAAAGACCGTGT
>DJXH01000037.1:127848-134037 GCA_002449665.1 Bacteroidales bacterium UBA7009
AGAAGAAAGACCGTGTGGACGATGCACTGAGTGCAACCCGCGCCGCGATAGAAGAAGGTATAGTACCGGGCGGCGGTGTGGCATACATCCGCGCACAGGAAGCCCTTTGCGGACTGAAAGGCGAGAACGAGGACGAGCAGACCGGTATAGACATCGTATGCCGCGCAATAGAAGAGCCTCTTCGTCAGATTGTTGCCAACGCAGGCAAGGAGGGTGCTGTAGTAGTGGATAAAGTGCGCCAGGGCAAAGGCGACTACGGCTACAACGCACGCAAGGACAGTTACGAGCAACTGATGGCAGCCGGTGTGGTTGATCCTGCCAAAGTGGCACGTGTGGCACTTGAGAACGCAGCCAGCATAGCCGGTATGTTCCTCACCACGGAGTGTGTTATCACTGACATCAAAGAAGAGAACCCCGCACCTGCAATGCCCGCAGGCGGAATGGGTGGAATGATGTAATACACGCAAGGTTAGTATAACAAAAGACGCTTGGAACTCAAGTTCCAAGCGTCTTTTGTTATTGATTTCCTGCCATTTATTGATTGCGGGCAGGGGACGACCGCGCTCCAAAGGCAGCAAAAGGGTTATTTCTGTTTGCGGATGTCAAGTTGGAGTTCGTCAAGTTGGATTTGGTCGATGACAGACGGTGCGCCGAGCATAACATCCTTGCCTTGGTTGTTCTTGGGGAAGGCGATACAGTCGCGAATACTGTCAAGTCCGGCGAAGAGGGAGACGAAGCGGTCGAGACCATAGGCAAGTCCTCCGTGGGGAGGTGCGCCGTACTTGAAGGCGTTCATAAGGAAGCCGAACTTCTGCTGTGCCTGTTCGGGGGTAAAGCCAAGAATCTCAAAGATTTTCTCTTGCAGTTTGGCATCGTGGATACGAATACTGCCACCACCTACTTCCACGCCGTTGATAACCATATCGTAGGCATTAGCGCGAACGGCTGCGGGGTCGGTATCGAGCAGAGGTATGTCTTCGGGTTTGGGCGAGGTAAAGGGATGGTGCATAGCCATAAGGCGTTGCTCCTCGTCCGACCACTCGTACATCGGGAAGTCGATAACCCAGAGGCATGAGAACTTTTTTGGGTCGCGCAGTCCGAGTTGCCGTCCCATCTCAAGGCGCAGTTCGGAGAGCTGTTTGCGGGTACGCATAGCATCGTCGCCGGAGAGAATGAGTATAAGGTCGCCTTTTTCGGCTTTCATCTCGCGAGCAAGTTGCTGCAACTCGTCTTGTGTATAGAATTTATCGACAGACGATTTGACGGTGCCGTCCTCCCCTACTCTTGCGTAAATCAGTCCTTTAGCACCTATCTGCGGGCGGCGGACGAAGTCGGTGAGCGCATCAAGTTGCTTGCGCGTATATGAGGCGCAGCCGGTAGCGCAAATACCGCCTATGTATGCTGCATCTGCAAGGACTTTGAACTGCACTTCGGCAGGCTTGCGTTGTTCAAAGGAGTGGAAGAGGTCTTGGAGTTCGACAAAGGTCATACCAAAGCGTGTATCGGGTTTGTCGGAGCCATAGTACTTCATAGCATCAGCCCAAGTCATACGCGGGAGGGCGGGCAGGTCGATGTCAAGAATAGACTTGAAGAGGTGGCGCGACATACCCTCGAACATCTGAAGTATGTCTTCCTGCTCAACGAAGGACATCTCGCAGTCTATCTGCGTAAACTCCGGCTGCCGGTCGGCGCGCAGGTCTTCATCGCGGAAACATTTGACTATCTGGAAGTAGCGGTCAAAGCCGGAGACCATAAGGAGTTGTTTGAGTGTCTGTGGCGACTGTGGCAGGGCGTAGAACTGACCCGGGTTCATACGAGAGGGAACAACGAAATCGCGAGCACCTTCGGGGGTAGAATTGACGAGAACGGGGGTTTCTACCTCAAGGAAACCTTGGGAGTCAAGGTAGCGGCGAACCTCAAAAGCCATACGGTGGCGCAGTTCGAGGTTTTTCCTGACAGCCGTGCGGCGGAGGTCGAGATAGCGGTACTTCATACGTATGTCGTCGCCGCCGTCAGTGTCGTCCTCAATGGTGAAAGGCGGGGTAAGAGCGGGATTGAGGACGGTGAGACGGCGAACGTCTATCTCTATGTCGCCCGTAGGGAGAGCGGGGTTCTTGCTCTGACGCTCAATCACTACACCTTCGGCTTGAAGCACATATTCGCGTCCGAGAGAGTTGGCAGAATCAAAAGCCTCTGTACCTTGAGTGAAGGCAAGTTGGGTGATGCCATAGCGGTCGCGAAGGTCAATAAATGTCATTCCACCCATTTTGCGGATGCGTTGCACCCAACCGGCGAGTGTTACCGTTTTACCTTTATCGGCGATACGCAGTTCGCCGCAAGTTGCTGTTCTGTACATGTTTCTTATATTTTATCTGCGCCGAAATGCGCAGGGCTTAAATGCTATTTTTTTTGCGCTTAAATGCGCAAAGCATAAACGCGAAAATCTAACCTACCGTAACGTCGGGGGAGATTTTCTTGATAAGTCCTTTGAGGACATCTCCGGGGCCGAACTCATAGAACTCCGTGGCACCGTCAAGCACCATGTTTTTTATCGTCTGTGTCCAACGGACGGGGGCAGTGAGTTGTGCGAGGAGGTTCTGGCGGATGGCATCGGGTTCTGTCTGCGGATAGGCATTGACGTTCTGATAGACGGGGCAATGTGGGGTATGGAACTCGGTGTTGAGTATGGCTTCGTTGAGTTCGTCGGCGGCGGGCTGCATAAGGGGCGAGTGGAAAGCGCCGCCTACTTGGAGGCGAAGGGCGCGTTTGGCACCGGCTTCTTTGAGCAGAACACATGCCTGCTCCACCCCTTCTATCGTGCCGCTGATGACCACCTGCCCCGGGCAGTTGAAGTTGGCAGCAACAACGGAATGTCCTTGTACGCGCTGGCAAATCTCGTCCACTTTCTCATCGGGTAAGCCGAGGACGGCAGCCATAGTACTCTCTTGTGCTTCACAGGCTTTTTGCATTGCATGGGCGCGTTTGCTGACGAGCAGAAGGGCATCTTCGTAGCTAAGACAGCCGGAAGCGACAAGCGCGGAATACTCGCCGAGCGAATGACCTGCCACCATATCGGGCTGGATAATGGTCATCACCTTGGAGGCTATGACGGAGTGGATAAAGACTGCAGGCTGGGTAACGGCTGTCTGGCGAAGGGACTCAGAGTCGGAGCCGAACATAAGGTCGGAGATACGAAAGCCAAGAATGTCATTAGCCTGCTCAAACATATCACGAGCGAGGGGATAAGCATCGTACAGGTCTTTGCCCATACCTGCATATTGCGCACCTTGACCGGGGAAAACGAATGCTTTCATATATATAACGAAAAATTATGCCGCAAAGTTACGGCATAATTTTCAAATATACAAACTTGCTGCAAATTTGCCAAACGAGTTTAGCAATAGTAGCAGTTTTAGTAGGTAATCACTTTCTGTGCGGCATCGTTTATCTTGACCACATAACCGTGGTGTAGAGGCAGGGGCGAGGAGAAGTGGGTAGTGGTGGCAGTGGTGTTGATAAGCATCTGTCCCGTCTCGTTATACACGCTTATACGGTCGCCTTTAAGGAGTCCGCGGACATAGAGAGTACTGTTTTCGGTATAGACCATATACTGCCGTCTGCCGTTGCTGTCGGAGTAAGGCAGTCCGCCTATACGGACGGCAAAACGGTGGTTGGTGGTACCTGAGGTCATAGATACGGTATAGTCCTGCTCAAGAAGGTTGACCACATCGTTTTGCTCATAGTCGATAAGCCATATATACGGGTAGCCGGCAAAAGCCTCTTTCTCTGGCAGGGAGAAAGTGTATTGCATTTCGTCTGCCACATATTCGCTGCCACGTGCGGGAGCGGAAGATTGCTCGGAGGGGATATAGACACCGAGCGGTATGTCCACTTCTGTAGGTGCGGAGCCGAGCAGGGAAATCTGCTGTGTGCGGTTCATATTGAGCATATATACCTGTGCAAGACCTGTATTAGACTGCCATTTTACGCCGTCTCTGCCGTAGGTGTATGAAACGGACTTGTCGGCTTTGTCGTTAGGAATGAAGGTCAGCACATCCCCTTGACGGCGGGCGGGGCTTGAGAAAGCGAGCAAGGGACGTGTGGCGTGGAGGTTACGCTCGTAGTAAGGCAAGTGGAAGACAAGCGGTTCGCTGTCGTTGAAAGTGGCGGTCTGCATAAAGAACGCCGAACCCATAGACATAGACGTACCTTTATCCCAAGAGCGGGCGGTGTAAATCTGGTCGCCGGAGTGGAGGTACTCACCTGCGCCGTCCATCTGATAGAAGACATGTGGAATATACATCTGACGCAGGAAATTACCTTCTTGCAGTACGGTGTCGGTGCGATAGGACGAGACGAGCCACGGCAGACCTTTGAGGTTCCAGCCCATATCTTCCTGTCGGGTGAAATTAAACGCGTTGCCTGAACCCGCATTGCGTAGGTCATACTGGGTGAGAGTAACTATTTTGTCGTTGGTGTCTTCCACATAGACATACTCGCCGTTGCTGGCGGCAAAAGCGGTGAAACGCAGAAGGGTGTCGCGCGTAGATAGGAAGTCCATCATATAGCCGAAGGTGGCAGTACGGCGCGTTGTATCGACAGGCAGCCAAGCGGAGGAGTTGTCGTCCGCAAAGCGGAAGTTCTTATCGGAGCGGGCGGCACTGTTGTATATATACGTATCAAAGTCAATGGGGTTAAGATGTTGAGTAAGTGAGCCTGCCACGGGGTCATAGGAGACGGAAACGATATTGGCTATGTCGTATGAGAAGGGGAAGGCCGTAAGCGAATAACGCTGATTGACAAAGCGTTTTTCGGCGGCTACATAGCGCATCTGCACATCGTGTCCGTTGCCGTAGAAAGAGGCTTTAGGCTTGAGGAGCATATATCCCGGGCGTAGCGGCAGGTTGCGGAAGTCGGCGGGGTCGTCATACGCCATAGTCATAACACCACCTTCCATAAGATAGACTACGGAGCCTGCGTGCGGGTAGTAGTTGCCGCCGTAGTTGAGCGTATAGGCACTGAACATCTCAGTGTCAGTGTGGGCGGCGCGCCGTCTTTGAGGTTCAACGGCGTTGGTGAGCGAGGTGATGGTGTCAGCCTTGTCAGGCTCCACGCGCCAAGTCTCGAGTGCGCCGAGATCGACTCTGCCTCCAATGCGGCGCGGGTTGCCTAACAGGTCGCGGTCGAGAGCGAAGTTGATATGTCCGCGTTCTACGTAGTTAGCAAAAGCGGCAGGCAGGGTCTCGTTGGCGGCATTGATGGCAGCGGAGCGTTCGTGGAGTTGGAAAGCGAGATGAGGGTATGAGGTAAGGTAGTCGGGCAGTGTGTAGGCATTACGGCGGGTAAGGTATGTGGCAAAGATGTCGGCTCCGTGGATGGTGTTGAGGTTGTTTTGCAGGTTGTCCGATGCAGCGGCGGTGAGGTCGAGGGCGGCAGAGGGGTCGGAGGAAACAATAGTGTTGTTAAGCATCAGTCCGTTTGCGCCCACAGCGGCGACAAGGTGTGTGGTGTTGTTATAGACAAGGCAGTTGTAGAGCAAGCCTTGCGTAAGGGTGATAAGCGGGGCATCGGTAGTGGTGTTGCCGGTAAGCAGGCAGTTGCGCACGGTGGTATAACGGTTGTTAAGACTGACGACGGACAGAGCGGGGTTATTGCCGTTGTTGACAATCTCAAAGCCATCCAAGAGGAAGCCGGTGTTGAAAGTCTCTTCGGGCGTGTATATACCTTCTATGCGCGTAGGAGTGGCAGCGGGGGAGGCAACGCCGGTCTGAATGGAGCGTATGTAGTTGGTAAACCGTGCGCACTCGGCGTTGGAATAGAGGTTATCGTCGCCTATGACGGCAGTATCGCCGGTCAGGCGGTTGGGCAGTGAGCCGAAGACGGATACGCCGTCACGAGCCACAATGCGAGGTTCGGGTGCACCATCGTAAGAGCCTTTGACGAAGACAAACGAGCGGCGGGTGTCAAGCGAAGCATTGCGGTTGAGGTAGGTATAGACGGAAGCCACGTCAATGGCGTTCTGCAGTTGTCCTTTACCGAAAGAGCGTTGCCACGAGGAGCCGTCGCCTGCCATATCGGCGGGTTTGGTGAGCTGGACATAGAGGACACGCTGCAGCACGGCACGACATTCGTATGCACCTCTCTCCATTCCTACGCCAAAGAGACGCGCTTTGGAGGAGAGGTCTAAAT
>DJXH01000045.1 GCA_002449665.1 Bacteroidales bacterium UBA7009
TCGCGTGCTTCGGTGCCGTCGTGTTCGGGTATCGTGACACGTGCCAAGGCTTTGCCTTCGGCAGCCACATCGGCTATCGTAACGTGCTCAAAGAGTGGGAGCGGTTTTTTCTTTCTGCTCATTGTATGGGTTGAAGATTATTATTTTGTGCTTGCAAAAGTAAGAAAAATATTCATACTTGCAGGCCAATCCCTGCATACTCTTAACAAAAGTCTGGCGCAATCAGCCTTTTTAAGTGCGATTGCGCCAGAATTATCATATACTGATGGTAAGTATGTCTACGCTCGGAGCGATATTACTGCACGAACTTGCGGCCCTTAACGATTACCACGCCCTTGTAGTCCTTGCCTACGCGCTGTCCCCTGAGGTTGTAGCGGGGGCCGTCGGGAATGGCTGCGTCAGCCTTGATGCTCTCCACGGCTGTGTCGTCGTAGCCGGGGTACAGTCCCAAATCAACTTCAGTATAACCATAATATGTTTTCCACCCCTTTGCCTTGGCCTGAGCTACCTGCGACTTGGTTATCAGTGCGTTGGTCTCGCCTTTCGGCAAATAAAGAGGTACCAACTTTCCATTCGTAATGGTGGGCAGACTGTTTACGAGCGACTGCATGGCGGCTGAAGAGAGCTTGTTTCCGTAGCAGTACAGATTTTTCAGCGCAGTATTCTTCGACACGTTCAGCGCGGTAAGTTTATTTTCAGTGCAAAGCAGCATTGTCAGTTTAGTATTCTTCGACACATCGAGAGCGGACAGATTGTTCCCACTGCAAGTCAGGGATAGGAGGTCGACATTCTTCGACAGGTTGAGAGAGGATAGTTGGTTTCTATCACACGTCAGGGTTGTCAGCTTGGTATTCTTCGAGACATCGAGAGTAGTCAGCTTGTTTTCATCACACAACAGGGTTGTCAGATTGGTATTCTTCGACACATCGAGAGAGGTCAGACTGTTCTTACTGCACATGAGTGTTCTAAGATTCGTGAACCAGCTAAGCCCTGTCAAGCTGCCGATACCTTTATTCCTTATATCGATGCTATTTATGTTACGCTCATTCTGTCCGAGCCAGCCGTTACCATTCTTGTCTATATTATTCCTCACATAATTAAAGAACCTGCCATCTGGGAAGTTGGTGCCATCGAGGCGGACGGCTTCGCTCTGAATTACAACGTCACCCTTGTATCCCGACGGAGCCGAGCTGGTAACTATAGCCTTCTTGCTGACATTGAAAGAAGCCCCCGGCGTTACGATGTGGGTCCAGTTGTCCGAGCCGTTTACATCGAGAGCGGACCCGTTCATTGAGTTGAACGTCATTGCAGCTACCTCGTTGACAGTAGCCGCACTGGTGCTGTATCCCCTCAATGTGAGTTGGGTGTCGTATCCGTAGATATTTACCGACTTCAGTTTGCTCAGTGACCCGTTGGTTTGGTTTTGGGTATAAATATAGGAGTTGTTGATAACCAGAGAGCCGGAATTATTGCCATTGATACAACGTCCTTTATAGGCGAATAAATCGAGATTGGAATTATTTATAGATAGAACAGTATTATTATTTATGCTGATAGCGTCTTTCTTTGTACTTGTAAAAGATGTCGCACCGGTTTTTGAACCTACTATGTAGGTATCAACATTAAAACGCGCAGCGGGAACATCAAACGCAGAAAGTCCGTTATTGCCACTGAATCTTATCCTCAGCCCATTGCAGCTCTCGTTCAGGATGCAGTACCGGCTTTTGCTTTTAGAGGATGTGTACTCGATTGACACGTCCTCAAAGTGGAGTATTTTATTAGAATAATCATACCACACCTTGCCTTCCGTAATATCGTCAGCAGTTATGTTACTGTAGTTGTCTGAAGTTACTTTCACTCCAGCAACCTGAAAGCCATAGTATGTGGCTGCCATAGCCCCGCCGCTAATCGCCAGCAGAGCAACTAAAATAAGAGTAAATCGCTTTTTCATAGTAGCTAATTTTTAAAACGGCGGGTAAACCCTGCCTGGTTAATAATTATTGTTTACTTCGCAAATATATATAAAGGTCTCCAATTACCCCCATCGTTAACAGATTTTAATACAATTTATGTCAAAATAATTGTTAGCAGCAGCAAAAACGAGAATAAATGAGTGATTTGCGGGTAGTCACAGCCCTCGACGAGGGCGGTGGAAGTTGGGGAAAAGCGGCCTGCGCTCGAGCTTGCTCGCTTTCAAAACAAAGTGGAGAAAGAAAGGCCAAGAAGCACATAAAAGATGAAGGCACGAAATCTCACGACTTTGTGCCTCCAGACCTTAAAAACTAATACCATGAATAAAAAATCTTTCAATTCATATCTTGTCAATATCTTTGTCCACTTTAATACGTTTGCAAAATTATAGAAATTATCTGATACAAGCAAATTTTAAGTATCTTTTTTAGTTTTTTATGCAAAGGCTTCGTGTTTTTTTACGTAACTTTGCAAATGGTTTCGGATATTTGGTTTTAATCTCTTATTTGCGAAACCAAGCCGGCTAACGATGGTGAAGTTCACGGCATTGGGCATATACCCATCTCATTGCTGGTGAGCGGAATGACCGCGCAGCCTGATACAATGAAACAAAAACACATTATTCATATATGGACTGGTTAATCAATCTTTTTACAAATCAAGAGTCCGTAGCACACATAGTGTTGCTATACTCTATTGTCATTGCCGCCGGTGTTTATCTGGGCAAGTTGAAAATCGGTGGCATTTCGCTGGGAGTTACCTTCGTGCTCTTTGCCGGTATCGTGGCAGGCCACATAGGCTTCACGGCTCCACTGTCAACCCTGACTTTCCTTCAGGACTTTGGCCTTATCCTATTCGTCTTTATGATTGGTCTTCAGGTGGGGCCGGGCTTCTTTGAAAGTTTCGGGAAAGCAGGCATCAAGCTCAATATGCTTTCGACGGTGGCTATATTGCTCAACATCGGAGTGATGTTTGCCTGCTATTATATTTTCTTCGACACGTCGAACCCGCACAACCTGCCAATGATGGTGGGCACCCTGTATGGTGCCGTCACCAATACTCCGGGACTTGGTGCGGCTAACGAGGCTCTCACATCGGTATTCGCTCAAGACGAAGTGCCGGAAATAGCATCAGGATATGCCTGTGCCTATCCGCTCGGTGTGCTCGGAATAATCGGAGCTACCTTGGCTGTGAAGTATATCTGCAAGATAAACTTCAAGGACGAGGAAGCCGAGCTGCAAGCCAAGGAGGATGAAAATCCCCACGAGAAGCCCCACTCGATGTGCCTGAGAGTGGCAAATTCGTATATAACGGGACGCACGCTGCTTCAGATCAGCGAGTTCCTGAAGCGCGACATCGTTTGTACGCGACTGATGCATGATGGACAGGTGTCAATTCCCACCCGCGACACCATATTCCAACTCAACGACGAGGTGCAGGTGGTCTGTGCCGAGGCCGATGCCGAGGCTATCAAGTCGTTTATTGGCCCGGAGATTGAAGTTGACTGGAAGCTTACCGACGAGCAGAGGCCGATGGTGTCGAAGCGCATCGTAGTTACCAATTCTGCAATGAATGGCAAGACGCTTGGCAAGATGCACTTCTCCAGCGTCTACGGAGTCAACGTCACCCGCATCACACGTCAGGGCATGGACCTCTTTGCAAGCCGCAACCACCATTTCCACATTGGTGACAGAATCATGGTTGTCGGTCCCGAAGACAACGTGAACCGCGTGGCAGAGATGATGGGCAACTCGGTGAAGCGCCTCGATGCACCAAACATAGCCACGTTGTTCGTGGGTATCATCGTCGGAATAATCTTCGGAACTCTTCCGATAGCCATTCCCGGTATGCCTGTACCTATGAAGCTCGGTCTTGCCGGAGGTCCGCTGATTATAGCAATCTTAATTGGCCGCTATGGTTACAGGTTTAAGCTTGTCACCTATACTACTACCAGTGCTAACATGATGTTGCGCGAGTTTGGCTTGGTGCTCTTCCTTGCCAGTGTGGGAGTGAAGGCTGGAGCCGGATTCTGGCAGACTGTAGTTGAAGGCGACGGACTGATGTATGTTGCAACGGGTTTCCTTATAACCATAATCCCGATACTCATTGTTGGAACGATAGCCAGAATGAGGTATAAGTTCAACTATTTCACCATCATGGGAATGTTGGCCGGAACCTATACCGACCCACCTGCACTGGCTTACGCTAACAGCGTGTGCAACCGTGAGGCTCCCGCCATCGGTTACTCTACGGTTTATCCGCTTACGATGTTCCTGCGCATCTTCACGGCGCAGCTTGTGGTGCTGTTCTTCTGTGGATAGCACCCCTGTTGCAGGGCGCAAAAAGAGGTTGGCACAGGGAAACTGCCAACCTCGAGGAACGGATTTCGTAAACTTGAAATCCTAAAAAAGATGTGGCAAATATAACAGTTTATACTGTTCCTTCCAAATTTTTTTTCAATAAAATGCATTTTTTAACATTACGGGAGCTGCGCAGAGCGTAGCTCCCGTAATGTTTTGGCATCGAAAAAGGGCGAGTTCCGATGTGTGGAACTCGCCCTTGTAAGCGTTGTTTGCGTCTGTCTTTGACTACTTCACCTTGTCAACGATAGCCTTGAAAGCCTCGGGGTTGTTGACAGCGAGGTCGGCAAGCACCTTGCGGTTGAGGTCGATGCCAGCCTTGTGAAGAGCTCCCATGAACTGCGAATAGCTCATGCCCTCGAGGCGGGCAGCAGCGTTGATACGCTGA
>DJXH01000032.1 GCA_002449665.1 Bacteroidales bacterium UBA7009
GTTGTTTGCGGTCTGTAGGAGTAGTATGCTTTTGCAGGCTCGCTTTTGAACGTTTTCACGCTATAAATTGCAATCTCCGTGCCACCACTTCCATCCCTGCCAAATTGTCCATTTTCGTGCCATTTTTGTCCGACTTTGTGCCAAATTGTCCCATATATTGCACATATAAGAAAATTGTCGTACCTTTGCGGGCTGAAATTATAATACTAACAACTATATGAATATCTCTTATAATTGGCTTAAAAGATACATCTCGCCGCTTGAAGATGCGGCGAAAGTAGCAGAACACCTTACCTCTATAGGTCTGGAAGTGGGTACGGTAGAGACCGTACAAACGATAAAAGGCGGACTTGAAGGATTAGTAGTAGGCGAAGTAAAGACCTGCATTCCCCACCCCAACAGCGACCACCTGCATATCACCACCGTCGATTACGGCGAGGGCGATGTGCAGATAGTATGCGGTGCGCCCAACGTGGCAGCCGGACAGAAAGTGATTGTCGCCACTATTGGCACTCGTCTCTACAGCGGCGATGAGAGTTTTGTCATCAAGAAAGGCAAGATTCGCGGCGAAGAGAGTCTCGGTATGATTTGCGCCGAGGACGAGATAGGCGTTGGTACATCCCACGACGGTATCATCGTTCTTCCCGCAGACACTCCTATCGGACTGAAAGCCAAGGACTACTACCACATAGAGGATGACACGCTTATAGAAGTGGATATCACTCCCAACCGCTCCGACGGCGCAAGCCACTACGGCGTAGCGCGCGACCTATATGCCTACTACAAAGCCCGCGGCACGGATGTAACTCTCACTAAACCCGATGTAAGCGACTATAAGACAGACGACAACAGTCTGCCTATCAAGGTGGAGATACAAGCCACGGACTCCTGCCCTCGATATACAGGCGTGAGCATAAGCGGCATAACGGTCAAAGAGTCGCCCGACTGGCTCAAAACAGCCTTGCAGACGATAGGACTACGCTCGATAAACAACGTGGTGGATGTTACCAACTTTATCCTTATGGAGACTGGACAACCGCTGCACGCTTTTGATGCCGACAAGATTAAAGGCGGCAAAGTGGTAGTCCGCAAGGCTCGTGAAGGTGAGCGTTTTACCACACTTGACGGCACAGAGCGCACGATGACGGCAGCCGACCTTATGATTTGCAACGAGAGCGAACCGATGTGTATAGCAGGCGTATTCGGCGGACTGGACTCGGGCGTGAAGGACACTACGACCAACGTCTTCCTTGAGAGTGCATATTTTGAGCCTGTCGGCATCCGCAAGACAGCACGCAGACACGGATTAAGCACCGATGCTTCTTTCCGATATGAGCGCGGCTGCGACCCGAACAACACGCTCTATGTACTCAAACGTGCCGCATTGCTCATACAGCAAGTGGCAGGAGGCAGAATAAGTATGGACATCAGCGACAACGGCACGACTGAGTTCGCCCCCTTTGAGGTTGAGATGAACATAAAACGCGTATATAGCCTGATAGGCAAAGAGATAGGCGAAAAAACCATAGAGAGCATACTCACTTCGCTCGAAATAGGTTTCACCAGCTCGACAAAAGATGGCGAAACGATTTACGACTGCCGTGTCCCCCGCTACAGAGTTGATGTACAGAGAGAATGTGACATAGTAGAGGACATTCTGCGCATATACGGCTACAACAACATCGAGTTCCCCGAGAAAGTGAACACCAACCTCAGTTACGGCAAGAAGCCCGACCCCGTTTTCCACCAACGCCGCATAAGCGAACAACTGACGGCACAAGGGTTCAACGAGATAATGAACAACTCTCTCACCCGCGCCGCATACTATACCAACGGCACTTGGAGCGAAAACTGCGTGAAAGTGAAGAATCCTCTCTCGCAAGACCTGAGCGTTATGAGACAGATTCTGCTTTTTGGCGGACTTGAGTCAATACAACGCAACGTCAACCGCAAACAGCAGAACCTGCGCTTCTACGAGTTTGGCAACTGCTACCACTACAACCCCACACTTCTTGACAGTCTGCGCGCAGAAGGCAAAACAGCCGAACCTATACAAGCCTACACAGAAGAACCGCATCTCGCTCTCTGGATTACAGGCAACAAGACAGCACAAAGTTGGATTCGCAAAGACGAAAAAACATCGTTCTACCAACTGCACGCATACGTGAACAATATCCTCACACGTATGGGTATAGCCGTTGACAAACTTGTGACGGAGCCTGCCGTTGACCCACAGAAAGACTGCAGTTGCGGTATCTGCCAATGTTTTACGGACGGACTTGTCATAAAAACACAAAGCGGCACAAGCCTCGGATATATAGTAATGGTTGCTCCCTCGCTGCTCAAGCAGTTTGATATCGACAACCCCGTTTATTATGCAGACCTCTACTGGAACAACTTGCTGCGCGAGACGAAGAAATACAAACCCGTCATAGAAGACCTGCCGCGCTTCCCGGAAGTCAAACGCGACCTTGCACTACTGCTTGACAAGAACATCTGCTTTGCCGACCTTGAGAAAGCCGCCAAACAAGTAGAGCGCAAACTGCTCAAACAGGTAACGCTCTTTGATGTATATGAGGGCAAGAACCTCGAAGAGGGAAAGAAGTCGTATGCTCTGTCATTCGTACTCCAAGACAAAGACGATACGCTGAAAGACAAGCAGATAGAGAACATTATGTCCCGCCTGCAAAAGACCTTTGAAGAGCAGTTCGGCGCAAAACTGAGGTAAAAACAAAATTCACCGCAAAAATCGGAAGTGAAACACCGCAAAAATCGGAAGTGAAATGCCACAAAAATCGGAAGTGAAATGCCACAAAAATCGGAAGTAGTATTGCGTAACTAAAAATAAAGCAGTACTTTTGCTGCCGATTTCAATCCTTTAAGAGATATGGACTATTTAAGGCGAATTTTTGACCATACTTTAAGCGAGTATTTAGAGGCTTTCGGTGCGGTACTGATAGAGGGACCAAAGTGGTGCGGCAAGACAACTACGGCGGAACAGCAGGCACGTAGTGTCCTAAAAATGCAGAACACGGATGAGTTGGAAGCCAATATGGCAACGGCACAAACCAAGCCGTCTATTCTGCTACGAGGCGATACTCCTCGGCTGTTGGACGAGTGGCAAGTGGCACCGCAACTATGGGATGCAGTGCGCAGTGAAGTGGACGAACGGCAAGATGTAGGGCAATTCATCTTGACAGGTTCAAATACCGTTGATAAGACGCAAATCAAGCATAGCGGCAATGGTCGCATTGCGCGGCTCAAGATGACCACAATGAGTTTGTGGGAATCATTAGAGTCCAACGGTTGCATTTCCCTCAAAGAATTGTTCAACAACCCTTCCGGGGATATTGATGGTCTGCAATCATCGCTTTCGGTTGATCAATTGGTTTTTGCCGCTTGCCGTGGCGGTTGGCCGGCTTCGTTAAGTCGTAAGACGGACAATGCCAAATTGCTGGTAGCAAAGAACTATTTCACAACGGTTTGCGAATCAGACATACAGAATGTGGACGGCGTGGAGCGAAGTGCTTCGTTAGCGAAGATTATGCTACGCTCCTACGCGAGAAACATATCCACATTGGCAAAGAAGTCCGGCATTTTAGCCGATATGAATGCAACGAGCGAAACACTATCTCCTAAGACTTTCGATGACTACCAAAATGCTTTGCAACGCCTTTTTGTCATACAAGACATTGAGGCTTGGAATCCTGCTATCCGCTCCAAAACTGCCATTCGTAGCGGATTGAAACGCGCTTTTGCCGATCCGTCTATCGCTGTGGCGGCATTAGGTTTGTCTCCCGACACGCTTATACGAGATATGAAGACTTTCGGTTTTATCTTCGAGAATCTCTGCGCACGCGACTTGAAAGCCTACTCATACGGTATCGGCGGTGAACTGAATTATTACCACGACCGATACGATTTGGAAGCGGATTTTGTCTTGCATATTGAAGACGGAAGATATGCACTTATTGAGTGCAAATTAGGAAGTCAAGATATTGAGGAGGGTGCACAGCATTTGCTCGAATTGCGCAATCTTGTGCGCAAACACAATGCGAATGAGCCTCAAGTACCTCTGCGCGAACCTGATTTGCTGATAGTTCTGACAGGAGGAAAAATTGCCTACACGCGTCCCGATGGTGTCAAAATAATCCCCATCGGCTGCTTGAAACCGTAATTGGACTTGCAGAACTGCACAAAACAGAATAATTACAAATAAAGATATTACGAGCAATATGACACTTCAAGACGAGATACTACGCAGGCGCACGTTCGCCATAGTCAGCCACCCCGATGCTGGTAAGACCACCCTCACCGAAAAACTGCTGCTCTACGGCGGTGCAATACACGTGGCAGGTGCCGTCAAGTCGAACAAGATAAAACGCACCGCTACCTCCGACTGGATGGAGATAGAGAAACAGCGCGGCATCAGCGTTGCCACTTCCGTAATGGGATTCGACTATGCTTGCAGCACTGCCCGCGAACAGATTTATCACATCAATATCCTTGACACTCCGGGGCACCAAGACTTTGCCGAAGACACTTTCCGTACCCTCACCGCCGTGGATAGCGTTATCATCGTGATTGACAGTGCAAAAGGCGTTGAGGCACAGACACGCCGATTGATGGAAGTGTGTCGTATGCGCAAGACACCGGTAATGGTGTTTATGAACAAGATGGACCGCGAAGGTAAAGACCCGTTTGACCTGATGGACGATGTGGAGAAAGAACTTGGCATACGCGTAACGCCTATGACTTGGGCAAATGGTCAAGGACTGAAATTCAGCGAGGTATGGACACGCGGCAGCGAGCAGTGGGAGACACAAATATCCGAGTCAGACCGCGAACTGCTAAATGAAGTATATCCCGTCTTTGACCGTAACGAGTACCTTGCGGGCGACCTTGCACCGGTCTTCTACGGCAGTGCATACAAGACAATAGGTGTGCAGGAACTGCTTGATTTCTTCGTTCGTAACGCTCCGTCACCACTGCCCGTACAAGCAGAAGAGCGCAAAGTGGATCCGATGGAACCGACATTCACCGGTTTCTGCTTTAAGATTCACGCCAATATGGACCCCAACCACCGCTCTTGCATAGCCTTCTTCAAGATTTGCAGCGGCGTTTTCCACCGCAACGAGTGGTACACGCTTATGCCTCCTGAGGGCGGCAAACCTGCCACGATGCGTTTTTCCTCCCCCACCTGCTTTATGGCGCAGAAGAAAGAGACTGTGGATGAGGCTTTTGCCGGCGATATAGTGGGTCTGCCCGACACGGGAAACTTCAAGATAGGCGACACACTTACATCCGGGGAGATACTCCACTTCAAAGGCTTGCCGTCTTTCTCGCCGGAGATGTTCAAGTACATTGAGAATGCCGACCCGATGAAGCAGAAACAACTTGACAAGGGTGTAAGACAACTGATGGACGAGGGCGTAGCGCAACTGTTTGTCAGTCAAATGAACGGCAGGAAGATAATCGGCACGGTGGGGCAACTTCAGTTT
The DNA here is from genome assembly GCA_002449665.1 of Bacteroidales bacterium UBA7009. GTDB lineage: Bacteria > Bacteroidota > Bacteroidia > Bacteroidales > Paludibacteraceae > Colicola. The sequence goes on from DJXH01000032.1 coordinate 5,502, forward strand.
GAAGTGATTCAATACCGTCTTGAACACGAGTACAACGCATTATGCCGCTGGGAGAGCCTGCCTATGTACAAAGCCTGCTGGATAGAGAGCGACGATGAGGCAGAACTTGAGATGTTCAAGAAACGCAAAGCCCAATATATGGCCCTTGACAAGGAAGGCAGGGATGTGTTTATGGCAGACAGCGCATACGTGCTTGGTATGGCGCAACAGGACTACAAACATATCCGCTTCCATTTCACAAGCGAATTCTAAACGTGTACCTGAAGGTACCGTAGTTTGCGTATATTTATGTAAACAACGTAGATTACGAAAATTACGAAAATTACGCATTTTGCGTATAGAGGTTCGTTATTTCCTCCGCTATGCGGCTCCATTTGTAGTGGATAGCCTCACGGCGAGCCGCATCAGCAAGCGAAGAGTAGAAACTCTCGTCAGTAAGCAGTCTAACTATATTATGCGCCATAGCATCAATATCATTAAAACGGCTCAATAGTCCGGTAGCCTCTCTTCCTATAGCCAATCTGTCTTTTACTGCATCATCGGCACTGTTTATCACATACGGTACGCCTCCTACTCTCGTTGCCGCCACCGGCAGACCGGCAGCCATAGCCTCGGCAAAGACTATTCCCTGACTTTCCTCTTGCGTATGGAGAGCAAAAACGCGCGCTTCTGCATACAGCCGCAGCAGTTCGTCTTGCGGTATATCGGGACAAAGACGTATGCGCTCCTTATCAGGCGAAGCGGCAATATAGTCAAGCATCTGACTATAAGTTCCTTTGTCTTTATTCACTCCGGCTATAATGAGTTCGGCATCGCGAACCTGCTTGCAAACGAGGTCAAAAGCCTGCAAGAGTTGCATACGCCCCTTGCGTGTGGACATAGTGCCGACCGACAGGATTATCTTCTTTTCTTTACGCAAAGGCGAAGGAGTGATATTAAAATATCTGTCGTTGATACCCTGCGGGATAACATACATCTTCGGCAGGCGGCGAAGTCCGTACTGCTCGATGGCATTTTTGACGTAGCCCGTATCAACTATACAGCGATCGGCAGCCTCAAGCAAACGCCGCTCAAAATAGGACTGACGGACAAACTGATACAGGCCTTTGAGCGTAAAACGATGACGCAGGGCATTGCGTTTCTCTACCTCGGTCAGTCCGTGAACGGTAAGCATAGTGGAATAGTTTTGTTGACGGCTCCACTTATAAAGGCGATAGCAGAAACGGTGGGTACCGTGTATATGGACTGCATCGGGCGCAAAAGAGGTGATAAAAGTCTGAATATCTTTAAGTCGTGACACAGCGTCCTCATAATGCCTGCCGTATGTACGATAACGTAAGACTTTTATATCCGGCTCCTGCTCCTCAATATCACGTCCGTCAACGCGCGGATAGTCGATGACTATCACATTATGCCGTTTTGCCAACTCGTGAGCCAAGCCATAGACTGACGACTCCGTGCCGCCTTTGATACAAGAAATATCTTCAGGATAAGGACCAACTAAAACAATCTTCATAAGCGTCTGTTTTTCAATCTCAATAGATAACAATATAATAGCGGAGATATATTAGCAAGATGTACCTTCCAAGCATTGTACATCTCAAAATGAGTACGTAGCGGATAAATCCGTTTTTCGCGCAACATACGGAAGAGCGTTTTTCTTTCCTTCCAAAAGTCGAAGGCAATAAGATGTAATACCGACATTGCCACACCGGTTATCTCGCTCCTGAACCAACGGTTGCTTGGTGAAAGTCGGGATGTCGTTTGCAGACTGTCTATAAGCGACAATTTGTCGCGCAGCACCTTGCGGCGCTTCTCTTCGGATGTGGCACGGCTGATACTGCCTTTTCTATAGAGGTAGTTATAAACCACTTGCGCCGTAGCCCCTACCATGTCGGCAGCAAGCATAACGCGCGGTGTCCACTCCGTATCTTCGTAATAAATGCCTTCCTTAAAGAGTATGGGTTCACCTTCAGGCGGCAGCAACATCTCACGACTTATCATAAACTGCGTTGCATAACAAGCATATCCCATACGGTCTTGAAGATAAGTGTCTCCCGTAACTATGCTCTGGTCTGTATCTATCAGATGCGGAGTCTTATTGACCTCAAAGCGTTCATAGACACGGGACACGGGAGATATATAGCGGGACGGCGCAGCGGGCGCAGACTTCTCGTCAGAGGAGAAAATAAGGCGGACGTTCTGATAGTCAAACTTGAGTATATCCAAACCGTCCTGCTCCATCTTGCGCGTAAGTGCCGCAGCGGTATTCGGCTCTATATAATCGTCTGAATCAACAAACTGCACATACTTGCCTTTTGCTATTTTCAGTCCGGAATTTCGTGCAGCAGACAACCCTCCGTTCGAGCGATGAATAGTACGAATGTTAGAATATTGAGCGGCATAGTCATCGCATATAGCAGGACAGGCATCGGGCGAACCGTCATCTACAAGAATAATCTCATACTCATCGGTTGGCAAGTCTTGCTGCAAAAGGCTGTCAACGCACTTGCGCAGATAGTCTTCCACGTTATAAATTGGCACTATGTAACTGAGTATCAACATAGATTGTGATAAATACTTATAATCTTTTGCGCTACTGTCTTTATATCCAAACCATCGTCCGCTATTCTTTGGTAGCCGTCTGTTCGCTTACCGAAAGCGAGTGCCTGCTCTAAACATCGGGCGGTTATCACAGCCGCCGCATCCGTATCAGTAAAACGTATGTCATTGTCTTCTATTATATAGCAACCGTCAAGGTTTTTCAGCCGCTCACTGACATCGCCCACGTTGGTGGTAACGATAGGGCAGCAGCAAGCCATCGCTTCTTTTATCACATTAGGACTGCCTTCCGTATCGGAGGTAAGCAAAAGACAATCGGCGGCATTCATATATGTAGCAACCTCTTGGGGTGTATGATCATATACAGCGGTGAGGACAACAGGTTGCTCTCCCCGCTCTTTGCGCTTGATATTCAGCAGTTCAACCGACTTTTGCGCCAACGGCCAGTTTTTTTCCTCGCGGGCGGGAGAAGAACACCAGACTATATAATGTTTATCTGCTTCAAAGCCTAATTGCTGTCTGGTCTGCTGTTGGTCAAGAGGACGGAAAATGTCGGTATTCACACCGTTAGGCACGACAGGCAGCGGCAGTGCCAACTGACTGCGTGTGCGCTCCGACTTGACAAGTGCCCCATCCCACACGTGCTTGAGGAAGAAACGGACAATACGGTATTTACGGTTGTGGCGCGGAAAACTGCCAAGCAAAGACACAAATACTTTTGGCTTTTTCCCGTTCTTATATCTGATGCCGAATGTAGATAAACTTGCGAGCAGTCCGCAAGTGGAATAGTGGGCATGGACTATATCGGGCTGTTCGGTCTTGATGAGCCTGCGAAGCGACTTGAGGTGGTGCATATAGCCTTTTATGCCGTGTCCCACAATGGGATAAAGCATCATCTCCTGCCCCGCCTCGGCTAAGGAGTCATATTGCGAGCGGACAAACGAATTGACCTGCCCCACTTTCTTATTGCCCGATGCTATAAAAACGACACGCATTTTTGTTTATTGTTTGGCTTCGATGCTGTCCATTATCTCACCTACATTCTGCCAACCCATCATCTCGCGAACGGAGAAATGCACTTTCATCGTGTCCTCAATCTCATTGATTAGTTGTACGTGTGTAAGGCTCGTCCACTCAGGTATGTCTTCTGCGGTGGTGGTTTCGTTAAGCATTAAAGCAGGTTTGCCAAGGATACGGCGGAAAACATCCTGCAGTCTGTCAAGTAATTCTGTTCTATTCATAGTTATAGCATTTGCTTTAGTTTGTTTCTATCTATTTTGTTGCTTGCATTGAGGGGGAAAGAGGGCACAAAGACAAAGCGCGTGGGTATCATATATGGCGGCAGAAACTCTTTCAGTTTCTCCACTAACGGTGCTATGTCCTGCTCCTTTGCCTCGATAAACATTGCAAGTTCGGTATTGCCTTTGGAGTTATTGTATGCCATAACGATAAGGTTAGTATTTGGCATAAGTTGTCTTGCGTGATGTTCTATCTCCCCAAGTTCGATACGATAGCCGTTCACTTTCACCTGCGAGTCTTTTCTTCCTACAAAGAGTATGTTCCCGCCCTCGCCATACATACAAAGGTCGCCGGAGCGGTAATAACGTGTAGCAATGCCCGTTTGCGGGTCGGTGAAAATAAAGAACGCATCTGCATTTTTCTCAGGGTTGCGCCAGTAGCCCGCGGTCAGTTGCTCGCCGGAAAGACAAAGTTCCCCTACCCTGCCTTCACGTATTTCCTTACCGTCTTCATCCACAATGATTACCTTGCCGCTTGACATGGTAGTACCAATAGAGAGTATGCCGTTATGCTCTACGTTGTTGCCCTCACGGCGATAGGTGTAGGCAGTGCAGAATATTGTATCTTCCGTCGGACCATAAACGTTATCTATTCGCGCATTGGGAATACAGGCAGCCCAAGCCTCGGTATTGGAGAGCGGCAGAGCCTCACCGCAGAAGAGTGAATAGCGCATATCGGGCAGGTGAATATCCTTCATATACGGAAGCAGATACTGTATGGTAGAAGGAGTCATCAGGGCGAAGGTGAGTTTGTAGTCCTCAAGCAGGATATAGGTATAACTCCACTTTATCTTGTTGTACGGCACCGTATATACGCAGGCTCCTACCAATAGCGGCACAAGGTACGACATTACGCTAAGATCGAAAGTGAGGTCGAAACATTGCAAGCATCGGTCGTTTTCGTCAAGTTTATACCCCAAATCCCAAAATGCGCCAATGAATGAGGCGAGGTTTTTACGACTGAGCGGCACACCTTTGGGCACCCCTGTGCTGCCTGAAGTAAACAGCACATATGCTAATTGTTCATCAGACACCTCCTTATAGCAATCAAGACATACTTTGTCGGCTGCAAGATTGAATGTATGCAGGACGGCAAAGGAACTTTCATCGGCATAGTCATCAAACTTCGACACTTCTTCAGTATCAATAATCAGCCGTGTTTCTACTTGGCTTATGATGTTCAAGTTTCTTTCTATGGGCTGATTAGGGTGCAGTGCTACGTATGCTTTGCCTTCCATCCACAGGGCTATAATAGCGGCATAAGTGTCAAGGTTGTCGTGAAAAGCCAAGCCGATGACTTGTTCGTTTTCGTTAGTTCTTGCCGCTATCTCCCTGCGTATGGCAGAGACACGGAGAGCCAACTGCTCGTAGGTAAAAAACTTATTGTTAATACAAAAAGCATTTCGCTCGGCAAATGTACTAAGCGAGATAGAAAGCGGTTTTAGTATTGTTTCTCTATAATTCATATCACTATACTTTATCTATATTGTTGCAAATAAATCGTTTTTAGTATCCTCCCCCCCATTCGCAGTCCAAAGTGGACAGGATCGGAAAAATCGTTGTAGTCGGATGTAAATTCTTTATTTGTGGAGAAATCGTATATGCGTTCTTGCGGGAAGATGGTAGTAAGTGTAGCAAAGTCTTCTTCGCACATATACGGGTTAGTATAGCGATATATAGGGGTGATGATGATTCTATAGTCGGTGTGCTGCTTATCAAAGACGGCTTTTATATCTTGCAGTATATTTACCATCTTTTCATCAATCACTTGCGGAGCAGGCTTAACATCGTCTTCGGAAACGGATGCGGCGCGAGCAAGGAATGTTTGTCGGGTTACTTCGGAGCAATTCTTGAGGCTATCTTGAGGCAGAATAAGGTTATAAGTATATTTATTGGTTGCAAAGAAATCATTGGTAATGGTATCGTATTCAAATGGTTCTTTCTCTTCAACCATCTTGCGGCGTATATTTTTCAGCCAAAATGAAGGGCGTTGCAAGAAGTTAGCGTATTCTCTTGCGTGGTAAACCCACTCTTTATCCCCTGTCAAACGCCAATGTTTCATACTGACGGCATTAGTGGTTGTTTGATTTTTGGAGAAGAAACCAGGTACATCTATCAAGACAAGGGCGTACTTAATATCAACCCCTTGTTGGTCTAACCATTCTACTTTTTGTTTCACACCTGTTATTGTTTCCGAGTAAGCTTGAAAAAGGAACGTGGAAACGGTATCGGGCAGATAGGTAGCCCAAGTGTATGTATTCAGTCCGCTTGCCTGCGACGAACCGAAGACGAAAGCGTCATAGTGATAAGTATCATAATTACGGCGAAACAGTTCTACTGAACCATATTCTCTATTAGTGGCATCAACATCACAGATGTCAAATTGATGGAGAGTACGGAAAGGGTCTGTCCACAAGAATATCGCCAACGCTATACATAGCGGAACAGCAACTGCTATTATGGTAGTAAGTAAAAACCTTTTCATTGTCTAAAACTGAAAATATATAAAATTTTGAGCATCTCCGGCATACTCTAATATGCAAAAGATGAATAAGTAATACACACAAACACGTGCTACTACCGGCAACTCATATAGGGGGCGGTATGCCACCGTCTGCTTATAATTATCTCGAAATATCCATTCAACGACCATCATCACTACTACAAAAAACAATGTACGTTTCGTACCGGAAATAAAAAGCGGGAAGCTCAAGATGGAACTATCGAAAAGTCCTGTCAGGTATTGTGCAAACTGTCCGAGTGTTTCTGCACGGAACATAATAAAGCCCAATACAACTAACATAAAGGTAAGAAACATCCTGCCAAAATCCTTTATCTTTGGTATGTCTATACGCGAATAGGTTTGTATCTGCTCATTCTTAAAGAAAGCCCCAGAAAGGATAAGCGGCACAAAGAGCAGACCATGGTACAAGCCATAAATGGCATATATCCAACTATCGCCGTGCCACAGACCTACTATAAGGAAATTGATAACGATAGCAAGTATCATTCCCGCTTTGCCCCATTTGCGCCAAGTAAGGTTAAGCGGCATAAAAACATAATCTGTCATCCACTGCGTAAGCGACATATGCCATCGCCGCCAAAAATCGGCTATATTGAGAGCATAAAAAGGTGTGTGAAAATTGTCAGCCACTTTCAGTCCTAAACCCTTGCCCACTGCTATTGCCATATCTGAATAGCCGGAGAAGTCGGCGTACAACTCAAAGGCATATAAGAAAGCGGCAAGCAAAAGAGTGGAAGCAGAAACAGATGACATATTCTCCCAAACCAAATTGACGTAGGTTGCACAGTTATCTGCCACTACCACTTTCTTAAATAATCCCCAAATAAACTGCATCACAGCCGACGATAGCATTTCATATTCAAATACCCGCCGTTTGTGCAGTTGTTTTATGAACTGTGGTCTGTCAATAGGTCCGGATAATATACAAGGAAAAAATGACACATAGACAGCAAACTTAACAAAATCTTTTTCCGCGTGCACCTTGCCGTGATTGACATCTAATACATACGCCAACAGACGGAAAGTGAAAAACGAAATGCCAAGCGGCATAATGATATTCAGCGAATGGAATCCGGCGTGCAGTCCGCATAGATTAAGCAACTGAATAAAAGAATCAATAAAGAAATTGAAATACTTGAAATATAATAACGCACCAACGCCGAGCAGCACGCCGAGCGTAGTCCATCTACCGCCTATGCGTTCAGCCTTTTTGGTATCACTTTTATCGTATGCTTTTTCTATTGCTAAACCTATATAATAGTATGCAATCGTCAGAGCAATAAAAAGAAGAAGCATCTTGAGGTTGGTAAATCCGTAGAAGAACCAACTTGCCAAGAGCAGTGTCAGATTTTGCACCTTTACACTATTCTTCCCCACCAACCAATAAAGCAGGAAAACAACGATAAAAAACAGCAAAAACGGTATTGAATTGAACAGCATAATCAATCTTTTAAGTTGTTGTAATACCACTCGCAGGCGCGGGCAAAACCGTCTTGTGCGCTATAGAGAGGGTTGTAGCCGAGTATGCGTTGAGCCTTGATAATAGAAGCCTGACTATGAGGAATATCACCGGCACGATTTTCTCTGTATATCGGTTCTATTTCAGCGATCTTTTCATCATATTTGGCAAGGTTATCGCGCAGGCAATAAAAAAGGTCGATGAGAGTGGTATTGCCACCATACGCCACATTAAATACAAGGTCAAGCGGAGCATTTTGTGGCAGGTTCATATTATACAGTTCTGCCTGCTTTACTATCGTATCGTGCGGCAGAGTGGCAGCAAGCATATTGGCTTGAATAACATTGTCTATGTAGGTAAAGTCGCGCGAGTAAGTGCCGTCGCCGTTAATGTAAGGCGACTCGTGTCGTATAAGTGCTTTCACCCACAGAGGGATGACAGCAGCGTATGCGCCGTTGGGGTCTTGGCGACGACCGAAGACATTGAAATATCTCAATCCTATCGTTTCCAATCCGTAGAGAGAGGTAAAAACATTAGCATAGAGTTCGTTTACAAACTTCGTGATGGCGTAGGGCGAGAGCGGGCGACCGATATTATGCTCAATTTTAGGCAATTCTTTTGAGTCGCCGTAAGTGGAAGACGAGGCGGCATAGACAAAACGCCGAACCTTCTCATCTCTTGCAGCCACAAGCATATTGAGGAAGCCGGATATGTTGTTGGAGTTGGTGGTTATAGGGTCATTGATGCTACGCGGGACACTGCCGAGAGCGGCTTCGTGCAGAACGACCTCGCAGCCTTGGACGGCACGACGGCAAGTGTCCAAATCGCGAATATCACCCTCTATAAAACTAAAATTGGACTTTGATAGCAATGGCTCTATATTATGCAAAAAACCGGTGGATAAGTTGTCAAGGCACACTACATCGTATCCTTCCGTAACGAAATATTCGCAAAGATTGCTTCCTATAAATCCGGCACCGCCGGTGATTAGTATTTTCATTTTGGTTCTGATTTTTCTATAAATCAATCTATCGGTATTTCTATTTCAATTATTATAGTCCTCTTCCGCGCAGTTTGATATACTGCCAGCCTATACATATAGCGAATACCACTCCCATCCACAAAGACCACAGCCATCTTTGACGAGGTTTAAGGTGTGTCACACCGTATGCGGCGAAGAGCATAGCGAACGGAAGGATAGGTTGGTGGAAACGCTCGGAGTGGGCAAACTGCGAGAAGATAAGCACAACCAAGTAGCCAACATACACGGCAAGCGGCAAGACGTGCTTGCGCCACTCGGCATCAAGGCTTCTTATACTGCCGCCAAAGAGCATAAGGAACATAGAGAAGATAACGAACCCCGCCATAACGTCCTTGACGTAGTTTCCGCCGTGCAGCATCAGTTTTTGCTCTTGTCCGTCGGGGTTAACCATAGTGGGAAAAGGTAAAGTAAAAATAAGCGGTGCAAACACGGCAGCACCGGCTTTATCTGCAAAACGGTTGCCGCCGCTACCTTTACCCGAACCGTATCTAAATTGCATACTCGTCTGCTGCTGACCGCGTATATCGGAATTAACGATTGACATCACCTCTTCTTCTATCCTTCCCGAGAACGCCACAACTACAAAACCCAAAGACAGAACAATAAGCATCACACGGCGACCTCCGCGTATAATACGTGTACTGCTGAAGACTATCGCCACGGCAAAAGCGAGGAACAACACGGCGGCAAGCACCGTGCGGAACAAAAAGAGACTCAAACCTATCAGTGCCACGCCGCTGACTGTGGTGAAAGAGAAATTGCGGTTAAGCATCAGAGCATCTGCACGCTCTACAAACCATACGGTGAGGAAAGTCATAACCACCTCTTTAAGGTGCAGACCGCAATATATGACCATATTCGGCATAAAGATACACATTACTGCAGCCAAGCGGGCGGTAGGTTCTTCAAAGTGGCGTTGGGCTATACGATAGACAAACAGACATATATATGCAGACCAAAAACACTGAATCAGTCGTGCTATAATCTTAGAGTTGCCCGTAAAACTATATACTATACCGAGATACAGGGGATAGCCGGAGTCGTCAAGACCGATACTGCCTGTTTCCGTGTTTAGATTTTGCCAGAAATTCCAGTTGCCTTCCCAAAAGAGTTTGGATATACCTACTGCCACTTCATCGTACCACTCCACATCTGCAGGCTCAAAGTCAAACTCACCGCCGTCTGTCATATTATATACAAGCGCATAGACGATGAAAACGGTTATCATACGAACTACTAACGCTATACGGAACAATTCTTTCTCGAAGCGTTTAGGCGAGTAGTAACGCGACTTATCGGTAAGAGACTTAACCCCATAGAAGAAAACTGTTATCCATAGTGCTCCCCATACGAGCCAAATCACACCCATAAAATAGGACGAATACAATACTGTGAGAACACCGACTACTACGAAATACAAAGCGACGGCACCATTAACAACATACTTAGGTATGTTGTCGCGATAAATAGGCTGTTTAATCCACGCTTTCATTTCTACTTTGTGTTTTGCATATCCACAAGACGCTTATAGTAACCGTTTTTCAGCATCAACTGTTCGTGTTGTCCCTGCTCCACAATCCTGCCTTCGTGCAGGACGCATATAATATCTGCGTTACGGATAGTGGAAAGGCGATGCGCAACCACGAGTGTTGTTCGGTCTTTCATCAGGTTTTCAAGAGCCTCTTGTACTAGTTTTTCCGACTCGGTATCAAGGGCCGAAGTGGCTTCATCGAGTATCAGTATAGGCGGGTTTTTGAGTATGGCACGCGCTATGGATATACGCTGCCGCTGTCCGCCTGAAAGACGACTGCCACGGTCGCCCACAAGCGTATTATAGCCGTCAGGCGTTTGCATAATAAACTCATGTGCATTGGCTATGCGTGCCGCTTTCTCCACCGCCTGCTGCCACGTGCCGCCGTCAGGGGCAGGTCTGCTTGTGTCCACGCCGAAGGTGATGTTGTTGTAGAAAGTGTCGTTAAAGAGTATCGCCTCTTGATTGACGTTTCCCATGAGTGCGCGCAGGTCGTAAGTTCTGACATCTCGTATATCCTTACCGTCTATGGTGATACTGCCTTGAGAGACATCATAGAACCTCGGCAGCAGGTCTGCCATAGTGGTCTTGCCGCTGCCCGACTGCCCGACGAGAGCCACCATCTTGCCCTTGGGGATAGTAAGGTTGATGTCGTTGAGAACAGGGGTATTACTATCGTAAGAGAAACTGACATTATGATATTCGATGTTCTTTTCAAAATCGGTAAGCAGCAGAGGATTTGCGGGTTGCACTATATTCGACTCGGCATTGAGTATTTTGTCTATACGCTGTAACGATGCCATACCGCGTTTTACGCCGTATGAAGCCTTGCTAAGGTCCTTGGCGGGGTTGATAATACTGTAAAAGATAACAAGATAGTAGATAAACGTGGCGGCATCTATGCTGTTATCGGCAGAGAGGATAAGACTGCCGCCGTACCACAACAACACCACTATAAGCACCGTTCCGAGGAACTCGGAAACGGGGTGAGCGAGAAAATACCGGCGGTTGATACGGTTAAATGTGCGCCTTGTGTCGTTGGTAAGTAGAGCAAACCGCTCGCGCAGTTTGCCTTCGGCATTAAACGCTTTCACTACTCTTAGTCCGCCGAGTGTTTCCTCTATCTGTGTCAGCAGGTCGGCCGTCTGTTCTTGTCCGCGCTTGGAAACCGTCTTGAGCGAGCGACCTATCCTGCCTATCAGCAGACCTGATATGGGCAGCAGAACAAGCACAAAGAGTGTCAGCCTCCACGAGATGGCAAAGAGTGTAACAAGATAAACGAGTATCATTATCGGGTCTTTGAAGATGACGTCAAGCGACGACATAATAGAAGCCTCCACTTCGTTTACGTCGTTGGTCATACGCGACATCACATCGCCCTTGCGCTCCTCCGTAAAGAAACCGATAGGCAGCGCGACCACTTTATTATATAAGGTCAGTCTGAGGTCTCTCATAACGCCTGTTCGGATAGGCACCATAAAGAAATTGGCGAGCCAAGCGGTGAGGCACTTAAAGAAAGTCATCAGGATAAGGAAGAGTCCGAGCAGGATGAGCACATACTCTCCGCCGCGTGTTTCAATCATCTGCTGAAGATAGAAGTAGAGATTGTCTTTGAGTGCAGCAGTCATTTCGCGTAGCGACAAGCAAGAAGACAACGTGGTATAGTTCGCTTGTGCGGAAGAGACCCCGAACAGGATTTGCAGAACGGGTATGATGGCAACAAAAGAGAAGAGCGACAGCAGGGCGGAAAGCAGGTTAAAGAGCAGGTTTAGAAAGACCAGCCCTTTGTATGGCAATACAAATCGCTTTAATAGTTTGAATATATTCATCTTTCTGCTGTTTGTGTCAGTTTTTTGAAACGTATCATAATAAGGCGTATCAGTTCTTCGCAATCGTTTATAACGGGATATACGCGTATCGCCGTCAGCTTGCCACTCAAGTCTTCGGGCAAGTCGCAACAGGACAGCCGTGCGAGGTCTTTCTCGGTTGTTACCACGGCATCTGCCTGCTCCGCTTTTTGCTTTATATATTCAATCTCTTTGGGTGAGAAATTATGGTGGTCGGCAAAACGCAGGTGCTCCACTTGTCTGAAATGCTGCCGGATATAGTTTTTGAGGTCGTCCGGCTGTGCTATGCCCGTCAGCAGGAGTATCTTACTCTCCGGGGAGAGTTTTTGCAACTTGTCGGGCAGCGGTGCATACTGCATAGTGGAGAAGAAAAGATGCTGATATGCAGGCAGATGCATACATATAGTCATATTCCTTCTTTCTATGGGCGACATCTTCTGCGGGCATTTGGTTACCACTACCACATCAGCCCTCAGTTTTTCCCTCTCGCTGTCTCTCAAAGACCCGAGCGGCAGCATACGGTCGGCATAGAAAGGATTGTCGGCGGTGGTAAGCAGCATATTAAAGTCGGCTTTGAGGTGCCTGAACTGAAATGCGTCGTCAAGCAGCACTAATTGCACCTCAGGATGTTTTTTCTTTATGTATTCGATGGCAGTATGTCGATTGGTGCATACCACTATCACCACGTCTTCGTACTTGATGTGCAGTTGCATACACTCATCGCCTATGTCAGCCGCAGTAGAGCCTGCAAAGGCTTCCACTAATCCTCTGCTCTTTCGCTTATAACCGCGTGATACGATCGCAAGGCGGAAAGAGGGTCTTAATTGCTCTATAAGCCACTCTATATGAGGAGTTTTGCCGGTGCCACCAACAGCGAGATTACCAACGCAGAGCGTAGGCAGGACAGCGGGATGTGAACGCAGTATGTGCGCATCATACATCACGTTTCGCAGCCATATAACGAAAGTATAGAGCCACGAAAGCGGGTAACGCCATATTTTAGATAACTTATTCAATTACAGGTGCATTAAACAAGGTCATCACACGCGGTTGCTCACAGAGGCGGCGCATCTTTGCAACGAGTTTCTCTTCTGGAGTCGTATTTTCAAGTTGCTCCAAGAGTTCGGTCAGGAAATCCTTTTTCTCGGGATAATAGACAACCTCATAGTCAGTGAGTTCCGCCATATCCACGGCTTTAAGCAGAGCCTCGTCTATGCCGCCGAGTTCGTCCACCAAACCTATTTCAAGAGCTGTTTTTCCTGTCCATACACGTCCTTCAGCTATGGCTTTTATCTCGTCTTGTGTTTTGCCGCGACCTTCAGCGCAACGCGAGGTAAAGAGGTCATATCCGCGCTCCACCATCTTTTGCATCATTCCTCTCTGCTCCTCGTTCATACCGCGATAGACAATATCGTAAGAGAGACCTGAATGACGGTGGGTGGAGATACCGTCAATGTCAAGTCCGACATTTTTCAGCAGTTTGCCGTAGGACGGAATAAGTCCGAAGATACCGATAGAGCCGGTGATGGTATTAGGCTCGGCGTAGATATAGTCGGCACCGCAGGAGATATAATATCCGCCGGAAGCAGCATAGTCGCCCATAGATACGACCACTTTCTTGCCGGACTCTTTGACTATTTGAACGGCGTGCCATATCTGTTCGCTGGCAAAAGCACTGCCACCCGGGCTGTTCACTCTGAAGACCAAAGCCTTGACATCATCGTCTTTGCTAATATCCTTGAGTTCTTTCACCATTTTTTTGCCTATTATACCGTCTTTGCCTTCGTCGTTAATCTCGCCTTCGGCATAGAGGATCGCCACTTTGTCTTTGGCTTTATGCTCTGTGCGTTTGACAGTTGCAAGTTCGGAAGTGGTAATGGTATTAAGGTCGTCTATGCCGGTGAGTGTTTCCAAGAGTGTATCAAGTCGGTCGGCATATACGAGAGTGTCCACGAGGTTCATTTTCAGATAATCGCCTGCATCACACAGCCCTATATAGAGGTCGGCATAGTTGTTAAGTTGCTCTACGGTAAGACCTCTGCTTTGCGCCACACCTTCGGACATTACTTTCCATATATCGTTTATATAAAGGCGTGTCTGCTCCTTGTCTGCCTCTGACATAGAGGTGAGGATAAACGGCTCGACAGCGGACTTGAATGTCCCCACTTTTATCACCTGCATATCCACTCCTATCTTGTCAAGCAGGCGTTTGTAGTACATCTTCTGTGCAGACAATCCCTTCCAGTCAATCTCGCCTATGGGGTTAAGCATAAGTCGGTCGGCAACGGAGGCAATATAATAGTTGGTCTGCGTATAAGTGTCGGCATAGGCATAGACGGCTTTGCCGGACGACTTAAAGTCCAAGAGAGCATCCCTGAGAGCCTTGGCGGAAGCCTGGCCTATTTGAAAATTGCCGCCACGGAGCAGAATGGCTTTCACGCGCTTGTCTTCCTTGGCAAAGGTGATATTGCGTTTGAGAACATCAAGACCTACCTCCTGCGGCTGTGAGTAGTAAGGCATCTCGCCGAACAGTCCGGCAAAGGGGTCGTCCTCACTGCCCTGCTCCACCACCTCACCTTCCATCTTCAGCACATAGACGGTGTTGTCTTCAAGCGTTGCATTTGACGAGCCGAGCGAACCCAACATCAGACCAAAAAGGAACGACAAGCCTACATAGGCTACTAAACAAATGATGATTGTCCACAGACAACCACGATTACGACGAGGTTTATTCTCGCCGCTGACACCATTAGAAGTTTTTCTAAACATTTTTATGCAGTTTTATTTTTTTTGCTATAAAGGTTTTCAATCTTTCAGCCTCTCTTACCCACACTTCGGTATTAAACAGTCCCGAGTCGGTAGCGGCCTTGTAGGTAAGGAATATACCTATTGGCAAAAGCACAAAGGAACTGAGCCACATACCCTGCCAAACGGGCCAGAGAGCCTCACGCGCCATCTTATATCCGGCATTGTCAATTATATAATATATAATAAAGAGTATGACTGATATTACGATAGGTGCACCTAATCCGCCTTTGCGGATGATGGCACCGAGCGGTGCACCGATGAAAAAGAATATCAGACATGCAAAAGCAAGCGTAAACTTGCGGTGCAACTCTATAAGATGTTTACGTATGTAACGCTGATGGTCGTCAAGCATAATAGAGTTGTAGTCAATCATATCCTTATATCTCTTTGCCTCTTTGAGCGCGTAGTCCAAAGAATGTTGTTTCTCCGACAGACTAAAGTGCTCAAACAGCGTATCGGGGTTAAGTTCTTCACGGCGATTGTCATAGGTCAGCACGGCTCCTTTTTTTGTTTCCCTGCCGAAATACCGTTCTCTGACAAGTTCATCTCCCTGCTCGCGACTGCGCACTCGGGCAAGGTGTTGCATAGAGTCTATCGAATGAACCAACTCACCGGCGTTCTTGCTCACGTGCTGGTCTTGCAATGCACTTTCGTCTATGCGGACAAACTCGGTGTTAAAGTCTATCAGCACTCTTTTCCGCGCGAACGACTCGCGGCGATACGGCACATTGCGCTGATTGAAATTCTGCTGCTCTTTGCGGTTTAGGTTCTCAAACGACTCGCCGCTATACAGGTCAAGCAGCAGATACTTTTGGTCATCCGTAAAGAACACTCTTGCCGAATCAGCCACCGTAACCGAAGCATCCTGAAAGCCCGACGAGTAGTCATATATCATCACATCCGTCAGCAGACCGGTGCGGGTGTTTTTGTGTTTTACGTATATGTTATATCCGTCTATACCCGAATAAAACTCTCCCTGCGGTATGTCAAGTTCCGGCGACTTCTGTCTGAGAGAGAAAACCAAGGTCCAAAACTTTATCTGCGACTTGGGCAAGACATAGTTGGAAAACAGGAAAGCCCCCGCACTGAGCATCGTCACAAACACCATCAGCGGCGCCATTATGCGGAACAGGCTCACTCCTGCTGCTTTCATCGCCGTAAGTTCAAATTTCTCGCCGAGGTTGCCGAAAGTCATCAGCGAAGCCAATAAAATGGCAAGCGGCAAAGCCATCGGTACCACTCCGAGCAGGGCATAAAAGAAAAACTCGAGCATCACCGACAGCCCCACTCCTTTGCCTACTATATCATTGATGCGCATCCACAGGAGTTGCATCAGCAGTATAAAGCAGCAAATGGCAAAAGTCATAAAGAACAACCCGAGGAAGTTCTTAAGCATATATCGGTCAAGCCTCTTCATATAGTACGGCTACGCCAAATCCTCCGCAAAAAATCCATACGGCAGGAGGTCTGAAGCGCGGTCAAACACATAGACCTCATTCTCGCCGTAGAGCATCACCTCAATAGGCACGCCAAAGCGGTGCTCCGTTTCTATCATCACCTGACGGCAACCGCCGCAAGGACTGCCCGGCTGCAAGGTGAACCCCGAGGGCTTGCGGCACGCTATCGCCAAAGCCACGACGGGCGTATCGGGATAGTTGGCATTGGCAGCAAAAAGAGTGGTACGCTCGGCACACAAACCACTCGGATAAGCGGCGTTCTCCTGATTGGAGCCTCTGACCACCGTACCGTCCTGCAGCAAAGCCGCTGCGCCTACGCTGAAACGCGAATAGGGGCAATAAGCCTGCTGTGTCATCTGTTTAGCCGCCTCCAACAGGCTGCGCTGACCGTCGTTTAACTCGTCCCAACGGAAGACGTGTACCGTAGTTGAAATTATCTTGTCTTTCATATTTTAGAGCAAATGCTTTCTGCAACATACACATAGAACGCGCAAAGGTACAAAATATCTTTTGTTTGTGCAAAATTTATGCATTTTTTGACATTTCATTGCACGCAGGGACAATCATAGCGTAAAATAATCTGAAAAAATGTAAAGAAATTTGCACAGTTATATTTTTTGCCGTACCTTTGCAGCGATTTTGTGCATTTAGGCTCGAAAAAGTAGCCCTTGGCAACGTATGAGAAACACGTTTTCAGCGATTTACGGTATGTAAGTTTGTGTTTTAGCAGCGTAAAAGTCCAAGACAAGCCGCCTGAGCACTATAACTTAAATAAAAGCGAAAAAATGTACGCTATTGTAGAGATGCAGGGCCAGCAATTCAAAGTAGAGGCCGGCAAGAAATTGTTTATCCACCGTATGGCAACCACCGAAAAGGGTGCAACGGTAGAGTTTGACAAAGTGTTGTTTGTAGATAACAACGGTCAGTTTATGGTAGGCGCACCTACTGTTGCAGGTGCGAAAGTTGTTTGCGAAGTGCTTGATAACGAGTGCCGTGGTGAGAAAATTTTGGTTTTCCACAAGAAACGTCGCAAAGGTTATAAAAAACTCAACGGTCATCGTCAGGATTTGACCAACGTAGTGGTAAAAGAAATCGTGCTGGCTTAAGTCGGCATAAATGTTTAACCGAAATTCACGTAATCAATTATGGCACATAAGAAAGGTGTCGGTAGTTCTAAGAACGGCCGCGAATCAGAAAGCAAACGTCTTGGCGTAAAAATATGGGGCGGACAATTTGCCAAAGCAGGTAATATCATCGTTCGTCAACGTGGTACAGTACACAACCCGGGTGAGAATATGGGTATCGGCAGCGACCATACTCTGTATGCTCTCAGGGACGGTATAGTTACCTTCACACGCAAGCGCAACAACAAGTCTTTCGTTTCCATACAGCCCCTCACAGAGGCGTAAACGGTAAAGAAAGACAACCACCGTCATATCTCCTGCTTTTTGCGCCTGCAGCAAGCAGGAGATTGTTTATATAAGACTCTACAAATGAATTATCAGTAAAGCAGATAATAAAACAAAACAAATATGCTAACACTCAAGCAAATCACCGATGACAAGCAAGCCGTCATTGCCGGCTTGGAGAAGAAACATTTTGCGGGTGCTACCGAAGCGATAGAGGCAGTGCTTCAGTATTCCGAAGAAAGAAAAGCCGCACAACAGAAAAAAGATGCCGCTTCAGCCGAGATGAACAAGATAGCCAAGTCCATCGGACAGTTGATGGCACAAGGCAAAAAAGACGAAGCCGAAGAAGCCAAGAAACACACAGGCACACTCAAACAAGACATCGCCACATACGAAAAAGAGATGGCAGAAGCAGAGAAAAAGCAAACAGACACTCTGCTCACCATACCTAATGTCCCCTACTCTGTTGTCCCCGAAGGCAAGACTGCCGAAGATAACCGCGCCGTCAAAACAGGCGGTTTTGCTTTGCCTGAGGATGCACAAGCGAAGATGAACGGGTTTGACTGCGAAGGTATTGCTCTTGGCGGTTGGGACGAAAAATGGAACCCGCAGCCGGCAGAAGCACGCCTTCCCCACTGGGACTTGGCAAAGCAGTATAACCTCATCGACTTCGACCTCGGAGTAAAGATCAGCGGTGCCGGTTTCCCGGTCTATGTCGGTCAAGGTGCAAGGCTCCAGCGCGCACTCATCAACTTCTTCCTTGCCGAGGCAGCCAAAGCCGGATATACGGAAATAATGCCGCCTACCGTTGTCAATCAAGACAGCGGCTACGGTACAGGTCAACTGCCTGACAAAGAGGGACAGATGTACCACTGCAACACGGACGACCTCTATCTTATACCCACAGCCGAAGTGCCGGTAACCAACATATACAGGGATGTTATTATAGAAGAAAGCAAACTGCCCGTTAAGATGTGCGCCTACACCCAGTGTTTCCGCCGCGAGGCAGGCAGTTACGGCAAGGATGTACGCGGACTGAACCGCCTGCACGAGTTCTCCAAGATAGAGATAGTGCGCATAGACACTCCCGAACACTCTGATGCTTCCCACCGCGAGATGCTCTCTCACGTGGAAGGACTGCTGCAAAAGCTCGAACTGCCATATCGCATACTCCGTCTCTGCGGCGGAGATATGAGTTTTACCGCAGCACTATGCTATGATTTTGAGGTTTATTCGGAAGCGCAAAAACGCTGGCTTGAAGTGTCCAGCACAAGCAATTTCGATACCTATCAAGCCAACCGCCTGCACTGCCGTTACCGCCGTCAGGAAGATAAGAAAACGGCTCTGTGCCATACTCTCAATGGTAGCGCACTCGCACTGCCCCGCATAGTGGCAGCACTATTGGAAAACAATCAGACCGAATCAGGCATACGTATTCCAAAAGCACTGCAACCCTACTTCGGCAGCGAGATGATAGTAAAGTAAAACAATATCAGAGATATTTGTTTTTAATACATTCAGTAAGCAACGAATATATCTGACGTTGCTGTTCAGTATCAAGTTTAGACAGGTGCTGCTTTATGACATTTTCATCGTGTCGGCGGGCAGGACCTGTCTGCGCATCATAAGGTGTAAGGTTATGCACCTTGTTGGCAGTCTCGTCAATAAGCGGCAGAAGCGCGGAAAAAGGAATATGAGTATTCTTGATAATATCCGCTGCAACAGAGTACATCAGGTTGGTAAAATTGGAGGCAAAGACACCTGCGATATGCAGTCGTTGCCGCTCGGCGGCAGTGGTTTCATAGACGTGCCCGGAGAGCGTTAGAGCCACGGCATAGACGGCAGAGATGTCGTCTATGCCTTTTGCCTCGATGAAAACAGGCACTTTGGAGAAATCGGTCAGCCGTTCTTTAGAGAAGGTCTGGAAAGGATAGAGTATGCCGCAATGCAGTTTATCGGGGCAGTCAGTGCCGCTGTCAAAGACAGAAAGCGGCATAGTGCCTGACGTATGAAGGTGCAGAGCGCGCAGCTGAACGTGCACTTTGCTTACAACCTCTTGCAGTGCTTCATCTCTGACGGCATAGATATAGACATCGTAGTTGTCAGGGAGCAAGTCCAATCCGCTTCGCGAGGAGAACATCTCGGTTGAGATATTCTTCTCGCGCAGGGTATGGAAAATGTTAGTGGCGACATTGCCGCGCCCGATAATGGCGATTTTCATAAATTTATTTATAAGCTAATAAATTTATACTTCTGCTCTTGTGAGAAGAGGTCATTAGACTCTAATCTGAGTTTATCTTTTATTGCTTTAATTGCAAATTCGGACTGATCTATTCCAATCCAATAACGTCCTAATTTTTCGGCTGATTTAAGTGTGGTACCTGACCCCGCAAAACAATCTAAAACCATACTACCTTCAGTTGATGACGTTTTGACTATAAAATCCAACAAATCAGCATTTTTTTCTGTCGGATAAACGGGATACATCGGGTCTTTATATTCCCAAATATCTTGGACTCGCTTTCCTTCGCGCTCATCTGCATAAATTTTCTTTCGCGGGTTACCTTTATCAGACCATTCTATCAGTCCTTCTGCATCCCATTTCTCGAGTGTATCTACATCTGTACGCCAATGTCTTCCTTGAGGTGGCATAATTCCTTTGAACGGACGCGAAGATTCACCACTAATCGTTTCTCCGGGTGCATGAATCGGTACTGTGGTGTATCGCCTTCCATTTTTATCCACCTTTGTAAAGAGAGTTTCAATATCTTGCTGAGTATATGGCTGTCGCGGTTCATTCCATATAGGAGTATCTGTTTTAGTATAAAAGAGAATCATATCTTTTATATTTCCATACCCTATCCTATCAAAATTTTTCGGATTGCATTTAACACGTGTTATGTCATTCCTAAAATTAGAAATACCAAACACTTCGTCCATCATTACTTTTACATAATGACCTATTCTGTAATCAATGTGAAGATAAATAGAGCCTCTGTCTGATAATAAATCTTTTATAAGTATCAACCTCTCACGGAGAAAATCAATAAACTCTTTGCCTTTAACAACGTCTGAATAAGCAATATCACCTTTTTTAGAATTACTTATTGTTGATGCCCTGCCATTGGTAATGGTAAAGTTTCCGCCTGTTGCAAAGGGGGGGTCAATATAGACCAAATCAATTTTACCTGCAAAGCCATTAGACAAAAGATATTGCAGTCCGAGCAGATTGTCTCCATATATGAGTACATTATCCATAACTGAATATCAAATTTGATATAAAAAATCACGTAAAACCAATGCACTCATTATATTCTTATCCGAATAGGTTTGAGTAATGGACTTATACATCTTGTTATTGGAAGGGATATACAAAACACCATCAAGGATTGCGACCTTGACAGCTTTTACTCTCGGTGTTGAAATTGTACTTATCGCATCGTTAAATTGAGCATTTTGATGTCCTCCGACATCCGTGAGAAACTTTGCTTCACCAATTACATACTTACCATTAAAACGAGCAACAAAATCTAAACCCTTGTTGTGTTTATAATTTAATTTCTCACGAGCAAAATCCATCATCTGCGCATCGCTTGCATCAAGAATGGCATTTGATTCAGTAGAAATAAATTTTTGCAATGATACAGGTTTTATTCCTAAAGCTTTTGTACGAATCCAATCCTTAAAAAGCGGACCAATCTGTCTATTGGTTTCTTTTGGTTCACTGCAACGCTCATACAACTTTAATAAACCCAATTCATATATTCTACCACAGAGTCTATTGATTGTCTGCGGATTACGTTCTACAGATTTCGGATCTCGGCGAAGATAAGCGATATAACTGTCTTTAATAGGAAAAAGGTCTAATTTCAACAGACTTAAAATCAAAGCCTTGTTATTTTTCCTTTTGAAAGCCTTTTCCACATCTAACCATTTTTGTTCATCAATATCTCTTATGCCTTCAGGAATTGTCGGATAAACCTTAAATAAGTCATCAAGATATGAGCGTTGATTAGCATATTTTATGCTATATTCAATCCACTTATTCATTACAGTAGAATTTATAAATCAGTATAATGGCGGTAGAAGCCGACAACGGCGATGATGCCTTTTTCCCATACTTCGAGGTCCATTGACTCGTTGGGCGAGTGGATGGCGTTCTGCTCCAAGCCGAAGCCCATGAGTATGGTCTTCACACCGAGTATCTGCTCGAAAGAGGAGATGATTGGAATACTGCCACCGCGTCTTGCAGCAAGCGGGCGGATACCAAAAGCCTCGGTAAAGCCCTTTTCAGCCGCCTTGTATGCCGGAATATCTATGGGACATACATAGCCTTGTCCGCCGTGCATAGGCGTTATATCAACACGCACACCGGCGGGGGCAATCTGCTTCATATACTCAACGAAAGCGCGGGAAATCTCCTCGTGGTCTTGATTGGCTACAAGTCGGCAGGACACCTTGGCGTATGCTTTGCTCGGGAGGACGGTCTTGCTGCCCTCGCCTGTATATCCGCCCCAGATACCGCAGATATCGAACGACGGACGGCAGGAGTTACGCTCAAGCGTAGAATAACCTTTTTCGCCGAAAGTGGCATCCACGTCAATCGCCTTGCGATAGTTCTCCTCGGAGAAAGGTATTTGGGCTATCATCTCACGCTCTTCAGCGGGGATAGGCAACACTTTGTCATAGAAATGAGGGATTGTTATTTTGCCGTCGGCATCAACAACCTTTGAGAGCATCTCACAAAGGGCGTTGATGGGGTTCTTGACAGCCCCGCCGAAATGCCCTGAATGCAGGTCGCGATTAGGACCTGTCACTTCCACCTGCCAATAAGCCAGTCCGCGCAGACCGGTGGTGATAGACGGTGTGTCTTTGCCTATCATGGATGTGTCGCTCACGAGGATAATATCACTGCGAAGCAGGTCTTTATGTTTAGATATAAAGGCTTCTAAAGACGGCGAACCTATTTCTTCTTCCCCCTCGAAGATGAACTTCACATTAGCATTCATCTGTCCTGTGGCAACAAGGTATTCAAAGGCCTTAACCTGTATCATTGCCTGACCTTTGTCATCGTCTGCACCGCGAGCATAGAGACGACCTTTGCGCACATCGGGTTTCCATGGGTCGGAAAGCCATTGGTCGAGCGGCTCAACCGGCATAACATCATAGTGGGCATAGACAAGAACCGTAGGCGCATCTTGCTTGCCGCAAATATACTCGCCATAGACGAACGGATTGCCATCGGACGGCATCACTTCGGCTTTCTGCGCACCGGCAGCAAGCAGCAGTTCGCGCCAACGCTCTGCACAACGCAACATATCGGCTTTGTGCTCTGCCTGACAACTGACTGAAGGTATGGCGATAAGACTACCCCACTCTTCCAAAAAACGCTCTCGATTGGCGTTGATATACTTTTGGACTGACATAACATTTACAATTTAGGATATTTACAATTTAATTATTTAGACTAATGTTTTGACCCACTTTTCCGTTTCACCTTCAAGCAAATAGACGGGTGGGATTTCAATCATTGTGTATGCTCCGTACCTCTGCTCGGCTTTCAGGCGCAATGCAGCACGGGCGGCGGACACAAGCACCTGACCTGTAAGTGCAGGGTTGTTGATAGTCATATTAAACTCAAGTCGCTGATTATGAACGTCTGCACTGACACCATTGCGAACAAGGTTAACTCCGTGGGCTACATTATTAAGCGACCTGATGTCGTCCACAAAAACAACGTGTGTCTCATCGTGAGCGAAATAGTCGTCTTTAAGCAAAGTCTGCTCCACCTGCTTGGCATCGGCTCCGGCTTTGAGTTTGACATAGAGCATACGGCGATGTATGCCTGTCCCGAGGGGTATGGTCATAGACAGCGCATCTTCCACACCCTCAACAGCTTTGGCAGCAACAGTATGACCCATAGAGCGACCGGGACCGAAGTTGGTATACGTTATACCCTGCGGCGCAAGAGCCTGCATAAGACAGCGGACAACAGAGTCAGAGCCCGGGTCCCAACCGGCAGCGATAACAGACACAGCCTTGCCCGCCTTGGCAAGCGGCATAAGGTCAGAGAGGAGTTGCGGGATACGTGTATGTATATCGAAACTGTCAACGGTGGAAATACCGACTTTGAGCAGTTCTGCCGCATATTCGGGTACAGCGCGTGTAGGCGTAGAGAGTATGACACCATCTATTTTGCCTGCCTTGGCATCGGCAAGCAGAGAAGAGAAGTCAGAATGGTGGTAAATGCCTGTAAAAGTGAGGTCGATCGAGTTTTTAAGTGCTTGTTCGGCGGCATGTCCTATATTGCCGTAGCCGAGAATAGCGATATTATTCATTGTTTGGAAGAAAGCCAAAAAGGCAAAGTATTGATTATTATAAGTTTACTATATCGTTTTTAGCGGGAATCTCAATATTGCGGAAGCCTGCTTCATAGAGATGGTCTTTATATTCACTTTGGGCCGTCTGCTCACCGTGAACTATGAATGTACGTTTTACACCCTCTACTTTTTGGCATGAGGTGAGGTAGGAAATCATCTCTTTGTAGTCGCCGTGTCCGCTAAAGCCTTCTATCTTCATTATCTGCGCCTTGATACGATGGTCGTAGCCGAAGATACTGACCCATTGACGTTTAGGGTCTTGTATGCGTGCGCCGAGGGAGGTGGGGGTACAGTAGCCGACGAGCAGGATGGTGCAAGACGGGTCGGAGATATGGTTGGCTACGTGATGCTTGACACGCCCTGCCTCAAGCATACCCGAAGCGGAAATGATAATACATGGTTCATCGCTGTTGTTCAGAGCCTTTGACTCGCGAATGTCGGTTATGTACGTAAGCGTATTGAACCCGAACGGGTCGGGGTCGAAACGCATAGTGTCCTGCACCTCTTCGTTGAGCGAGTCGAGATACATACGAAAGACATGTGTGGCATTGACCGACAGGGGCGAATCGACATAGACCTTGATATGCGGCAGGCGACCATCGTTGTAGAGTTGATTGAGGACATAGACAATCTCCTGTGTCCGCCCTACGGAGAAGGATGGGATGATGAGTTTGCCTTTCTTATAGACACACGTATCTTCCACTACTCCAAGCAGTTGTTCTTCGCTCACAAGCATATCATCGTGCAGACGGTTGCCGTATGTGGACTCACATATCAGGTAGTCGCATTGCGGGAAGGGTTGCGGCGAGCAGAGGATATGACTTTTCAGCCGTCCTATATCGCCTGTATAGGCAATGCGCTTGGTCTCGCCGTTTTCTATTATTTCAAGACTTGTAACAGCCGAGCCGAGCATGTGTCCGGAGTTGGTGAAAGTAACGAACACACCGTCACATACTTTGTAGCGGCGACCATAATCCACCGTAACAAACAGTTTCATACAGCGTTCCGCCTGATTGGCATCGAAGAGCGAAGTGATAGCGGGCTTATGTTCGCGTGCCATCTTTTTATTGTACCACCTTACATCCTGCGCTTGAATGAAAGCCGTATCGACGAGCATCAGTGCGCAGAGGTCGCGTGTGGCAGGTGTGCAGATGACATCGCCGCGAAATCCGAGTTTCCAGAGATATGGTATCAGTCCCGAATGGTCTATATGGGCGTGGGAGAGAATGACGGCATCGATGTTTTCGGGATTGAAACCGAGGTCACGGTTGGCGGCATCGGTCTCCATACCCTTGCCTTGATACATACCGCAATCGAGCAGAATATGTTTACCGCTGTCGGTTGTTATCAGATGTTTGGAGCCGGTAACTTCTTGTGCGGCACCGAGGAATTGGATAGTCATAAGCAAAAAAGCAATTATTTGACATCTTTTACGAGCCTTACCGACAGACCGAGGAAGCGGTCGCCCTCTCCTTCGGGATAACCGATGCCATAGTTGAAGATAAAGGCAAAGCAATGAGTAAAGTCGCTATGTGTAGATGTCCAGTACATTCCGTAAACCTCTTGTTGTGCAGCGGTGCGGACGGTGCGATAACCGGCTGTGGGAAGGAAGACGGCACCGGCACGCTCCATATCTGCCCATTTGAGGTTGTTGTATTTATTCAGGTCCCAGTTCTTTCCGTTGGGATAGAACTTTATGCCTTCGGGCTGCACAAAGCCGTCCGGCAGGAAGATGATGCCGTGTCTGCCGCAAACGGTAGCGTTACCGCGCAGTTTGGCAGCATCAGGGCGTGTATCATACAAGTATTTAAGTTCGGCAGCCGTCAGCACCCGCCATTGTCCTTTCTCGTTGCCGCCGTTGCTTATGGCGTTATACACACCCCAGTCGGCATTGGCATAGTCGTAAGTGAGGTCTATGAGATACGAGTTTCCGGGCTGATAGTTTTCGTTGCCGCTTTCCCAACTATACGGCATATACTCTTTCGCGCCGCTGTCCCAGCCGCTTGTCCCGAAACCGAAGAGGTCTATCCAGCCTTCGTTGGTTTCGGAGATTTTGTCGTTGTCTGCGCCGAGATAGTCATACTGTTGCTCGGGGAAACGCCAAGTGCCGGTAGAAGCCTGATACTGAAGGTTTCCGCGAGAGAAAACAACTTGACACCCTTCGGCAACGGAGAAACGACCGATGATACTGTCAGTGGTGTTGCCTGTTGTCTGTTCGGTGTTGTCGGACGACTTACTACCCTGGTCATCGAGTTCGTTTTTGGTGTTCTTACAGCCTACTGACATAAACATCGCTGCCGAGAGCAGCAGAAGAGAGAGTTTGGAAGTTTTCATAGCAATAGGATTTGGTATTCGCCCACAAAGGTACGGATTTTAGAGCGAATGTGCAAATATATTCATACAAAAAGGCGGACTTAAGCATATTGCTGTCCGCTTTTTATAAAAAATTAGCAAGTCTGTAAGCCGGGTTCTGTACGCGGGGCGGTTTATGGGGAAGCATACCTGCACCCGTGCGCTTGTCATTAATCTTGGCTGGCATATTACTATGCCGCTCTCACGCTCCCTACCCTCCGGCTCGGACGAGCAGCCCTCTGTCGCCGGTTTACATGGGATTGCAACCCATAGTGTAGCCGTTTCATCACCTTACAAGTAAGGTGCCGTTCGTCGCTGTTCCAGGGACCAAGCATTGCTGCCTGCAGGTCGTTAGCCTGTATGGTGCTCTATGTTGCCCGGACTTTCCTCTCCGCTCTTGTTTCAAGCGGAGCGACAAGCCGACCTGCTAATATGTCAAAGTATCTCTTTTAGTATTTCGCTTACCGTGGGGTGCGGGAATACGACTTGCTCAAACTCGGCAACAGTATATCCCATGCGCACGGCAAACGAAGCCGCTGCCACGAACTCGGAGCAGGGGTTTCCTATCATGTGTACGCCAAGGACGGTGTTGTGTTTGGTATCGACTAACATCTTGCAAAGTCCTGTCTCACCCTCGTTTTCAGCCACGAAACGACCGCTGAAGGTCATAGGCATAGAGCGCACCTCGTGAGGAATGTCGGCAGCATCGGTTTCGGTCAGTCCGACAGAGGCTATCTCCGGATTGGTATAGACAACCGACGGGATGGCGTTGTATGCAATGCGCTGAACGGGTATCTGCTTTAGCATACGGCTTACTGCCACTTCGGCTTGGCGTGATGCCACGTGAGCAAGCATAATCTTACCCGTGATGTCGCCTGCGGCATAGACGTTGTTGAGGTTGGTGCGCATACCCTCATCCACATTGATTCCTTTGCGGGTAAACTCAAGTCCTTCAAGTGCTTCAAGTCCGTCAAGGTTGGGACGGCGACCTACGCTTACGAGTATATGCTCAGCCTCAAGAGTTATAGCCTCACCTTCAGCCGGTTGGGCTGTAACCTTATTCCCTTCAAGCGACATTACTTTAGTGGAAGTAAGAATACGGATACCGGCTTTCTCATACTTGTCACGCAGCACTTTTACGACATCTTGGTCAAGATTAGGCAGGATGGTCGGCATAGCCTCAATGACGGTAACGGGTACACCAAGTTCGTGATAGAGAGTGGCAAACTCCATACCTATCACGCCGCCGCCCACAATTATCATACTTGCAGGCAGTTCTTTTGCATCAAGGGCGGAAGTGGAGTCCCATACGGCGGGATTGTCCTGAATACCCTCAATAGGCGGTACGAAGTTGGACGAGCCGGTGCAAATAAGCAGGTTCTCTGCTTCATATTTTTCGCCGTTGCATTCTATTAGCACGGTGTCGTCCGTGCGGCTTACGACTGAAGCCGAACCGCTGACAACGGTGCAGAACTCGTTATTGAGTTTTTGCTTTATACCGGCTACGAGTTTGCGAACAACTTTCTGCTTGCGCTGGAATATCTTGCCGTAGTCAAAACTTACCGTTTCCGCTTTTACTCCGTATTTATCGGCGTGCAGCGCGTTATAGTACTGCTTTGCGCTGTAGAGCAACGTTTTGGTAGGAATACAGCCGACATTGAGGCAAGTACCGCCAAGTTGCTCACGCTCAAAGAGAATCACCGACTTGCCTTGCTTTGAGGCTTTCTCTGCGGCGGTATATCCTGCCGGACCACCACCGATAATGGAAAGAAAATACTTCATATCCGTATCTTTTAGTTATGCAAAATTTTGCGACAAAGGTAGTGTAATTTTTCAGTTCGGGCAAATAATTACTCACTTTGCTTGCATAATCGCAAAAAAAGGCGTACTTTTGCCGCCGTATTTAGAGCAAAAGACAACAGTGTTACCATTAGCGGAACGTATGCGGCCCCGCACGCTTGACAAGTATATCGGTCAGCGGCATTTAGTGGGCGAAGGCGCGGTATTGCGCAAGATGATAGAAAGCGGCAATCTGTCGTCGTTTATTCTATGGGGACCTCCCGGGGTGGGCAAGACAACGCTTGCCAAGATTATTGCGAACCGGCTTGAACGACCCTTCTATACTCTTTCAGCCGTAACGAGCGGCGTGAAGGAAGTGAGGGAAGTAATAGACAAAGCCAAGAAATCGGCTTCAGGTCTGTTCGGCACCACCGCTACCGACGGCAATGCCATACTGTTCATAGACGAGATTCACCGCTTCTCCAAGTCGCAACAGGACAGCCTGCTCGGCGCGGTGGAGGAAGGGACAATCACGCTCATAGGAGCCACAACGGAAAACCCGAGTTTTGAAGTGATTACGCCGCTTTTGAGTCGTTGTCAAGTATATGTCTTACAGCCGCTTGACAAAGATGACCTTCTCCGTCTGCTTACGCTCGTACAGACAGAAGATGAGTATGTCAAAAGTTGCGAACTGAAATTTACTGACACTGATGCACTAATCAGATACAGCGGCGGCGATGCGCGCAAACTGCTGAATATAATAGAGTTGGTCGCTAACAGCACCTCCACTCTACCCAAGCCCGTGGAGATAACGGACGAGATGCTTACACGCCTCGTACAGCAGAACCCCGTTGCCTACGACAAAGACGGCGAGATGCACTACGACATCATCTCCGCTTTTATCAAGTCCATACGCGGCAGCGACCCCGATGCAGCCATTTACTGGCTCGCACGAATGGTGGCAGCAGGCGAAGACCCGAAGTTTATAGCCCGCCGTCTTGTCATTTCCGCGAGCGAGGATATAGGACTTGCCAACCCCAACGCTATGCTCGTCGCCAATGCCTGTTTTGACACTCTGCAAAAAATAGGCTGGCCCGAAGGGCGTATCCCGCTTGCTATGGCTACCGTCTATCTCGCCACCTCGCAGAAAAGCAACTCCGCCTATATGGCTATAGATGATGCTCTGCAGACCGTGAGCAAGACAGGCAACCTGCCCGTACCGCTGCATTTGAGGAACGCGCCGACCAAACTGATGAAGGAACTCGGCTATAGCGACGGATATAAGTATGCACACGACTTTCAAAACCACTTCGTAAAGCAGCAATACCTGCCCGACGAATTAGCAGGTGAACATTTCTGGCATCCGCAAGGCAGTCCGCAGGAAAAGAAGATGTCGGACTGGATGCAATACCTTTGGGGCAACAAGAACGACTCTGAAGTTAAGAAATAACCATTTCATTATAATACAACCAATTGGCAGGTGTTTACATACATATTCCCTTCTGCAAAAGCCGTTGCCGCTACTGCGATTTCTTCTCCACCACAAGGCTTGAACACCGCAAGGCATACATAGCGGCAGTGGAAAAAGAAGCCGAGTCAAGAGAGAAGGAGATACATGAGATAAAGACCTTTTATATAGGCGGCGGGACGCCGAGCCTTATTGACCCGCAAGACATAGAGCGGCTGATACGGGTGAGCAAAGCCCAAAAAGCGATAGAAAAGACACTTGAAGCCAATCCGCAGGACATAACGCAAGACATAGCCGAGCAGTGGCTTAAAGCAGGTATCAACCGCCTGAGCATAGGCATACAGTCGTTTGACGACCGGCTGCTCCGCCTTATGGGGCGCAGACACGATGCCCGGCAAGCCGAACAAGCCGTAGAAACGGCACAAAAAGCCGGATTTGACAACATCTCCATAGACCTTATATATGCCCTCCCGTGGCAAACCATAGAGATGCTGCTCAAAGACCTTGAAAAAGCCCTCTCACTTGACATACAACACCTGTCGTGCTACTGCCTGAGTTTTGAAGAAAACACACCTTTTGCCCGAGACAGAGACAGCGGACTTATACAAGAGACAGACGAGGACACGGCAAACGCGATGTACGACCTTATCTGCTCCGAGACAGCCAAAAAAGGTATCAACCGCTATGAGGTGAGCAACTTCGCTTGCCAAGGTCGTGAGGCACAGCACAACTCAAGCTACTGGACACATACTCCGTATATAGGTCTCGGCGCAGGTGCACACAGTTACGACGGCTGCCGAACAAGAAGAGCCAACCTGCCGGACATAAACAAATACATAGCCTCACCCAGCAACGCCTTCACCACCGAGACCCTGACCGACACAGACATATATAACGAAAACATAATGTTAGGGCTGCGTACAAGCAAAGGTATAGACAGAACTATTATACGCCCCGAAGCGGAAAAATATCTCTCCCGACATCTTACGGCAGGACTGCTTGAAGAAGCAGAAGGCAGAATAAGAGCCACACAAAAAGGAATACATATACTTAACGAAATAATAACAGATCTGATGATATGAAACAATATAAACAATGGTCATTGGCGAGTAAGTTCGCACTATGGTTCTGGACACTGTTCGGCTTGGGCATAGCAAGTCTTTACCTGCTTTTTTGGCTCATAGCCAATGGTCATCTCGGCTATCTGCCACCGCTTGAGGAGATACAGAACCCGAAAAACAGATACGCCAGCGAGGTCTTCAGCAGCGATATGCAGTCGCTCGGCAGATACTACCGCTACGAAAACCGTGTGGGTGTGCAATATACCGACCTCTCGCCCAAACTCGTAGAGGCTCTCATTGCCACCGAAGACGCACGCTTCAGGCAACACACCGGCGTGGACTTCAAGTCCTTCTTCCGCGCACTTCTTTCATTAGGCAAGGCAGGCGGAGGCTCCACCATAACCCAACAACTTGCCAAGCAACTGTGGTCGCCACGCGCCAATAGCCGATTTGAACGCGCACTGCAAAAACCCATCGAATGGGTTATTGCAGTACAACTCGAACGCCTCTACTCCAAAGACGAGATACTGACAATGTACCTCAACCAGTTCGATTTTCTCTACAACGCCGTCGGTATTCAGACTGCCGCACAGGTCTATTTCTCCACCACACCCAAAGACCTGAAAGTAGAGCAGTCGGCAATGCTTGTGGGTATGTGTAAGAACCCGTCGCTGTACAACCCCGTGAGGCACAAGGAGCGTGCGCTCAACCGCCGCAACACCGTCCTCAACCAAATGCGTAAATACGATTACCTGACTGAGACTGAATGCGACTCGCTCAAAGCCCTGCCGCTCACTCTCAAATACCGCTCCGTGGACCACAAGCAAGGCTCAGCTCCCTATTTCCGCGAGTTTTTGCGCCAATACCTGACCGCTAAAGAGCCCAAAGAGAGTGCCTACCCCGAGTGGAACAAACAGCAGTATGCCATCGACCGCCGCCTGTGGGACGAGAACCCGCTATACGGCTTCTGCAACAAGAACCGCAAACCTGACGGCACCAACTACGACCTCTATCAAGACGGACTGCGCATATACACCACCGTGGACTCGCGTATGCAACAATACGCCGAACAGGCGGTGAGCGAACACATGCAAGACCTGCAAAAACGGTTCTTCAAGGAGAAAAAGAACAAATCATACGCTCCCTTCTCGCGCAAACTGACCAAAGAAGAGATAAGCGGCATTATGACACGCTCCATGCGCCAGACCGACCGCTATCGTGCACTCAAAAAAGCCGGACTGAACGAAAAACAGATTACGGAGAACTTCAACACGCCGGTTGAGATGCAAGTATTCACCTACAACGGCATGATAGACACCCTGCTTTCGCCTATGGACTCAATACGCTGGAACAAGCACTTCCTGCGGTGCGGATTTATGTCTATCGACCCGCATAACGGACACGTCAAAGCATACGTCGGCGGTCCCGACTTCGCACACTTCCAATACGATATGGCTACTATGGGTCGCCGTCAGGTAGGCTCCACAGTCAAGCCCTATCTCTACACCCTCGCTATGGACGAAGGTATGTGGCCATGCGACAAGACCGTCAACGAACCCGTCACGCTCATTGACGGCAACGGCAACCCTTGGACACCCCACGACGACCATACCAAGAACCAAGGCGACTCGGTTACGCTGCAATGGGGTCTGCAGCAGTCGAGCAACTGGCTGTCAGCCTACCTGATGTCGCTCTTTACTCCCGAACAACTTGTAAGACTGATGCAGTCGTTCGGCATACAAGGACAACTTGACCCCGTGGTCAGCCTCTGTCTCGGTCCGTGTGAAGTGAGCGTACAAGAGATGGTGGATGCCTACACCGCTTTCCCGAACAAAGGTATACGCACCGAGCCGCTGTATGTTACCCGTATAGAAGACAACAACGGCAACATACTCGCCACTTTCTCTCCTCACTCATACGAGATAATAAGCGAACTTACATCATATAAGATGATTACTATGCTTCGCGCCGTTATGGACCACGGTACGGGCGTTAGGGCGCGGTTCCGCTACAACATCACCGCACCCATGGGAGGCAAGACAGGTACTACGCAAAACAACTCCGACGGCTGGTTCGTAGGCTTTACCCCATCGCTCGTCAGCGGATGCTGGGTAGGAGGAGAAGACCGTGCCATACACTTTGACACCATGGCTGACGGACAAGGCGCATCTATGGCTCTGCCTATTTTCGCACTGTATATGCAGAAAGTGTATGCCGACCCATCGCTCGGCTATCTCACTACAGAGCAATTTGAACTGCCCGACTGGTACGACCCCAACGCAGGATGCAAATAATTCACAATTGACAGAGTGAAGGTACTGTTAGGTAAAAATATCAAAGAACTGCAGCAGATTGCCGCCGAGGCAGGTCTGCCGCGCTTTGCAGGAAAACAACTCGCCGAATGGCTGTATAAAAAACGCGCAGTAAGTTTTGACGAGATGACCAATATATCCAAACAGGGACGTGAACGGCTGAGCAAAGACTATACAGTAGGCAGACACGCACCGGTGGCGCAGGCAGTGTCCAAAGACGGAACTGTCAAATATCTCTTTGAGGTATATCCTACGCAAGGCGGGAATGAAAAAAGATATATTGAGTCTGTCTTCCTGCCTGAGGACGACAGAGCCACTGTCTGCATCAGCACACAGGCCGGCTGCAAGATGGGCTGCCGCTTCTGTATGACCGGCACACTCGGTTTTCACGGCAATCTTTCCGCCGCCGACATCCTCAATCAGATTTTTGAGATTGACCGACTTCACGGCGGCTGCCTTACCAATATAGTCTATATGGGTGAGGGCGAACCGATGGACAATATAGACGAGGTGCTCCGCTCGCTTGATGTGATGACCGGCGAATACGGCTGCGCTTGGTCGCCCAAACGCATAACGGTAAGCACCGTAGGCTACCTCAAAAACATACAAAGGTATTTAGACAGCACCGACTGCCATATCGCTCTTTCGCTGCATAATCCCTTCCACGAAGAGAGGGCTGAGATAATGCCGATAGAGAAAGCCTATAAGGCAGAAGATGTCATAACACTTCTCAAACAATACGACTTCACACATCAGCGCAGAGTAAGCTTTGAATACATCTGCTTTGGCGGCAAGAACGACACCAAGAAGCACGCGGACGAACTGATAAAACTGTTAAGCGGCTTGGAATGTCGAGTAAATCTCATTCGCTACCACAACATCGGCGGCACATTCCCCGCAACAGACGAAGAGCGTATGACTTGGCTGCGCGACTACCTGACAACCAAGGGAATAACTACCACCATACGCCGCAGTCGCGGTGAAGACATACTTGCTGCCTGCGGAATGCTTGTGAACGACCTTGAGGGCAAAAATAAAGAAAAATGATATTTTTTTGATTTTTTTGGGTAAAACATTTGCACGGTTCAAAAATTCGCCGTACCTTTGCACCCGCTTTTGAAAAGGAAGTAAGTGGTCTAACAAAATAGTGAAAAGCGTTAGCAAATCTTTTTAGAGCAGATTGCGATGATAGCTCAGTTGGTAGAGCACGACCTTGCCAAGGTCGGGGTCGCGAGTTCGAGTCTCGTTCATCGCTCAATGCAGGATGCAAATCCTGCTTTTTTTCTCTACAAAGCAGAACACTCGTAGCCGAGCGAATTGCCGAGCAAATCCGTAGCCGAGCGTATTGCAACGAAGCCCGGGTGGCGGAATTGGTAGACGCGTACGTTTCAGGTGCGTATGCCGCGAGGTGTGCAGGTTCGAG
>DJXH01000022.1 GCA_002449665.1 Bacteroidales bacterium UBA7009
CATTTTTTAGTGGACAGTAGTGAAGCTTTATGAAAAAAGAAATGGTTCATATTATATAATTTTTTACACATAAAATCAAACGAGCTATGACAACAATTTGTCCTTCTTGCGGAAAAGTGTTTGCAGACAGCAAACCACAATTCTGTCCCGAATGTGGCTGCCCGTCAGAAATGTTTGTGGAAGAATATTCTGAACAAGCCACCGACCAACCAAAACAGCAAAATCAAAACCAAGAAAATGCCAATCAAAGGTATCAAAACCCCATCTATATCAATACCGGTCAGCCCAAAGAACATAACGGTATAGGAACTACCGGCTTCATAATAGCCTTAATGGGACTTTTTACATCGTGGATTCCTGTACTGGGATGGATTCTGTGGGTATTAGGAGCATTATTCTCCCTCATTGGACTATTCAAAACTCCTCGTGGATTGGCTATCGCCGGATTTATCATTTCTTTCTTCGGTTTGATAATACTGCTTCTTGGCGTTGAACTATTCAGTGCATTTATCCGAGCCTTCTAATACAATGACAACCTTATCCCGAATCGCTTTGCTGTCGGCAATTATACTACTGACAGCAAGTTGAATCAAAATACAGAAAGTAAATCCTGATAAGAAAACTCAACCAACAGCGACCTGTACAGGTCGCTGTTGGTATAACCACAATCTCGCTCCCTTCGTATAGAACACCGAGTATCGCCTCCCTGTTCGACCAGCGTTGAGCATCCCGCTATCTGTGTCAAGTGCGCCAAAAATCTCCCATCTTCGTCGTGTGCGCCGAGCATTCGCTTGGCGATAAACTCCACGAAAATAGCACACAATCACCACAAAAATCACTATTTATTTGTATATTAGCACAATCTGCTGTACCTTTGCGCAATCATTTGAAAAATCAGTTTTGACAAATGCACAACGAAGCGATGCGAAACGATGTGAATCTATGACTACTTTGTCTAAAAGCGAAAAAGACAGTATGATGAAAGATATGAAGTCTTTCGACGAACCAATGCCGTCTGTCGGTATCTTTTGGTATGACCCGCAGGAACACGATTTCTTTGGCGTATATAAGAAAGAACTCACTCCAAAGATGGTGGAAGACGCTGCGGATAAAGGTCTGCCTTTCATCAATTATCAGACTCTTCACCGTCAGATATGGCAGAAACAGTACTTCCGGGCCTTAGCCAAACACGAGCCGACTAAGTTTAGCGGAGACTATACACAGGTGCCTCGCGGACGTGTTGCTTGGAACATTGATAAGTTTATTGTCCTTGTCGGACAATGGGCAAAAGATAAGGAAGACGAACTGACCGAACTGATTGACAAATACTTTGCCTTACCCTATTTTGAGTTCCGATATGACGAACATTGGGATTTGGGACACGGCTGGTCAGGAGATATGTAACTAAAAACAACTTGCCTATGACCTACCGGCACTGACAAGCAGTGCAACGAACATATTTTGAAATTGTAATTTCGCTATTTATTCCGCAATGTCAACTACCACAACGACAAATTAAGCATGGAATAAGTCGTGAACACCGTAGAGCGTGATGACTTGTTTGCTTATAGGTGTGGTAGCCTGACATTGAACGAGACACCACGCTTACTTTTTCCATTTTTTTAACACTCCTACACAAAAAATATAATCGCTCCCATTTTATGAAAGTCATCTGCCGTATCTTTGCAGTCGGATTTCAATGCAGCTACCACTCAAGCAAACGCATAATTCTGTACTAACAGTATCTTCTATGAACAAATCCTCAACATCCCATCTTCTGAAATGCTACATCTGGCTCGTTAATACCGTTGCTCGAGGACCTGTTTCGCGCCAGGAGATAGACAGCCGTTGGGCAAAATCTTCTGTGAACGATTACAAGACAGACTATATTCCCGAAAGCACATTTCACCGCTGGCGGAACATCGCGCAGGAACTGTTTGATATTGAAATCAAGTGCAATGCACACGGCGAGTATTACATAGACAATGCCTCTGATATACGCCGCACCAACCTCAACACGCATCTCTTGCAGATGTTCGCTGTTAATCAGATGCTTCAGGATAGCAAAGATTTGCAGAAGCAGATTCTTTTCGAGCCTGTGCCTGCCGGAGAGCAACTTCTTCACGTTATCATAGAGTCACTTCGCGACAAACGGGTGCTGCGAATCACCCATCAGAGTTTCCATAAGACGAAGCCCACTACTTTTCCCGTACATCCCTATTGCTTGAAGATGTTCCGCCAACGATGGTATATGCTTGCCTTTTCGCCCGATACGGACGATATCCGCACCTATGCGCTTGATCGCATACAGGCGGCTGAACCAACGACAAAGACCTATACCATTCCCGAGGATTTCGATGCAGAGAGTTACTTCAAAAATTCGTTTGGTGTGAGCAACATACGCGGCAAAGTAGAAAATGTAGAAATCAAAATGGATGCATATCAAGCGAATTATTTACGCACCTTGCCGCTCCATTCATCGCAACAAGAGATTGAGCGTGATGATAACTTTTCCGTATTCCGCTACCATATAGTACCGTCCTTTGAGTTCATTCAGGAACTCCGCAAGTATGGCTCTGCGTTGCAAGTGCTTAAACCACAGTGGTTGCGCGACCAACTCCGCAAGGATTTGGAGTGTCAACTTTCAAAATATCAATAAGAAGACGAAGATCCGTCTCAAGATTGGCATCAGTTCACCCAAGAGGTATACTACAGCATTTTTGGTCGCCAAACAGAAATAGAGTTTTAACCTTTTAAAAAAGAATATGGAAACTAACATTACAAAGAACTTGCACGAAGAATTACAGAAGTATTATAGCAATCAAGCGGGTGCTGGAGATATGTTCAATGTCTTTGACGCAATGGGGGTTCGCAGTAGCGAACTTGCCTGGTCTGCATGGATTGCTTTTTTACTTGACCCAAAGGGCAAACATTATTGTGGAGATATTTTTCTTAAGTTATTTATTAAACGCCTACCTAAACCCATTGAGTTTAACACAACGTCAGCCTGTGTTCATAAAGAATTGGATATAAAAGAATTAGGGCGTATAGATATCATAGTTACCGACGATGCCAATCGAGCAATAATTATAGAGAATAAGCTATTTGCCTCTGACCAGCCAGAGCAAATCGCTCGTTATCATCGCTATGCGAAAGAACAATGTTTTCAAGATTTTAGGCTCTTGTACCTTACTCGGTTCGGAAGTAAACCAAGCAAGGAATCTACCTGTGGAATAGAAGACTTCTACTGTATTTCGTACATTGACACCATAAAAAGGTGGTTGGAAGAATGCGGTCCAAAGTGCATATATAAGCCACGTGTTCATGACTTTATTGAACAGGCAAGGGAGGCCATTAACGATCTTTGCCGCCAAACATTGATAGATGATTTCATTAGAAATCTTATTGAGAAATCGCTTAACTTAAACGAAAAAAAAATAGAGTTTAGGATAAGGGTACTTGATGAATTTAGTCATTCAGAATACGAAGATGTTAATGAGCAATGTATTAAACTCATTAAACTATATCGCAAGGAACAGTTCGACGAGTTGATAACTCGCTACTTTAATCAGAGTACCACAATTCAACCACTGGAAGGAGTATTAGATGGCTATTGGTGCTGCAAAGCATCGATTAGCGATGATGGTGAGATGGATACTATTTATGTCATGCATGACTGGGAAGGAAAATCCCTTTACTGCGGTATTGAATTTAAGAAAACTTCCGGTCGCATATATAGCGCGTTAAAAGAACAAAAGGTTTTGTATGAGGATCCCCACAATGCTAATTCCTTAATATGGCAAGTCCCCGGTTTGGAAAACTACGACGTGTTATATAAGCAATTGGATAAGGCTCTCAACTATGCGACCCGGTAGTAAAATCGTACGTGTCGGCAATGCTTCCATTACATACTCAGGTGATACTCCTAATGCGCATTGATGGAAATGCAAACTAATTTTCTCCGCTCCCATTTTATAAAAGTCAGTCGCCGTATCTTTGCCGCCGAAATTCAACGCGGCTACCACCCAAGCAAACGCATAATTAAGTACTAATATAGTTTCACTATGGAAAATAATGATTTAGATGAATTGCAAAAGTGGCTTGACGAACACAAATATGCCATTCCTAAAAAACAGGTTCGGAAAGAAACGATACTTGACATTGCCGGAATCGAACATCTTGAAAACCCATGGTCGGATATTTACAGATACTTTTTTGATATAGATGCATCTCACGGTCTGTCACGGCTATTTATTGATTCGTTGCAAAATCTTATAAAAACGAAGAACAAACAGTATAATCCCCTTCCTATGGAGAATTTCAAGGTTTCTCGTGAGGTTGCAGTGCAGGATGAAAAAGGGAATAACAAACGAATAGACTTACTATTATATAATGATGATGAGGCTATTATTATTGAGAATAAGGTATATGCTTCTCTGTATAATCGCCTTGATTTATATTGGGAAAAACCTGAAGTGCCGGAAGAAAATAAAAGAGGAGTTGTTCTTTCGCTTAATAAGATAAGTGTGAACAACGACAAATTACGTGTGAACAACGACAAATTCGTCAATATAACACATGAAGAATTTGCCAAAGAAATAGAAAAACAACTTCCCTCTTATTTCTTAAAAGCACAGCCTAAGGCACTGATTCTATTACAAGACTTTATCCAAAACATTTATAACATAACAAAACCTATGAATCCGGAAGAACTTGAATTTTATTTTAATGAAAATAACCGACAAGTCATTCGTCGTTTGGCTAAAATAGACGAGACCGTACGTAAGTATATATCCGAAACTATTACAGACAAAGAAATATTATTATCGCTATTTCAGAAAAACGGAATGAGTAATCTTAATGAAGTTAGAGTAAAGACCGATAAAAAGGATAGCGTTTACTATGTTTTCCAGAATAAAGACATTATGCTCAAACTCAAATATGCTTCCATTTGGAATTACGACGAAAAAAATGGCTGTGGAATACAATTGTATTTAGTTATTAAGAATGACTTATTTCATTTTGCGATCGGACACAAAGAAGAATTAGAAGAAGGACTAAAACAGCCCAAGGATAATACATACGGGTATTACAAAGGAAAGATTGATATTAATTCACGTGAAGACTTAAAAAATGAGAGTTCTTTCGATGCCAAGATTATACAGGGAATATCTGATTTTTATGAACTCGGACTGGAAATCATTAAATTATATAATGAAAAACATCAAAGTGATATTAAAAACCAACAATGAACAAGTTTGAGCAAATTCGGTAGACCTGCGTGTTACGGCTATAAATTGACATTTTCTCCGGTACTCCCATTTTATAAAAGTCTGCTATCGTACCTTTGCAGCGTGATTCAGCAACGAGTCACACTGCATTGTTGTTTAATGAACTATTTATTTAACAATTATGAAGAATGATTTTCAAAATGTCGGCAGTTCTATGTTTGCAATATGGGGGTTAATAAAACGGATGGATAAACTCCAAAGTGAACGGCAATCGGGTATAGATGATAGTATAACGTACATATTGCTATCACTTTTACAATGCCTATTCCGTTTAAACGGTGACGCAAATGAAAGTAAATATGTATTTCTTGAATCATTGCTTCACTACATAAAACACAGGAAAAATCGCAATCAATTCCCTGATAAAGTGTTGTCACCGGTCTTCAGTAAGAAAGAAGGAGCAGATCTTTTGATAGAAGACAATGGACAGTTTTTTTAATCAATCTAACTGCAACTGATGATTGCTATTCATTGAATCCTTTCAGGAAAAGTATGAAGGACGATATATAAAACTTTCGTTCAAGGAAGATATCGTTGACTGGATAGAAACAGAGGTTATAAACATCTTGCCCTTGATGAATTATCATATAGCAAAAACCATATACAGCTTTTATAAGTGCTTGATAAAGATGTATAATCTCGACAACCGGCTTGAAAATAGATTTCAGATTATATTAGATACCGAACTGCAAAAGAGAAGAAAATGGCGGAAGAAGAAATCATAATTTTTGAACATAGAGCAAAAAAAACGCGTGGATAACTACCTGCTGTGGAAATATGAGTTATATCTCTGTAACGACAATTACCCAATGCCGCACAAGGTAACTTCTATCGTACGCCGAACTTACGCCCTGCGATAACCCATCACACGGCTAAAACACATAATAACATACTAATCAGCAGATTCTATAAACTAATCCTCGACATCCTATCTTCTGAAATGCTACATCTGGCTCGTTAATACCGTTGCTCGCGGTCCTGTTTCGCGTCAAGAGATAGACAGCCTTTGGACAAATCTTCCGTGAACGATTACAAGACCGACTCTATCCCCGAAAGCACTTTTCACCGCTGGCGAAACATTGCCGAGGACTTGTTTGACATAGAAATCAAATGCAACGCCCACAGCGAGTATTATATAGATGTGGAAAATAATAAATTGAAAGCGCAAAGTGTTGCGCTATAACATATCTAAATAACATAAGCATTACTATTATTTAGCGTTTACCGAAAACCCGTCAAAGTTTAAGGAGATAAACAGCAAATCATTAGTAAAGGTTTCCGTATATAGGATGCCTTATCATTCTCAATAATGATGCTTGCACTCTGTGTGAGTTTCTTAAATGGCGGACAGCGATGTGCAGAAGAAAGCGCTATCTTTGCCTACATTCTTTTGGATTTATCTATTATGTTGCTTTTTGGGTATTCTTTTTGCAGCGGAGATAGCACCTGTGGGGCAGACGAGGCGGCATAGATGACAGCCGACGCACTTCGTGCCTATAATACGCGGCTTGCGCTCTTCGCCGAACTCAATCGCTTGATGACCTCCATCCGAACAAGAGATATAACACCGTCCGCAGCCTATGCACTTATCGCGGTCAATCTTGGGATAAACAATCGTTTCACGGTCAAGGTCGGAAGGCAATTCGATACTCTGCAGTTTTTCTCCCACTAATTTCTTGAGTTCGGTGATGCCGCGTTCCTGCATATAGTGCTGCAAGCCGAGCCGCAGGTCATCGATGATACGGTAGCCGTACTGCATAACCGCCGTGCATACCTGCACATTGCGGCAACCGAGCCAAATAAAATCCAAGGCATCGCGCCAAGTCTCAATTCCGCCTATACCGCTGATATCGATGTGTTTCTCTATTCCTGCATTGTGGAGAATGGCATTGCCAGTCATCTCGTAAATCATACGCAAGGCAATGGGCTTGACGGCTTTGCCCGAATAGCCGCTGACTGTCAGTTTGCCGCTCACTTCGGCTTCGCGGCTCATTGTTATGGACTTGATGGTGTTGATAGCACTGATACCTTTGGCTCCACCATAAAAACTTGCCAATGCGGGAGTGGCCATACTCTTCACATTAGGAGTCATCTTGGGGATAACGGGGATATGGACAGCCTCGCTGACAAAATGCGTGTAGAACAGTATCAACTCATCGTTCTGACCGATATCGCTTCCCAAGCCGGTCAGTTTCATCTGCGGGCAGGAAAAATTGAGTTCTACCGCATCGCAGCCTGCCTCTTCCGCCATCTTCGCGAGTTCAATCCATTCCTCTTCGGTCTGCCCCATAATAGAGGCAATGATACGCTTGGTCGGGAAGTTCTGCTTGAGGCGGCGGAGAATGTCAAAGTCCGTGGTATAGGGGTTTTCACTCAGTTGCTCCATATTGCGGAAACCTACAAAAGGAGTACCTTCTTTGCGCACGGCATCAAAACGAGGGGACACTTCGCGTATCTCTCCTTTGGTGATTGTCTTGTAGAACACACCTGCCCAGCCGGCTTCAAGTGCGCGTGCCACCATATCGTAATTGGTACAGATAGCCGAAGAAGCGAGGAAGAAGGGGGTTTCGCACACCATATCGCAGAAGTTGATTTCCAGACTCGGCAGTGATTCAGTCGCAGCCGATTTTTGAATGCAAGCGGTACTACAATCCGTCTGACTGTCTTTGAGCACCGCCTTCTGCAGCAGGCTGATTCGTATCGGTTTGTCGTAGTGGATACAGGCTTTTTCTGCTGCTTGAATTTCAGCATCGGTCAGTTGTGCAAACAGTTCGGCTGCAGTCCATGGGTTGTCAAAACGCAGAGCGCGAATGGCGCGGGCAACTTTTGCTCCGCAGGGAGCATCGGCACATAACAGACAGCGTGCCGCTTCTTCATTGGAGTGTATCATAGGGGTGTTGAATAGGTTTTGCATAAACAATGTGCAAAGGTACTACTCTTTTTGCTATATAAGCAAATATATATATAGAATTTAGTAAAACAATACCCAAACCCAATCCGAAAATAAACTACTTGCTGACAACATTGCGGGTTACGAGGATACTTACTTCATACAACAGGTAAAGCGGGATAGTAACAAGCACTAAATGAAATCACTGCCTAACAAAGTTAGTATAAAAGGAAAAGCGCGGAACCATTATTCTACGCTCATTCTCCTTAACGTGGTTCGACCAAAAACCTTTGCCTAAGAATAAACAATAACGCCCACGCCCGATATGTCAACCCACCCGCCCATAGGGCGTGAGCAGATAATAAACATATCCACCGGACATTATTGTACCATCTCGTTTCGGAGGCTGAAATTTGGTCGATTCCGTTAAGCCAAAACAAGCGTCAATAAACGCCTTTTATTATGTCCTTACTGTTTTACATCGGTAAGCGATGGTTGTTTATAATCCAATAAGATAACTATTACGGCGGCAAAGGTAAAAATGATTTGCTGATTGTGCAAATTTGCTTTGAATAAGTATAAATTTTTAGCAAAATTTGTCTGTTCCGATTATCTTGCTTACCTTTGCAGCCTACAACAATTCTTCTCTTGTTCATTCGGGGTGCTATGTGGCTGAGAACAAACCCGTTGAACCTGAGCAGGTAATGCTGCTAAGGAAAATGAAAACAAAAACATTCTTTATCAACCCCGGAAGGTTGATTCTTGCAGGCGCGTTCGCTCTGCTGTTTAGTGCGCAAACGAGTGCGCAGAGTATGGTGCAAGACAATGCACAAGTAAGTAACCAAGACAGCATCAGTCTGTCGGACAATATGTTTCGGCTTGACGAGGTGGTGGTTAGTGCTCCTGTGGTACAAACTACGGTGAGCAAAGAGGAAGTGGGGTATGCCGAACTGAACCGCGACAACACGGGTCAGAACCTGCCGGTTTTGCTGAGCAGAACGCCATCGTTAGTAACTACGAGCGATGACGGCTTGGGGGTTGGTTATACTTATTTTCGCGTTCGTGGCAGCGATCACACTCGTATCAATATGACCATCAACGGTGTGCCGCTTAATGATGCCGAGAGTCAGACTGTGTTTTGGGTTAATATGACGGATATGAGTTCGTCCATTACCAAATTGGATGTACAGCGCGGTATAGGAACGAGTACGAACGGCGGCAGCAGTTTCGGCGCGAGCATCAATATAAACACGATAGACGCAAGCCGAATGTCGGAAGGCGGGAAACCGATGGTCTATGGTGAATTGAGTTTTAATGGCGGTATGTACAACACTTTCCGCGAGATGGCGAAGATAGATGCATATTGGGGCGAGAGGGATGGTAGAAACGGCGCGTGGCACGTAGGCGGCAGGTTCTCCAAAGTGAACTCGGACGGCTATATAGACAGGGCTTTTTCCGATTTGTTCAGTTATCAGGCGCAGGCAGGGTGGCA
Source organism: Bacteroidales bacterium UBA7009 (assembly GCA_002449665.1). GTDB lineage: Bacteria > Bacteroidota > Bacteroidia > Bacteroidales > Paludibacteraceae > Colicola. Next base: position 9,674 of record DJXH01000022.1, read on the forward strand.
GAACAGCAAGACCGCCGTCAACCTGCTCTCTTTCGGCGGTAAGGAGAAGACGTATTTGGCTTGGAACGGACTGACCCGCGAAGATATAGAGACGAACAGACGGCAGAACACCGCCGGTGCTTATCTTGATGCGAACGGCAACACACAGTATTACAGCAACGAGACGGACAACTACCAACAGCACCACGTACATCTTAATGTGGCACATCGTTTCAGCACTAACTGGAGCCTTAATGCAACAGGGCATTATACTTTCGGCACAGGCTATTGGGAAACGTTTGACACGTGGAACCTGATGGGTATAGCGCAGAAAGGGCTTCGTAATCATTTCTACGGCGGCATACTGACAGCCAAGTACATACACGAGAAAGCAGATGTTCAGGCGGGTTTGTCGCTCAACAACTACAACGGCGTGTCGTACGGCAATATAGACCCAAAGTACGGCAGGGATTTTACAGAGTACTACACCGGCTACGGCGACAAGTTGGACGGTAATGTGTATGCCAAAGCCAACTGGCGTGTGTTGCATCGCGGGCGCGAGAAACTGAGTCTATACGGCGATCTGCAGTACAGGATTGTGGATCATCACATATACGGCGATAACGACAACAGTACCGTCCCGGGCAGCAGAGTAAAGATAGAAGAGCATAACACTTGGCATTTCTTCAACCCCAAAGCGGGTCTGACGTATGATAATGCCGGTCATCGGTTGTCGGCTACTTTTGCTCTTGCCAACCGTGAGCCTGCGAGGTCGAATTTTATCAACAGGCAAGCGGATGAACCGTTGCCTAAGCCTGAGAGACTGTTTGACTATGAATTGGGATATAGTTACACTTCATCGGGAGTGTTGAAAAGCGGTTACACTATGCCGTGGCATATAGGGCTGAACCTGTATTTTATGGACTACAAAGACCAGTTGGTGCTGACAGGCGAGATTAACAGTATCGCTATTTTCCTGACGAAGAACGTTGATAAGTCGTACCGCACAGGTGCGGAGTTGCAATTTGGCGTGGACTGGACGAAGTGGTTCAGTTGGAGCGGAACGCTGACTTGGAGCCGTAACCGCTGGCAGGATGGCAATACTTGGCGGACCATATCTTTCTCTCCGGACTGGATAGCAGGTAACATCTTTTCTTTCCACTATGCAGGCTTTAATGCCGACTTGCAGACGAGTGTCATCAGCAGTCAGTATTTAGCCAACAACGAGGATAAGAATGCGATGCTAAAGGCTTATACGGTAACTAATTTTAATATGCAGTATGCTTTGCCGCTACAGCATATCAAACGCTGCCCGAACATAACGCTCAAATGTCAGATTAACAATCTTTTCAATGCTATGTACGAGAGCAATGGTTATGTATATCACGATGCTTGGTCGGGGAGCGACATTGCCTACTTTATGCCGCAGGCGGGTATCAATGTACACGCCGGATTTACCGTCAGTTGGTAGTGAGACCTTGCAGCGTATAGGTCTTGCCGCTACGGAGAATTAGTATTTGTCCGTTGCGGTAGATTTTGGTTGCTGATTGAGTGTTTGGTTGTGATTTGTTTTCTTCTATGGCGGTGGTTGTGCCGTTGTTGCTTTCTTTAACAAGCGTAAGTTTATAGATTTGGTTTGTGCCGCTATAGTAGTGTGTGTTGTCGTTTAATCCCGATGTGATATTATGTTGCCAACTGCGGAGTACGCCAATATCGGCTGCACTCTGTCGTCACCTGCGACGATAACGAATCCTCCATCCGTATTATTGAAGATATAGTAGGATTCGTAACTTCTTCCTTCAGTTCTGCGGATTTTTTTGCAATTATTTCTTCTTGTAGAGGTCGCTGACGGACATATTAGTCCATTTGGTCGGGTGGATGGCGGTGTCGCGGAGGGTAACGTCCATAAAGAGCGTGCGGCAGTTGATGAGGCGTTGGCGGACAAAGAGGTCAAGTTCGTCAAGTGTCATCGGTCCTGCCACGCAGACCTCATGTCCGATGTCCGGGATACGATATACTGAATACGGATAATCGAACTTGGCAAGGCGTTTGACTAAGGCGTTTGTGCCATAGAAACCGCGTTTGCCGAAGGTGATTTGTTTGTAGGTGACAATCTTATCGAGCATGCCGTGAAAGAGAAGCGTAGGCGCGGGGGGTGTAGCCCATTTGAGTGCGCCTCGGGTTGAGTAGATGGCTCCGCTATAGGCAATGACGGCAGCGGGTTTCCAACCCTCGGGTAGTTCAGCCGTATAATCAAGAGCGTTGCATCGTCCGTAGTCGGTCATAAGAACGGTTATTGCTCCGGCTGAAGAGCCCTCTAAAATGATTTTATCGGGGTCTATACCTAATTCGGCGGCATGAGAAACGAGAAAACTGACGGCAGCGGAGCAATCGGCAACCGCCATATAGAATGCGTTTTCCATAGGCTTGAGGTTGGTCATACCAACGTTAGTCGCGCCTTTCAGCCCGAGGCGGTAATCGATGGCGACTACGGTATAACCTCTTTCTGCAAGCGAGTGGCAGTAGGCTGTGTCCCATGTGTCGGTACGTGAACCCTTGAAGAACCCTCCGCCGAAGACGTGCAGGATGGTATAGCCGTTAGCGGGTGCTGCCGGGGAATAGATATCTAAATAGAGTGTGGAGTCGCGCTCCGTGTAGGCGTATGTCTCTGCGGCTGTGGATGAGAACGCCAAGAGAGTTGCGGTGATAAGCAGGAAAAATTTTCTCATAATGCGGAAAAATGATTTGTGCATAACCTAAAGTCCAAGCCGGACAGCCGGTGGTAGTCTAATCTTACATACTGCAAAGGTACGGCAGATTGAGGTAATACGCAAATTAAGGGTGGTTTTTGTAGTGATTTCCTATTGGATTGTGGGGTTATCGCCGAGTGTCAGCTCAGCGCACTTGACAAAGAGAGGCGAGGAGGATGGAAATAATATGGTCGGATAATATCTGTCACAATAGGCAAAACGAGGGTCGGTTTGACAAACGATGTCGGGATGATATCCCGGCAGGTATATGGACACGCACGTTGAAAAGATAGGAGAGAGAGAGAGGCTATATACGTACTACGGAATACGGTCGGCGGGGAAGGCGGTTTTGATAAAGTCGGCGAGGAAAAGTCGCCAAGCGCGCCACGTATGTCCACCGTAGTAAGAATAGGCGGTGAAGGGGATATTGCGCTTGTCCAACAGTTTGTAGAACTGCTCGCCGTTGCCGTAGAAGAAATCGCTCTTGCCTAAATAGACACGATAGGTGCAAGAGAGCGAATCGAGATTAAGGCGTTTGGGCGAAGGTACCTGCTCGTTATGGATAACGGGGGAGAAAATACCTACGTTGGAGAAAGCCATCGGGTGGTTGATGGTTATGTTTGCCACCATTCGTGCTCCCGAAGAGAAACCGGCGATAGAGGTTGAACGATTGTCTTTAAGGGCGCGATAGGTGGAGTCTATATAGCAGACGAGTTGCGGAAAAGCGGCTTCCACCTTACCTTGGCATAGAGCAGGATAGTTGAGCATATTAGATAGCAGGCTGTAGTGTTTATCCTTTCTTGCGCGCTTGCCGACATTGCAGTCAGGCATAACGATAATGGGAGGCGTTATCTGTCCTTTTCTTGCGAGGTTTTCCACTATCTGAAAGACACGTCCGCGTGCCGCCCAGGCTTTCTCCGAACCGTTAAGTCCGTGTAAGAGATAGAGTACAGGGTAAGAGCTATCGGACGAGTGGTAACCTTCGGGCAGATAGACGAGCGCACGACGATGGAAATTTTCGTGCGTGCTATAGTAGTAGATAGTATCTATACTGCCTGTAATGCCGGAATTCAAATACAAATCCGAGTTATAGTTGCCCTCTAAAGAGATAAGGCTGAACGCATCTTCGTTCTGCCACACAATTTCGGGGTTACACGTGTCGCGCACGCACTTGCCTTTGTTGATGAAAGCATAAGTGTAGGTCTCGGGGATAATAGGCGGCGTGGTTATGCTCCATACTCCGAGCGTGTCTTTTGTCATCTTCCACTTGCGGTTGAAGTCCGTATATTGCAGCGTGTCTTCGCCTGCAAACTGAAAGTCGGCTACTATGCTTACGTTTTTTGCATCGGGCGCATAGTAGCGGAATGTAACGCTGTTGTCGGCGTGTATCTCAGGAGATACGATATTCTGACAAAAGCAGTTAAGCGATAAAAGCAGTGCAAATATGAGTGTCAGACTATTTCGCATGTTCTTTTGAGTTGTCTTCTATCTCTTCTTCGAGCATACGTATGAACTGTCTGACGGAGTTTTCGAGCGTATATGCCTTGGCTGCTTTCTGATAGAGTTCTTCCATATACTTGCGCTCGTTGGGGTGGTCAAGCCAGTAGTCGATAGAGCGTGCGAGGTCTTGCGGATTGCCCGGGATGAAAAGACTTCTGCCGTCAAGGGCAAACTGCGGAGTGGCACTTACTTCGGAGTTGGCTATAACAGGCACAAGTCCTGTGGCAAAGGCTTCAATACAACTAATGGCTTCGCTCTCCATGTCAGAAGCGTGGACATAGACATCACACTGGGAGAGGAGTTCAATCAGTCGGTCGCGCCCTACATAGACGAACTCAGGCTGGTATTTGAGTTTCTTGCCAAGTTGAACATATTTTTCATATTCAGGTCCTTTGCCGGCAAAGATAAGTTGAATCTTATCGGCATAGCGGGAATACTGCACTGCATCAATGATAACATCCTGCCGCTTCTCGTGAGCCAAGCGACCAACCATCATAATAACAATCTTACCTTCGTATTCAGGCGATTTCTTGGGTTTGCCGTGTTCTATATTGCGGTGTCCGGCTGCTATAAAGTCGTCTTGAATACCGTTGGATATAACGTGTATTTTCGATTTATAGCCGCGTTTTTCGAGCATACGTCCCATAAAAGCGGAAGGGACATGGATATGGCGGAAGCGGCGGTAGATGTATCTCCACCAAAAGTCGTAAGTGGCGCGTTGGATAAAGTCAATCTTACCCATATTGACAGACGACCATATATTCTCCGGCTGTATATGGAAAGCTCCCGTACAGGGTTTGCCCATATCCTGTGCCATAGAGGCGGCAGCCGTCTCAAGGGCAAAGGGCATAAAGATATGAACGACATCCGCCCACTCTATCGCCTTTTTGATAACATCGTTATTGACAGCGGCAAACTGGAAGCCGTGTTTCTTAATGAGATTGTCGAAACCGTGAACAACAAACTCGTCAACAAGAAACTTGTCTTCCGACGGCTCATTGTCAGCACAAAGGATTTTCACTTCGTGTCCCTGTCTTTTCAGTTCGTCGGCAAAACGCTGTGCCGATATGCTTGTACCATTGTTGTTGGTATCAAAAGTATCAATGACAAACAAAATTTTCATATATCCACTCTTTAATCAAACATTAAACATTGTCGGCATATAAAAACCGCAACGCCGCAAAGGTAAGGTTTATTTATCTAACAGCCAAATTTTATACGATTTTTTGCTATTTGTATATTACATATTGCGATTATTTCGGAGTTTTTTCATCAGGTGGCGGAAGCGTATATGGAAGCATACGGCGGCGAGAGCAAGTCCGAAAACGAAACCCACCCATATACCCACAGCCCCCATCCCGAGCGGGAACATACAAAATACTCCTACCGGCAGTCCGACGACCATATATGCCACAAAAGCGTAAATCATAGGCATTTTCACGTCTGTCAGTCCGCGCAACATTGCTGCTCCTACAGCCTGCAAACCATCGGCATACTGAAACAGCCCCGCCATCAGTATAAGCATGGAGGCTATCTCGATAACGGCTGTGTCGTTGGTAAAAAGCAGAGGTATGACATCGCGGAAAGCAAACATAAACGCCGCACCGAGTGTGTTCATCAGCAGCACGAGATGGACACTGGCTTTGGCTGCCATATCAACGCCGTAGAGGTTGTTCTGCCCGAGTTGGTGGCTGACACGAATGGTGGTGGCAGCACCAATGCCGGTGGCAAGCATAAAGGTGAAATCCGCTATCTGATTGGCAATCTGGTGGGCGGCAAGTGCTTCCTTACCAAGCCAACCGACGATAATAAACGAAATAGTGAAAATAAACACCTCCGACAGACTTTGCACACCTATGGGCATACCCACCTTAAATAGCCGCAGCACCTCCTGCCACGATTTAAGACGCAGAGAGAACGAACTGACATATATCCTCCAACTGCGCTTGTATATAATCACAGCCGCAAAACAAAACGGCATAATAAGCCTTGAGATGAAAGTTGCCAACCCCGCTCCTGCCGCTCCCATAGCAGGCGCACCCAAATGACCGAAAATAAAGATATAGTTAAGCAGGATATTTATAAGATTGCATATCGTGGTTATAATGAGGGCAGCAATAGTGTTGCCAAGTCCCTCGAGAAACTGCTTTTGAAGGGAGAAAAAGAGAAAAGGCACTATGGATGCAACTATGTATATGTAGTATGGTCTTGCCGCCTCCACCACCTGCGGGTCCTGACCGAACATATCAAGCAGCGGAATGCAGGCTCCGAGAAGAACGACCATAACGACAGACAAAAGCGATGTGAAGATAATGCCGTTGTATAGCAGCGAAGATATTTGCCCTCGTCTGTCTTCGTGCTCTGCTGCCTGCTTTCCCACCTCAATGCCGACAAGCGGAGTAAGTCCCATAATTGCTCCCATAGCAAAGACCATCACCGTAAAAAAAATAGCGTTGGAGAAACTGACGGCGGCAAGTGCGGTGGTGGAGAAATGTCCGACCATCATCGAGTCCACTAATGCGACAAGAGACGCCCCTGCCTGCGTGAGCATGACAGGGAACGCCACTTTGAGGTTCCGTTTATAGTAGGGAACAAACTCTTTGAATCGCGCTATAAATGAGCCGACCGTAATCATCTACAGGCTTTCGAGCGTATGGCAGAGCCACTGCCAGCATCTGCCTGTGGACGAAATACTCAGTCTCTCTTGGGGCGAGTGTACACCAATCATTTGCGGACCTATGCTGACCATATCGAGATACGGATATTTCTCAAGGAAAAGTCCGCACTCAAGACCGGCGTGTATAGCAAGCACTTTAGGTTCGGCTTTGAACAGGTCTTCGTATGCCTTGCGAGTAACGTCAAGCAAAGGAGAATTGACATTAGGTTTCCAGCCCGGGTAACCGTCGCCGTGAGTTATCTCATCGCAGGCAGCTGCAAGAGCGCATTCAACCATCTCTTTTATCTCATGTTTGCGGCTCTCTACGGACGAGCGTTGGCTGGTATTAACCTCTATGTATCCGTCAAGTGTTTTAACGGAAGCGAGGTTAGTGGAAGTTTCAACGAGACCCGGCATATCTTTGGACATACCTATCACTCCGTGCGGGCAAGCATACAGCGCGCGAATAAGCCGGGCGGCTTGGTCTTGCGGAACAAAAGCGGCGGGCATATCAACAGTTTCGAGCGTGATACACATCTCTTTCTCCACTTCGCCAAGTTCGCTCTCTGCTTCTGTTATATACTTGTTAAGACAAGCACGCAGTTCGTCTTTTTTGTTCTCTGCTATGGTAATAACTGCCTCTGCTTCGCGGGCAATGGCGTTACGCAAGTTGCCGCCATTGATGCAGGCAAGACGGAAACCGCTGAAGTTCATAACGCGATAGAGGAAACGCACAAGCACTTTGTTGGCGTTGCCACGACCTTTGTTGATGTCATCTCCTGAGTGTCCGCCCATCAGTCCGCCTACTTTGATTTTGGCAGCATACAGTCCGTCCGTTTTGATGCTTTCGGGAGTATAGTGCATTTTGGCGAGAGTGTCTATGCCGCCGGCACAACCGATGAATATCTGCCCGTCGTCTTCAGAGTCAAGGTTAATGAGTTGCTTCCCTCTTAGGCAGCCGTCTTTGAGACGATTGGCACCTGTAAGACCGGTCTCTTCGTCAACGGTAAAGAGACATTCCATAGCAGGGTGCTGCAGTGTGGGCGAGGTGATAGCGGCAAGAGCCATAGCCACACCTATGCCGTCATCTCCGCCGAGGGTAGTACCGCGTGCTTTGAGCCAGTCGCCGTCAACGTAAGTGCTGATAGGGTCGTTCATAAAGTCGTGGACAGTGTCATTGTTCTTTTCGCAGACCATATCCATGTGGGCTTGGAGGACGATGCCGGGTTTGCCCTCGTATCCGGCAGTGGCAGGTGCGCGCATGATGACGTTCATCCCCTCGTCTGTCTCATATTCGAGGTTATGCTTTTTAGCAAAATCAACTAACCAAGCGGATATTTTTTCTTCGTGCTTGCTTGGGCGCGGCACGCGGGTAATCTCATTAAAAATGGAGAATACCTCTTTGGGTTCAAGTGTATTCATAGCGTATGTTTTTATGAGAATAGGTTATTCGTGTTGAACGACGTTTTTGTATATGTCAAGAAACTCTTTAGGATAAGGCGGACGGTTGGGACCTGTAGGTTCACCCCACTCGTTGCGCTTAAACTGTCCGTTCTCCTCTTTGCGTATCTGTCCGTCCATATATTTGACCATCAAGTAGGTAAAGAGTTCTTTCCACGCTGCGGTCGATTGGTCGGCTTGTGAGCAGGAGTAGTTGGTAAGGAAAGCCTGTGCCTCCGTTTCGCTCATCGTAGCCACTTGCGCATCAATGGCTCTAATTTGGCTGTTAAACTTATCTTCCCAAGTCTTTTGAACCTTTACGATATCCTGTTTCATATCGGCATAGCGAGTGTATGCCCAGTTGGCAACCATATTGTATGCCCACCAAGCAGAAGTAGGTGAGTAGGTGTAGAGATCGCCGTTGCCTTTTCGGTAACATTCGGGGACATCGGTTATACGACTGTACATAGGTACGTAGAGGTTGGTGGCGGCATCGTCCGGACCGAACCAGAATATACCGCCTGCTGCAGCACCTTCATATCCGCGCATTTGCGAAACGAATGACCAGGCGGTCTGCTGTGTGGCAACGGGGCGCTCAAACCAATACTGCGTACTGTCAATCTTAAATCCGAGACTGCCGTAACGCAGTTTGCTGTGGAACGGACCGGCATCAACACCTTGTGTTATATCAAGCGGCGTACCCTCATACTGGTCGCGCATACATTCTTTGAGTTCTTGCGCCGACACTTTGTGGTTAGGACGAATCCACAGAGGCATAGGTGTACCTGCATCTTTGCCGTTGGTCTTAAGGAAAGTGCGACCCGAAGCGTAATCGAAATACTTGTCAAAGTCGCTTTCAAATTTCCTGAACACGCTCCAAACACGTGCCTCGCAGATATATAGACCTGAGAAATCGAACGGATTATATGCGGCATTGAATTGGAATTCTGCATCTTTGCCGGTGAAATAACCTTTCTCACGTGCGAGGTTGATAACATCTTTATGCCACATCCAGTTGCCGTCTTTAGTGGAAACAACATTGCCCTTGCGGCGTGTTTTTTGGTCAAGAGGCAGGTAGGTGATTCGCGACTGGTTGGCGTGTCCGCTTATGCAGTCATCTGGGATACGAACGGCTACCCATACTGCACCTTTGAGCCCCTTGCCCATACCTATAAGTTCCATCAGCCAAACCTCATTAGGGTCGCCTATGGAGAAACTTTCGCCACCGCTTACGTAGCCGTACTGCGCAACGAGTTCGGTTATACATTGTATGGCTTCGCGGGCTGTCTTGCTGCGCTCAAGTGCAATATAGATAAGGCTGCCGTAGTCAATACCGACAGTGTCGCTAAGGTCACGTCCGCCCCATGTGGTCTCACCTATGGTCACTTGGTGTTCGTTCATATTACCTATAACACGATAAGTGTGTGGTATTTCGGGTATAGAGAGCAGCGGTTTGCCATCGTCCCAGTTGACAACCTTGCGCATTTCCCCGGGCTGATGGTCGGCGGCAGGAACGAAATGCAAATAGCCGTAGAAGGAGTAAGCATCAGCGGCATAACTTATCATAGTGCTACCATCGGCGGAAGCGTTCTTCCCGACGATAAAATTAGTGCAAGCCATTGCACTGATTGCTGTCAGTGCGGCGGCTACAAAGGAGAGGATAAGGCGTTTCATAGTATTTATATTTTTGTTTTACTTTGGCTTTTACGTATGGCAATATCGTATGCTTTAAGGTAGTAGGCATAGAAGTGCTGCCAATCGGCTTTGTCGGCAAGACGTGCTGCGGCAAGGCGGAGCGTGTCTGTCTGTTTGGTGGTCAGCCGCATCTGTTTAAGAGCAGTGGCGGCAACCTGCTCGACCACTTCTCCATAATTGCTGTCAGTGCGCTCAATGACGATAACAGGTTTGGTTTTGGCTTTAAGAAGTTGTTTTTCAGCCCATATACCATATCCTGCAAGCGAGGTGGTAATAGTCGGGACGCGGAATGCGACAGACTCCATCGGCGTATATCCCCACGGCTCGTAGTAAGACGGAAAGGCGGTCAAGTCAAGCCCTATAAGCAGGTCAAAATAGGTCTTGTCGCTAATAGGTAAGCCCTTGGTTTGCAGAGGTAGATAGTAAGGAATAAAAACTACTTTGAGTTTGCCTGATACTCTTACCGGCTGCTCAAGATAGGGTATCATAACAAACGCAACAACATCCTTGTCTTCTGCTTGCAATTTGCCTGCAAGCGTGTTCATCGCGTCAAGAAAGACATCTATACCTTTGTTCTTCCATTCCAATCTGCCCGCTATGCCTATCAGAAAAGCGTTGTCTTTGATGTCATTGCCTGTCTGTAGGGCAGCGTACTGTATAAGTGCTTTTCTTGCCTCCGCTCTTGCTTTGTCGAAAGCCTTGTCTTTGGGGATAAACTCTTTCTCAAATCCGTTTGGAAGTACAATGTCGGGTTCGCGCTCAAGCAGTTGTTTACATTCGCGTGCCGTGATGTCGCTCACTGTGGTGAAGCAGTGGCAAGTATGTGCTGCCTGTTTTTCCACGGAGTGCTTGCTTACCATACCGAGTTCTTCTGCCATCTGGTCGCCGTTATAGCCGCCGAAATAATCGTACAGCGGTTTGCCGTTACCTGCAATAGAGCGTCCTATGCCGGTGGCGTGAGTGGTAAAAACAGTTGCGATATTCGGGCAGAAAGATCGGATATAGAAAAGACTGAAAGCCGTTTGCCATTCGTGGGCTTGTACAACGGTAAGAGGTTTGCCGAGGTTGTCGTACAGTTCTTTCATCTTCTCGCCTGCTGCGTATGCGTAGAGACAACTTGTATCATAGTCGCCGTAAGCGGCGTGGCTTTGTACTCCGTAGTGTTGCCAAGCCCAAGCATAAATATCGTTTTTGCGCTCCAAGAGGTGCTGCCAGCCTACGAGTACGGCTATCGGCTTGCCCGGAACCTGCCACCGCCCTACCCTAACGTTGCTTATCTTGCCACGTAGCAAGCGTTTGTCTTCCTTGAAATAGAGGTCAGACTGCTCTTTGAGATCCGGACCGAAAAAGATGGTCTTGTCGTTAAAATGCTGCTGCATAGTGGCAGCGCGTGTGGAGAGTACTGCATATATACCGCCTACGCGATTGCACACTTCCCAACTCGTTTCAAATATATATTCAGGCTGTTTCATATCTTTTTTAGAACGACGTATTGTCTATATTGATACGGCTGATGTTGCTAACATAGTTTATCCTCTGCGGCTCTTGGTCTGTAAGATTGTTGTAGGTATGTATGAGCGGAAGAGAGTAAACGCCGTTGGAGGTAGCGAAAAAGATACGGTTAAGTGCTGTTGAAACGGCTATGGTTCGTATATTACCTTCCGCTATACGTACCTGTTGCCCGCCGTCGGAGTTGCTTACCGTCAGACCATCAGACGAACCTGTATATACTTTGCGCTCCATAGGGTCGGTGGCTGTCAGTTGCTGATTGGTAGTGTCCAATATACCATGCCCTCTTTCGTAATCTACCTCTCTCATATCTTCCATATATTCGCCGTAAAAACGTTGGAAATACCGTTTGTCGTCCGAAGTCTGCATCAGCAGAGCCGGTGCGGGAGTGTTGATAACGGTAAACGTTTCGCTCAAGTTGGTCAGTTCTTCATCAGTCATCACATCGGCTTCCACAGTTACTTCACCTGCTTTAGTAAAAATAACTTCTACGGAATCTGTATCAAAACTGTTGCTTATTATCCTCATCCCGCTGTTTGAGAACCACTCAAAAGCAAGAAAATGGTCGTATGGATTATAGGTTTTAATTTTCAGAATAACAGGCTTGAACATATAGATTTCGTCCTGTGTGCAGTATAGATACGGCTCGGGTGAGCCGACCTCAATGCTTTTTATACATTGCTTGCCGCTTTTAGCCTCACGCAGTGTAACGAGATATGTGCCTGCCTGCTCATATACTATGGACGAAGACGTAGTGGTGGCTGTCTTGTTATTTCCGAAGTCCCATACCCACTCTTCCCCGCCTGTGGAAAGATTGGTGAACTCCACCTTCTCACCCGCATTCGGGGATGCCGGCTCGTAGGAAAAATCCACATTCACTTTGCGGCAACTTGCCAACATAAAGACAAGCGCTATCGTATATAAAAATTTATTTCTCATTTCTGCTGTTGATATATTTTGTTATTTCCTGTATTGCTTGTTCATCGCTTTGTTTGTCTATCCAAATAATATCTTTATCTCGCCGCAGCCACGTCAGTTGCCTTTTGGCAAAATGGCGGGTATTTTGTTTGATTAGGGCAATGGCTTCGTCGCGAGATATTTTGCCGTTGAAATACTCTATCCACTCTCTGTAGCCGACTGTACAAAGGCTGTTCGGCAGCGGACTTATATGTTTTACACTTTCGTATGCTGCTTTTGCCTCTTCCTGCATTCCCTGCTGCACCATCTCGCCCACTCTCTTGTTTATCCGCTCATACAGCACCTCACGCGGCATATTAAGTGCAAACTTCAGTGTTTCCCATGGGCGTTGGGCTGTGTTCTTTTTCAGAAAACCTGAATATGGCTGTCCTGCCGTAAGGCTCACTTCAATGCAGTGTATCAGTCGTTGCGGGTTCTGCGGGTCTGCCATCGTAGTATAATAGTCAGGGTCAAGACGTTTTGCCTCTTCTTGAAGCCACGACAAACCTTTCTGCCGATATTCGTTTTGTATTTGCTCTCTTGTAACGATGTCCGCTTGCGGTATGTCGTCAAGTCCGCTTAACACGGCATCCATATACATCATACTGCCGCCTGCGATTATAGCAAAGGGTCTGCCGTCTTTTGCCGTCCCGGTCAGCCGTATAAGCAGTGGTACGGCATCTCTTTCGTATTGTCCGGCATTATAGATATCATTAAGGCCGTGTGTTGCAACAAAGTAGTGCTTTGCTTTTTGTAGTTGGTCTGCCGTCGGGGCGGCTGTACCTATAGGCAACTCACGGTATATCTGCCGCGAATCGCAGTTAAGTATAGGACAGGAGTAGAAATTGGCAAGTTTGATACACAATTCCGTCTTGCCCACTCCCGTAGGACCCGTGATGGCAAGCAGCAGCGGTTTCATTTTTTAGAACATAGAGCCGTCTTCAAAACTGAGGTCTTGGAACCCTTCCATATCTATATCGCCTTCGTTGTACTCGCTGTCGCCGTAGAAGTCTTCGTCAATGCCCAGATCTTGCTTACCGTCTTTGATATTGGCAGCAAAGGGGTCTTCCGTATGCAGTTGCTTGGGAGCCTTACCTTTCTTTTCTACACATTCCACGCCTTGCATTGAGCCGGAATGCATATCCGTAACCTTGCCGAAGAAATAGCGTTCAAACATAGGGTCGAACACATAGATGAGCCTTTGTCCTTTCTCCTCAATAAGGTCGGAAAGAGCGGTTTTTTCCATCACCATATTGTCGTATTCAAACTGTCCGTCCATCTCTACAAGCGTTACCTCCTGCTCTTTTTCCCAGCGTTCGTTACACATAAAGAAACTGGTCATTTGGTCGTCGGGGTAGCCTACGGACTTTAACAACGCTTGGTGCAGTTCAAGAAAAGTGGCATCGCTGTCAGCCTCAAACACGCGGCGGAAACCTTCCGCCTCTTCGGATGAAAAAGTGAGTGTGTAAATCATAGATTTATATTGTTTTTGCAAGTTTTACAATATATGCTGCGGCTGTTTGTGCCGCGTTCTTGTCCCCTAATAATGAAGACAACTGTTTATAATCGTTTTGAATTTTTCTTCTATAACCGCTGTCGGTTATCAGCCGCAGCAGTTCGTTCTCGATATTTTTCTCCGTAAACCGCTGCGCAATAAGTTCGCGAATCACCTCTTTGCCCGCTATTATGTTTACAAGTGTAAAGAACGGGATTTTGAATATCAGCGGTTTAAGCCACCACAGGTACTTGCTTGCCGTTACATAGTACACGGCTGTCTCGGGACAACCTATCAGTGCTGTTTCCAAGGTGGCGGTGCCGGAGTTAACCACGGCAGCAGTTGCCTTGGAGAGCAAAGAGTAAGTGTCGGCTGTCAGATAAGCATCGTTTTCGTATTGTGCATACCAACTCTTGTCGGCATTAGGAGCGGTCGCAATCGTTATTTCTACGTTTTCACCGACATTTTCCAATCTCTTTTTTGCATTTTTCGCAGCCTGCATCATTCGTAGCAAACACTTTTCCACCTCGCTTTTTCGGCTCCCGGGAAGGAGTGCAATTCTAACTGTTTTATCCTCTTGCCGAGTCCGTTCTGCCTTATTTTTTTGCCACTGCCTTATGCTGTCATTTGTGGGATTACCTACGTAGGTGCAGCGGTATCCGTATTTTGCGTAAAAGTCAGGTTCAAACGGAAAAATACCGAGTATAAGGTCGCAAAGGCGTGCAATCTTGTGTACTCGCCAAGCCTTCCAAGCCCATATTTTCGGCGGTATATAATAGACTATCTTGGTGTTTTTAAGTCGATTTTTGCAATATTCCGCTATACACAGATTAAACGAAGGATAGTCAATCAGTATAAGTACATCAGGCTGATATTCTGTAAGAGCCTGCTTGGCAATAACAAAGTTTTTGCGTATTTGTCCCGCATTTTTAATAACAGCTGTTATTCCCATATATGCCATACGGCTGATATGCTGTACAAGCCTACAGCCTGCGCCACTCATCTTGTCGCCCCCGAGACCTGAAAAGTCTGCATTGGGGTCTTGCTCTTTTATCGCCCTTATAAGGTTGCTGCCGTGCAGGTCACCCGATGTTTCTCCTGCTATTATAAAATATCTCATATCGCAAAAACAGTAGCAGCAATGATATACGGAAATGCACCTATCAACAGTCCTTTACTCAGTTTCCAAGCATCAAGCGTATAGAACACATAGATAAACGCAAGATTAGGGAATACGCTGACCATAAGCAGTTTGCTCCAAGTCTCACCAAGTTGCAGACCGAAAACCCTGATTGACGACCAAAGGTTAAACTGGTCAATATACAAATATACTACCACGGCTGGCATTATAAGTCCGAGCAGTATTCCAATCCAGTATTTGTCTATTTTTTTCAATCACAGTCTGCTGTAGTCGGTCATATCAAGCGATACGGGTTGAATACTGATATAACCATTTTCTATGCACCATATATCTGTATCTTGCGCTTCGGGTTCATGGTTGACAAACTCTCCTATTAAGGTATAATAGGTTTCTCCGTTTTCGTTTGTGTGTTGCTCCAGTTCTTTCTCCCAGTGAGCCGCGGCTTGCCGTGTCCAGCGTATGCCCTTGATCTCTCCGGCAGGAGCGTTTACGTTGTAGCAACCTCTTTTCTCCGTTTCGGTAAGGTGCTGTGTTAAAGGCAGTATATACGGTTCAAAGTTGCTGAAATCGGCATCTTCACTATGCTCGTTTATAGAAAAACCGATAGCGGGGATAGAGTGTTCGGCTGCAACAAAGCAGGCACCCATTGTGCCGGAGTATAGTAAATTGACTGAAGCGTTATGTCCGTGGTTGATACCGCTGACAAGCAGGTCAATACGGCTATCGTCGCCGCCGAAAATAGCATTGATAGCAAGTTTTACGCAATCAGCAGGCGTGCCGTTGGTGGTATATATATCAGCATTTTCTATCAGTAGTTTCTCTTCTTCGAATGTGGCATCTGCAGGTGTGAGGTGCTTGAGCGTAAGTTCTTTATTAACGCTTATGGCACTTGACATACCGCTTTGCGCCTTGTCGGGAGCGACCACGGTAACATGCCCCAACTGCGACATAACGCGGGTTAGCACCATTATTCCGCCGCTTCTCCATCCATCATCGTTGGTGATAACTATTTCCATATCTCTTCTATTACTTCGTTTGCCAATTCATTTGCGCGCCTTTCGTCTTTTGCTTCCGAATAGACTCTTATTATAGGCTCGGTGTTAGACTTGCGCAGGTGTACCCAGCCATCGGTGAAGTCAATCTTCACTCCGTCTATATCAGTTATTTTTTCCACTTCTGTCCTGCCGTTGTAGATATTTTTTATCTTCACGAGCAGAGCGTCCACATCCATCTTCGGCTCAAGGTCTATCCTGTTTTTGGAGATGCTGTAGTCGGGGTATGATTGTCTAAGTTCGCTGACACGACATTTCCTCTCGGCAAGCAGACTGAGGAAAAGTGCAATACCAACCAGTGCATCCCTGCCGTAGTGTATGGCGGGATATATCACGCCGCCATTGCCCTCGCCGCCTATAACGGCACCGGTCTGCTTCATAAGAGTGGTAACATTCACTTCGCCAACTGCGCTTGCGCTGTATTCGCCGCCGTGCAGGCGTGTTACATCACGAAGAGCACGAGACGATGACAGATTGCTCACCGTGTTGCCCGGCGTATGGGACAGAACATAGTCAGCCACACTTACGAGCGTATATTCTTCGCCGAACATCTCGCCGTTTTCGCAGACGATGGCAAGCCTGTCCACATCAGGGTCAACCACAAAACCTACATCTGCTTTGTTCTCCCTGACAGCCTGACTAATACCCTCAAGGTGTTGCGGCAGCGGCTCGGGATTGTGGGCAAACCGACCATCGGGTGTACCGTTAAGAACAATAGTCTGCTCTACCCCGAGACTCTTGAGCAGCGGCGGCAGTGCCACAGCACCTACGGAGTTGATACAGTCTATCACCACTTTAAAGCCGCAGCAGCGTATGGCTTCGGTATGCACAAGAGGCAGTTTGATAACGTTGTCAATGTGATATGGCAGGTAGTCTTTGACTACGGCTTTGCCAAGCGAGTCCACATCGGCAAATACGTACTCGTCTTTTTCGGCAATGCGCAGCACTTCCTTGCCTTCCTTGTCGCTGAGGAACTCGCCTTTCTCGTTCAGCAGTTTGAGGGCGTTCCACTGCTTGGGATTATGGCTGGCAGTCAGTATCAGTCCGCCTGCCGCCTTTTCTCCTATTACAGCCATCTCTGTCGTGGGAGTGGTGGCAAGTCCGATATTGACCACATCAAAGCCCATACTCATAAGCGTACCCACTACGAGGTGTTCCACCATCTCGCCGGATATACGTGCATCTCTGCCCATTACAATCTTCTTGCTTTCGGGCATAGTCTGTCTGCGCCAAGCGGCGTATGCTGCGGTAAAGCGTACTATGTCTATTCCGCTCAGTCCGTCGCCGACTCTTCCGCCGATGGTACCGCGAATACCCGATATACTTTTAACTAAACTCATATCTTATTTTCTTTTTGTTATTTTTATGTCATATCCGTAGGGCGTTACAGATGAGTTGTCATCGCTGAAACCTGCTGTACTCGGACAGATTATCTTTCCTTCCGCGCCGCTGTAGCCCATGTGAAGTATGGCTATATGCCAGCCCATACAACTCTCGGTATTGGCATAGTCGCCCACCACAAGGTCTATAGGTTCACCCGCATCGTCAGTAGTCCAAGTGCTGACTGTGTCGGTATAAGTACCTAACCCATACTTGCGATAGCGAAGGTTGATATTGTCGCCCGCCGTTATCTTTGCCGCATTGGTGTCAATGGGTGAAGACAAATGAAAATAGAGATGGTCGTAGCCTTCAAGCGCAATATAGTCTTTTTCCGCCCACCTCTCGCCGTGCCCGAGTTTTGGCTCTTCTTTGAGGATATTGATGTTGTGCCTACTGATGTAGTTGTCTATCTCTTTTGCCTCCTGCCTTATCTGCTTGGAATAGGTATTTCCCTTGCACGCGGCAAGAGCAACAAAGACAAGGAGCAGAATGGTTATCTTGTTTTTCATTGTTATCTTTTTGTGCTTAATTTATGGCAGAATTTTTATTTCGATCCGCAAGTTGCTATATGGGGCTACCGTCTCGTTTCCCGTACTACCGTATGCAAGATACCACGGCACTATAACGCTTACGCTGTCGCCCCTGTCCATCTGTTGCAACACTTCACCCACAGCGGCTATCTCTTGGTCGCCGCCTATCTCCACCGAACCGAGACTGCTGTAATACAAATTGTTGTCAATAGAGTAGGTGTCCAACTGCGCCGTTACGATGTCACCTTGTTTAAGGCTTGTGGTTTGGGCTTTGAGGTTTTTGGTCCAGTAGCCGGTAGGGTGGAGCGAGTAGCCCTCTTTGGCAAAATACGACAAGTAGATGTCGGTGTCTTCGGCAATCCTGCGGTTAAGGTCTATCGTCTGCTGCAACTGCTCGTCTGTCTCAACGGCTCTGCCCGACTTATATGTAGGTATCTGCGGCTTTGTCTGCCTATGGCAGGAAACCATACAGACCTGACAAATGATTGCCAAGAAAACGATAAACCTTCCGCGTTTCTTATATGCAGTTGCCATTTATTTTGCTATTCGTTCGAGGTATCTGCCGTATGCGGTTTTCATCTCTTGTCCGAGTGTGCGCAGTTGCTCCGTGCTTATCCAGCCGTTGCGCCACGCTATCTCTTCTATGCAGGCGACATAGAAGCCCTGGCGGTTCTGAATGGTGGCGATGAAGTTACCGGCTTCAAGCAGACTGTCGCAGTTGCCGGTATCAAGCCATGCAAAGCCGCGACCGAAGAGCTTGACTTGCAGCGTACCTTCTTCAAGATACAGGCGGTTAAGGTCGGTGATTTCATATTCGCCGCGAGCGGAAGGCTTGAGAGCAGCGGCTTTCTCGCAGACGGTATTGTCATAGAAATATAGTCCCGGAACGGCATAGTTGCTTTTTGGCTGTTGAGGTTTTTCTTCAAGCGACAGCACTTTGCCGCTATCGTCAAACTCCACGACTCCGTATGCACGCGGGTCACTGACTTCATAGCCGAAGATGCAGGCACCTTTGCCTATCACCCTGCTCTGCTCTTTGAGTGCTGCCATCGTGGTGGCGTGCTTATGTGCAGGATTGGGCTGGTCGGGCATAGTATGGTTCGGGTCAAGCGACATAACAGCGGAGCGAAGCATCTTGGTAAAGCCCTGACCGTAGAACATATTGTCGCCGAGTATGAGACACCCGGGGTCGCCTGCAAGAAAATCCCTACCCAAGACAAAGGCTTGTGCTAAGCCGTTTGGCACTTCCTGCACTTTATATTCAAGTCGCATACCTATACGACTGCCGTCGCCAAGCAGTTCGCGGAACATCGGCAGGTCGCGCGGAGTGGAAATGATAAGTACTTCCCTTATGCCGGCAAGCATAAGAGTGGAAAGAGGATAGTATATCATCGGTTTGTCATAAACCGGCATAATCTGTTTGCTGATGGCTTTGGAGAGCGGGTAGAGGCGTGTCGCGCTGCCTCCGGCTAATACTATTCC
>DJXH01000021.1:0-6016 GCA_002449665.1 Bacteroidales bacterium UBA7009
CATACTGACGGATAGTCCACGGGCGCAGAGGATACATGGCGCTGTACGGACCACGAAGGAAAGGAGGAATACCTGAAGCGTAGTTGAGATGCTCCATACCTTCGAGGTCTTCTTTGGTGTAAACGGGCTTGACGTCAATCAGTTCGGGCGTCTGCCAGTGACTTTCATTGGCTCCTTCAACTTTGGTTGCAGAAACCTTATTGATGTCTATGTCTTTGAAATTTGGTTTCATAATTGCTTATTTGTTAAGGAGTTGTTGGTTATATTTCTTAAGCGTTTCGAGGACGTTGCAGCGAACGTGGATGAAGTTTTCGATGCCGAGTTTCTGCAAGTCTTCCATACAAGCGGGAGCACCGGCAACGATAAACATCTCTTTGGCACCTTGCAACTCTTTCCAAGCCTCAGGAGCGTAGGTAGCATACTCATCGTCGCTTGAGCAGAGCACGATGATGTCTGCTTTGGCTTTGCGAGCGGCTTTGATACCTTCCTTGACTGTCTTGAAGCCGTTGTTGTCTATCACCTTATAACCTGCACAAGCGAGGAAGTTGCAAGAGAACTGTGCTCGTGCGATACGCATAGCGAGGTTGCCGATAGTAAGCATAAAGGCAACAGGCTGTTTCTTAGCACCTTCCGTTTCTAAGCGCAGTGTCTCAAACTCTTCAGCAGCGCGAGCCACAGGCAGGGTCTTAATCGGCGTGTTCTCACAAGCCTCACCGCAACCGCACGATGTAGTGTTCTTCTTGTCTTTGCACGTGCAGATACTACTGCAAGCACCGGCGTTAGCTTTGATTTTCTTGGCAGCCGTTTCGGTGAAGTTGGGGAACTGGTTGGAGCCGAGCAACACCTCTTTACGTTTAGCCACGTCAGCAAGACGGGCTTTGAGGTTGGCGGCAACGGCATCTTGCACCTTACCCTCTTTCACCATCTGATACATACCGCCTTGCTCTTGAATAGCGAGGAACTGTTTCCAAGCCTCGGCAGCGATGCTATGAGTGAGGTTTTCGAGGTAGTAGGAACCGGCAGCGGGGTCAACAACCTTGTCGAAGTGGGCCTCTTCTTTGAGCAGCAGTTGCTGATTGCGTGCTATGCGCTCTGCGAAGTCGGTAGGACGCTCAAAGGTGATGTCAAACGGCGTAACCGTTATCTCGTCCACGCCTGCAAGAGCGGCAGACATAGTCTCTGTCTGCGAGCGGAGCAGATTAACGTAAGCGTCAAAGATAGTCATATTAAAGCGTGAAGTTTCTGCGCTGACGTTCATCTTCGCTGCCTCTTTGAGTGCAGCGGTGAAAGCGGGAGCCTTATATGCTTCAACGATCTTCGCCCAAAGCATACGACCGGCACGGAACTTGGCAATCTCCATAAAGTAGTTGCCGCCGATACCCATATTAAAGCGGATGTTGC
Organism: Bacteroidales bacterium UBA7009; assembly: GCA_002449665.1. Lineage (GTDB taxonomy): Bacteria > Bacteroidota > Bacteroidia > Bacteroidales > Paludibacteraceae > Colicola. Next base: position 1,402 of record DJXH01000021.1, read on the forward strand.
GTGCTGCCTCGTAGTTGGCTACGCCGGCTTCTGTCATCATCGTCATATACTCTGCACCCCAAGCAAGAGCGTATGCAAGTTCTTGTGCGCAGTATGCGCCGGAGTTGTTGAGAATAACGCTGTTAACGCCTACAACGCGGTAGTTGACAAGACGCTTTGCTGCCTTGACTGTTGCCACCAACTTTTCCGTAACCTGCTCACGGCTAAGGTCTTTGCCCTTAAGCAGCATATTCTTAATCGGGTCAACGTTGATAGAGCCGACAAGTTGCTTGAAGTCATACCCCATACGTCCGTAGTAGCGGACAAGGATAGAAGCGAGTTCGGGAGCCTTGCAGGCACATACGCTGAAGTTGATAACAACGGCACGAGCATCAATGTCTTGCAGCAAGTTCTTGATAAAGCGGTAATTAAGTTTCTCTGCATTAAGGCAAAAACCGAGAGAGGTGATACCTTTGTTGAGAATCTCAAGGGCTTTCTTGTTGGCTTTGCGAGCATTGTCGCAGGCGCAAACATTCTGACGGATAGCCCATTCGTTGTTGTCTGTTTTGGTGCCGCGAACGTAAGGGAACTGTCCGGGGGCACTGACTGTTGTCTTCAGACCCTTCAGGTCTTCCTGACGATAGAAAGGCTGAACATTAAAGCCTTCGGGGGTGCGCCATACAAGTTTCTTGTCGAAATCGGCACCCTTCAAATCAGTTATGATCTTCTCCTTCCATTCCTTCGTGGAGATGGCGGGGAAATCAGCTAACAGATTCAATTTTTCTTCTGCCATGATTTTGAAAATGTTAATTGGTTGATATTTATTATTTTATTTTTTATTAAGTTATCAAGATATTTCGGCTTAGGAAAAACCTTTATCAGAGCACGACCTTTCTGCCCATAGCATCATACCAAGCCTCGCCGACCTTTATATATAGTCTGCCATCGATGATGAGTTTTTCCGCTTTGTCGACAGCCGTGTCGCCCAATGCAGCCTCTATGTCGGTCGAGCCATCGCAAGACACTATGTAATCACTGTAGATAGTTTGTGTCTGGCTGTCAGACGAGGTAACGGTCATACGCGAAATTGCTCTATAACTCTTTGTCCCGCCTATGGTAAACACCACTTCATCAGCAAGCCCCGTCCAAGTGTCAGTACTGAAAGTGCCGGTATTGACAGAAATAGTATTGCTATTGTCGTTGCTGCCAAACTCCAAGACTATCTTTGACACATTATTACCTTTCACTCTTATCTGCGATTTGGCATAAACACGCACAGCACTGCCGCCGGTATAATATCTTGCCGGATTAGAGGCACTTGCCTGTTCAAAAGATATTTCCACATTACCTATTGTCTTCGATGTTACATCCTGACCATTAGTATATCCGGACGTGAAATCAGCAGTCGTCTCTTTGCTGCCCGAACCCTCAATCGTAGTAACATTAGCAAAGACAGCATAAAAACGAACATCAGTATTGACCACCGGTGCTTCGTCGGAAACCATAAACAAATCTCCGGGTGCTTCCTGTCTCACTCCGTCAAATGGCGTTGCCGTCCAGCCGACAAACACGCTGCTTGTAGCCGAACAACTCTCTATATCGCTCGGTATATTCTGCGGCACACTGCCTTCTGCCACCTGCGTATCACCTTCGCCCATATATTCCGCGCCGTTTACTATCCACTGCAAATTACACTCCTTGCTGCAACTTCCGATAAGACTGACGGTTACATCCTCCGTTTGAGCGCACTTGATAGTAAGCACCGCGCTATGGCTGCCTACGCTCTTAGGCGAATATGTTACTTTTATACTGTTCGTGCCGTTGGCAGCCGCAGCCGCTATACTTGCAGGCGATACGGAAAAAACATCGGCATCGCCGGTAATACTCATCGTTATCCCCGACGAGAGTTTGTTGCCCGTCAGAGTAAATGTCTGCTCGCCGCTCATACCCGCCAAGACCGAAACAAAGACTATACGGCTCTTGGACACAGAGATATACGGCGAAAGAGAAGCACGCGAACCATCACTTACTGACGGCACAAATCCCTCATCCGACGAGGACACAAGGTCAGCGGCAAAACTGACATTGCTGCCTTTCTTCTCACCCCAGATATACTCCGCAAGATACGGATAGTCAATAAACGGATTACGGTTGTGCTGGACACCATAAACGGCATTGTTGCGGTCAATCTCTTTCTGCGAAACAGGATCTTGCCTGTGCCATTTGAGAAACAGATTAACAGCGTATGCAGTCAGCCCCGACTTCTCATTGCTGTACGTAAAGACGGCTGTACCCTCACTTGATTGTGTAAAATTGGTTTTCGTATAACACGTTGCCATATACAGATAATTGCGCGCTATATCACCTTTGTACTCATCGTCAGGCTCAAACACCGTACCCGAAAAGCCCGAAAAAGAGCTACTGCCTATATGCCCGAGCGAATGTGTGTCGCCGGCTATATAATCAGTATTATTTGTCTCACCGTATGGCATATTACCACGGTAATTATTTACTCGCGCATCAGTAGGAATAACGTGAAAGAGGTCGGAATACATCGGCGTGCCCTTCTTAAACCACGAAGACGGCACTGAATGTTCTTTGTTCCAACACTGGCAGACCTTGCTTTGAGAACAGCCGGTCTGGGTCGTGGAAAAACCGCAAGTGGAATACATATCCCATATCTTCCCGTCTGCATCTACATCCGTCTTGGCATATTGTTCCCCTAAACTTCCGTAACTTATCTCCGTATGGCTTGCTATAATCGAGTGCAGAGCCTGCCTTAACGCCTCACCCTGCTTGCCGTCTGCATTTTTATAATATCCAGCAGGTATTTCCGCCGAGAGATATAACGGCAACAATGACATCACTACCACACCAAATAAGCGTATCTTATTCTTTCCCATAATCTGTACGTTTTTTAAGCCGCATAATGCGACAAAGATAATAAACGCACAAAGGTACGCCAATATTTTATCTTAACCAAATAAAATCTGCCCAATTTGGTTATATTTTGCACAAAACACGGATTATTTGTACTACTGCCCCACTCTCTCCAATCCTATCAGTTCGTCTGCACGACTGCCAAACGGACGGTAATAGACATAGATAGTGTAAGAATTATTGGTCTGCCAATGCGACCCTTCGGTGCGGAGCAGTGTCGCCCCCTTGATATACGATGGCATATCGCCTCTTGAATTATGTCTGCCGCGCTCCTTGCTCAAGAACATATATTGATACTCATACCCGCCTTGCTTGACAAGAGCATTGAGATAATAGCCCTTCCTGTCGTTGTCGTAGGTCATACGGTTGGCAAGCGTAAAATCGTTGTAAAATATATCGCCGCCCACATACAGCAGTCCGTCAAAAAACGGCTCAGGCATAGGCAAAAACCAGTGAACCCACATATACTCAGCCTCCGTATCGCTGTAGTCCGTCCGCTCGGAGTTGACCACAAACTGACCATTGGCATCCTTGTCATATATATAAGGCGTGCCGGTTTTGTCCGTAGAGAAAGTAACGCCCCTGTTATCATCCGCCTCAAGCAGCGCGTGATAGTCGTTGTTGTTATATACTATGCGGTTGACATTATATCCTGCATAATAGACTGAATATGTGTCAAATCTTCGATACTCGTTTCCGCCTTCAAATATCAGCCTTCTATTATTCTCATAGCGCAGTCTATCCTGCTCTATGTACGTAGGCCTCACGCCGCTTACGCAGTTGTCCTGCCTGTTGTTCTGTGTTACCACCAATCGTATATCATCCGGATTCTGCAAGTTTATCAACCGTGTATCAATGTCTATATCAAGCTGCTGATACCTTCCGTTATACTCTTCCTGCGTATTGGCTTTTATTTTGGCAGTTATACCTGCCTTAGGCTGCACGACGCTGAAACATACATCCGCTACCGTTTTTTCCACATCGCCGTCTTCATAGATATGAATAACGTAGTTGCCGCTGTGAGTGATTGCCATATCGGCGTTAGGAAAAGTGAACGAATAATGCGTATAGTCCCGCTGCGTATTCATAGAGGTCTCATAGTCGGTAATATCCTGCGTGGTAAAACCTTGCAGATAGTCAGCGGACAAGAGGTCGGAACGCCTGAAATCATAATTAAGATGATAGACCGTATATGTGTATTGCCTTATCTCGTGGCTCATCTCGTCAAAACTGACAAGCAGACTGTTTTGAGGGTCGCTCCCATCTATCCTGCCGTATTCGTCAAGCACGAGAAAAGGACGTTGCAATGTCCGCCCGTCCGCATAAAGCATCTGTAGTGTCTTTATGTCCGTGCTGCCTACACGTGTTCGGTATGGCAACGCTGTGTTATCGTCTGCATTGACATTTACACAACCGAGCATCAGCAGGCAAAAGATATGTATTTTCAGTCTTTTCACGTTGCAAAGGTAGTGAGAGTTTGTGTTTTGTGCAAGTTTTTGAGCAATTTTCACTTGTATTTAGCAATTGAACATTTGTTTTTTAAGGACATACATAGGAATTACAAACAGATTGGTGGCAGATTTATGCCGTATTTACAGTAAAATTTATTTTTGTGTCAAAATATTTGCGCAATTGAAAAAATCGCCGTACTTTTGCAACCGAAAATAAGAGTTGCCACTGTGGCTCAGTTGGTAGA
>DJXH01000021.1:6129-8054 GCA_002449665.1 Bacteroidales bacterium UBA7009
GTTCGAGTCCGCCCAGTGGCTCAAATAGTGATTATATGCCCAATGGAATCTGTAAATACAACAGCCACTAAAGGCATATTTTTTTCTATTATCTCACCAGTCTATCACGGGGAGAAGATGGTGGAGCAGTTGGTTGCACGCATAGTGGCAAGCGTTTCTTCCATCACAGAAAATTATGAAATCATTTTAGTGAACGATGCTTCTCCCGACCGCTCTTGGGAGCAGATAGTGAAGTAATGTGCGCTCAATCCCCGTGTCAAAGGGCTGAATCTGTCCCGCAATTTCGGTCAGCATTATGCCATTACAGCCGGTCTTGCCTACTCTAAAGGAGACTGGGTGGTGGTGATGGATTGCGACTTGCAAGACCGCCCCGAGGAGATTCCTAACTTATACAAAAAAGCAGTAAGCGAAGATTATGATATAGTTTTCGCCCGCCGCGCTGTCAGACACGACAAATGGCTCAAACGGATGTCGTCTGTCGTACACCATAAAATGTATGATTGGCTCAGCGACCAACATACCGACAATTCCATAGCCAATTTCGGCATATACAAGCGTTGTGTGATAGACGCAAACAAGGAAATATCAACCATAAGCGTAATCTGGAGCGACTTACTCAATCCGGTTTCCCATACTAAATTGCTTAACAGAAATATCTGTTGCTGAGTTATAAAAGAAAATCACACCTCTATTTTGAGATGTCATTCAATAACATTTGTAAAAACACACATACAGAATGAAGGAAATATCTTTTACAGAACTCAAGAGATTAAATGTTCTGGGACTCATTGATAAACTATTTTTTTTGTCGCAAAATATCAAGAAATACTCAGCGTAAAAAATAAAAAATGGTTAAAGTTATTAGAATATGGACGACAATTTGATATTGGAGAACTACGGAGTTAGGCTAAAACAGCTCACACACGATAAGATAGAGTTGCTGCGTCAGTGGCGTAACGACCCTAAGATACAACAATATATGTTCTATCGTGAGTATATCACCCCCGGCACCTTGTGATGTTTGACTATATATACGAAGAATTAAAACTTAAATACACTTATTCCCATATACTGTCAGATAACTCTCGCGCTGTTCGTTTTATGCATTTCTTAGGCGGTGACGAAATTGAGAAAAAAGACAATTCACTCTATTGCGAATTATATGCAGATAAGTATCTGACAAATAAAAATCGTTTGCACTTCTTGAAACGTTGGAATTATTTTAACAAACAATAATATGACAAACTTAGAAAAGTACAACAAGACGTTTTGTGATTCGTTTGAAATTACAGAAGATAAATTGGCAGATCTGCAGTATCAGCAAATAGAATTGTGGGACTCAGTGGGTCACATGACTTTGGTCGCAAATCTCGAAGATGCTTTCGATATCATGATGGAGACAGATGATATCATTGATTTGTCCTCCTATGAGAAAGGTAAAGAGATTTTGACAAAAAACTATGGAATAGTGTTCTAAGTGTTCAGTTCTCCGTAATCAGGATTCAGACTATGCGACTGCAAGGTAAAAATGCCATCGTAACAGGTGCTCGATCCGGTATCGGTCTCGCGATTGTAGAGTTGTTTGCTCGAGAAGGTGCAAATATCTGGGCAATCGTGCATCGTGAAGATCAAGAGTGGCTGTCTGCTATGGAGCGGTTAGCGGCAGAACGGAATGTATAGATTAAGCCAGTGTATATTGATTTGAGTGATGAAGAGCAAATCAAGCAAGGTATGCAAACCATCATTAAGGAAAAACTGCCGATTGATATTCTTGTAAATACAGCAGGCATTGTTAGCGAAAATCGTTTGATTCAGATGACTACTATGAAAACGATGCATAAGGTGATGCAAGTCAATTTCTTCGCAGCCGTGCAGGTTGCTCAACTTGTATCTCGTGCAATGTGCCGGCAGAAAAGTGGTTCTAT
>DJXH01000023.1 GCA_002449665.1 Bacteroidales bacterium UBA7009
TGGAAAGCGTGTAAACGTCAAAAGCGTTTCCGGGGTTCGAATCCCCGTCTTTCCGCAAAATAAACATAAAAATCATTAACAAAGCGGGACTTTCCCAATAATTTTCAAACACAATGAAAAAGGTATTAGCAACTCTTACAGTACTGTCGATGCTGATGTTCGGCAGTGCTACGGTAATGGCTCAACAGGCAGACGAACAGACGGCTGCTCAAACAGAACAAGTAACAACTGCTGCCGCAGAGCAGGCTGCTCCTGCCGTGGTAGAAGAAGCCGCTGAAGAAGCAGGCGGAATGGTTGCTCTTCATAAAACACTTAAGACAAAGTTTATCGAAGGCGGTGCAGGCTTTATGGCTCTCACACTCCTTACCCTTGTGTTTGGTCTTGCTCTTTGCATTGAGCGTATTATCTACTTGAGCCTTTCAAAAACTAATACTCAGGCTCTGCTCAAGAAAGTGGAAGATGCTCTTAACAACGGCGGTATTGAGGCAGCAAAAGAGGTATGCCGCAACACACGCGGTCCGGTAGCAAGCATATTCTACCAGGGTCTTGACCGTTATGATGAGGGCGTAGATGTAGTGGAAAAGACCGTTGCAAGCTACGGCGGCGTACAGATGGGTCTGCTCGAGAAGAACCTCAGTTGGATCAGCTTGTTCATCTCTATCGCTCCGTCGTTGGGATTCTTGGGAACCATCATCGGTATGATTGAAGCCTTCGATAAGATACAGCAAGTAGGTGATATTTCCGCAACGGTTGTAGCAGGCGGTATCAAGGTGGCTCTGCTCACTACTCTTCTCGGTCTTGTAATCGCAGTTGTGCTCCAACTTTTCTACAACTATATCCTTTCTCTCATCGAGGGTCTGGTAAACGAGATGGAAGACAGTTCTATCAGTCTGCTTGACCTCGTTGTGGAATACAACAAAAAGAACGGAAAATAAGACATCGTATTACTGATACTACAGATAAGTAATACATACACAAAAAGAAAAAACAATGAAAAATTATAAGCTTATATCAAAGATTACTCTTTGGGTATTGATGATAATAGGCATCATTTGTGGAGTGATGTTTTATCTTCCTTACTCTGAAGGTTCGATAGAGGTGGCGGGTGACTTCCTTGACATTCCCAAATATACAGACTTGTTCCTTACTTGGAACTACGTACTCGTAGGCATTGCCTGCCTTGTTACGCTGTATTTTGTCATCGTCAAGTTCATCAGCACTTTCCGCACTAATCCCAAGCGCGCTCTCAAAAGTCTTGCAGTGGTCGTAGGCTTTGTAGCACTCATTATCGTATGCTGGGCATTAGGCAGCGATGCACAAGTAAACATAGTAGGATACGAAGGCACTGATAACGTAGGCTTTATGGCTCACCTGAGCGACTCCTGTCTTTACCTGACATACATACTGCTTTGCGCATCAGTATTAACACTTGCTTGTGGTTGGATATACACAAAGTGTGTAAAATAAGGAGAAATAGTTATGGCAAAAAAGATTCCGCAAATAAATGCCAGTAGTATGGCAGACATATCGTTTTTGCTGCTGATATTCTTCCTTGTAACAACCTCAATGGACGTAAACCAAGGTTTGGCACGTCGCTTGCCGGCTCCTATGCCGCCCGATCAGAAAATGGAAGATACCGATATCAACAAGCGTAACCTGCTTGTGGTAAAGATAAATTCCGCCAACCAACTGATGGTGAACTCGGAACTGATGGACATAAAGCAACTGAAGGAAAGGACAAAGAAGTTTATCCTCAACGAAAACGACGATGCTAATATGCCAAAGTTGTTCGAAGAGGATTTCGGAGAGCCGTTCGGTGTGGTCAAATACACGAAACAGCACGTCATTTCCGTACAGAACGATGTGGACACACAATATCAGGTATATCTGAACGTACAAAACGAGTTGGTAGCCGCCTATAACGAGATACGTGAGGAGTGTGCAAAGAAGTATTTCCTTAAGAGTTATAACGAACTTGATGAGGAAGACCAGAAACGCATACAGAAGATTTATCCACAAAAAATCTCTGAGGCAGAACCTAAAAACTATGAAGGAAACTGATTATGGCAAAGATACGTAGAAACGAGAAACGGGAAATGCCCGCGCTGAACACCAGTTCGCTGCCCGATATTATCTTTATGCTGCTGTTCTTCTTTATGTCGGTAACGTCAATGAAAGAAGTAACATACAAGGTGCAGTTTACCACTCCGCAGGCTACTGAGCTTACTAAACTTGAAAAGAAATCGCTTGTACGCTACATTTACGTTGGTACCCCCACGGCAGAGTTTCGCAAGCAATACGGTGCTGAAACTCGCATTCAACTTGACGATGCCTTTGCAGACAAGAACGAGATAGGTGATTTTATCATCAACGAGCGTTCGGCTATGAACGAGCAAGATCAAGGTCTGATGACGGTTAGCATCAAAGCCGACAAGGAAACAAGAATGGGTATCATCTCCGACATCAAGCAAGAACTCAGACGTGCTTATGCTCTGAAAATCAGCTATGCTGCCACACAGCGCACAAGTTATTGATGCAGATAGAAGTAAGTCATAAATAATAGACACACCGAGAGCACATTCATACAAATGTGCTTTCGGTGTCTTTTTCAGATTACAATTAAGTCTTATGAAAAAAGTTAAAATAAGAAACATCAGAATAGTACTCGCTGTGATATGCTTTGCGGCTGTCAACCTGCTGTTTGTCGGAACAAGTTGGTGGTTGGTACAGAAGATAGCGTGGGCTGCAAAGATACAGTTTCTGCCTGCTTTGATGGCACTCAATTTCGGTGTACTCGCTTGTCTCGTAGCCGCAGCACTTGTTTTCGGTAGGATATATTGCAGTGTCGTATGTCCGCTTGGAGTAATGCAAGACATCTTCGGTTGGTTCGGTAAGAAAAGCAAGAAAAACAGATACAGCCACTCAGACGAGAAGAAATGGCTGCGCTATGGCGTATGGATAGTGTTTGCTGTTTGTATAGTTATAGGCTTTGCGCCTGTTACCACAATTCTTGCCCCATACTCTGCTTACGGCAGGATAGTGAACTCGCTCTTCCGCCCGTTGTATGACCTTGTGAACAACGGATTAGCAGCAATAGAAAGCAACTACAACTCATATATGTTCAGCGAGGTGGAGATATGGATGCGCAGTGTAGGCACATTTGTGGTGGCACTGCTCACCTTCGCTCTGCTGTTTGTGTTAGCGTGGCGCAACGGCAGAACCTACTGCAACACCATCTGCCCGGTCGGGACGACACTGAGTTTTTTCTCTCGTTTCTCGTTATTCAGAATGCAGATAGACAAGAGCAAGTGCAAGAACTGCTCCCTGTGCGAAAAAAACTGCAAAACATCAGCTATTGACTACAAATCCGGCAAGATTGACTACTCACGCTGCATTGTCTGCGGCGACTGCGAGAGCAAGTGCAAACACGATGCTCTGCATTACGCTCCGGCGTGGAAAAAAGCAGATACAAAGGTTGAGGATAAGAAGGACAATATAGATACCGGCAAGCGCGCTTTCTTGGCAGGCAGTGCTTTGGTAGTAAGCGAAGTTGCACTGTCGCAGGCAAAAATTAAAGTGGACGGCGGTTTGGCTGTTATTGAGGATAAACAAGCCCCCGAGCGACAGACAGAGATTACCCCTCCCGGGTCTGTTTCGGCAAACAATATGTCAAGACATTGTACGGCTTGTCAGTTATGCGTGAGCGTATGTCCAAACAATGTCCTTCGTCCGAGCAAAGACCCGATGCACTTTATGCAACCCGTTATGTCGTTTGAGCGCGGCTACTGCCGCCCCGAATGTACTCGTTGTAGTGAGGTATGTCCGACAGGTGCCATAAAACGCATCACCCGCGAGGATAAGACTGCCATACACGTGGGACACGCGGTATGGATAGAAGCGAATTGCATACCGGTGAGCAACGGCGACAGTTGCGGCAGTTGCGCCGCCCACTGTCCCGCCTGGGCTATACACATGGTAGAGCGAGAGATAAACGGCAGGACGGTAAGCGTACCGGCTATAGACCCGGAGCGTTGTATAGGCTGCGGCAAGTGTGAGAACCTATGTCCGGCACGGCCGTTCAGCGCGATATACGTTGAGGGAAACAGTATGCATCATATAGACTAATGTAGAGCGACAATGAACAGAAGACAATTTATAAAAAGCATGGGCGTAGCTGCTGTAGGCAGCGGACTGCTTGCAGCGTGCAAAAACGCCGAAAGCAAACAACAAAACACAGCAACTGACACGCCAACCGGCGAGATGACTATGCGGGTCAATCACAACACGGGCGACCAAGTGTCTTTGCTCGGCTTCGGTATGATGCGCCTGCCGGTAGTAGCAGGAGGTACGGCAAGAGAAAACCCAGACTCACCTATAGACCAGCAGGCTGTCAACGAGATGATTGACTACGCCATAAGCAACGGTGTCAACTACTACGACACATCGCCTGCCTACTGCCAAGGGCTGTCAGAGCAAAGCACGGGTATTGCTCTCAGTCGATACCCGCGAAAGAGTTATTATATAGCCACCAAACTGTCCAATTTCTCCCCCGATACTTGGAGCCGTGAGGAGTCGCAAGCGATGTTCGAGCGTTCATTAGAGTATCTGCGCACTGACTATATTGATTATCTGCTGTTGCATAGCGTAGGCGGTTCGTCAAGAGAAAAGAACAGCCTTGAAACATTTAACGGCAGGTATATGGACAACGGCATACTCGACTGGCTTGTGGAGCAGAAAAAGAAAGGAAGAATCAGGAATTTAGGTTTTTCCTACCATGGCGATGTTGCTATATTCGATATGCTGCTGCGCTGGCACGATGAGGGCAAGTACCACTGGGATTTCGTGCAGATAGAACTTAACTATCTCGACTGGAACTATGCCGATGAGATAAACCCGCGCAACACCGACGCTGTCTATCTCTACGACGAACTCGAAAAGCGCAACATTCCCGCTGTTATTATGGAGCCGCTGCTCGGCGGCAGACTTGCCAAGCAGCCGGAGGCTATCACTGCACGGTTCAGACAAAAAGACCCGACAGCGAGTATGGCACGCTGGGCATTCAGGTTCGCCGGCACTCCGGATGGCGTTCTCTCCGTACTGAGCGGTATGACCTATCTCGAACATCTACAGGAGAACGTGCAGACTTATTCTCCCCTCAAGCCGCTTTCTGACGATGAATGGGACTTTATGCTGCAAATGGCACACGAGATATACGGCTTGAAAGCCGTTCCGTGTACCGCTTGCAACTACTGTATGCCCTGCCCCTACGGACTGAACATACCTGCCATATTCTCCCACTACAACAAGTGTATCTCCGAAGATGCCCTGCCCCAATACGGCAGCGAAGACCAACGCGAATATCAGAGGCTCCGACGGGCATTCCTTGTAGGCTACGACAGAAGCGTACCGCGCCTGAGACAAGCCGACCACTGTATCGGCTGCGGACATTGCCTGTCCCACTGTCCGCAAAGAATAGATATACCGGTTGAAATGAAGAAAATAGACAGATTTGTGGAGCGACTCAAACAAAGTTAAAGAATATAAAGTTGAACCTACTAAACTAAAACAGTTATGATACTTCTTATGATAGGAACAATGGAAATCATTGTCATTGTGCTTGTTGTATTGCTACTCTTCGGCGGGAAGAAAATCCCCGAACTGATGCGCGGCATAGGCAAGGGTATGCGCTCTTTCAAGGAAGGTATGAACGGCGTTGAGGAGATAACCAAAGAAAGCAAAGACGGCAAAACAGCAGAGGACATTGCGACAAAAAAAAACGAAGCGAAAGAATAAGACAAGCAGTCAATGCAAAAAACAGAGCAGATGAGTTTTTGGGACCACCTTGACGAACTCAGGGGAGTTATTATACGTTGTTTGGTGGCTTGGGCTGTATGTGCTGTAGTGTGTTTTCTCTTCAAAGACCACCTCTTTGCCGTGTTCTTCGCACCTTCGAAAAGCGATTTCATACTCTATCGCCTGCTCGAACGATTGGCAACAGCAACCGGCATTGAGACATTAAGCATAGGAGAGGTTCATACAAATTTTATCAACACCGAACTGACCGGTCAGTTCGCTACCCACTTGAGCATCAGCCTGTGGTCGGGTTTGGTATTGGCAATGCCGTATATGGCAGTATGCTTCTATGGTTTTATCTCCCCCGCTCTATACAAGAAAGAGAAAAGTCTGCTTATCGGCAGCATATTGTCCGGTACGGCATTGTTTGCCGTAGGAGTGGCTGTCAACTACTTTGTCATCTTTCCCTTCTCTTTCCGTTTTTTGTCAGGTTATCAGGTAGATGCAAGCGTAGAGAACATCATTTCTCTCGGCTCGTATATATCTTCGCTGTTAGTTATGAGCCTTATTCTCGGCATACTGTTTGAGTTGCCTGTTGTAGGTTGGCTGCTCGGAAAGGCGGGCGTAATAAATGCAGACCTGCTAATACGATACAGGAAATACGCCATAGTGGGCATACTCATAGTAGCAGCAGTGATTACCCCTACAGGAGATGCTTTCACCCTTATGCTTGTAACCGTGCCTATATACATACTTTACGAATTTACTATACTTATTGTCAGATATTCAGCACGATAAAACAAATGAACCGCTGTTTTCCCCTACTCTTTTTTATATCAATCTCTATTTGTATTTTAGGCAACGAAAAGGACAGTATCAGAGTGTTTACACTATCTGAAACAATAGTTACAGGCACTCGCACAGAGGCAGACCATAGGATAATGCCGCTGACTGTGAACGTGATAAACGAGCAGTCGCTCAAAGAAAAAGAGGAGCGCAATATCTTGCCGACACTGACACAAGAAGTCCCCGGACTGTTTGTTACGCAGCGTGGAGTGATGGGCTACGGCGTTAGCACCGGCGGCAGCGGCGGCATAAAAATACGCGGCATAGGCGGCGCACCTAATACCGACATATTGGTACTCATAGACGGTCTGCCGCAATACGCCGGCATTTACGGACACCCCATAGCCGACAACTACCAGACGATGATGGCAGAGCGCGTGGAGGTGATACGCGGTCCGGCATCTATGATATACGGCAGCAACGCTATGGGAGGAGTGGTCAATATAGTAACACATCAGCCCAAGACCGACACCGTATTGACAAGTCTTCACCTCCAAGGCGGATCATACTATAGCGTGGACGGCAGCGTAACCAATCATGTGCGCAAAGGCAAGTGGTCGTCAGCCGTGGGCGCATCGTACTCTCGCACGGACGGACACCGAGCAAATATGCACTTTGACCAAACCAACGCATATCTGAAGTTAGGCTACGACATTAGTGCCAACTGGCAAGCCGTTGCCACAGGTAACGTAACCTTCTTTACGGCAGAAAACCCGGGGACGATGGCAGCACCGATTATTGACAGCCGTGTCAAGGTGCTGCGTGGTATGGCGGCTGTGAGCATAGAGAACAGATACGAACATCTTCGTTTTGCCACATCGGGTGCTATCAGAGCCTACTACAACGGCGGCAGACACCGAATTAACGAGGGGCACACAGTCGGCAGCGAAGCACCAAGCGTAGAATACAATCATACCGACCTTATGACCGGCATAAGCGCGTATCAATCGGTACGTTTCTTTGAGGGCAACCGCACCACCTTCGGCTTTGACTATCAGCACTTCGGCGGAAAGGCGTGGAACAGAATTATAGCAAGCGGGAAAGAGGCTGAACTCGTAAACAAGACGGAATATGACTTAGCCGGTTATGTTGATTTTAGACAACAAGTTACATCTTGGTTGGCACTTGATGCAGGTTGTCGCATGGATTGGCACTCACGCGCCGGATTGGCATACGCGCCGCAAGGCGGAGTGAGTTTTCTGCTGCCGCAAAACGCAGAGATAAAAGCCATAGCAAGCAAAGGCTTCAGGCAGCCTACCCTACGCGAACTCTATATGTACGCTCCGAAGAATGAGGAACTGAAAGCCGTCAGCATGTGGAACTACGAGTTGTCTTATAAACAACGGTTGCTTGACGGAAGGTTAGGCATAGGGGCAAACGTATTCTATCTACACGCCAAAAACAACATCGAGACACGCCTTATAGACGGCAAGCCGCGAAACGTTAATACGGGCGAACTGAAAAACGCCGGATGCGAAGCTGAAATACACTACAATATATGGAAGGGACTTTCACTATCAGCCAATTACAGTTTTCTGTATATGCACCGCCCTATCTTGGCTGCGCCCGAACATAAACTGAATGTCGCCTTGCGCTACCACCACGAGCGGTTCCGCATAGGCTCGTCCGTACAGTATATATCAGGACTTTACACAGTGCTTGCGACCGCTACCACAACTGCACACAAAGATAGTTTTCTGCTATGGGATGCACATCTGTCTGTCAGGATTTGGCGCGGACTGTGGGCAAACATCAAAGCCGACAATCTGCTTAATGAAGAATACGAGATCAATGCCGGTTACCCAATGCCTAAAACCACGATAATGGGAGGTGTGAGTTGGACATTCTGACAGGACTGCTCCGAATAAAGACACAAAAGTGCGGCTACAAGAAAAATATAAGAGGGTTTGCTCGGGCAACCCTCTTATTGTACTGTATTAGCAGGCTGGTATTAAAGAGCCATTTTGGCACCTGCTTTGAATTTAACGACTTTGCGTGCAGGAATGACGATTTGCTCTTTTGTGCGGAGATTGACACCTTTACGCTCTGCTCTTTCTGTTACTGCGAAAGTACCGAAACCGATAAGTTGAACATTATCACCTTTTTGGAGGGTTTCAACGATTGCGTCCATAGTAGCATCAACTGCTGCGGCGGCAGCAACCTTGGTCATACCGGCTTTTTGAGCAACGGCGGCAACGAGTTCTGATTTGTTCATAAGAGATTGGGATTAGGGTTAGTACAATAATTGTAAATTAGAACCTCCGGCTGTTGCTTGACGACTTTATCGCCGGCAGACAAACCATAATGATTCATTGTTGTATGCGCAAAGGTACGACATTTTTTTCTACTTGCAAACAAATTGCACAAAAAATGATAATTTTTGCGAATAATTCTGCAAAAAAGGTTGCAAACAGAGCATAAAGTACTCAAATAACAGGATTTTGCAGTATCTTTGCCGTAAATTAAAATCGGAAAATTATGCGCGACTTACCAAGAATAACCAAAAACCTGCTTATAGCAAATTTTATCGTATGGCTGTTAGACTATGCTCTTATGCGCTACGGCATACGTCTGTCCGACTTTTTGGGTCTTCACTACTGGCGTGCCGACGGTTTTCACTTCTGGCAGCCGCTGACATATATGTTTATGCACGGCAACTTCAGCCATATATTCTGCAATATGTTTGCCGTGCTGATGTTCGGACCTGTGCTTGAAAAAGAATGGGGCGAGAAGAAGTTTGTCGCCTACTATCTTGTATGCGGACTTGGTGCGGCGTTGGTGCAAGAGTGCGTATGGGCGTTGCAGATAGCAAATTTTATGCAGACCGTCCCTGCTGCAACAGTGATGGCACAGTTTGGCAATCAAGTAGTTACCATCGGCGCTTCCGGTGCCGTTTTCGGTATTCTTTTCGCTTTCGGCTGGCTCTTCCCCGACGTTGAGATGTTCCTGCTGTTTATCCCCATACCCATTCGCGCAAGGACATTTGTCATAGGTTATGCCGTTATAGAACTGCTTGCAGGCTTTTCCAACATCGCAGGCGACAACGTTGCCCACTTTGCCCACTTAGGCGGTATGCTCTTCGGCTGGCTTATGCTGCTCGTATGGGACAAGATTGCAAAAAGCGGTATCAACCTCTCAAAAGGCGGGAATCTTTTTGGCAAAAGTCGCCATACAAAGTTGGACAGCGCGAAAGATAAAGACTATTCCGGCTACCACTATCAGGAAAGAATAGACGACTAAACAGCGTTTGTACCGCCAAATAAGGGCAAAAAGCAGAAATTTTGTGAAATAATTTTAGATATAAAGAAAAATGCGTACCTTTGTGCGCATTTTGTTGCATAGAGTTATCATAACAATTAAAAAGCAAAATATACTAATTCAATAATACTTTCAAATTTATGTGGTTAAAAGATTCTTCAATCGGCCGTAAACTCGTAATGAGTATCAGCGGTTTGTTTATGGTTCTGTTTCTGCTGTTTCACGGCTCAATGAACCTCTGTCTTGTTATAGACGATATTTTCGGCACACATGCCTACAACTGGATCTGCTCTATGCTCGGTGCCAACTGGTACGCTCTTGTAGGTACGGCTATATTAGCCCTTGGCTTTGTGGTACATATCGTCTTTGCTATCATTCTGACAGTTCAGAACCGCCGTGCCCGCGGAAATGACCGTTACGCTGTCGAGGCTCGTCAAGAAGGCGTTGATTGGGCAAGCAAGAACATGCTCGCTCTCGGAGTTATAGTACTCGGTTTTCTTGTTCTTCACCTTTACAATTTCTGGTGGAAAATGCAATTTGCCGAACTCACGGGACTGCATGTATCGGCTTTTGACCCGCAAGACGGCAGCGCAATTGTAAAAGCACTGTTCACCGATGGCTGGAGCGGCATCATATATTGCCTTTTGTATATTGTTTGGCTTGTAGCACTTTGGTTCCACCTCAGCCACGGTGTATGGTCGGCTATGCAGACTATGGGTGCAGGCAACACGGTATGGCTTAAACGCATCAAAGTGATCGGCATCGTGTTTGCCGCGCTGACAGTCGGTCTGTTTATGATTGTTGTGCTGTATTTCCTCGGCGTTAACATCGGTCAGATGTGCTGCGCATAAGGCACAATGAAAGTAGGCTTATGGTACTTTTTCAGTTTGATTAAAAATGATGATACTATGATAAACAAGGAAGAACTATTGAATGCCGCAAAGAACGTGGCAGGAAAAGTGGCTGATGCCGCAATGGAGAAAGCCGCCGAGGTGGCTCAAGAACTCAAAGAGCGCGCCGGCAAAGCAATGGAACGCCCTGAAGTGAAAGAGGCTGTTGCAGCCGCTACCGAGGCAGCACAAAAAATAGGCAAAGCCGCCGTTGCAGCCACAACAGAAATGACTGGCACCGCAGACAACACCGCCAAGGTCATAACTCCGAAGATGGCTAAGATTCCCGAAGGTCCGCTTGAGAAGAAGTGGACCAACTACAAAGACCATCAGAAACTCGTCAACCC
>DJXH01000042.1 GCA_002449665.1 Bacteroidales bacterium UBA7009
TGCGCCCTTTGTTGTTCTTGCGCTTGATTTCGAGGAAAGTGAGATGGCTGTCCACGTATTGGCGCACGCGTATTTTCTGCCTTACTAACTGCCTGTCGTGGTGGCGGATATACATATCCATGTCCTCGGTGTCGTAGTACATCGTGTCGTAGGTGGCGATGTGTTTGCCGTCAATCTCCTGCGCGTAGTAGTCGGGGCGAGCCATTTCCAATATGGAAGGCAACACGGATAGCGGAACAGCATACTTGGTGTCTATGCGGTTCATCAGTTTCACGCTCTCCATCTCGCCGAGCGAGATTGGCTCAAACTCATTTATCAGAGAAGATATACTCAAAGACTTTGACGGAATAGAGTTTTCCATTTGGCAGGTAGTTGTATTGTTTGGCCTTGGTGCCGTCGGCGTTCCACTCGTATTTGCGTATGCGATATGGGCGGTTGCGGTCGTTGTATTCCACCTCTTCCACCACCTTGCCCGTAACATCGTCATAGGTACTGACTATGCGCCATTTCTGTCCGTAGGTGGCATATTCAATCTCTTCTACGCACCGACCTTTGTCGTCGTATATTTTGATGCGGTCGAGCCAGCGGGTCTTGGTCTTGTCGTCCGTGTTCCACTCCTTGACGGTCAGGTTCTTGCGTTTCTCGCGTTTTGCCAACTGCTCGGGGGTGAGCAGACTTTGTGCCGCTGCCGTTCCTGCCAACAGAAGGCAGGCAAAGATATATAATACTCGTTTCATAATTATCAATTGTCAATTATCATCGTCCTCCGCGACCTCCTCCGGGTTGTCCGCCGCCGCCGAAGCCGCCGTTATTGCCGCCGGTATAGCTATTCAGTGATACATTGCTACCGCCGCTCACGGTTGCTCCTGTATAGCAGTAGCCGTTCAGTATGCTTGTGCCGTTGGCTGTTACGCCTGATGTGAGGCTTGTAGTGCCGCTTGTGCTGACGACCATAGTTGTCGTTTTCAGGCTGCTCGGGGTTTTGAAAGCAAAAGTCTCGCTGCCGCCGTCAAGGGCGTACCAAGTGTTGGTGCTTGCGGTAGCGGAGTAGCAGGTCTGGCTCAGACTCGCGCCGTTCTCCAGACCGCCGATAGCGACAAGTATACCCCCCTGTACGTACAGCTGTTTCTGCTTCTCGGAGTTTGCGTCCAGTGCCACTTCGGCTCCGCCGCCGCAGATAGCATAGACGGTGCCGCCCTTGATGTACATATTGCCGTTGGCATCGATGCCGTCATTGCCGGTGGAGTATGCCATCACGTATCCGCCTGAAATGGTAAGGTCGCCGGCGGCATTGATAGCATCGTCTGTGGCTTGGGCATAGACATATCCGCCGCTGATGGTGATAGTCCCTTTGGCTTCAATGCCTTCGGGGGTGTTGTCGTTGCTTGATGAGCCGTTGCAGACTGCCGTTACCGTACCTGCGGAGATAATTATGTTGCTTTGTGTCTTGATACACTTGGAGTAACTCTTTATTTCGGTCGTGCCGCCGCTTATCTCTATGTTGCCGTATGCGAGTATGCCCTTGTCGCCGGTGGAGGTGATGTTGATGTTGCCGTCGGTGATGACTATCGAACTGGTGTCGCACTGAATACCTTCGCCTACGGCATTGACAGTCAGCGTGCCGTCGTTTATAATGATCCCATCGTTGGAGTGCAAGCCGTCGCTTGCTTTGGCTGTGAGGTTAAGCGTTCCCGTGCCGGAGCAGAGGCGGATGTAGTCATCGCTTGCCACTGCGTGTTTGTAGTTGCCCGTAACGTTAAGCGTGCCCGAGCCGGAGAAGCATATCTGTCCTTCGCTGAAGAACGCCGCCTTGCGGTCTTCGCTGCTTGTGGCATACGTTGAGCCGTCGGTGAGGGTGTTGGTGTCGCTCAGTACGGCATAGCAGGTTTTCTTGCACTGGTTGTTGATGGCGGGACCGTCGGTGCAGGTGAGATTGAGGCCGTTGAGGCTCAACTTGAACTTATAACTGCTGTATATGCTCAGTTGCCCCGTACCGCTGCCGCTAACGGCATATTCGATGTTCTTAACTGTGGAGTTGACGGTTACGTAGCCGTTGCTGTTGCTTACCGTTACGCCTGTGGCAGAGCCTGTTACGCTTACGTCCGTACCGTCCCAGACGATAGAGATGGTGCTGCTCCAAGTCTCGTTGTCAACGAAGTCGGAGTTGTCGTCTCCGGTGTTGGTCGTTACCGAACTTGTGCTGCTGTCCGAACTGACATCGTTGTTTTTCTCGCAGCCGGTAAAAACGGCTATCAATAATGCAGATAATAATAAAAAACAATTGTTCTTCATATATGAATGTAAATTAGTTTATTCTTGTCGCAATTCGTAAAACGCGAAAAAGCCTGCAAAATTACATTAATGCCGCTATTTGAGCAAATAAATGCACCCTATTGCCAATAAAATAAACACTATTGTTAAGAAATCCGTATTATAATAGGCTATTTATGCGTAAGAGATTACGCATAAATAAGATACCCTGCTATACCTGCGAGAACCATAAGCAGGATAGGGTGGCTCAAGGCGGAGACGACACGGCTTTGAGCCGGAGTTTGCAGTTTGGCTGATTTGAGTATATCAGGCAGGAGCATAAGAGAAAGGACAATTCCGAAGATAAGCCAACTGCGATAGTCGATAAAAGTGGCGGGTGTGATGAGCGTATAGGCGGCGTGAGCGATAAGCAGGACGACAGCGATGCGTATAATGCGCATAGTTATCCGAAAGCCTGTGCTGCTGCTCCACCGGCTGCTGATACGGTTATATGCAGCGCAGACGGCGGACATAATTATAAGACTTGGCAGGATGATGGCAAAAGACGTAAGCAGGCTGCCCCATACGCTGCCCGTAGCGGTATAGCCGACGTATGTGGCGCAGTTCATACCTATCGGTCCGGGCGTTACTTGCGACACTGCCACTATGTCCACAAACTCCGTTTCCGTCATCCAGCCGTGACTCAGAACTTCGTTTTGTATGAGCGAGATGATAGCCATACCGCCGCCGAAGCCGAGAAACCCGACTTTGACGAACGACAGGAAAAGCGAGAGATAGAGCATAGGTCAGATGTTTTTAGCCATTTTGACGACCGCTGCGGCTATCAGTGCCACCACGGCGGGGCGAAGTCCTTTGAAGACGGCTTCCACGCTGTCAAGTGATTTGATATTAGGCAGATATATGGCTATCAGCAGGATAATCACCACCGATGGCAGTACGGCTCCAAGTACGGTGGCTATAACGCCTCTGATGCCGTAGATGCGGTAGCCGATGAAGATAGCGGAGTTGACGGCTATCAGTCCCGGGGCGGCTTGGGCAAGGGCAATCATATTGAGAAACTCCTGCTCGTCTATCCAGCCGTTTTTGTCCACCACTTCGCGCTGGATAAGCGGCAGCATGGCATAACCGCCGCCGAGGGTGAAGGTGCCTATCTTGAGGTATGTCCAAAAAAGCCGTAAAAACATAAGCGGGTATTACCAGTCTTTTTCCACTTTGCGTTTGCTGCCTTTCTGCTGTTGCAGTTTTTCCTGTGTCTCGGCTTCGTTCTGCTCAAGGGCTTCAAGCAGACGCTCGGCAGTCTCTTTATCCATCTGTTGTTCTTGCTGTTGAGCCTGCTGTTGCTGCTCTTGCTCTTGCTGTTGTTGGTCTTGATTCTGCTGCTGTTGGTCTTTGTTCTGTTGTTGCTGTTCTTGCTCTTGCTGTTGTTGTTCGGGCTGTTGTTGTTGCATCTGCATTGCTTTTACGAGATTATAGCGTGTCTCATCGTCTTTGGGGTTAAGGCGCAGGGAGGACTTGTAGGCTTCTATGGCTTTGCCGAATTCGCCTGTCTGCATATAGGCGTTACCGAGGTTGTGGTAGGTGTATGCGGCTTTTTGCTTTTCCTTTTTGGGGTTGATAACGCGGACGGTGCGCTCGAACTGCGTGGCGGCATCCGCGTATTTCTCCTGCTCCATAAGCGAGTTGCCGAGGTTGAAGTTGGCTTCAAAGGCACTGCTGTTTTTCTGCAGTCCGCGACGGTATTCTATCTCGGCGGGCAGGTATTTCTTCTGCTTGTACAGCATATTCCCCACTATCACGTTGGGCGACTCTTCTTGTGCCATAACGGGAAATGCCATAGCGGCAAGCAGGATGATACAGATATATTTGATTTTCATAAGTGTATGTTTATTTGGCTGTTTGTTCGTTTTCGCCGAAGATGTTCCAACTGCGGATGATATTGTTCTGCCTCGGTAGGATAAAGAACTCGATGATAAGCAGCAGCAGAGCGGCAAGAACGAACGACTGATATTGCTCCTGATAGTCGGTATATACTTGTGTTTCTATCTCTGCTTTGGCAAGTTTGTCTAATTCGTTCTGCAGGGTCTTGAGTGCGGTATTGGTGTTGTCGCACCGTACGTACAGTCCGTTGCCTGCCTGAGCCACTTCCTGACACATCTGCTCGTTGAGGCGTGTAACTACTACCTGCCCCTGCTTGTCTTTTCTGTATGTTCCCGTGCCCGGTACGGGTATAGGACAACCTTCGGGTTTGCCTACGCCCACTACGTATATCTGCACGCCTTTCTCTTTGGCTTGGCGGGTGGCTTCCAAAGCGTCGTCTTCGTGGTTCTCGCCGTCGGTAAGCAGGATGATGGCGCGTGAGGCTTCACTTTGCTCGCTGCCGAAGGCAGATAATGACGTGCGTATGGCGGCTCCTATGGCTGTACCTTGCGTTCGGATAAGGTCGGGGGAGATGTTGTTGAGGAACATCTTGGCGGATACGAAATCGCAGGTGATAGGCAGTTGTGTGTATGCCTCTCCGGCGAAGACGACAAGTCCGATCTTGTCGTTTTCGAGTTTATCAATCAGTTTGCTGAGCATCTGTTTGGCTTTGTCTATGCGGCTCGGAGCCACATCTTCGGCGAGCATGGAGTTACTTACGTCAAGGGCAATCATCACCTCTATGCCTTGGCGTTTGACGGTCTCCTGTTTGGTGCCGTATTGCGGGCGGGCGGCGGCGAAGATAAGCAGCGTAACAGCTGTCATAAGCAGCGCGAACTTAGCCGCCGGTCTGGTGCGGGAAGCATCGGGCATAAGGGCTTTTATCAACTCCTCGTCGCCGAGAGCGCGCAACTTGCGACGGCGGCGATAAGTGCCTAATATATAGATGACTGTCATTACGGGGACGATGACGAGCCACCAAAGCATTTCTATATTTGCGAAACGGAACATAGTTTATTCGGTTATAGGTCGTAATACAAAACATTTGAGCAGAGTGGCAAGCACAATGAGTATGAGTGCTGCAGAGAGGAAAGGCATAAAGTTTTCCGTTCTGCGGCTGAACTCGCGAACACGAATCTTGCTTTTCTCAAGGCGGTCTATCTGCTCGTATATGCGTTTGAGGCTGTCGTTGTCTGTGGCGCGGAAGTATTCGCCGCCGGTGGCGGAGGCAATGTTGCGCAATGTCTGCTCGTCAAACTCGCTGTCCATCATCACATACTGCCGACCGATAGGGGTATTGACGGGCATACGTACTTGTCCGTGTTTGCCCACGCCGACGGCATAGACGCGTATGCCGAAAGTCTGTGCTATCTGCGCCGCCGTCTGCGGGTCTATCTCGCCGCGGTTATTGGAGCCGTCGGTAAGGAGAATGACAACCTTGGACTTGGTCTTTGAGTCTTTCATACGGTTGACGGCAGTGGCAAGTCCCAGTCCGATGGCAGTGCCGTCTTCTATCATTCCGTATTCCACGGCATCAAACAGTCCGATAAGCGATGTATGGTCGGTGGTAAGCGGACATTGTGTAAAACTTTCGCCTGCAAAGACTACAAGTCCGATATTGTCGTTCGGGCGGTTGGCTATAAACTCTTTGGCTACCTGCTTGGCGGCTTCGAGACGGTTGGGGTTGAGGTCTTCGGCGAGCATAGTGCCGGAGATGTCGATAGCCATCATGATGTCTATACCTTCGGTCTCGTCTTCCGACCAGCGGTTGCTCATCTGCGGGCGTGCCAAGGCGATGGAGAGCATTACTATACCAAGGCAGAGCAGGACTACGGGCAGGTGGATAAGATAGGCGCGTGGCGAGAGAGAGGGCTTGTTCCAGGACGTGTCGCTGAGGGTAAAGGCGGCGTTGGTGGAGCGGTGCTGCCATACGTACCAGCCTATAACCGGCACGAGCAACAGTAGCAGAAAAAGGTATGCGGGTGAATGGAAAATCATAGTTTAGCCTCCTCTGTGTTTTCTGATTGTTCTGGTGTAGTATCGTGGACGAAACTGTAAGCCTCTTGCATATTCTGTTCGTTTTCCTCGGCGGTGGTGGTCCATTTGGCGAACTTGACGAGGTCGGCTATGTTGAGCATGCTTTTGAGGTTGTCAAACAGTTCGCGCTTGTCTTTGAGCAGCGGGCGGAGCAGTTTGAGTGTCTCGTCGGACGTTTTCTCTTGCGAACTGACACCGAAACGGCGGGAGATGTATTCGCGCACCACGTCTGTCAGTTCGGAGTAGTACTCCTTGGTCTGTCCTTGTTGCCACAGTTGCTTTTCTCTCAGGCTGTCAAGCCGTTCGATAGCCACTTCTTCGGCGGGGCGGAGCAGCACGGGGTTGATGGCATCTGTCGCTACCACATCTTTTCTGAACCAGCGTCTCCATACCCATACTCCCAAGAGGACGAGCAGCAGCGGCAGAAGAAGGGACAGCAATAAGATTATCAGTCCTTTCCACCAGATAGGTGCTTTGTATATGCCCTTGTGAGGGGTGATGGCGAGGGCGGTGTCGATGACGAATGGCTGAATGACGTTGAGTGTCAGTCCTTCGGAGTAGAGCGTGTCGCTGTCGGCTACGAAGGGCAGCGGCTCGATGTAGAACAGCGAGTCCTTGAAGGATGTGATGGTAAGGCTTTGGTGCAGGCGCAGCCGTCCGTCTTTAAGGCGGGTGGTGTCGATGCCGCTGCGGTCCACAATCTCAATCTCGTCCGTGAGGTTCTCCCCATAGACGGGCAGATAGACCTGTTCGCTTGGCGTGGTGGTGGCTTCTATGTGGAGTTGTGTCTGGTCGCCTATGGGTATGGCAACGGTGTCCAAGCGGGCGGTAACTATGATTGCAAGAATAAGGTTCAGCATCTGAATAGTTGTTTTAGTGAGCGTACATAATCCTCGTCTGTTCTGACGGAAACGTGGTTAATACCGGTGCGTGTGAGCAGTCGTTCCGTTTCCTGTTGTCGGCGTTGCCAAGTCTCTCGGTAGAGATAGCGCACATCTTCGTCCGATGTGTCCACCCAAACCTCTTTGCCGCTTTCGGGGTCGTGGAGCAGCGAGAAGCCTATGTCGGGCAACTCGGCATCGTGGCGGTCATAGACCTGAATGCAGTGCATATCGTGGCGCGAAGAGGCAATCATCAGCGGCTTTTCGAGCGAACTTATACCTGTTGCAGCATTGGCTTGACGTGGCACGATAAGGT
Source organism: Bacteroidales bacterium UBA7009 (assembly GCA_002449665.1). GTDB lineage: Bacteria > Bacteroidota > Bacteroidia > Bacteroidales > Paludibacteraceae > Colicola. Next base: position 7,423 of record DJXH01000042.1, read on the forward strand.
CGCTTATGAGGAAGGCGGCGGAGCGGCGTTTGAGGGCATTGGCAAAGTACTCAAGTGCCTGCTTGATGTCCGTGCCGTTGCTTTCGGGCTGAAAACTGATAAGTTCGCTTATTATGCGAAGCACGTGTGTGCGCCCTTTCTTCGGCGGGATAAATTTCTCAATGCGGTCGGAGAAGAAGATAACGCCTACTTTGTCGTTGTTTTCTATGGTGGAAAAAGCGAGAGTGGCGGCTATCTCGGCTATCATATCGCGTTTGGTGCGACTTTGGGTACCGAAGATGCGACTGCCGCTCACGTCCACAAGCAGCATGACGGTCAGTTCTCTCTCCTCCTCAAAGACCTTGATATACGGCTTGTTAAGGCGGGCAGTTACGTTCCAGTCAATGCTGCGCACATCGTCCCCCGGCTGGTATTCGCGCACTTCGGAAAAAGCCATACCTCTGCCCTTAAACTGGCTGTGGTACTCGCCCGCAAAGATGTTTTTACTAAGACTGCGTGTCTTTATCTCTATGCGCCTGACTTTTTGTAGAAGTTCTTCTGAAGTCATAATTGTCAATTATCAATTCTTTACGGAACTTGTACGGCGTTAAGTATCTCGGTGATAATGTCTTCGGTGGTCATATTCTGTGCCTCTGCCTCGTAGGTCAGTCCTATGCGGTGGCGCAGAACGTCGTAGCATACGGCGCGCACATCTTCCGGCACTACATATCCGCGACGATGAATAAAGGCGTAGGCGCGGGCTGCAAGAGCAAGACTGATACTTGCACGCGGACTGCCGCCGAAACTGATCATCGGCTTGAGTTTTTCAAGTCCGTACTGCTCCGGCTGGCGGGAGGCAAAGACGATGTCGAGTATATAACGCTCTATCTTCTCGTCTATATACACCTGCTTTACTATCTCACGCGCTTTGGCGATGTCTTCGGGCGAAAGAATGGGCAGCACCTGCTTTTTCTCGCCGGAGATGTTTTGTCTTACTATCTGCAGTTCCTCTTCCTTTGTGGGGTAGCCTATAACGACTTTGAGCATAAAACGGTCGGTCTGCGCTTCGGGCAGAGGGTAGGTACCTTCCTGCTCAATGGGGTTCTGCGTGGCAAGCACGAGGAAAGGATTGTCAAGACGGAAAGTCTCTTCGCCTATAGTTACCTGCCTCTCCTGCATGGCTTCGAGCAGGGCTGACTGCACCTTGGCGGGAGCACGGTTGATCTCGTCGGCAAG
>DJXH01000036.1:0-10293 GCA_002449665.1 Bacteroidales bacterium UBA7009
AGCCAAAGCACGGTTACCGTTGGCACCTGCGCCGCCTTCTATGATAAGCGGAATCATACCGGCAATCATAGTTACGACAGTCATCAAGATTGGACGCAGACGATCTTCGCAAGCGCGCAGTGCAGCCTCCAAGATAGGCATACCCTGTTTGCGTTTCTCCACGGCGAACTCGGTGATAAGAATAGCCGTCTTGGCAAGCAGACCAATAAGCATAATAACACCCGTCTGCAAATAGATATTATTCTGTTGTCCGCAGAGCCATGAGAAAGCAAACGAACCCATAAGTCCGAACGGCACAGAGAGAAGCACTGCCAACGGGATAAAATACGACTCATACAGAGAAGCCAAAATCAGATAGATGAGCAGTATGCAGACAAGATAAATGAGAGTTGTGAGGTTGGATTTGCTGTTCTCTTCAAGTTCGCGGCTCATACCGCCGTACTCATAGCCGTAGCCCGTAGGCAAATGGTCTTTGGCGACCTCGGCGATAACGCGCTGAACATCTCCATCGCTATATCCGGCATTAGGCTTAACGGAGCAGGAGATAGACTGGTACAGGTTAAAGCGTTTCTGCGTAGCCGAACCGACAGCGGGAGTAAGAGTAACGAACTGCGATATAGGAGCCATCTGACCACTTACAATTTGTCCATTTACAATTTGGTCATTTAGTTTGACGAATATGTTATTGAGCGAGTTGGGGTCGAGACGATACTCTGGCGCGGCACCTGCCATCACACGATAGACCTTACCATATTGATTGAAGTTGCTTATATACGCACTGCCGCAATATGCGCCGAGGGTATTGAGTACCACATCGGGGGATATGCCGGCACGGTCGCACTGTGTAGCATTCACTTCCACTGTGTATTTCGGAAACGACTCGGAATAGAGCGAAATAGCCATCTGCACTTCGGGGCGTTTTTGCAGTTCGGCAAGGAAAGCATTAACCACCTCATTAAACTTTGACATATCGCCACCTTGCAGGTCTTCCATCTGCAGGTCTATACCGTCGCTGTTACCATATCCGGGTATCTGCGGCATCTGTCCGGGGAAAATCTGGGCTTCTTTTATATCCTCACACGAGTAGTATAACTTCGCCATCACCATATCTATATAGTGTTCCATTCCCTTACGCTTATCCCATGGTTTGAGACGTACAACGAGCGTACCGTAGTTGACACCCGTACCGGAGATGATACCAAAACCGGAAATCTTGGCATAACTCTCCACTTCTTCAAGCCGCAGCACATGCTCTTCCACCTGAGCCATTATTTTGTCGGTCTCCACAAGCGGCGAACCAGCAGGAGCGGTAACATCCACAAGGATAACGCCTTGGTCCTCCTGCGGCACCAAACCCGAAGGCAAAGCGCGCATAGCGAACGCCATAATAACAACGGCGGCAAGCAGCCATAACCAAGCACGGCGGGGCTTTTGCAGGAAACGCGAAACACCTTTCTTGTACTTGCCGAGAATAGCGTTATATCCTGCCTCGTATGCCGTCTTTACCCAATAGTTAAGTCCCTTCTTCTTTGGCTCCGACTCATTCGTCGGACGGAAAAGGACTGCCGTCAGCGCGGGACAGAGAGTAAGAGCGGATATGCAACTCAGTCCCACGGAAGATGCGATAGTGATACCGAACTGGGTAAAGAAAGTGCCGCTCGTACCGGGCATAAAAGTAACGGGTATAAACACTGCCATAAAGACAAGCGTACAACTGATAACAGCCACCGACACTTCGCTCATCGCATCCTTTGTCGCTTTATAAGCGGACTTATACCCCTGCTCCATCTTCGCCATCACCGCCTCAACAACGACGATAGCATCATCGACGACGGTACCGATAGCCAGCACTAAAGCAAACAAAGTGAGTATATTAAGCGAGAAGCCTGCCACCTTAACCACGGCAAACGTACCCAACAGCGAAACGATAATGGATATAGACGGAATGAGCGTTGCCTTGAAGTTCTGCAAGAAAAAATAAACCACAAGGATAACAAGCAGGATAGCGATAATGAGCGTCTCCACAACGTTATGAATAGCGGCATAGAGGAAGTCATCGCTGGTCTGCAGTATAGTAAACTCCAAGCCTGCGGGCATAGTCTTTTTGATATCCTCGTACAACTCATTGATAGCGGCATTGACCTGCGTTGCATTGGCTCCGGGGGCTTGGTTGATGATATAAGCCACGCCGGGCTGTCCGTCCACACAAGAGGAGAAACTGTAGTTAAGCGCACCAAGTTCCACATCAGCCACATCCTTGAGGTGCAGCACGTTGCCGCCCGTGGTACGAAGCACGATGGACTCAAACTCATCGATAGACTGCAAGCGACCTTTATACTCCAAGTTATACTGGTAGGTATTGCCGCTCTGCTCACCGAGGGTACCTGTAGCAGCCACCATATTCTGATTACCTATGGCGGCGAAGATGTCCTGCGGGGCTATTCCGTATTGCGCCATCACGTCCGGCTTCATCCAAATACGCAGCGAGTAGGTGTTGCCCAAGAGTTGCACCGTACCCACACCCGTAACGCGGAGCAAACGAGGTTTGACATTGATGTCTATATAGTTGGCTATAAAGTCGTTGTCAAACTTGCCATCACGGCTGACGAGGGCTGAGATCTGCAAGATGTTGTTTTGCTTTTTCTCCACTTTCACACCCACACGTGTTACTTCCTGCGGCAGCAGTCCGAGGGCGGCCGATACACGGTTCTGCACATTGACCGCCGCCATATCGGGGTCGGTTCCCTGCTTGAAAAAGACATTGATACTGACATCGCCCGTAGCACTCGCTTCGGAGGTCATATATGCCATATTCTCCACGCCGTTAACCGCCTCTTCTATAGGCATAACAACGGATTTCATTACCGTATTGGCATCCGCGCCCGAATATGATGTACTTATCATAACGGTTGGCGGCGCGATGTCGGGATACTGCTCGATAGGCAAGGTCTTAAGGCAAATAAACCCCACCAGGGCAATGAGCAGCGATATACACACCGCCATCACCTTTCTGTCAACAAATATATTTCCCTTGCTCATAGTCTCACCAGATTACGCGGTCTTTTTCATGCACATTGGCAGCACCTTTGGCTACAATCGTTTCCCCTGCTTGTGCGCCGGAGTGAAGCACGGCCCTTGTACCATCGCCAAGTTCTTCTATCTCAACGAGTGCACCGGTAGCAAGGCTGTCAGCACCCACTTTATAAACCAACACCTTATCTTGTATGCGAACGATAGACGTAAGCGGCACGAGAATAACGTTCTCCCACTCTATGGGCATCACTACCGTGCCTTGCATACCCGAAAAGAGTTCGCCTTTGGGGTTGGGGAAAGTAACATAGCAGGTTATGCTGCCGGTGCGTTGGTCCACCATACCCGACAGGCTGGTGATACGCCCTTTCTCGCTATATTCGCTGCCGTCTTTGAAGCGGAAGGTAAGCGGCGGTGCTATCTTCACCACCTCGTCAAGCGAACCAAGTTCGCTGACAAGAGCGTGTATCTGACTTTCAGTAAGAGAGAAACTTGCTTCCATCTCGCTTACGCCTGCCACGCGTGTGAGCATCATACCCTCGGCTATCACATCGCCTGTGTGAGGTATGATGTTGCCTACCAATCCGTCCACGGGACTTTTGATGGTACAATACCCCAATTTTAGTTCGGCATCACGCAAAACGGCACGTGCCTGCAGCACACGCGCTTCGGCGGATTGCAATGCGTTCTCGCTCTTACGCAGAAGGTAGTCGCTAATGATACCCTGCTCGGCAAGTTCTTTATTGCTCTCCGTCTCTAATTGCGCGTTATCGCGGTAGGCAATAGCGGTCTGCAAGTCGGCTTTGGCGTGTTCAAGTACGTTCTCCGCGCTACGGCTGTCGAGCCTGAACAGCACATCTCCTGCTTTCACTCTCTGACCGTCTTTCACCTTGATTTCCACCAAGGTACCTGTGGTACGAGCAACAATAGACACATCACCCGTACCCCTTACGGAGGCACTCCAAGTCATAGGAGCTGTAACAGTCTCACGCGAGAGTGTAAGCGTTTCATAACTCGTGTGTTGCTCTTCAGGCATCTTGACACACCCTGTAACCAAGACCACACACAACCCTGCTAACAGGGTCTTTGCCATCGGTTGTAATTTCATCTCTTTACTATTATATATGATTAGTTATGTATATCAGCGCGATAGCCTTTTCTGTATCTCGGCTGTCTGCTGCTCATAGCCGGGCTTGCCGAGCAGAGCGAACATATTTTTCTTATATGCTTCCACTCCGGGCTGGTTGAACGGATTAACGCCCAGCATATAGCCGGAAACACCGCAAGCGTACTCGAAGAAATATATGAGTTCTCCGAGGTAGTACTCGCTTATTTCAGGTATTTCTATCTTGAGGTTAGGCACTCCGCCGTCCACGTGGGCGAGCATAGTACCGAGTTCAGCCATCTTGTTCACCTCGTCCACACGCTTTCCGGCGATGAAGTTCAGTCCGTCAAGGTTAGCCTTGTTGGCAGGAATGCTCAGTTCGTGCTGTTGCCCGAGAACAGAGATAACTGTTTCAAAGAGCAGACGTTCACCCTCTTGGATATACTGTCCCATAGAGTGTAGGTCGGTGGTAAAGTCCACACTTGCGGGGAAGAGCGCCTTACCGTCTTTACCCTCACTCTCGCCGTACAGTTGTTTCCACCACTCGCTTATGTTGTGCAGTTTGGGGTTGAAGTTGGCAAGCAGTTCCACTTTCTTGCCCTGCTGCTGATACATATCATACCTTGCGGCGGCATACTGTGCTGCGGGGTTCTGCGCGAAGTCAACAGCCGATGAGCAAAGACTATTCTCTCGGGCTGCACCTTCTATAAGGCGTTGTATGTCAAACCCTGCGCAGGCGATTGGCAACAGACCTACGGGACTGAGAACGGAGAAGCGACCGCCTATATTGTCTTCTATAACGAAAGTCTTATAACCTTCTTCCGTGGCGAGAGTACGCAGTGCACCTTTCTTGGCATCGGTGATACAAACTATCAGTTCGCGCGCTGCATCCTTGCCGGTCTGCTTTTCGAGTTGGGTCTTGAGCAAACGGAAAGCAATAGCAGGCTCCGTAGTTGTACCTGACTTGGAGATACAGATAATACCGAAACGCTTGTCTTTAAGCAGAGTTTGCAGTTCGAAAAGATAGTCCTCGCCGATGTTTTGACCTGCATAAAGGATATGAGGTTTGTTGTCTTCAAGCCAAGTGAAAGAAGATGACAGAGCATCAATGACGGCTTTGGCACCGAGATACGACCCGCCTATACCTATACAGACTATATAGTCGCACTTTTGGCGGAGCAGTGCGGCGGTATCTTTAATATCAGAGAGTTGAGTTTGTATATCTTCGGGCAACGTAAGCCAGCCGAGGAAGTCATTTCCTTTGCCCGTACCGTCTTCAAGAGTACGCTGAGCGGCAAAAGCCTGTGTTGAGTATGAAGAGAGTTGCTCTGTAGTCAGAGCGTTGTTATATACGAATCTGATGTCTTGCATATTATTTAAGTTTTTTGGTTAGTTGTTGAATTATTATTGTAGGGGATTTGTGGTTGTAGAGAATATCGTACATTGCTTCCACTATGGGCAGCGACACGTGCAGCAGTTGGTTGGCATCGTATATGCACTTTGTGCCGTAGTATCCTTCTGCCACCATCTGCATCTCCATCTGTGCGGCTTTGACGGAATAGCCCATGCCGACCATCTGACCGAACTGGCGGTTGCGAGAGAACTTGGAATAGGACGTAACAAGCACATCGCCAAGATAGCCGGAGGCATCTATGTTGCTCGGCACGCCGTTGTTGGCGGCTATGAACCGCTGTATCTCCTGTACGGCGTTGGATATAAGCACGGCTTGGAAGTTGTCGCCATACCTAAGGCTGTGGCACATACCGGCGGCTATGGCGTAGATGTTTTTCATAACAGACGAGTACTCAAGTCCGTTCACGTCATCGCTGGTGGTGGTGTGGACGTATGGAGCAGACAACAACTCCGCCACCATCGTGGCTTTGTCGGGGTCGGCGCTGCCGATGGTGAGGTAACTGAGGTGTTCAAGTGCTATCTCCTCCGCGTGGCACGGACCGGCTATGACGGCGAGTTGCTCCTCCGGCACATCAAAGCGGATGTGCAGATAGTCGGTGATAGTGATATTCTCGTCCGGTATCATTCCTTTCACGGCTGACACCACCACCTTGCGGCGCAGAGAACGGCGGATTTTCTTAGTAACAAGTTTGACATACGGAGAAGGTATCGCCACCACCAAGATGTCGGAGTTGGTGATAACCTCGTTAATGTCAGAAGAAAAATTGATACGGCTTACGTCAAATGGTACCTGATAGAGGTAGTCGGGGTTTTTGCCGGTCTGCACGAAGTCGTCAATGGCTTCTTGGCGGCGCATAAACCAGTTGATATGCTGCTCGTTGTGGAGGATAATCTTGGCAAGTGCCGTTGCCCAACTCCCGCTACCGAGTACTGCCACTCTACAATGTTCCATACAGGTTAGTTGATAATTGATAATTGGTAGTTGTAGTTTTAGAAGTCTTCGGGTTTCATAGTCGGGAAGAGCATCACTTCTTGTATAGTGGGCTGCCCCGTCATCAGTATGGTCAGACGGTCTATACCTATACCTATACCCGATGTGGGCGGCATACCGTATTCGAGTGCGCGCATAAAGTCGTGGTCAATCACCATAGCCTCATCGTCGCCCTTGTCAGCGAGTTTCATCTGCTCTAAGAAACGGTTGTACTGATCTATAGGGTCGTTAAGTTCGCTGTAGGCATTGGCAAGTTCTTTACCGTTGACCATCAGTTCAAACCGCTCTGTCAGTCCGGGCTTGGAGCGGTGCATCTTCGTTAGAGGCGACATCTCAACAGGGTAGTCAGTGATGAAGGTAGGATGAACAAACTGACCTTCGCAGGTCTCGCCGAAAATCTCGTCAATGAGTTTACCGCGCCCCATCTTGTCCGTATCTTCCACACCGTATTTTTTTGCAACTTCTCTTACTTCGTCTTCCGTCATTTGTTCGAGGTCGTAGCCTGTTTTCTCTTTGATGGCATCAAGTATGGGCAGACGGCGGTACGGAGCCTTGAAGTCTATTTCGCGGTCGCCTATTTGCACTTTTGTCGTACCGTTAACGGCGATGGCTATACGCTCAAGCAGTTGCTCTGTAAAAGTCATCATCCAGTTGTAGTCCTTGTAGGGTACATATAGTTCCATACAGGTAAACTCTGGATTATGGCTGCGGTCCATTCCTTCGTTGCGGAAGTTCTTGCCAATCTCATATACGCCGTCAAAACCGCCTACGATCAGTCGTTTGAGATAGAGTTCGGTAGCGATACGCAGATACATATCTACGTCAAGCGTGTTGTGGTGGGTGATGAACGGACGTGCGCTTGCTCCGCCTGCTATTGTTTGCAGTATAGGCGTTTCCACCTCGGTATATCCTGCTTCGTCAAAAACTTGGCGCATAGTACGCAAGATAGTAGCACGTTTGAGGAAAGTATCTTTTACGCCCTCGTTCACCACAAGGTCCACATAACGCTGTCTATAACGCTGCTCGGGGTCGTTAAAGCCATCGTATGCCACACCGTCTTTGTATTTAACGATAGGCAGTACTCTAAGGCTCTTTGAGAGGACGGTGAGGCGTTTGGCATGAACACTTATCTCACCGGTCTGCGTACGGAAAACGAAACCACGTATACCGATAAAATCGCCTATATCAAGCAGTTTCTTAAACACTACATTATACATCTGCTGTTCAGCCGTGAGAGTTGCAGGGTCGGTGCCGTCCTCTACCGGTGCTTGAATATCGTCGCGGCTGACATATACCTGGATGCGCCCTTTGGCATCTTGCAGTTCAATAAAAGAAGCCTTGCCCATTATACGGCGGGACATCAATCTTCCGGCAATACTCACTTCGTCGCCCGAATGCCAAATCTTTTTTACATCGCCAGCCGGAGCCGACTGCTCGTCTTCAAATCCTGCCTTAATGTCTTTTGAATAGCCCGTAACTACATATTCGGCAGCAGGATATGGGTCTATACCAAGGTTGCGCATAGTCTGCAGACTTTGTCTGCGCACTTGCTCTTGTTCACTTAATTGTTGTTCCATTATATTATATTGTTTTTATAGTTTTCATAAGTCTTTTTTAGGGTTCTTTGTCATAAATTATTTCCCAATAGCCATCTCGCTTACCATTTCGTCTTTCAATAATACCGAGTTCTGTTAGTCTCACTGTTAATGTTTTTATGGTACGTTCTGATTTATTGACTAATCTGGCAATCTCTTTTTGGGTCACATTAGGCTGCTTTTGAATGATGTGCAATACAGCCAATTCGTTCAAAGTGCAGAAATTGCACTTTGAAGGCAGGGTTTTTGCACTTTGAATTACACTTTGTACTGCACTTTGAGACTTTGATTGTTGTGTTATTTTGTTCCAGTCCACATGTAATGTCCTGTTATGCAATTCATTCTGCTCACCAAGCAGCAGGTTGCGCAAGAAAAGTACAAGGAAGGCGCAATCCGGATTGATATTTTTTTCAAGATTGCGATAGTTGGCTCTTACAAGTGCATTACGGAAGTACCACGAATGTTTTTCAAAAAGTTCGTTATTGATTTGCGAAAAACCCATAGAACGCAAGTACTTGATTGTAAAGATAGCCGTTGTACGCGTATTGCCCTCTGCAAAGGGATGTATCTGCCAAAGTCCGGAAACGAACTTGGCAATATGCTCTATGGCATCCGTAATAGACAACGAACCATAATCAAATTGCCGTTCCTGCTCGAGGTCATACTCAAGAGTCATACGTATATTATCGTAATGGGTATATAGTACCGTTTCGCCATTCAACACCCACTCTTTCTTCGTTATGTCGTATTGCCGGAACTGCCCCGCATGCTTAAACACATCTGCGAATATCTGCTTATGTACCGCAGCCAAACCGGCAATACTGTATGTAAAGGACTCTTGACCAAGAATGCGGGCGATGTTAGTCGCTACTTTGTCGGCTTCCTCTTTATCATCTTCGTCCGGCAAACGATTTTCTTTGCTCTGATAGTAAGTACGGACAATATCGCCAGCTTGGTCTATGGAAATTTCGCCTATGATATTCCGTTCCGCCGTCTTTTTGAGGAAATCGGAAACGGTCAGCCTATCAACCTGTTGAAGTCCGATAGCAGTACGCCAAATATCGGCACGTTCGCGAACATCCGGCTCCGTTGCGCGAATATACTGCTCAAATTCGGGTATGTACATACTTTCTTCAACCATACTTATGCAAATTCGCTGCAAAGGTACGATAATTATACAAAAAATGCAAATCCGTACAAAATTGTTAATATTTTGCACAGATAGGGAGATTTAGAGAGAACCGGAAAACTAATAAATGATTGTTGTGAGCAGATATGCCACAAGGGTGGATAAAGATGAAAACAGGATAAAGGGCTATGAGAGGGCGAAGGTCTAAATCAATAAAAGCATCTATTAAACCTAAGAGAATCATCGGCAAGAGTTGTAATAACGCACGCCAAATGTTGAGATAACCGGGACACAGTATCTGCGTAGGGTATATATAAAGAAACCATCCCAAAACATTACCAATGACGATAGAAGCACTCACAAGAATTTCAGAACCGGCAATGCCGACTGTAATAAGGTTGTAATGTCTCAAAACGAGAAGTGCCACATTGATACATCCCCAGAGGATTAGTACTCCACTCCAAGATCGACGCACCTGCAAGCCATCGATATGACGTATTAACAGCCAAGCGCCATAGAAACAGATAGTCGTAATAACTATATATTGAATAGGATTGACTACAGATTCAAAAAATTCTACTGACATCCACTGCGAAAGTATGAAACTCACCCACACGCTCAAGGTCAAAATTAAGCCAAAGAAAAACTCAGACTTAGTCCACCCACAAGCCGCGAAGAGAACATATCATCCGGTTATCTGCAAAGCCCTGATATCTGAAGAATCTTATATTAGACATACATTAGACTATATTAAACAAAATTAGATATAAAAATTCGACAAAATTATATACAAAAATTCAACATAAATTAAAAATACAAATTAGATATAATATTCAATAATATCTGATATAATATTAAAATAGAATAAATATTACAATGCAAGGATACACCATATTCCTGACATATAAAAGATTTTGCGTGAAAATATAAAAAAACAAATATATGCTAAACAATATATAAGAAGATAGATTAATATATAAAAAACAAAGAAGCCCTCATCTTAACGATGAAGGCTTCTGAAAATGGCGGC
>DJXH01000036.1:10457-10585 GCA_002449665.1 Bacteroidales bacterium UBA7009
TAACCACCTAAATATGGGGTTGACAATATTGACGTAGAAATAATATCACAATATAAACACTCTGTCTATACTCGCAAGCTCACTGCAATAATTGATTCTCTTTCAGAAAAAGATTTCGGGCAATTAGT
>DJXH01000052.1 GCA_002449665.1 Bacteroidales bacterium UBA7009
ATGAAAGCGCATTTGGATCTGGATGAGTTTATCAAACGCCGTTTATCTCTGCAAGACTGGCCAACGTGGGTGATCCTTGCTGCATATACGGACGTTGATATTTTGCCGGTATCGACTGCCACATTCGGTATAGAGACCGTCTCCATCAGTCGCCCGGATTCCGTAGAACGACTTGCAAAACGTTATGAAGGAGACAAAGAGGTATGCCGGTATTTAGGCGAACTATTTCCGGATAAATACCCGTTCTCGGAAGAAGAATGGAACTTGTATGTCAATGGGCGTTTGTGTGCCAAGGCGTTTGATCTCAGGCAGTTTGAATTTGCCAAAAAGTACGGCAAAAACTGCACAGGCATTTCTTCCGTCAAGCGTCTCTGCTCACAGCATAAATGGCTGTTCTTGTTTTTTTGCAAATTGCGTTCGTGGAAAAGAAGTCATTAGCAAGGTGTTCTTCAAAGTTTATTTTGCAGAGACTTAGCATATAATTCTGTTAATTCATACTCTCCTTGTGCAAATTTGATTTCGCATAGGTTGATAACTTGGTCATCTCTATCTATAAGCATATCCTCCTACAGCCGCGCAGACACCGTGTGGCTGACGATAGAAAGCATAATCGCACAAAAAGTGGATGCGGACATTGAGATTGTCGTTGGCGACAAACATTAAAAGTAAAGCGGACTTCACAAAAAAAGTGAAACCCGCTTTTGTCGAGAAGAGGCGACTCGAACGCCCGACCCCCACGTCCCGAACGTGGTGCGCTACCAACTGCGCTACTTCTCGTCGTCAGAAATTATTCCGCCACGGAATTTTGCTAACGCAAAATTTGAGCCTTCATAATTTTTTCCTCTCAAAATCACAACATAGTTGTGATTTTGTTTTTCAATCCGTTTTTTAATCCGTTTTGGCGGATAATCACTAACCTTTCATTCTATATGTCTTCGGCGTAAGACCCGTATGCACCTTGAAGAACCGATTGAAGAAAGCAACGTTCTCAAACCCTAACGAAAGAGCAATCTCCTTCACCTGCAAGTTCGTTATCTTCAGCTGCGCCTTGGCATCCATCAATATGGCATCGTTGATTATGTCCCCCGCCGTTTTCCTGCTCACCTGCTTTATTGTGCTGCAAAGGTGCGGCAACGTTAAGCGCATAGAATCAGCGTATTGCGACACGTGGTGCCATTCTGTATAATGCTCAAGTACGAGCTTGGTATACTCCTGATAAATCTCCGTCTTCCTGTCTTGAGGGTGGACGAGATAATTATCCGTAGTCTTCGCAATCATCGAGTAAGCCAACTGCAGGATATGGAATACATAGACCATATTGTCCGAGTTGAGCGATGACGGCGTGGTGTTGGTCGCTTTGGCAAGGAGCTTGTACATATCAAGATAAATCTCCGCGCGCTCGCTGTCAAGATGAATAATGGGATTACGCATCTGAAGAGCCTCAAGCGACAACTTGCCCGTAAACATATTCTTGTCCAAAAATGCAGACGAGAAGAGCAGATAATAGACCAAGGCATCTTCCGAAAACTTATGAATCAGCAGAAAACTGTCAGGCTCGAGGTAGAGCAAATCGTTCTCGTGAAACTCATAACGTGTGATGTTGATGGTAGCCTCTGCAGTCCCCTTGACCATAAGCGCGTACACTCCGCACTTAATCTTACAAGGGAAACGACCGTACTCGTTCATCAGTTTGCCCGTAGCATCTCCTATAAGATAATCAACGGGACAATCAAGCAAAGGTATCTTCTTGTCTTGCATAAGCGGCTGCAAAGGTACGGCAAAATTCAGATATGACAAAGTTTTTGCATAAAAAAATGCACAATTTTTCGGAAAAGGCAATATAATAGTGTATAAAACAAGAGATTGCCACAAGCAGGCAATCTCTGTTTTTGTAAAAGAGCAGGTGAGTCTTATTTAACTCGTCTTTCAGGGATACGTGCTTTCTTACCTGTGAGGTTGCGCAGGTAGTAGAGTTTGGCACGACGTACCTTACCATACTTGTTTACAGTGATTTTCTCGATAAAGGGACTGTCCATCGGGAAGATACGCTCAACACCTACGTTGCCCGACATCTTACGAACGGTGAAACGCTTTTTGTCTTCAGAGCCGTGAATGGCGATTACGTCGCCGCGGAACTCCTGAATACGCTCTTTGTTACCCTCTTTAATGCGGTATGCAACCGTTACTTGGTCGCCAGCCGCGAATGCCGGAAACTCTTTCTTCTCGCCGGCAAATGCCTGTTCGGCAATCTTCATCAAATCCATTGTATGAATGACTTTTAATGGTTACCTCGCTTTTAGTATACACTACTATTCCTGCCGCCACGCGGGCAAGCCGCAGTACCTTAATCGCCAGAGACTAAACGCGAAAAATCGTGCAAAGGTAAGGTGAATAATTGAAGTGTGCAAACTTTTGTGCAAAATATTTATGTCTTTGTGTATAAATTTGCATATATTGCAGGAATATATTACCTTTGCGGTCAATAATACAAATCCTTATTATAAAGTCTTTTTACAATGGAAGCAAGTTCTTTTAAGGTTTTTGCCGGCAGCAAGGGCGGTGCCATTGCCCAGCGCATTTGTGATTATCTGAACTGTACTCTCGGTCAGGTCAAGATTGACCGTTTTTCCGACGGTGAGTTTGCAGTGTCGTTTGAGGAGTCGGTTCGCGGTCTGTCGGTATATCTTGTTCAGACCACTTGTCCGTCGAGCGACAATCTGATGGAACTGCTCCTTATGATAGATGCGGCGAAGCGTGCGAGTGCATACAAAGTGATAGCCGTTATTCCGTATTTCGGCTGGGCACGTCAAGACCGCAAGGACAAGCCGCGTGTCTCTATCGGTGCCAAACTCGTAGCGAATATGCTTCAGACTGCCGGTGCAGACCGTGTTATCACGGTGGACTTGCACGCCGACCAGATTCAGGGCTTTTTTGATATTCCCGTTGACCACCTCTATGGGGCTAATACGTTAGCCGGTTATGTCAATGACCTTCATCTTGAAGACCTTATAGTGGCTTCGCCTGATGTGGGCGGGACGAAAAGGGCTGCCGCTTTCTGCAAGAAAATGCATATCCTGACCGACAAGGAAGTGCCGATGGTGATATGCTACAAGCATCGTCCTGATTTTAACAAGGTAAGCGAGATGCGCGTGCTTGGTGATGTGGCAGGCAAAAACGTTGTTATAGTGGACGATATGGCTGATACGGCAGGTACGTTGTGCAAGGCTGCGGCTGTGATGAAGGATGCGGGAGCCAAGTCGGTAAGAGCTGTGGTAGCTCACGGCATTATGTCGGGCAATGCCTGCACCAACATCATGGACAGCGACCTTGACGAACTCGTCTTCACCGACTCCATACCTTTCGATACCACTCGTTGCGCAAAGGTGAAGATTGTGAGCATAGCCACGCCTATCGCACAGACCATACAGGCTATACAAGAGCATCGCAGCGTAAGCGAACTGAATATTAAATAACGGGAGGTTGTATTTTGAAAGTGAAGGATTTTCATTATCTTATATTTCGCTTGTTTCGCGGGCAGGCGGTTCTGTTATGCCTTTTTGCCATAGCGTGTGCTGCTTGTACCAAGTCTAAACCCGTACACTCTGTATCTCGTCCGTCATTCTCCGGCGACACTGCTTATATGCACATATACAATCAGGTGGCTATGGGGCCTCGTGTGCCGGACACGAAAGCGCATACGGAGTGTCTGCTTTATCTGATGCGCGAACTGGAGCGGTATGGAGCCGTAGTCGAGATACAGAAAGGCACGAAGACGGCATACGACGGCAGGGAACAACTTGTGGTGAACATCATAGGTCATTTCGGCAAACCTTCTGCGGGAGGGCGAGTGCTGCTTGCGGCGCACTATGACAGCCGTCCGTGGTGTGACGAAGAGGAAGACTACGAGATGCGTTTTCAGCCCGTACCGGCAGCCAATGACGGCGCAAGCGGGGTTGGGGTGCTGCTTGAAGCGGCGCGACACTTGGGCAGCCGTTACGACTCGGCTCACAACTACAAAGGCAAGCCTGTGGATATAGTCTTCTTCGACTGCGAAGATATGGGAACACCGGCTTTCTTTACCGGTCAGGAGAGAGAGGATACGTGGTGTCTCGGTTCGCAACTGTGGGCAGAGAGCGTAAAAAGTAATCCGCAGTGGCAAAAAACTTTCCAATACGGCATACTGCTTGATATGGTCGGTGCGTATGATGCCGTTTTCCCCAAAGAATATACGTCCGTGCAATATGCGGGCAACTATGTGGAGAAAATCTGGCATACGGCTGCGGCTCTCGGACACGGCAAGTATTTCTCGCAGCAGCAGACATACCCCATTACGGACGACCATACATACGTAAACGAGATAGCCGGTATTCCCTGTGTGGATATTATACACTACGACCGCTTGTCCGGCACGGGGTTCCCCGCTTGGTGGCATACGACTAAAGACGATATGCGCAATATAAGTATTGAAACGCTGCAAGCCGTAGGAGAGACGGTATTGTCTGTAATAGAAAACTAAAGGTTATGAAACTTCTGCAAATAGAGAACCTGCATGCCAACATTGCAGGAAAAGAGATACTGAAAGGTGTAAACCTGACCATCAACAAAGGCGAGGTACACGCTATTATGGGTCCCAACGGTGCGGGCAAATCAACGCTCAGTGCCGTGCTAACGGGCAATCCCGCCTACGAGGTTACGGCGGGTACGGTGTTGCTCAACGGCAAGGACTTGCTCTCTATGCCGCCCGAGCAGAGAGCAAGAGAAGGCGTTTTTCTGTCTTTTCAGTACCCTGTGGAGATACCCGGGGTGAGTATGGTGAATTTTATGCGCACTGCCGTAAACGAAAAGCGCAAGTATGAGGGCAAAGAGCCGCTGTCCGCAACGGAGTTCCTTAAGCAGATGCGCGAGAAAAAAGCAATGCTCGAGATGGCGGACAAACTCAGTAACCGCTCTGTCAATGAGGGCTTTTCCGGCGGAGAGAAGAAGAAAAACGAAATCTTCCAAATGGCTATGCTTGAGCCTTGCTTGAGCATACTTGACGAAACGGATTCCGGACTTGACATAGATGCCCTGCGTATAGTGGCAAACGGCGTTAACAGACTCAAAACGAGCGAGAATGCATCTATCGTCATAACACACTACCAACGCCTGCTTGACTATATAGTACCCGATTTTGTGCACGTACTTGCAGACGGAAAGATTGTGAAGACCGGCGGGAAAGAACTTGCACTCGAACTTGAAGAGAAAGGATACGAATGGCTACAGACATTATCATAACTAAAGGCGAGAGCAAAGATATAGTGCTGCTAAACGAGAAAGCCGAAGAGTTGCACTATATACAAGAGCCGGACTCCACTCTGCGTCTTCATATTTTACATCTGTCCGACCCCTTGCGGACGAAAAGCGGAGACGATAAAATAACGGTAGAGCAAAACGGCAAAGGCTGCACTACGGAAATATCCGCTTTGTATTGTCTTACCGGCGCGGATGAGGCTTCGCTTACCACCTCCGTCAGGCATAACGTAGGCGGCGGAACATCGAAGCAGAACATTAAGTTTGTGCTTGCCGACGAAGCCAAAGGCGCGTTTCGCGGACGGCTGTACATACAGCCCGATGCGCAGCAGACAAGTGCGGAGCAGAACAACCGCAACCTGCTTTTAAGCGACCGCGCCGTTATGCGTACACAGCCGGAACTTGAGATTTACGCCGATGACGTCAAAGCCTCTCACGGCGCAAGCACCGGGCAACTTGACGAATCGTCCCTCTTCTATATGCAACAACGCTGTATCAGCAAGGAGCAAGGCAGAAGGCTTCTGATAAGGGCGTTTATGCAGGATATAACAGACGGAATAAAAGACGAGAAAATAAAACAAGCATCAATAGATGCGATTGACGGAATAGTTGAGAAGTTGTATTAGGCTCTCTTTTACTTTGGAAGGGCGGAAGATGTCAAGACATTTTTCCGCCTTTTCTTTATGCAGACTCATCTGCTTGTAGGCGTAACGCACACCCTCATAGCGCATAACGAACGACTTTATCTGCTCTTCCGCTTGGCGTGAACCAGACTGCGATGCCGACGACAGTTGCAGGGCAAGTTGCTTTATCTCCTGTGTCTCGTTTTCGGGCGCGCGCTGTGTGGCAATAAGCAGAGGAAGAGTTACTTTGCCATCGCGTATGTCGTTCATCGTAGGCTTGCCCAAGTCCTCGCTGTCGGAGTAGTCAAGCACGTCGTCTTTGAGTTGGAAACACATACCGAGATGCCAGCCGAACTGCTTGAGTGCCGTCGTTTGCCGCATACTGCCGCCTGCCGACTCGGCTCCTGCCTCCATACATGCGGCGAAAAGACAAGCCGTCTTGCGGGAGATGATGTCGTAGTACTGCTCCTCTGTTATCCACATCGAACTGTTGGCGTGAAGTTGCAGCAGTTCGCCCTCCGACAGAGTAGATGCCAAGCCCGAGACGATGGACAATATCCGTGTGTTGCGCAGAGATGCCACGTTCTCTATCACCTTTGAGAGTATGTAGTCGCCCACTAATACCGCCACTTTGTTTGTCCAGCGTGTATGCACCGACTGCATTCCCCTTCTCATCGGCGACTCGTCCACCACGTCATCGTGAATGAGTGAGGCTGTGTGTACAAGTTCCATCGTTACGGCTGTTAGCAGCGTTTTGTCCGACACCTCGCGGCATAGTTTGGCAGCGAGCATAACCAACAACGGACGCAGTTGCTTGCCTTTCTTGGAACTTACATAGTCCAACACCTCGCCGAGCAGGGGCTTGTCCGAGCGCAGAGTAGCGGCAAACAAGTCCGAGTAGCGGTTAAACTCGTCCTGAATGGGAAGCAATATGTTTTGTGTGTCGGTCATTGCAAAAACGGCTGCAAAGGTAAGGCTTTTTTGGCGACTGACAAACTTTTGTGTGCATATTTTTGCACAATCCGACTAAAATGCGTACCTTTGCACGCGTAATTATAATGCCAAAAAATGCCTAATAAAAGAAAGATAATCAATGACCCTGTTTTCGGGTTTATCACTATACCGAGCGACAAGGTGTATGACATTCTGCAGCACCCTTACGTGCAGCGTCTGAACAGGATACGCCAACTCGGTCTGTCCTTTATGGTTTATCCGGGTGCGCTCCACAGCCGTTTTCTCCACTCCATAGGCGCGATGCACCTTATGCAGGAAGCCGTCAGCGTGTTGAGCGGCAAAGGGGTGGATATATCTCCCGCCGAGGCAGAAGCCGCCGAGACGGGCATACTGCTCCACGATGTAGGGCACGGTCCGTTCTCCCACGTGCTTGAACATACTCTTGTGGACGGCATAACCCACGAGGAGATTTCGCTTATGATGATGGAGCAGATCAACTGCGAGTTGGGGGGGATAGACACCGCCATTTCCATTTTCCGCAATACTTATCCCAAGCATTTCCTTCACCAACTTATTTCCAGCCAACTTGACGTTGATAGACTGGACTACCTGTGCCGTGATTCGTTTTTCTGCGGCGTGGTGGAAGGCAGCGTGGCAAGTTCGCGCATACTTAAAATGCTGAATGTGAGCAGTGATACGCTCGCAGTGGAAGCCAAAGGAATATACTCGGTAGAGAAATTTCTTGTTGCCCGCCGCCTGATGTACTGGCAGGTGTATCTGCACAAGACCTCCGTGGCTGCCGAGCAACTGCTGATAAAAATCCTCACTCGCGCCAAGGAGTTGGCTGATAGCGGAGTGGAATTGTTCTGCTCGCCCGCATTAAGGTATTTCCTTTATAATCACATCACTGCCGCTGATTTTGAAAACTCGGACGAGGCTCTTCGTATGTACTCCCTTCTTGACGACAGCGATGTGCTTTCCGCTATAAAGACCTGGATAAGTGCGGACGACAAAGTGCTGTCTGTCTTGAGCGATGCTTTTACCAATCGCAGGCTCTTCAAGGGTAAGTTGTTGAGCAGCAGGCTGACGGAAACAGAACTTGCGCAACTCAAAGACGATTATTCACGCCGTTTCTCCATAACGCAAAAAGAAGCGGATTATTTCTTTGTAGAGCATGTGTCCTCTTCGCGCACCTACTCAGAGAAAGATGAAGCGATAGATATTTTATACAACGACGGTACTGTGCGCGACATAGCCGAAGTGAGCGAGATTTTTAACCTTGAGGCTCTTACGCGCCGTCCCGAAAAACTATATTTATTCTACTATTTATGATGACTTTTACAGCACAACAAATAGCGGCTGCCACAGGCGGCAAAGTGTATGGCGACAGTAATGCAAGTGTAAGCGATGTCGCCCCTATTGAGCAAGCCCGAGAAGGACAACTGTCTTTCGTTTGCGATGAGAAATATATGCCCTTGTTGGCTTCTGCTAATGCCTCTGTCGTTCTGGTCAATACCGCCCTTTTGGACGGACTGGACTTGCAGCAATACAGGCCTGCTATAGTGGCTGTGGAGAATGCTCGTGCCGCTATTGCCCAACTGCTGCAAGCCGTAGCACAGGTGCTTAATCCGCGCAGGCAGGGAGTGGAGCAACCGGTGTTCGTGGCAGAGGGAACGGATATCCCTGCTTCTGCATACATCGGGGCTATGGCGTATATAGGCAAGAACGTACATCTTGGCGAGAACGTGCAGATTTATCCGCAGGCATACATAGGCGACAATGTACGTATAGGCGACAATACCATTATCTACGCCGGTGCCAAAGTGTATTACAACTGCTCTATAGGCAAGGATTGTATTATCCACGCCGGAGCGGTGATTGGTGCAGACGGTTTCGGATTTGAGCCGGACGGACAAGGAGTGTATCATAAAGTGCCGCAGATAGGCACTGTCGTGGTAGAAGACGATGTGGAGATAGGAGCCAATACATGTATTGACCGTGCAATGATGGGAGAGACACATATATGCCGTAACACTAAGATAGACAATCTTGTACAGGTAGCACACAATGTTCATATAGGTCAATCCACCGTCCTTTGCGGACAAGTGGGGATTGCCGGTTCCACCACCATTGGCAGCCGTTGTACGCTGACGGGTCAAGTGGGAGTGGCAGGACATATAGAGGTGGCGGACGGTTGTGTGTTCGGCGCACAAAGCGGCATAACGGGCAGCATTCGCAAAGCCGGAGTCTATGCAGGTACACCGGCTATAGATGCCAACACTTGGAAAAGAGCGCAAGTGGTAGTGAAAAAACTGCCGGAAATATACGGCAAGATGAAATGAAACAGGCAACTCTGAGCGGAAGTATATACGTAGAAGGAAAAGGTCTGCATACGGGTTTGCATATCCGTCTTGCTCTCCATCCTGCAGCCGAAGATTCGGGTATCCGTATCACCCGTACCGACCTTGCCGGCAAACCCTGCTGCGAAGCCCACGTAGGTTATGTGTCAGGGACATCGCGCGGGACGGTACTGGAAAACGGAGATTGGAAAGTGTCAACAGTAGAGCATCTGCTCTCAGCTTTATATGCGCTGGGGGTTACCAATTGCCTTATAGAAACCGACGGTCCCGAAGTGCCTATTCTTGACGGCAGTGCGCTGCCATACGTAAGGCTCATAGAGCAGGTGGGAGTCAAACAGCAGGAAACAGAAGCAAAGGAATGGATAGTCAAAGAGCCGATAGAGTTTGAGCATAACGGCAGCAGAATGCTTATCGAGCCTGCAAACAGGTTTGAAGCGTTCGTGAAGATAGACTTCCCCTCGCCTATAGTACATATCCAGTATGCAGAACTGAACGACCTCAATCTTTATGGTAGTGATGTGGCACCGGCTCGCACCTTCTGCTTTTTAAGAGAGATACAAACGCTGCTGCATCTCGGACTTATCAAAGGCGGCGACCTACAAAACGCCGTGGTCATATACGACAAGAAAATGTGGCAATGGAGCCTCAACCGCCTTGCCGACAAACTCGGGCAACCGCGTATGGATAACAAGCAACTCGGTTACCTGTGCGAACTCAAGTTCCACAACGAACCGGCACGGCATAAACTGCTTGACCTGATTGGCGATATGTCGCTACTCGGTGTCCGAATAAGAGGGCGTATTACTGCAGAAAAACCCGGACACGGCTTTAATACGTGGTGCGGAAAACAACTCCGAGACAAAGGACTGATAGTATAACGGAAAATAAAAACACTATATATATGATTTCACCATTAGCAAGCATCCATCCGGATGCCAAAATAGCGGACAACGTAGAGATAGGTCCGTTTGTGTTCATTGACAAAGATGTCGAGATAGGAGAGGGTACGATAATAGATGCCAACGCCACCGTATGCGAACATACGCGTATAGGCAAACGCTGCCACGTCTTCCCCGGAGCGGTAGTGGGAGCAATACCCCAAGACCTGAAGTTCAAGGGCGAACTGACCTACACCTTTATCGGCAACGACACCGTCCTTCGAGAGTGTACCACCGTCCATCGCGGTACCGCATCCAAAGGCAAAACCAAAGTGGGCAATAATTGCCTTATTATGGCATACTGCCACGTGGCTCACGATGTGGAGATAAAAGACAACGTCATTATGTCCAACGCCACCCAACTCGCCGGCGAAGTGATAGTGGAAGACTATGCCGTCATAGGCGGCGGCACACTCGTCCACCAGTTCACTCATATCGGTCCGCACGTAATGATTCAAGGCGGCAGCCATATCAACAAGGACGTACCGCCGTACGTTATGGCAGCGCGACAGCCGGTGCAGTACTGCGGCATAAACAGCGTAGGCTTGAGCCGCCGTGGGTTTACCAAAGAACAGATAGACACCATACAACAGGCATACAGACTTATCTTCCAGTCAAGCCTCAACACCACGCAGGCTATAGACAAAGTGCTTGAGGTGCTGCCCGCCTCGGCTGAAAGAGAAACAATAGTGGATTTTATACGTTCTTCCGCTGCTACGAGAGGAATAATAAAAGGTATGCTTAATTAGAATTTACACGAACTTTACGCAAAACATTTTATATGGAAACAGAAGAAAAAAGCCTCAATTTCATTGAGCAAATAGTGGAAAAAGACCTGCAGGAAGGCAAGAACGACGGACGAATACAAACCCGCTTTCCGCCCGAACCCAACGGCTACCTGCACATAGGACACGTAAAAGCCATCTGTATGGACTTCGGTATAGCCGAAAAATACAACGGCGTATGCAACCTGCGCTTCGACGACACCAACCCCGTAAAAGAAGATACCGAATATGTGGACTCCATAGAGCACGACATACGCTGGCTCGGTTTCCACTGGGGGAATATATACTATGCTTCCGACTACTTTGAGCAACTATACAACCTTGCCATCCGTTTTATCAAGGAAGGTAAAGCCTACGTGGATGAGCAGACCGCCGAGCAGATAGCCGAGCAGAAAGGTACGCCTACCGAACCCGGTACAGCCTCACCTTATCGCGACAGACCGATAGAAGAGAACCTGCGCCTCTTCCAAGCCATGCAGAACGGCGAGATAGAAGACGGACGTATGGTATTGCGTGCGAAAATAGATATGGCGAACCCCAATATGCACTTCCGCGACCCGATAATGTATCGTATCATCACCACCCACCCGCACCACCGCACCGGCAGGCGATGGAACGTATATCCGATGTATGACTTCGCACACGGACAAAGTGACTACTTCGAGGGCGTAACCCACTCTATATGCACCCTCGAGTTTGTCGTTCACCGCCCGCTCTACGACTACTTTATCGACCAATTCGCAGGCGAAAATTTTGCAGGTCTGTCGCCTTACGGACCCGAATATCGTCCGCATCAGTATGAGTTTAACCGCCTGAATATCACCTATACCGTAATGTCCAAGCGCAAGATGCTGCAACTCGTCAAAGAAGGTCTTGTAGCAGGTTGGGACGACCCGCGTATGCCGACCGTTTGCGGTCTGCGCCGTCGCGGATATACGGCTCAAGCCATACGCGACTTCATAAGTAAAATAGGTTATACCAAAGTGGAGGGAATGATAGACCTTGGCTTGCTTGAGCATACCGTGAGAGAGAACCTCAAAGAGACAGCTCCGCGCGTCTGCGCTATCTTCGACCCTGTCAAACTCGTCATCACCAACCATACGGGCGAAAGCGAAACCATAGTGGCGGAGAACATAGACGGACATCCCGAACTCGGAACAAGGCAGATGACTTTCTCCCGCGAACTCTACATTGAGCGCGGCGACTTCCTCGAACAAGCCGACAAGAACTTCTATCGCCTAAGTCCTAACGGACGAGAGGTGCGCCTCAAGAGCGCGTATATCATACAAGCCACCGGCTGCGAAAAAGATGCAGACGGTCGTATTACAACTGTCTATGCTACCTACGACCCTGAAAGTAAGTCGGGTACGGAAGGCGGCAACCGCAAGACCAAAGCCACCATCAACTGGGTGGACTGCTCAACGGCAATCGACGTAGAAGCACGCCTGTATGACCGTCTCTTTAAGGTGGAGAACCCCTCGGCTGAAGAAGGCGATTTCCGCGAACTGCTCAACCCCGATAGTTTGAAGGTAGTAACGTGCAAAGCAGAGAGTTCGCTCCGAGAGGTGATGCACAAACCCCAAGTGATTGACGGCATCGCACAGTGCAAACACTTCCAACTGCTCAAACAAGGCTACTTTGTCGTTGACCCAGATACAACGGACGAACACCTTGTGCTCAACCGCACGGCAAGCCTCAAAGACAACTGGCAGAAATAAATCCGCAAACAGGTAAGAGTTGAAGTGGCAACCCAAAATACAGAATAAGCAGGGCAAGGACTATATCTTCTGCGACTGGCGCAGAAAATATGTACGCCTCACGCCCGAAGAATGGGTAAGACAGCATTTTCTCCACTATCTCGTGGAGGAAATGCTTTATCCTAAAATGCTGATTGGCGTGGAGTTGCAACTGCAAGGCAGACGTGCTGATGCCGTGGTCTATGACAAGACGATGCTGCCTTGGATGCTCATTGAGTTTAAGGCGGATACGGTATCGCTCTCTCAGCAGACTTGGGATCAAGCCGCCGCCTATAACCGCCAACTGAACGTAAAATGGTGGGTTATAAGCAACGGACGAAACACGCTTATCGCCCGCAACGATAAAGAACGAATAGAGACAAGAGAACAACTACCGAGATATGGACAGAGTGATTGAACTGAACGAGTCAATCGACACCGCCGCCTTCTACGGCGTTAATAATAAGAACTTTGTGTGTCTGAAAAATCAGTTTCCCGCAGTGAGAATCATTGCGCGCGGCTACCACGTCAAAGTGAGCGGTGCAGACAAAGCCGTTGAGAGTTTTGTTGCCGCCCTTCACCTTCTCGAAGACTATTGCCTGAAGACCGGCACACTGACCGAACAGGAACTGCTGCGGCTTATACACGGCGAACAGCCCGCTGAAAAACCTGCCGACCGGCTGATTCTCTACGGAGTAAACGGCAAGGCTGTAACAGCGCGCAGCGACAACCAGCAACTGTTAGTGGAGCGATATGCACAGTGCGACCTCAACTTCGCCGTCGGCCCTGCCGGCAGCGGCAAGACATATACTGCTATCGCGCTCGCCGTCAGAGCATTAAAGCAGAAAGAAGTGAAGCGTATCATTCTCAGCCGCCCCGCCGTGGAAGCAGGAGAAAAACTCGGATTCCTCCCGGGCGATATGCGCGAGAAAATAGACCCCTATCTGCAGCCGCTCTATGATGCTCTGCAAGATATGATACCGAGGCAGAAACTAAACGAATATATAGAGCGCGGAACTATACAGATAGCACCGCTTGCTTTTATGCGCGGACGCACCTTAAGCGATGCCGTTGCCATTCTTGACGAGGCACAAAACACTACTATACCGCAACTTAAGATGTTCCTTACCCGACTCGGTATCAACAGCAAAATGATTGTAACGGGCGACCTTACGCAGATAGACCTGCCCGCAAGTCAGACCTCCGGACTGAAAGACGCTATCGCAAGGCTCCGAGAAGTGAAAGGGGTAGGGATAACGGAGTTCAACGACAAAGATATTGTTCGCCACCCGCTTGTAGGACGGATAGTGAAAGCGTATGATAAGTTGAAAACGGAAACTGTAAAAGAGCAGGATTGAAAATCCTACTTCAAACGCAGGATAACAGGCTTCAGCCCATAGATGTTTTGCTTTATTATACTGTCTATTTCCTGCTTTACCTTTTCCTCGCTCGGTTTAGGTGAATTTGACTTTTTAGACAGTTGCATTTCAGTTAGTTTGACAAGCGAGTCCAACTCTGTCTTGCTTTCGGTCAGGCGGTCTATTACGTGCGGGTAAATCTTGTCAAACAGCAGCGGATGGGCTGTGTACCAGACAAGTGATGAGTCAAACTGCGCCTGCGTAATGCCATGTTTTTCAAGTACAAACGTATAACATTCATATCTTAATGTATCGTGTCCCAATCGCCAACCTGCCACACTCACAACGCCGTCCGTGAAATGGAGGTCATACAGCACATCTTCCATTTCGCTTGACGACAATACGCCGCGAGGACGGCAGCCCGCAAGCGAAACGGACAAGGCTATGGCCGCTAATGTCAGCAGCCGAAATATGAGTGAACGACTGTTGCTCATTTCTTTTCGTTATCTGTTTTGGTTTTGGACGGTGTGAGAGAGGTGTCCAAATCTTGTCTGAACCAAATAATAAGAGCGAAGACGGCGATGGTGATGCACGAGTCGGCGAAATTGAATACGGGTCGAAAGAACAGACATTCGCCTGCCGAGTTGGTGATGATTGGGAAATAGAGCATATCTATCACCCGCCCATAGAACCAACCGGCGTAGCCGAAGAGTTTGCCGTAGAAGATACAGTCTATTATATTGCCTAACGCACCCGCAAGCACGAGCGAGAGCATAGCAAGAAAAGAAGTCCTCACCGGTTGTCCCTGTCCGGAGCGTTTGAGCAGAACGTGTATGTAGTAGGCAATACAGCCGACGGCAATAATGCGAAAAACAGTGAGGAAAAGTTTGTCAAACCACTCAATGCCGAAAGCCATTCCGTTGTTCTCCACGTAGCATAGTTCAAAGAAAGGCAGTATTTTTACCGACTCACCGAGATTGAAAGCCGAGCGAACATAAAGTTTGAGTGCTTGGTCAATAGCCACAAGGGCTATGACCAAGCATATTATCATACAGCGTTGTAGGTTAGTGCGAGACATAAAATCAGTGCAAGCCGAAAGCCGCTTTTATTTCGTTAGTCTTGTCAAGTTTTTCCCACGTAAAGAGTTCCACCTGCTTTTCAAACTTGTTGCCGTTGCCGTCATAGAATGAGCGTGTTACCGTTTCCGGTTTGCGTCCCATGTGTCCGTAGCGGGCAGTCGGCTCATATATAGGCTGTGCGAGGTTGAGCATACGCTCTATTCCGCGCGGCGTGAGGTCAAAGAGGTCGTTTATCGCGCCTGCTATCTCTCCATCGGGGCGAATGCCGGTGCCGAAAGTATTGACGGAGATACTTACCGGTTGGGCCACGCCTATGGCGTAACTGACTTGTACAAGCATCTCTCTTGCCACGCCCGCAGCCACCATATTCTTGGCTATATAGCGAGCGGCGTATGCGGCTGAACGGTCCACTTTGCTCGGGTCTTTGCCGGAGAACGCACCTCCGCCGTGTGCACCTCTGCCGCCGTAGGTGTCAACAATTATTTTTCTGCCCGTCAAGCCCGTGTCTCCGTGCGGACCGCCTATGACAAACTGCCCTGTAGGATTAACGAGCAGGCGGAAGTCGCCTTGGAGCAGCGAAGCATAACGCTTGTCGCGAGTGGCAACAAGAGGCAGGAGAATATTGCGTATGTCGTCTGCTATCTGCTGTTGGGTCGCTGTGGGGTCGTGTTGGGTGGAGACTACTATAGTGTCTATGCGAACAGGGCGGTTGTGCTCGTCGTACTCTATTGTTACCTGACTCTTGGCATCAGGGCGGAGGTAAGTCATCTGCCGGCCCTCTTTGCGAATACGTGCAAGGGTATAAACAAGAGTATGGGCAAGGTCAAGTGTGAGCGGCATATAGTTGTCAGTCTCGTCTGTGGCGTAACCGAACATCATTCCTTGGTCGCCTGCTCCCTGTTCAGCCGCACCGTCAACGCCCATCGCTATGTCTGCACTCTGTTCGTGCAGTGCGGTGAGAACACCGAGACTCTCGGCTTCAAACTTATAGTCGGACTTCGTATAGCCAATGCGTGCTATCACATCGCGCGCAACGCGCTGTACATCAACCCAGTTGTTGCTCGTTACCTCGCCAGCCACTATCACCTGACCTGTGGTAACAAGTGTCTCGCAAGCAACACGACTTTTGGGGTCAAGAGCAAGAAAATTGTCAAGTACTGCATCGCTGATTTGGTCTGCAACTTTGTCGGGATGACCTTCGGAAACAGATTCCGAGGTGAAGAGATAATGCCCTTTGGGCAAAGAAGTTAATGCGTTCATTTTAGCATTTGTTTATGGGGTTGCAATTCTGTATAAATCCATCCCCGTCAGTTAATAATAAGGTTAATGATGATTGCCATAATCAATCAAGCCTGCAAAGGTATAGCTTTTTTGCCGTATGTGCAAAATTTTACGAAACTTTAAGCCGGTCTAAGTCTTTTTGCAAGAATTTTCCGTCTGCCACAAGACTGCCATTTTGGCAGGTATTGGTGGTGTTGGTATGGATATTGAACACGAGATGGTGAAAAACATACAAAATCAAAAACTGATAAAACACTATACATTATGGAAAACAAGAACGAGAATTTACAGAAATTTGCCATTGACCTTTGCGAGCGGGCGCGGCAAGGCAAACTTGACCCCGTGATAGGTCGTGACGATGAGATACGGCGGGTGCTGCAGATACTCTCCCGCCGCACGAAGAACAACCCCGTACTCATAGGCGAGCCGGGTGTGGGCAAGACCGCCATTGCCGAAGGGCTTGCGCATCGTATAGTAAGAGGCGATGTGCCGGAGAACCTTAAGCACAAACGTATCTACTCGCTCGATATGGGCGCACTGATAGCCGGTGCGAAATACCAAGGTGAGTTTGAGGAAAGACTGAAAGGCGTTATAAATGAGGTCGTAGCCGCTGCGGGGGACATCATACTTTTTATAGATGAGATACATACGCTTGTCGGTGCCGGTAAGTCATCCGGCGCGATGGATGCTGCCAATATCCTTAAACCTGCTCTTGCGCGGGGCGAACTGCGCGCCATAGGTGCGACGACACTGGACGAGTATCAAAAGTACTTTGAGACCGACAAAGCCCTTGAACGCCGGTTCCAGAAAGTTATGGTGGACGAGCCGGACGAGGCAGCCACCATATCCATACTGCGCGGACTGAAAGAAAAATATGAGACCCACCACCGCGTTCGTATTAAAGACGATGCCCTTATTGCTGCCGTTACGCTCTCTACCCGATATATATCCGACCGTTATCTGCCCGATAAGGCTATCGACCTTGTGGACGAGGCTGCGGCTAAACTGCGGCTTGAGGTGGATAGCAAACCCGAAGAACTGGATAACCTTGACCGTCAGATAAAACAACTTGAGATAGAGCGCGAGGCCATCAAACGAGAGAACAACGCGGAGAAATCAGAAAGCATAAAAACTCAACTGCAAGAGTTGAACGAAAAGCGCAATCGCCTCAATGCTCAATGGGAGAAAGAGAAAGGCTATGTGGCTACCATACAAAACGAGAAAGCACGCATAGAACAACTCAAGCGTGAAGCCGAAGTGGCTGAAAGAGAAGGCAACTACGGCAAGGTGGCAGAGATACGCTACGGTAAACTGCAACAAGCCGAAAGCAATATCCGCCAAGCACAGGATGCACTGAAAAACATCACCGCCGACGGCGCAGAAGGCGGAACACTGATAAAAGAGGAAGTGGACTCGGACGATATTGCTGAAGTGGTAGCACGCTGGACAGGCATACCCGTACAGAAGATGATGCAGACAGAGCGGGATAAACTCCTTCACCTGGAAGAAGAACTGCACAAGCGTGTCATCGGTCAGGACGAAGCCATACAGGCAGTGAGCGATGCTATACGCCGAAGCCGTGCCGGATTGCAAGACCCGAAAAGACCGATAGGCTCGTTTATCTTCCTCGGCACGACCGGTGTGGGCAAGACCGAACTTGCCAAAGCACTTGCCGAGTACCTCTTTGACGATGAGAATATGCTCACGCGTATAGATATGTCGGAGTATCAGGAGAAGTTCTCCGCGACCCGCCTTATTGGTGCGCCTCCCGGATATGTAGGCTATGACGAGGGCGGACAACTCACGGAAGCCATACGCCGCAAACCCTACAGCGTAGTGCTGTTCGATGAGATGGAGAAAGCCCACCCGGATGTGTTTAATGTCCTGCTGCAACTGCTTGACGACGGTCGTCTGACGGACAACAAAGGCAGGGTAGTGAACTTCAAGAACACACTCATCATACTGACTTCTAACCTTACGGAAGAGCAACTGCGCGCACAAGTTCGACCGGAGTTTATCAACCGTATAGACGATATTATCCACTTTGACGAACTGACCGAAGACAATATCGTTGAGGTAGTCAGACTGCAAGTGTCCAAGATACATAAGATGCTTAACCAAAACGGTATAGAACTGCGAGTTACCGATGATGCCATACGCTATATCGCACACGAAGGATATGACCCGCAATATGGAGCAAGACCCGTCAAGCGCGCACTGCAGAACCTCGTACTCAACCGTTTGAGCAAAGAGATAATTGCCGGAAAAGTGAACCACTCCAAACCTATAGTGGTGAGCCTCAAAGACGGAGAACTTGTGTTTGACAACTGAATTATAAACGTCGGTGCAGGTATTGCGCAGCGATGATAAGGTGAGATTTCAGGGTGAGCAGCAGTCCGAAATGGCGGTGCATCACCCTGAATCTTTCTTTCCACGACTGCTTGTATCGCCTTTGGCTCAGTCCGTCGGTAAGGAATCGGCACAAGTAGTCGTCTATATACAGGTTGTTCTCGGTTTTCTCTGTTAGTCTTATCACCCAGTCGTAGTCGGCTGTGATGCGATAGGCGGTATCGTACAGCGGTGCTATATCGCGGCGAACGAGCATAGCCTGATGGCAGACAACCAAACCGTTAAGCATGTCGTTGCGTGTAAGATGCTTTGGAGCGGTCTTGTGGTATTCGCCTATGGTCTTGCCTGTGGCATCGGCTGTAAGGGCTTTGCCGTAGAGGATGTCCGGCAGAGGCGTGTTGTTGTTTGCACGCTTTGCGTAGGCTTCTTTTATTTGCCGTAGTGTGTCCGGGGTGTATATCTCGTCGCCTGCGTTCATAAACCATACGAAGTCGCCCGTAGCAGCCTGTAGCCCTTTGTTCATAGCGTAGTAGAGTCCTTCGTCAGGTTCGCTGATATGTTTCATCCTTTCCTCAAAGAGCGGTTCGTAACGGCGAACTATGTCCATAGTAGAGTCGGCGGAGGCTCCGTCTATGATAAGATACTCATAGTCTTTGTCGGTCTGCATAAGTACGCTTTTCAGTGTCCTTTCTATCCACTGCTCGGCGTTATATGTGATAGTAATGATTGTGGCAAACATATTATTTATCTTGTAGTTCTTCAAATAGATTAAGCCATTGATTTACAACATTGTCAATTTCAAATCTATGGCTGCTTTCTACGGCGTTCAGCGATATCTGTCTGCGCTTGTTGTCGTCAGACATAAGTGCAACCATAGCATTATAGAATGCCTTGAGGTCGTTATTAGGGACAATAGTGCCGTTGTAGCCGTCCGTAATAATGTCGTGTACCGCGCCGAACGAGTCCATTGCTATAGCAGGAACACCGAGTTGTGCAGCTTCGGTGAGAGTCATTCCCCAACCTTCGGCTGTGGAGGTCATGCAAAACAGTGAGGCGTGCAGATAGTAGTCGTGCGGGTCTTGCAGACCTGTAAACTCCACGCGGCGAAGTTGGTATTTGTCGGTCAAATATCTGTAGAAACGTTCATCGCCGCCTGTGCCTACAAGTTGCAACCGCCAGTATTGAAGGTCAGCGCATTGTTCGATTTTTTTCCAACATCTTAGCACGTATGACAATCGCTTGGTGTGTTCGTCAAAGCGTGCCACGACAAGCACTGTCTTGTCTTTCTTTTGAATGTCATCTGCCGTGACAAAGTCGGTATATCTCAGACTATTGCCTATGGCTGTCAGTTTGCTTGTGTCTTTTATTCCGCACAGTTGAGCGTATGGCTGTATGTAGTGTTGTGAAAGAACAACGGTTCGGTCAGTGAGATTGTAGGGGATTAGATATTTCTTGCGTAGGAGCAGGTTGCTTATTGGTTGCCAAATCGGTTTGGTGGAAGATAGCAGCCAATAGAGTGTTTGTTTTAGTGCTTGGTCGTTGTGTAGGTAGCCATACAGCATACGTTGCAAAGTGCCGTTAGTAACAGTCTGAAAGCCCGGACACATGTGGAAGGCATAGATGGTCTTGACATTGTTGTGTTGCGCCACGCGCGTGATGGATTCTATGCCTTTTATCAAAAACTCTTTGCGCAGGTAATTGATTTGTATAATGTCTATTTTGTTCTTAATGAGAAACTTCTCAAGTTTGTCTTCATCAAAGGGAATGTTCAGATGTATTCTGTCTCGGAATGGGGCGGGGTGGAAAGAGGGGGCAAGAGGGAGAAAATATCCGAAGAAACAACTTATACCTGCTTTTTCAAATTCCGGTGTGAGCAATGCTGTCATGCGGTTTATCCCGCCGGATGCGTCGGCAGAACAGTCGTAGGTATTTATTGTCAGCAGGTTCATATTCTTTCAAAAAGACTGTTGTAAAGCATTGATAAGCATGTTGAAGATATTTTCTGAAGGCATTTTCCCGTCTTTGGGGCAGAGTACTGATTGATAGAACAACTCTCGGTCTTGCTTCATCCGGTCATTTTCGCCTAATACGACATCTTGGATGAATTGCTCGGTTTGCTCAATGTTGTATGCTTTATAGTGTAAGCCGAAACAGTCCTGACCGAAACTATTCCATTGTTTCTTGACTTCTTCGTTTCTAACTTGAAAGAGAACAGGTTTGCGGGTATATAAATACTCTACGGTAAAAGACCCGCTGTCGTGAATCATAGCATCGGATGTTAAAAATAAATCTGTATAATCTCCTTGCTCTAATTGTCCGTTCTCCAAGTCCTGCCATTTTTTATAGTACTCTTCTGTTCGTTTTGCTCCCCAGATGTTAATAAGTTTGAATTTGAGTACGGGGTGCGGTTTGAATGCCCATTGCACTGTGTCTTTGTATTTCTCTGCGAGGCGAAGCATATCGTCGGCATAAACGAGAAAATTGGAGAAATTGAACAAATAGTCAACTGTATGGTGAGGAGCCCAAATAATGCGTTTCTTTGGTTTGTTCTGAGGTTTCCATACATCTTGCGGGCTATAGTCATTGCGCATAATATCCTCCATGGCCAATGCTCCTACCACTACTGCGTTTCTGCCTTTTATCTGCTCATACTCAATGGCATACTGCTTTTGATATTCTGTTTCTACAAGTAGTTTCCACAGCAGGTTATGGAATGGCAGTTGGTAGTTGTTTCTGAATAGGTTCATACAGTTGATACCGTAAGGAACATAGAGTGTCAGTTGATCGGAGAAATTGTAAATATGATATTGCGGCAAGGTGTCTTTATACGGCTTGGAGAAGAATACAATGTCGGGTTGAAGTGTTTTTTTTACATCCAACCATTGGGTTCCGTCGTATGTTGATATGTATCTGTAGCCTTTTTGTCGTGCAAAGTCTTCCGTCGCCTTCATCACGCGCAGACATTCGTTTTTGTCGTACGCAAGGTGTACATTGTATGGCGATACGACCACCGTCGGATCAAATTTGTCGCTGTGTTCCATCATCTTGTATAGTCTGTCGTATTTCCATACTGACGGAGTCTGAAGAAAAAAGACAACTTTGATTTTTTGAGCCGTGCACAGACGCTGAAGTGTCTTTTCCTGTTTGGCAACTGTCTGTGTAACTTTGCGCTTTAGAGCAAAAGATGACAGTGCTATAGTCATATCTTTGAAACGCCACCAATTGTAGAACATTTCAAAGAACGATATGCCTATATATTTTGAAAGTTTAGTCCACATTCGGATATTTTTTTGTTTCCCCACTCAAGCACAATGTCAATAGTGGGCGTGGGTATGTT
This sequence comes from Bacteroidales bacterium UBA7009, assembly GCA_002449665.1. Lineage (GTDB taxonomy): Bacteria > Bacteroidota > Bacteroidia > Bacteroidales > Paludibacteraceae > Colicola. The sequence goes on from DJXH01000052.1 coordinate 22,090, forward strand.
ATTTTCTAAAGAGAGGTCTTTTATCAACTGTAGTCCGAAAGGAAAATCTTCTTGAAAGTACCGGTGTGAGAAATCAGGAATCCAACCATTTTCAGCTGCCTTCATAGGTGCTTTGATAGTGCGAAATGCCTCAATGGATTGCAGTTTGCGCGTTAGCGAAACTGCATCTGTGCTTTCATAATACTCTAATACTGAAGGCATCGTAACACCTAACTTTGAGCATAAGCAACTCAATTCTTTGTCGCAACTGATGTAAATTTCGGAGGATAAGTTATCCCAATCGCGGTAGAAGTATTTCTGCTCAGGATAAACAATGTTGCTGTTCCAGTCGTGCCAAAGGCCGTAAAGACGCGAAGGGTGCAGAATAGGGTTGCTGTTGCTAAGTGCTGCTTCAAGCCAGTTGTTAAGCCTAACTACCTGCGTGTTCAGCCATTTCGCCCATAGCGAACAGAATGTAGCAGGTAAGTTTTCTGTGGCTATATGCAGTTCATTTTTGCTGCCGAGTATATCCACGCTTTTGCCGTATTGTCCGACCCGCGCAATATACGGTACACGTCTGAAACCGAACAGATGTGCCTTCTCTCCTAACACTCGGTGTGCGACTTGAAAAAAACCTGTGCTTGATACGACAGAGCCTATTGCCTGCTCGGTAAGGTATGGGCTGATTTTATGTAGAATAGGTTCTATGAGAAATCCCGGGACACAAAGCAGTATGATGTCGCTGTCAGGCACCAAGTCTGCAGCTTTGTTTGAAACTTGTATATCTGCTTCAATTGTTGTTCGCGAATGAACGAAGTATGCTATTATACAGCCGCTCCAAGAGTCAGGATGACCTGTAAGCAGAGCCACTTTGCAATCTTCTCTGCAGGCAATTACTGCTGCCATTGCCATACCGAGTGCACCTCCTCCGCATATACATACTTTATTCATAATGCTCGTAATGAATTAAGCAGAGTCTCGTTGTCTTTACTATCTCTGACTGCAAGCCGTATATATTCGCCTCCGCACTTGTTGCTACAGTCTTTTATGAGAATGGAATGTTTTTTTATCAGGCTGATTGCTATATTGCGAGCAGTATATGGCGGCAGTACGCGACAAAGGACATAGTTGGCTTGAGTGGAAATGACTTCAAGGAACGATATTTGTTTCAATTCCTGTATCATTTTATCTCGTTCTTGGCGGAATTGCTCCATTGCAACAAGGTAGTCCTTTTCGTACTTGCCCAAGATTTGTAGGAAGAATTCGGCAAAAGAGTTGATGTTCCATATACTTTCTTCCCCGCGTATGCAGTTGAGCAGAGTGTCGTTTGCAGTTGCCAATAAACCGAGCCGCAAGCCCGGAACGCCGTATGACTTGGATATGCTTTTTACCACAACGAGGTTTTTATACTCACTCAATATGTCATCGCATATAAAAGTCGTGTGTTCGGCTGAAAAATCAATGAAACTCTCGTCTAAAATAAGGTTTATCTTGTTGTTTTTACACCATTTGGCAAGACGTAAGCAGTCGATATAAGGGATATAGTTACCGCTCGGATTATCAGGATTGATGACTACAAGCCATTGCAGTTGCTTGTCAGCATAAAATGTCATCAAATCGTCGGCAGTATAACTGAAATCGGCTCTATCTGAACGATATACGATGATTTGCTCTTTATTCAGACGATTGGGGTATTCTTCAAATGTGGGGCGTATGATACCTACTTTACCCTGCATTTGTTTGGATAGAGCGTTGATTAGTTCGGCTGCGCCGTTGCCAACGGTGATATATTGCTTGCTAATATTGAAATCCTTGGCGGCAAGCAGTTCGTTTATCCTTCTGCCGGAAGGATATTCGGTAAGCAGTTTGCCGAACACCGCATCAATCTCGTCAGTCAGCCGCTTGCAAGGGAAATGGGGGTTGACAAGATAACAGAAATCAAGCAGGTACGGATAACGCCAATAGCCGCCATATCGCGATGCAAGCAAATCGTAAGAGTCGTCATTGAAGATGGATTCTGCTATATCAAGATCTTGAATATCATCTATCTCATACCACTTTTCGCCTTCAAGCGGCAAGGCTCTAAGTGTAGAGTGGTCAAGCATTGTTATTACCCGTAGCACCTGTTCGTAGTATTCGTTATTTCCCAATGCTATGCTGTATGCCTCAAGAAACGGGACATACATATTTACGGCAAAGGTCTTAGAGAACTTGTAGATATTCACTGTTTTGTAGTAGTCGGGTATGTCTTCATAACGAAACCGGCTTGAGGGGATAAACCGTTGGATGCGATTTTCATTATCTATGGTAACGACAGTGCCGTCCATCCAACTCTCGTATTTGTCAATAACGGCAAGGTCTGGATATGGGTGTTCTACAATACGTTTAAGTACCGCATCTTCTATAATTATGTCGGATTCAAGAAGCAGTGTGTCCTGCTCGCACAAATAATCTTTGGCAAGATACAAAGAGTAGATATTGTTAGTCTTGTCGTATATTGAGTTTTCTACATAGATGATAGGGGTGTTTACCTTCAACGTGGAAATATATTCTCGAAGTTCTGCTGCTTTATAACCGACCACTAAAATTATGCGAGACAATCTTAAACTGTCCAACTGATGCAAAGCACGCTCAATTAGTGTCTGTTCGCCTACGCGAATCATACATTTGGTGTTGTTCTTTGTCAGGTTTCCTAACCTTTTACCCATCCCTGCTGCCAGAATAATTGCTTGCATACTTGTAAAAGGATTATGTTATTCTTATTTCTGATTGAGAATTTCAGTGCTGTTTTTTATGCCGATAACAAGGGCAGCAATGAGTGCCAAACATGCAATGACGGAGGCGATGAGCGACCAGCGGTGGGTGGTTAGGTATAGTTCGTCCACGCAGCGCAGTTCTATCTCATGCGTACCGGCGGGGATATAGACGGCGCGAAGAAGGTAGTCGGCACGGGCAAGAGGTGCGCGCTTGCCGTCGATATATGCTTGCCAAGTCTTGTAGTAAATCTCCGAGAACACGGCCACACCGCCGTTATCGCTATTGCTTGTGTAGAATATCTGCCCGGGGTTGGCATATTTGGTCAAAATGATGCTGTTAGGCTCCGCTTTTATCAGTTCGTCTAACCCCGAAATTTCTTCTTCCACCGTGCCTTGCATATCCTTTTGGGCAGATGGAGCGAGTGCTTGCCGCCAGCAGGTATCTACTACTGCCACTGCTTTAAGGTCTGCCGTTGCGATGGCATCAATCTCTTCGTTGGGGTTGTTCACCCAATTGATGTTGCTCACAAACCACGCATTTCCGTATGCTTCGGGGTTGTATCTCACGCCGTCGCGGGTGATGAGATAGCGGGTGTTGAGCATATTGATGACGTTCATATTCAGTCTGCCGCTGAAGTAGCGGTCTATCACGTCCTGATAGCGGCGCAGTTTGGCAGGCGAATAGCCGCCTACCGACTTGTGGAAATAGCTCGTTTGCGACTCGTTGAAAGTGTTGCTTGCAAGGTTAAGCACGCGATAGTCTGGGTCGGTGTCTTGCAGTATCTGAAGGTCGTTTTGCGTGGGAAGGATAGTGGCTTCCTGCTTGCGAACAAAATTGTCGTTATTGAGGAAATGTTTGTCCACTGTCCATAGGTCAATTACTATGAGCAGTCCCACTACTGCCACCGGCACTATCTGTTTTATCTTTTCTGTTTTGAGGTAGGCGTAGAGCATTGCTGCGGCTGCGGCTATAAAACAGATAGACCTCCAAGCATCTGTGCGGAGCATTGCGCGGCGGTCTTCTATCAGGGACGGCAGCATCCAGTCGGGTATCTGACTGTCGGTCGCGCCTGTGAAACTGCCTGCGATAGACGGGAAGAGTGCAAAGGGCAGACATATCAGTATCATAGCACCGGCAGCCCAAAGGATATGACTTGCCTGCACGCGCTTTTGTACCACTTCGTTCAGGGCAAGCATACCGAGCATAAACATCGCTGTGGTGGTGATGACGAGAGCCATAGCGGGTGTGCGGAACTTATTATAGAGCGGCAGATGGTCGAATAGAAAATTATTCAGTAGCGGGAAGTTGCGTCCCCAAGCGAGGAAGATACCGAGAATGATAGCCGCGAGCAGCCACCAGCGGTCGCGGCGGCGCACTACTACAAGTCCTAATGCCGCCAAAAAACAAATGATTGCACCCGCATAAACGGGACCTGACGTGAATGGCTGGTCGCCCCAATAAGTCGGCACTGACCCTACAAACTTTTTAGCGGTTGAGGCACCTGCATAACTTTTTACCGTGTTGTACGTCTCGCTTTTCTGTCCTAATGGATAATGGCTGCTACCGCCCATAAAATTCGGCATCAGCAGTGTCAGTGTTTCTTCCCGTCCGTAACTCCATGCGAAGGCGTAGTCGCGCTCAAGTCCCGTCTTCTCGGCTTTGATGTCGCTACCGGTGGAGAGTACCGCTCCGCCGCGCATCGTCTCTTTGGAGTAGTCGAGCGTGGGTAGCAGTTTGTCCACGGCAGGCAGAGCCGCAAGCACAGCCGCTAATACAAGCAGGGCGGAGGCAAGCCAAAACGGCTTATGCTCTTTCTTTATCAGTGCATACACTGCATACGACAGCGCAAGCGGCACGAGCATAAGAATGGTATAGTAGGAAATCTGTTGGTGGTTCCAATATATGTTAAGCCCCGTAGCCACAAGCGTGATGGCAAAGCCGAGAGCGTATCTGCCTTTGTAGCAGAGCATAACGCCGCCGATAAGAGCCGGAATAGTGGCGAGTACGAGTGCCTTGGTTACGTGTCCGGCGGCTATGATAATGGGGTTATATGAGCAGAAAGCGAACGCTGCTGCACCTACTACTGACAGCCACGGTTTGGCACCGATGGAAAGCATAAAAGCGTACCCGCCAAGAAGGAGCAGCCATATAAGGGCGGCAGAGTAGGGGGGCAGACCTACTTTGAGGACTGTAGAAACATATTGAAACACATTGTTGCTACTCACGCCGTAGGTAACGTTATGCGGCATACCGCCGAACATAGCGTTCGACCAGTGGGCATACTCACCTGTCTGCTCGTGATACTCTTTGGCATCGTGCCCCATACCCTGAACGCTTATCATGTCGCTTTGCTGCAAGGTCTTGCCCTCGAAGAAGACGGGGGAAAAATAGGCTACGGTGAGCAGCAGGAAAATAGCGAGTGCCGCAAGATGCGGAAGGAGGTCGCGTAATATCTGTTTCATATCTTATTTTATCGTATGTGTAAAAAATCAGCCTGCAAAGATACGGATAAAAAAAAGATTGTGCAAATGTTTGCACAATCTTTGCTTATATTAGGGCAAGTCTTATTTTACGATTTGTCCTTGTGCGTTGTACATTTTGCCGTCGCGTATGATGTAGAGAACGCCGTTGCGGAGTTGCTTGTCAGCAGCCGTAGCAGCCTCAGTCTCTTCAAGAGCGGTAGGAGTAGCGGCACTTTCGAACGAAACCATTTCGGGTGCTGTATAGCCTACCGGCATTGCTGCACCGAAGTCATCGAAGCAGAAATATGAAGGCGTATTCAGTCCCCATGTACCTTTGTCTGAACCGTCCATGTAGAACATCACTTCGTTTACTTGTCCGAGTTCGCTCAGGTCAACGTACGTCCAGTCTTTGATATACTTGCCGTCGCGGGCGAGTACAAAGGTAACCGAACCGGTTACTACACCCGCCAGTTTGCCTACGCATACAAGGCTGAGCCAGTCGGTGTCTTCAAACTTCTTTGCAAAACCGCCGTTAGCCATCTCGTTGACGGTATAGGCATTGTTGGTAACATACATACCTGCAACCGGCATAGGATTGTTGCTGCGGATGCTGTTTGTTCCGTAGTAGTCGCTGCTCCATACGGCGAAGTTAGTGCTTTCATTTCCGCCTCCTACTGCGCTGCGATAAGGCTCCTGCGAACCTTTAGAGGTGTTTTGTGTCTCGTTGGAAGCATAGAAAGCGTAGTAATATGTTCCCCAGTCGCTTGCATCTTGATAAGTGTAAAGCGTATAGTCGCCCGATGTCCAGAGATTGGCACCGTTAGCGAGAGGTTCTTTACCAAACCATAACTGTTTTTCGGAGTTCAGTTGTATGCCGTCTTCTTCGTTCTCCATAGTGGCGACAGCGTTGTTGACTACTTCGGTAGTGTTGAGGTAAATGGTCTGCTCTCCTATTTCGTTAGCATATACTGCTGCACCGCCGAGTACGGGATAAACATCTGTGCCGATAGTCTGACCGAATGCTTCTCCGAGGGCTGCTGCCACTTCGCCGCGGGCAAACTGTATGTTGCTGCGTATCTCGGTGGGAACGGTGGCTGCTTCATCAGTAGCATAGGCTGCTATAGCGTAGATGTTTTCGTATTTACCATTGGTCAGATGACCGCGAATGGCACCCACGTTGGCATCCATACCGTTGATAATGCCGACGTTATAGACATTGTTGATGGTAGCATTGGCATTCTGTACGTGTGCGCTGATACCGGCTACGTAGTTAACGCCTGTGATTGTACCGGTGTTGTAGCAGTTGCTGATAACTACAGAGGCGTTCATAGCGTTAGCCGTGATACCGCCTGCGTAGTTGGCAATGGCAGTAACGTCTGCTGTGTTGGCGCAACGGTCAATAGTGGTAGCACCGTTAGCATAACCTGCCAAGCCGGCTACGTTCTGGTTTCCTATAACGTTTACACGGTTGGTGCAGCCCGTCATAGTGGAAGCATTGAGATATGCGGCTATACCTGCTGCGTAGTTGGCTGTTGAGGTAACGCTGCCTTCTACGGTAAGGTTGCTAATGGAGCCGTTGTTCACATATCCGAAAAGGGCTTGATATGTTGTTGTGGCTTCAATCTTCAGTCCGCTGATAGTGTAACCCTGACCGTCGAACTGTCCTTTGTATGCTTTGGCAGCGGAACTGCCTCCTATAGGAGTCCAGTTGTAGTCGTTCAGTGTGATGTCGTTGGCAAGTTTGGCATTGAGTGTATAGTTTCCGCCGTTTACTTGGGCTGCAAGCCAAGCGAGGTTGTAGCCGTTCTTGATTACATATACACCTTCCTCTTGTTCCGGCTCGTAGGAAACGGTTACGCCGTCCCAGCCGAGGTCATCAGCGGCGATGGCTTCAAGGGTAATATCAACGGTGATGTTATCGTCGCTGCTGTCTGTTACTTTCACTTCGCCTGCTACTGACTTGTAGCCTTTCTTCTCAATAAGATATGTGTAATTGTATGTATTGACGGTATATTTGCCTTCATTGGCAGTAAGGGCTTTGCCGTTATAGTCAAGGACGGTAATGGTAGCATCTTCCTCGCTGATATTGAATGATATGGTCTTGTCAGCGGCTTTTGCTGCAAGTGGGAGAACCACTTGAGGCAGGCAGCCGAAGACGGCTTGCTGGCTTATGGCTGTGAAGTTGGGACCGCGTCCGAACTTCTTTGACGTATTGCGGTGGTTACCGATTGGATCACCGAAACCTGATACACGGATAACACCGTTGGTCAGTTCATACTTATACTCATTTGCCTCAATGTCAAGGTCTTCTGCAAGTGTGATGGTAATGGCTTGAGCGGCGGGAGTGCTGCAATATGTGTATTGGTTGCCACTGCTCTTGAGTTCCGTATCGCCGTGTTTATAGACAGTGGTAGCAGAGAAGTTATGAACACCCGCGAGTTTGTTTGCGGGGTGGAAGAGACCGGAGAGTTGCACCGTCACTTTGTCGCCCGGGCGGAAGTTGCCTGTCTGCTCACGTCCTTGCGCAATAGTCTCGATATGTACGGGTTTGCCGACAAGTACCTGATATTCGCTTACGCCTGCTTCGTTAGTGAGTTGAACAATCTGGCGGCCAAGTTTGACAGCAACTGTGTATTCTTGTGTTTCGCTGTTGTAGGTTACGCCTTCGGTCGTGAAGCCGTTGTAGGTGGCTGCGTTCGCGCCGATAGTGGGATATGCCACTTTGACGCTCTTGACGTTGGCTGGCTTGAAGGTATATGCATACGACTCTTCTGTGTCAAGGAAATAGAATACATCGAAGTCTGCATCGTAAGCCGTACCTGCAAGTTTGTATTTCTCTTCGTTGGTTTCGTTGATAGTCATACCGAGTTCAATACCTGTAGCGGCATCGCCTACGGTTACTACAAACACGCCGGTGTTCTCCGGCCAGATGGCAGACCAGTACTCGCCGCCTGTCATACCTGTCATACGTATGGCATCATAGGTTACGGTAACAATGGCAGAGCCGTTGGCTATGGCGTGAAGAGTACCGTCTGCATCAACGGTTACTACCGAGTTGTCTGCCTCGCCGTTCAGGTTGGTTACGGTATAGGTGTAGTCAGGCTCAATGAAATAGTTGGCTGTGATAGAGTTGATAATCTCCCAGTTGCGCAGAGCAAGGACATCGTAGGTGTCGCCTTGGTTGAGTTTGAGGTGCTCCTGGGGGTTGATGTTGAGGAAGATGTCAGCCACATTATAGCCGTCGTTGCTCTTTACGTCGTGGTCAATCCACTTGGGGTCTTTGGCTGTCATATTCTCTTCGGTAATTACGAGGTTTTCTATATCAGATTTGAATACACCTGCATTGGTCAGTGCGCCTTCTTTGGAAACGCGGTAGTTATATTCAGTGCCTTTGGCAAGAGTATAGTGGTAGGTCTGTCCGTCAACGCTTGAAGCGGCAATCTCTTTGAACGACACAAAGTGAGCCGTCTTGCGTCCTACGAAAGCGGTGGCGCCTTCGGGAACGGTTATTGTGAAATCCACTGCCTCCGGGATAGCGCCTTGTGCATTGACATTGAAGTTAATAGTTCCGTTCTTATACAGAGTGGTAAAACCTTCTGCTACGCGCGCTGCTGTAGGTATGATGTCAAGATAGTAGGTGCTGCCTTCAAGAGCAAGGAAAGTCTTTCTGCCTGCTGTCTTGCTGTCACCGAGAGTGATTATCTGCTCTGCTCCGTATTTGCTTGTCAGCTCTACATTGATAGTGTAGTCAGTACCATACTCCCAGCCGGAGTTTGTGGCGTAGGATGTGATGGTGAAGATTTTGAACTCCTTGTTTTCCTCGCTGATGTTCAGTTCGATAGTACCGTTAATGGTGGTGCCGTCGGTGTCATAGGCGGTGAGGATATAAGTGCCCTCATCTGCTGTAAAGTTGTAAACTCTTGTTGCGGGTTCGCCAACGGCAACAGGTGTGCCTGTGGCTTTATCCGCGAGTGTCATCGTTGTGCTGATGGTGTTCATAGTAACTTTTACGTCCACTGCAAACGCCGCTACAACACTTGCCATTACTAAAATGGCGGAGAGAAACATTTTTCTCATAGTGATGAAATTTTTAATTGATTATTATTTTAGTTGATTTATTGTTGTTTATCATTATATATATACCTTTCCCGGTAGGCTGTGTATTGCCTGTGTATGTGCCGGAGGTAGTATAGTATCGTGTCTCTTGCTTTTCTGCTGCCGTATGACTAAGAGCCGTTACGCCGAGTGTGGAAACGGTAATGGATACTTTGTCGGAGCGGTTGCCTGAAGCATCTTCAGCCTCAACCTCAATCATATATTCCGTCTCGGGGTCAAGTCCGCTGATAGTGTATGCCGTCTCTGCCGTGCGCCTTGTCGGTTCGCCGTTGAGATAAACGGTATATCTCTTTACTCCCACGTTGTCCGTAGCCGCTTGCCAACTGACGGTGATGCTGTATTCGGTTGCTGCGGCTGTAAGTTCAGCGGGAGCAGAAGGTGCAGTCAGGTCAAGCGTAGAAGTTGTAATGGATGCCGTCTCGGAAGTCTTTGATGTGTTTTTTGCCACCACCGACAGTGTGTATTCTGTCATCGGCTCCAAACCGCTGAAGACAAAGAATGTATCAACTGTCTGCGAAATACTGTCGCCGTCCAAATAGACATTATATGCTTGTGCATTATCGGTCTTGTTCCAAGAGAGTGTTATTGTTGTCTCGTCCGCAGCCTCTGTTTTCAGTCCGCTCGGGCGTGCGATAGATGTGCTTTCGTCTTCGTATGCAAGTACTTGCAGGCGGTCAAGGCAGAAATAGACTGCCGTGTTTGCGCCGTAAAGAGCATCGGTGTCAGTTGTTTCCATTGTAAAGTATATGCCGCTGACAGTGCCGAGAGAGGTAAGGTCCATATACTGCCAGTCGCGGCTTTGTTGCAATTTGCCGTTGCTGAACGAAGCCAGTATGAGTTTTACCTTTCCGCCGGTGGGTTCGCCTTTGTCGTTCAGTCCGTGAGCCACAAGTGCAAAATAGTCGCCTTCCTTAGAGAAAGCCGAGGCAAAACCGTCGCCGTTGATGTTGCCGTAGTAGGGCCAAGGGTGGTTGCATATCCACACTCCCACTGCTTTATGTTGCTTGCCGTCTGCGAAGCTTATCTGTACGCTGTGGTATGTGGGATCCAACTGCTCTGCGTGGAAGCCCCAATAGGCAACCATATATGGTCTGTCCGTGTCGGCTTGTAGGTCGTCGCCGAGTCCGCCGCCTGCCATACAGCCCCATTGGTGGGTTATCCAAGCCTCCGAACTGCCTTCTGCACCGTAGTTCTCCGTATCGCCGGAGGTACAAATAGTGAAACCCTCCCAGTATGCCATTTCCGCTTCCGCATCGCCCGTGTGGGAGAATATATAGTGCTCGGTTTCTATTTGTGAGTTGTCGTATGTGCCGTCCCAGTAGCCGTCATCGGTCTGTATGTAGTCGGCAAGTGCAGTTCCGAGGTCAAGCGTGAGAGTATCTGTGGCATAGATACTTAGTGTTGCGGCAAACGTAAGAATAAACAATAACTTCAGCTTCATATCCTTATTTGATAATGATTTTTTGTGCTTTGTTGCCGGTCTTTACTATATATAAGCCTTTCTCTACGGGCATATTTTCGCCAATCAGTACGCCTGTTACGGTATATACCTGCTGTTTGCTGTTTCCTTTCTGTGTGGCAGTGAGAGAGGTAGGCATATTCAGGTCTTCAGCTCCGAGTATTTCCGTGCTTGTCTCGCCTATCCAGCCGCATTGTTGGTGTTCGCCCGTACATACTTTCACAAAATGAATACCTTGCAGGTTAGCGGGATTGCCATCGGCATCAACAGCCCAACTAATGTCAATACGCGCTTTGTCTGATGTGTTAGGGTGGTTGTCGGCATAGCCGTAGTCAAAGGCGTAAAGTACATAGTATGAGCCGTTGCCGCTCTCGTCTTTGCCGTTGTTAGGCAGGCGAGTGCCGGTAAATGTCATTTCGTCATCATCTGTCCACAGCGGGAAATATGACTGGGTGTGATATACAAGTTTGTTTATATACCCCGAACCGCCTTGGTTGTCCTCGTAGCGGATAAATGTGGTGTCAATCAGGTTCTTATTGGTCTTTGAAGGAGTTGCAACGTGGTCTGTCGCCGGTCGATAGTATGTGAGTGAGTAGTTTTTGACAGTCTCTTTATTATTATACTCCGATCCCGCTATCTCATACCATTCGTCATCCGGTCTGCCGTTGCCGTTGGAGTCATAACTCACCCATATCACGCCCGGCTCTGAAGACCCGCCTGCCGGTGCATCGGTATTAGGGTTGGTCTCGGCGTAGAAGGCGTTGCCATAGATTATGAAGTCGGCTGCCCCTTGAACGTTCTTCACCTCGTGGTCAAAACCGAAAACAACATATCCGCCCCAGCCGCCGAGACTTATCATTCCCATATTGTTGTCTGCTATAGCTTCTTCGGCTTTGAGGCGCATCATATTGATGTCATCGCCCTGCTCATATTCGGGTAGCAGATTGACGAATTGCCCGGGGGCGGGAGTGTATTCAAACACTCGGTATATATACGGACTGTCCGCATATACGGCAAGTGTAAGACAAAGACAAAGAATAGTGTAAATCTGTTTCATATTCAGTTGCTATTTGTATAAGAAAACTATATGAGCCGGTATGTCGCCCGTGCGTACCGACCACTCGCGTTTGCCATCCTTGCTGTAGCAATGCAGTTGCCCGGGCGTAACGTAGGTCTTGGCATCTGTCAGGTATATCTGTTTGGTTATCGGATTGACTGCCAAGCCGTAAGGCTTCTGCAGTTCTGTTTCGGTGCCGTCGCTGACAAAATTGTCGGTTACTTTCGTTCGCGTCTTCACATCCACTATTGCGAATGTGTTCTTCCAAATGCCTGATACATAATTGAACTCCGAGCCATAGACATAAAGCGAATCGCCGTCAAGCCAAAGTCCGCTTGCTGCCACGCACATAGAATCTTCGAGTGTATGTGTGGCGGGATTGACGATATACAGCCGCGAGGGCTGGTCATAGTAGTCGCCGCGTGAGGTTACCCACAGTTGATTGTGCCGGTCTAAAAGTACGTGTTGCAGGTTGCGTGCCACTTTGATGCGGCTTGTTTCCTTAAATGTCTCAAGGTCTATTACGGATAGTTCGTCTTCGTAGTTTGGCACCATGTATCCGCCGGAGTTGGCAACGAACATATCTTTGCCTGCTACCGCCAACCCGTCCGGCTGAAAGCCGACATGGCAGGTATCGACGGGTTGGAAGGTAGCGGTGTCAAATCGCAGCACATAGCCGCGTTGTTTGTAGTTTTGGTCTATCAGTACGGGACCGGCGTATGACGTAACATATCCGTATTGCCCGTCAAAACACAGGTAGCGGCAGTTGGGGACGTTTATGGTGGCAATATGTTTGGCTGTGCGGGCATCCATCACCTCTATGAGGTTAGAGCAGTTGATGACGGCGTAGAGTTTGCTGCCGTATATCTTTATGTCGTTGCCTACATCGCCGAGCGACTGTGTTACATCGGGATTGGCTGCTTGATATATATTGCGGGTGTAGGTGGCTGCGGCAAAGTCGTAATAGTCAAGCGTGGCTTTGTTGCTGCCCATATTCCCCTCGTTAAGCAAATAAAAACCTGCGAGTTCGCCCGCTTGCTTGTCGCCTCTCTGCTCTGCCTCCGGCTCTATGTATATCTCGTCGCCGCGACAAGCAGCAAGCAGGAAGCAAATAGCAAGTAGCAGAACGCTTAAATCACGCAAACTACACAAACTACGTAAAAACATCTGTATCTTTTCCATTATATTATGAATCTGACTATCGCTTTGCCGTTTGTTCCGGGCATAGGATAGTTGAGTATGACGTTATATTGTTGGTTAAGCAGGTTGTTCACTTCCGCCGATACTGACATACGCCAACTTTTGAAGTCGAACATCTTACTTAGAGCAAGGTCGTGTGTGTACCACGGCTGTTCGTAGTTGGCCCGAATGTTGGCGGAGTTGTGGTAGCGTTCGCCTACATAGATGAATGAGTAGTTGAGCGAGTAGCCGCGCCACTCCACCGAGCCTGTGGCGGAGCAGGAGTGCCAAGGTATATAACTTATCTGTCCGCCGTAGGTGAGCGGGTCGTTAGGGTCGGTGAAGTCCTGCGCTTTTTGGTAGGTATATGTCACTTGCAAAGAGAAAATTACATCGTGGTTGAAGTGAAACTTAAGTCCGGCGTTCAAATCCACTCCGCGTATCTCCACATATCCAAGGTTCATCATCATCCAGCGGTACTGCGAGTTGCCTTTGGGCACGGCTATAATCTTGTTTTTCACTTGGTTAAAGTACCCGTCTGCTTTTATGTGCAGTTCCAACTGACGAAGCGTGTAGTCTGTCAGGCGCAAGTGCTTGGTATATTCCACGCCGCCGTCATACTGCGTTGCCTCCTCCGGCTCAAGTTTGGTGTTCCCCATATCCGTGTAGTACAGATCGTTGAAGGTCGGCATTCGGAAAGTCTGCTTGTAGAAGGCGCGAATAAAAAATTGCTCCGGAAGGTAGGGCTGATAGGAGAGGAAGACGGCCGGTGTGAAGCGCGGTTTTTGTGTCGTGGCTTGCGGCATTTGCTGCGTAGGGTGTTGCAGGCGGTCGCTTACCATAGTGGCAAGGACGTTCGCTTGCAGGCGTATCCATTTATAGTTGAAAGCTGTGGCGGCGGCTGCCATACCCGTGTTGCGGCGGGGGAAAACAAAACCCGTCATATTGCCGTCAAGGTGGTTGTACTGCCAGTCGCCGCTTGCCGCAAGTTGCCACCAAGAGAAGATGTCATACCTGAGCGAGGCGGTGAGATAAACCTCCTGTTGCCAAAAACTATTGTCTATATACATCTGCGTGGTGTCGGGATTGAGGTAGCGCATAAAGTCGTTGGAGTACTTCGCGCTGACGAGCAAAGCAAGCGTGCGGTTGCCGCCTTCGATGGGGCGTTCTCCAAGTTCCCACTCGTTGTCAAAACTTGCCTGCACAAAGGCGTTCCTGTCCCACTGCCGTTGGTCGGAGGTCCATACATTGCGCACTATAGCGCGGGGTATGCCTCTTTCTGACTGGTAGAAATAGCCTTTTGTATGCCATTTGCCATGTGGCAGGTAGCCGAAGAAGCCCGCTTCGGCGCGCACGGCATTGATATCGCCGTTCTGACGTATGCCCGTCGTGTCCCAAGCCACCGTGCGGTCTGGGCGCAGACGGTGAATACGAAACTTGTACTTGCCCGATGAATAGAGGTAAGATGCGTTGGCACTGAAATGTATATCGTCCGTTATCTTCTGCTCATATAGTATTGACGGATTGGCGAGGTGGAACGAACCTGCTTTCATCGTGGCTGTTAGGCTATAGCGTTTACCGTACTTAAACTGCGGTCGTCGCGTGCGTATATATAAGGTGCCTGCACTGCCATAGTCTTTGGCGGCTTGCAGCAGTTCGCTCTTCTGACCGTTATACAACGCAAGTTCGTCTATGTTCTCCATATCAAACTTGCCAAGGTCCACCGTCCCGTTCTGCGCATTACCTATCTCTATGCCGTCATAGAAAACACCGAGATGATGCGTTCCCATCGAACGTATATCAACCGTCTTGATGCCGCCCACGCCGCCGTAGTCTTTTATCTGCACGCCGGAGAAATAGCGCAGCGCATCTGCCACGCTCTGTACGCTCAGTTGCTGTAGTTTGCTGCCGTCAAGCCTCTGCACGGGGATAATGGGCTTGTCCTGCCTCGTGGCTGTTACCTCCACCTCGTCTATGGTAAAACTGCGGACAATAGAGTCAACAGCCGGTGGCGTAGCCTCGGCGTGCAGCACAACAAAGAGTGTCAGAATAATGTAAACTATTGTCTTTCTCATCGTCTAACCCCAGTCCTCGGGGGCAGTAACGTACCCGAACGGCAAAAAGTCGTCTTCTGACTTATCTCTTTTGTTGCAACTTTGTCTGCCGTTTTAGTTTGTCATTTTTTTATTGACATCATACTTTACGACAGCGGTGCAACTTGGTGATTGCCATTGCCTTCCCGAACTTTTATCGCACGTATGCAGTTCCATATCCAGTGGCATAAGATTCAAGCAATCAGCTGTAAGAGAAACACAGCAGCGGGTCTGTGCAGGAGTCTCACCTGCTTCCGTTTCTTTTTGCGGCTGCAAAGGTAGTGCGAAAAAAAAAACTATGCAAATTTTTGCAAAGTTTTTCTTCTTAAGCTTGTTTCCGACATGTGGTAGCGCAAAAGGGGTCGTTTGATTGCTCCACCATATAACGACAATAATAGGCAGGATTATTAACCGGAAAAATCAGGGCGAAACCACAAACGCGCGGCTGTTAAGATGTTGATAAAATTGCAGGTATAAGCGTGTAATTTTGATTAAAATTCCTCAAAAAGAGCCAAAATAAAGCAAAATGCTACATAAAAATGCAAAAATCTTTACAAAAAACTTGCATTTATGCACGGTTTGCCCTATCTTTGCAGCCGATATAAAGAATGAAACCGATAAAGGCGAACGGATGGTGTCAATCAAACGACCCCTTTTCCGCTCCAAGTCTAAGATGATTTGACAGGTTATTTATGCCGTAAAAAGCGATATTACCGCTTGTTTTTGTGTCCGTTGAGCATCTATATGAACAGGAACTGAAACGGAACTGAACAGGAACAGCGGTGGGAAACACACTATACGGATACTATACCTTTACTTATAGGATAGCCATCCCATGCGGACAGAAAATGGGATATGAAATAAGCGTTCATATATCATCACCGATTCAATCGGTGATACCCACACCCACTGCGAGTGTCAATATAAATCAAGCAATACCATTGCTTGAACCATATAATGTTAAAACTAAACCAAAATAATATTAACCCTCAAAAACTTACAACTATGAAAAAGCTTTTCTCTATTTTCTGCTGTCTCTTGCTCTCCGCAAGCATGGTAACACAGGCACAGGAATCTCCTATTAGAGATGCCGATGTGTCTGCAACATCGTCGCAAATCATTGCGGATGAAACAGAATTATTAGATGATGGCATCTATGTAGGCGATGTGACATGTCCAAGAAAGGCTCCTGCTGCTACTGCATACGCAATGATGAAGAATTCTACCGTGCAATACGCGGAAATTATGAAATTATCAACCACTAATTGTTACAAGATTATTATTAAGGTTGCTAATAATTACGGTGGTGCTGTAAAAACCGGTTTTGTTGTAACTTCATTCAATACTGGTTCAAATACAAAAATTGGCGGAAATCACCAATTTAGTTCCACTTACAGCAATTGTTCAGAGTCTGATAACTGGTTTGTTCAGAATTATTCAAGTTCATCAAATGCTCTTTATGTGGATAACCCTTATGGCTATATCCAATTTACTTACCAAAGTATGGGAGCAGACGGATATCCTATTTATAGAATATACATACACGATTGCTATGGATATACATATAATAACGGTTGTATAAATTGGAAGTCGAGTGGAGCTATCTTCAGTTGGGATAACAATGTGTCGGTTCACCCAATGGATGCGAATAAGGATAGAATAGACTTTACTGACTATTACACCATTTCTGTGTCCTCCAATAATAATTCTTACGGAACAGTAAGCGGTGGTGGTACGTATGCCGCAGGTGCAGCAAGAACTCTTACAGCTTCTGTGGCCAGCAGTAGCTATCAGTTCTTGGGTTGGAAGAAGAACGGCGGTTCATCGTATGTTTCCACATCAGCTTCATATAATGTTACTGTCAATGGAAATGATTCTTACGTAGCAGAATTTGCTCCTAAAGCTGCTCCCCAATACACCATCACTACTGCTGTTTCTCCTTCAAATACGTATGGTACGGTAACAGGTGCAGGTTCCTATTATGAAAACAATCCTGCAACTCTTACAGCCACTTCTGCTAATGAGCATCTCTATATCTTCGACCACTGGTTGAAAGACGGTAACAATTATGCAGGCGGAACAACAATCACCACGACCGTAACGGCTAATGCTACATATACTGCCGTATTCCGCAATGCCGCAGAAGGTACAATTACCGGTGTCGCTAATTATGGAACTATCTCGGGTACTGGTCATTATACCGGTGGTTCAGCTGTAATTTTGACTGTTACCCCCAATAGCGGCTATAAATTTGCTCAATGGAGTGACGGAAACGAGGATAACCCGCGTACGGTCTATGTGGACGGAGATGCAACCTATACAGCCCAGTTCACCGATTTGAATCAACCTCTCCTCGCTTCGTTCTCTTGGGAAACAGATAATATTTCTATTGAGACTTATGGAGATGGTGATGGCTTATGTACCTCTTACTATTCGCCCGCTTCAAAGCAGTTCCATCTTTTGTACGCCAAAGCCAATAATCGCAGCACAAAGAATTATTTAAACTTGAGTATTCAAAGTTCACAAACCTATATGTGGGGTGATGTCTCATTCTTCAAACCGGGCAGCTATCCTGTAGTAAGTTCTGGATATACAACAGGTTTTTGTGGCAATAACGGACCGTATTGGTATTGGACACTTGACCAGACAGATGTCTGTGTGGCTTACGGCTATGATAGTTATAATTTGGGATTGAACACGCTGGGTTCGTATCTGTGCGACAAGAGCGGTAATGCAGATGACGATTCTGACCAGTCGAATTACATCTCTGTTGGTGAAGGCATTACGTGTATCATCGAAGTAGGTGCCAACGGCGATCCATATGTGCGTTTGGTTCGTAATACCGACCAACAATGTTTAGTTAGTGTAGGCGACCCCGCAAGCACTCACGCCCTTGCTTGGGATGCTAATGGCGGCGAATTGTCAGGCACTTATACTGCTGCAGGCGATTATGAAGAAGGAGCAGCCATCACCGCTCCGACCGCAACCAAAACCGGCTATCATCTCACAGGCTGGTCACCTGCTTTCACCGGCACAATGCCTGCAAGCGATGTAACGTACGTTGCACAGTGGGAACTCAACACCTACACTGTCACTTTCAAAGTGCACGATAACAGTACAGGTTTTGGTACACTGCAAAAGAATAGCGAAACACCGACAACCGAGATAGTCTTTACCGGTGTACCTCACAACACAGCGAAACCCAGTAGCGCAGGTGGCAATGCTCTCTCATTCCAAAACAGTACTATTACTCCCATTCCTGCGGAAGCGGCAGACGGCTACACCTATGCTTTCCAAGGTTGGAATGGCGCAACTTCCAAGATTACATCCGACAAAACTATCTCGGCTCGTTTCACACGCACTGCCACAGAATACACTATCACTTACAACAACTATGACATCAGTACATACCCGGGAACACTTACTACGATTTACACTGTAGAGACTCCGACCATCACTCTGCCATTTGCGCCCAATGTAGCCAAAGAGGGCTACACCTTCGGCGGTTGGTATGACAACGAGGAACTGACCGGCGCGCCCGTAACCACCATAGCACAAGGCTCGACGGGCAACAAAGAGTTCTGGGCTAAGTGGGAAGCCAAGACCTACGCTATCACCTACAACGCAGGTGCAAACGGCACCGGTACGGTTGCCGCCGGCGAGAAGACCTACAATGTCAATTGCACATTGTCAAGCAGCACCTTCACCCGCACGGGCTACACACAGACGGGATGGAGCACGGAGGATGGCGGCAGCAAGGCTTACGACCTCGGCGGCACATACACTGCAAATACAGCCGTCACCCTTTATCCGTATTGGGAAATCAATACCTACGACATCACCTTTAAGAATGCGGATGGAACGACACTGAAGAAATTAGATGGAACAACCGATGCGGTCTATTCCGTAGCCTATGGCGAAACACCCGTTTACGACGGCGCCACACCCACCAAAGCCGCCGACAGCGAATACACCTACACGTTCAACGCATGGACACCGGCTATCGCTACCGTAACAACTGCTGCTACTTATATTGCCACGTACAGTACCACCAAAGTGCAATACACCCTCACTTGGGACGTGAACGGCGGTAACGCACTGACAGGTACTTACACCAACGGTACGATTGATTGGGGAACAGCCATCATTGCTCCCGCTGCCCCGACCAAAACGAACTATACCTTCACAGGCTGGAAGAGTAATATAAGCGGAGAGGTGGAAACACCTTCCGTTATGCCCAAACAAGCACTGACTTACACCGCCCAATGGGAATCATCCGTTACCCCGGAGATAGTTCTTAATGAGGAGGGCGGACAGCATACGCTTGGCGATGTGGCTACAAATAAGACTCTCGATGACCTCGCCTCTGACTACGCAACCCGAGATGTGAACGTTACGATAGACAGAACACTATATGGTGGCAGTTGGAACACAATCGTCTTCCCGTTTAGTGTTGAAGATATGGAGGGCAATGTATTAGACGGCAGTCTGTATGAACTTAATACGAGTACGACAACTGCAACATCAGAAGGTATGGTTATCAACTTCGAACCGTTAAGTGGTGATGGAAAGATAGTAGCCGGTGTGCCTTATCTTATCCGCACAAGTGCAGATGTTAATCTTAACAGTTATCCGTTTAATGGTGTTCACCTGACATCAGAATTCCGTTCTGTAACGGATGGTGATGCCGTTGACTTTGTTCCGATAAAAGAGAAAGAAAAGATACACTATGATGTAGAGAATCTTGCTATCTTTATAGTAGGC
>DJXH01000016.1 GCA_002449665.1 Bacteroidales bacterium UBA7009
ACTCACCCATCTCTCCTTCGCGTTCGGCAACAAGGTCGCACCGACTGACCGCTCCGCGCTCATTAAAGCGACTTGTGCCTCCGCTCTTAATCAAAAACATTTTCTACGCAAATGTTTTGATTATATTGGTTTATCAGGTTGTTTTGCTAAAAGTCTATCACTAACTGATGACACACTTGTCAAAAGCGGGTGCAAAAGTACGGCGGAAATTTGATATGTGCAAATATTTGTACATTTTTTTGATAAGTTTTGCAAAAAATTGCACATTTTCACAAAAACAGCTACCTTTGCACCCGACTATGCCTATTACTATAGAACATATAAACAAACATTACGGCAAGCAGCAGGTACTACACGATGTTTCTCTCCGGCTTGAAGACAACGAGGTAGTAGGTCTGCTCGGTCCGAACGGTGCGGGCAAGACCACGCTGATGAAGATTCTGCTCGGGATAATCAAAGCCGATAAAGACACAGAGCATCAGCCGAAAGCAGTTGGTCCGCTCAAAGCGGGATACCTGCCGGAGCAGAATCCGCTGTATCTTGATATGTACGTAAAAGAGTATCTGCAGTTTATCGCCGGTCTTACTCATAGTAAGGACGAGGTAGAGCCGCTTATTGAGCGTGTCGGACTACAACCCGAGGCGGGCAAACGCATAGGAGAGTTAAGCAAAGGTTACAAACAGCGTGTGGGCTTGGCAAGTGCGCTTATGGGCAATCCCGAACTTGTAGTACTTGACGAACCGACCACCGGCTTGGACCCGAACCAGATAGAGGACATAAGGCAGATAATACGTGAAGAGGGGAAGAAACGCACTGTTATACTTTCCACTCACATACTGCAAGAGGTGAAAGAGATGTGTTCGCGCGTAGTGATAATAGACCATGGACATATCCGCGCAGACAGGCAGATAGACGAAATAGACAACCTTGAGGAGTTTTTCCGCAGCGTGACCCGCTCTGAAACAAAAGAACCCACACCCAACTGATATGCAAGACTATTTTGACATACGCCAAAAGATGACGGAGAAGGAGCAGGACAATGCACTTCGTCCGCTGTCGTTCAGCGACTTTGCCGGTCAGACGAAGATTGTAAGCAACCTGCGCATTTTCGTTCAGGCAGCCCGAATGCGGCACGAGAGTCTTGACCACGTGCTGCTGTTCGGTCCTCCCGGGCTTGGCAAGACCACACTCTCTAACATCATAGCCAATGAACTTGGTGTCGGGTTCAAGATTACGAGCGGTCCGGTGCTTGACAAGCCGGGCGACCTTGCCGGTCTGCTCACCTCGCTTGAGCCGAACGATGTACTTTTCATAGACGAGATACACCGATTGTCGCCCATAGTGGAAGAGTACTTGTACTCCGCTATGGAGGACTACCGCATAGACATCATGATAGACAAAGGTCCATCAGCCCGCACCATTCAGATTGACCTTAACCGTTTTACGCTCATAGGAGCCACCACCCGCAGCGGTCTTCTGACATCTCCGCTTCGCGCTCGTTTCGGTATCAGTTGCCACCTTGAGTACTACGACGCAGACATACTCTCCGGTATAGTAGAACGCTCGGCTGGTTTGCTCGGCATAGAGATAGACTCATCGGCAGCAACAGAGATAGCGCGTCGCAGCCGTGGTACGCCGCGTATAGCCAATGCACTGCTACGGCGAGTGAGGGACTTTGCGCAGGTGAAAGGCGACGGACGCATAGACCTTGAGATAGCCCGCTATGCACTGGAGGCACTAAACATTGACACCTTCGGACTTGACGAGATAGACAACAAACTGCTATCCACTATCATAGACAAGTTTAAGGGCGGACCGGTAGGACTGAACACCATTGCCACGGCTATGGGCGAAGACCCCGGGACGATAGAAGATGTATATGAGCCGTATCTGATAAAAGAAGGCTTTATTAAACGCACTCCACGCGGAAGGGAGGTAACGGATTTGACTTACCGCCACCTGAATAAATCGCCGTGGCGCAAAGACGAACAACAGCAGGAACTCTTCTAAAAACACTGAGTAATGAAGGAATACAAAGCCATATTTATAGACTGGGACGACACTATTGGCGACTGGTCGAGCGCGGCACTCGCAGCACAAAAAGACATCTATGCCAAGTACTCGCTGAGCGAGTTCGGATGTACGTTTGGCGAGTGGTTCAGTCTCTATCACGACCACAACAACCTGCTGTGGGAACAATATGGCAGAAGTGAGATAAGCAAAGAGTATCTTCAGCGCGACCGCTTCCTCCACCCTCTCGTAACGGCATTAGGCGGCAGCGAGGTGCTGATGCAATCTGCACGCTTTCAAAGTCTTGCCGACAATATGGGCAGCGACTTTCTTCAACTCACAAACAAGTATTTCTCTCTTATGCCGGACGCGGAAACCGTCATACCCGCCCTCGCAGAGCGTTATCCTCTCACAGTTGTGAGCAACGGCTTTCAAGAGGTGCAGTACTACAAACTGATGCATTCGGGGCTAAGACAACACTTCGAGAACGTTATATTAAGCGAAGAGATCGGTGTACAAAAACCGTCTGTGCGTTTTTTTGATATCGCTCTTGATACCGCTAACCTTAAACGCCGAGAGCACAACTTGCCGCCGCTCACGACAGACGATATTCTGATGATAGGCGACAGTTATACAAGCGACATAAAAGGAGCCATAGCCGCTCATATAGACCAACTATGGCTCTGTCCTGATAGCGAGGCGATGACAGACGACAGCCGCCCCGCGACGTATAAGGTCATCGGACTTAATAAGATTCTTCCTCTTTTGGAAAACTGCCGTTCTTGACAGCCTCAGTATAGTCCTGCACAGCCTTTTCCACTTCCTCTGCAAGGTTGGCGAAATGCCGTAAGAACTTAGGTTTGAAGCCTTTGTTAAAGCCGAGCATATCGTGCAGCACAAGTACTTGTCCGCTTGTGCCGTTTCCGGCTCCTATACCGATAGTGGCACAGCGATAAGGCTTTACCTCTTCCGTAACACGTGCTGCCAACTCGGCGGGGATTTTCTCAAGTACTATACAGAAACAGCCTGCCTCGGCGAGTAGTCTGGCATCGTCAAGCAGTTTGTCAGCCTCGGCTTCATCTTTGGCTCTTAGTCCGAAGCCGCCGAACTGATTGACAGACTGCGGTGTAAGTCCGAGATGACCGCATACGGGAACACCGGCAGCAAGGATGCGTTTGATGGCAGGCAGCATCTCTGCCCCACCCTCTATCTTGACAGCATCGCAGCCGGACTCTTTGAGCACACGGATACAACTGTGCACTGCCTCATCGTCGCTCACCTGATAACTGCCGAAGGGCATATCTACCACAACCATAGACTTTTGAGCGGCACGGACTACGCCACGCGAAAGGAAAATCATCTCGTCGAGAGTAATGGGCAAGGTGGTGGTGTTGCCGCATACGATATTGGAGGCACTATCGCCCACAAGGAGCATATCCACTCCGGCTTCATCTACAAGACGAGCGAGAGTATAATCATAGCTCGTCAGCATACTTATTTTCTCGCCCGATACCGCCATCTGGCGTATTCGCGCAGTAGTGGTGCGGGTATTTTGTACATGGACACTCATATTATGAACTTTTAATAGGTTTGTGTATAAAAGGGCTGCAAAGGTATTGCAATTTTTGCACAAAGCCAAAAAAATCCGTACCTTTGCAGCGGTTATGAAAGAAAAAAGAAAGAATATCGTACTTTTTACGTCTTTGCTGCTCTTGCTGCTTGCTCTCTCACTGCTTGATATATGTTCGGGCAGCCGTTGGCTCAACCCTTTTGCGGCGGGCGAAACGTTGGTGGACAAGCAGATACTATGGCAACTGCGCCTGCCCAAGATGCTTACCGCCATACTCGCCGGTGCGGCATTGTCGGTGAGCGGACTTATGATGCAGACGCTGTTCCGTAATCCGCTTGCTGGACCTTATATCCTCGGCGTGAGCAGCGGTGCTTCGCTCGGCGTGGCTGTGATGACGATAGGCGGCATAAGTGCATTTATCGGTACAGGCGCGGCAAACAACATAGCGATAACGGGTGCCGCCATAGTCGGCAGTTTTCTTGTACTCGGACTTGTAATGCTGACGGCGAGGAAAGTGAAAAGCAACGTTAGTCTGCTTATAGTGGGAATGATGATTGGTTCGATAGCCGGTGCTGTGGTCAATCTGCTGCAGAACTTCGCCAATCCCGATGCACTCAAACTGTTTATCACTTGGACTTTCGGCAGCCTGAACAGCGTAGGCTGGAGCGAGATGCGAGTGATGCTGCCTGTCGTAGCAGTCGGGCTTGTGCTGTCGCTGCTGCTGATAAAAGATCTTGACGGAATGCGGCTCGGGGAGAACTATGCAACGGCACTCGGTATCAATGTGGAGAGGACACGACTTATGATAGTTGTTGCCACGGGACTGTTAGCAGGCGGAGTAACGGTCTTCTGCGGACCCATTGCCTTCGTGGGCGTTGCCGTACCGCATATAGCACGTGGAATACTCGGTACGTCAAGCCATCGTCTGACCCTTCCGGCATCACTGCTTATAGGTGCCTGCCTGCTGCTCGTCTGCGACATTCTATGCAGCCTCGGGACATATCCGTTGCCTGTTTCGACAGTTAGCGCACTGTTCGGCGCACCGATAATAATAAGGATAATAGTCAGGAGTTAGAGCCTTTTGTAGATGTTGCGGAAGAAGATTAGAGCGGCTTGCATATGTATGCCGTAGTTGCCGAAGTCGTACTCTACGTTAGAAGCACCTCTTTCCTGCAAAAAAGTCTGGACATACTGGCTGTTCTCAAACGGCACCATATCATCGTTCAGGCTGTGAAAAAGATATAACTGCGCTACAGGCGTGAAAGGTTGAATCGTATTTTTTAGCAATGCGGAATAAAAACGGTCGGTGGGAGTTGCATTTTTATCAAGGGCAACCGGTTCTAACAGACGGCTTAACCTGAATCCGAACTCGTCAGCCACTTCGTACATAGTCTTATCTTTGCTTCCTATATAATAAGAGTAACGGTCTAAAAGGAAAGGTGTGAAAAGCATATTCAAGTCCATCTTTAACGATTCAGCCGCATTCATTCCCGCCAAAAGCATCGGCACTGCACACGGTATGGCGGTAGTGTCCTGCGAAGAGTAGATGTCGTATGTAGCGGCTATATTATATGGTCCGGCCCCTGCATATACGCTCTTTATATAGAATTCTCTCTTATATTTTTCTTCAATTTCGCGTTGTAGAGCGAGAGTCAGTCCTCCGCCCTGCGAATAGCCTAAAAGGATGAGACGGTCGTCAAACTCCAATCCTAATGAACGGATATATGGGATAGCGGCACGGAGCAGGTCTATCTGTGAGGAAATCTCCGTTTTGAGGTGCAGGTAGGGGTGAATCAACTGCTCCGTTATCCCGTAGCCTATATAGTCGGACATAATCACAATGTATCCTTTAGTAGCATATATACCCTCTATGCTAAAAGCATTACTCGGCACTTCGGCAGAAGAGCAGACCGTATAGTGGCTGGCAAGCACAAGGTTTTTAATCTCTCCCTGCTTGGGTATATATATTTTCCCTGAAAGAGTAACGGAATCGCCGTTTACATCCACAGAGCGGTATTTTACAGGCACTTGTCGCACCATGGAAAATATCATACTAAGCATCTTGTCCGCCCCCGTAGAGTTATCCTCAAAACGGTGATTGGCAAGGTTAAAGGGCATTGTGTTTGTTTTCAGCGACTGACTGAGCAGTTGCCAAAACCTGTCGTCTTGCAGGATATTGACAGCGGTCATATCATTTACCGCACTGCCTACCAACTGCTCGCCTTTCTTGAAAATATCATCAAGAAAACTGCTGCTATTTTGCTTTCTATACGTATAGTTTTTGTACGTATCCAAGTCCACATATTGGGCAAAGAGACGGCTTGGAAATGTAAAGACAAATATACATATAAGAGTTATTCTAAAAAGTATTCTCATTGTTACTTGTTTGTTGTTCTACATAAAGTTTTTCTGCCACATTTTTAAGGTTTTGCATATAGCGGTTTACCCGCCATTCCACAGAGTTTTTATATACCTTCATATTGATGAACAGATTGAAAAACCATCCGTATTTGATGTTGATGTCCATAAGAAAGGCGGAGTGTGTCGGATCTATGGGAACGATATATATGTTTCCCCATCCGCAGTCTATGAGTTTGCCGGTGTAAACCACATCTATCAAAAAATGGCGGTTAAAATTACTGATATTATGGGGCGTAAGCGTATCAACACACAGACCTTCACTATAGACAATCTCTTTCTTTTCGTCTATAACCTTGCCTTCAAACATTATATTCTTTATCCTCGTAAAACCCGGTATGACGATATCTGTTACTATCCTGCCATAGTTTTTCTCGGGTATATAGATAGTTTCTTTATACTCCAAGAGGAAGGTGTTTTTCTCTTGGTCTTCTTGAGTTCCCGTACCATATAAAGCCCAGTCAAACAGAGCATCGGGACTTGTCTGAAAGTCTTTTACAAAGCGGGCGAATATGGTATCTGACACTTCGGCAGGAGCATTAACCTCAATGCCGCATACCGTAGAATAGGTTTTGTCGGCATAAAACGAAGTGATTAGGCAAAGAAAGCAGACTACATTCATAGTGATATATGAGTTATGACTACGACAAGCAACGTGATGGCAAGGGAATAAAATGCAGCCGACTCAAGCCAGAAAAGCGGGCAATGTTTAAGCGTTTCAGTGCGGCTACCGGCGTAAAGCAACAGGGACAAGATACAAAGCCCCAACCAAAAAATCTTATATGCCACCACGTTCAGCCAGAATATGATACACAAGCATGCCGTCCATGCAAAGGCATAATGCACAATAGTGTGTCTGCGAGTTTTTTTATAGTCGGCTGTCGCCGCCACGATTATCATTGATAGTATTGCCAACACCGGAACAATGGTGAACAAAGGCGAGAAAGAAGAAAACCAGGTCAGTTCGATCCATACCCAGCCGCCTGATATGCACAAAAATAATGTTATTAAAGCAAAATAGTACCTTTTCTTTTGCTCGAAAATATAATAGGTGGTTGACAAGTTGTTTGGCAGCGGCGATACGCACAGAACAGAATAAAAAAACAAGGTAAAAGCAACTATATCCGCAACGAGCAGAATAACAGCAAGCGTATATGGAATGTATAACAACATCTTTTATATCAGAACGAGGAGGATAATATATACTGAATAAAACGCCAACAGTTCCAAATACAGCAGGAAACAACGCTTCCAAGTTGCGGTCAGAAAGGCTATTACCGCCAAAAACGATGCCAATACGGCAACAACACAAAGCAAATACGGACATACCGCTAATGCCCATACAACGCTCAGTGCCGCTGCAGTAATGGCTGCACCGTAATGCAGATAAACAAGCCTTTGAGTGCGTTTGTATCTCGGGGTGAACATCACCATTGCGAGACAACAGCCAACGCCTATGGGCAACAGAGTTAATGCCCGGTAAGACGAATAGGCAAGAGTCTGCATTACCCAAACGGGAATGATGGTTAGGATGATGAGTAGCAGAAGCAAAGAAAGCAGCAATCCCCTGCCTTTACGCTGCCGCTCGGAGTAATAGAAAGTGCAAGACAAATCGTGTGTTATGCCGAAATTACATAATGTATATAAGGTATAAGCAGACAAAGTGAATATATTACACCAGACGACAACTTCGCACAACGTCCTCATAAATAGTTTTCCATCAATCTTTTATTATTCTCTATAAGACGAATCAACTGACACATCCATTCTTTTTCCTCTTTCCATTTTTTATCCTTTACGGCGTAGCAATACTCCTTATCTCGCGAGTAAATAACAAGTTTGAAAGCAGAGTCCGCAAAATAAATACGTTTCAAATAGTTGAACGGAAAATTAAGACAATGCCTATGTAAAAAAAGTTTCCCTTCCGGCTCAATAAAATAGGTTTGAAAAGCTATTGCTTGCCGCTCATCGCCGCTTATAATCACCATAGAATCAATAAAGAGTTGTTGCGGGATTAACAGGCTGATTTTAAGTGCAACACTATCCTCAGAAGTAAGATATGTTATATCGGCGGATAGGGGTTTGGAAGATTTGTCGCAACAAGGTATTTCGAAAGGCACAATAAAAAAAAGTTGCGCTCCTTCTCTTTGCTGCATTACATAGCGTTCCGAAAGTTTTGTAGCAGCAAAACAGGGAAGGTATAATAACAGAAAAATCCCTATACCAAGCAACTTGGCATAGGGATTTTTGATATTACTCACCATATACATAGTAAGTCTGTGCGTTGAAGATAGTGAGAACGGAAGTCGTCTTAACATCAACGTGGCTTATTTTGGTTATACCTGCCATCTTTGCTGCTTTGTTGATGCTTGCATCACCCCAACCTGCGATATTAAAGAGATTCATTGTTTTTACCGTACCCACTTTATTACCAACGATATTACTTGTTACGGCAACGGGTTTGGTAACTCCGGTGTAAACGAGTGCATAGTCTGTTACAGCACCGCAAGAAGACAAGCCGATGGCAAAGAGAATGCCACCAAGCAACATAATAAGATTTTTCTTCATAATGAATAAAAATGATAAGTTAAACGATAGTGTTGCTTCTCAAAAAAACAACGCACAAAGGTACGGCAAAAAGACTACTCGGAAGGGATATTCAAGTAATATCAAATTCTACAAAGTGTAGAAAAATTATGACGGTCGGTCATCCATGTTTAACGCAGAGTCATAGAATTTGAAGAAATTGTAGTCGAGACATTTAGATATACGGAGCAGCAGGTCTGTGTCTATACTCTCGCGCCTGAAGATGGAATATACATTTGTACGCTCACAGCAAATCTGTCCGGCGAACCATGATATGCTGCGTCCTTGCTGCCTTAAAACCAATTCGATATGCTTACCTATATGTATATGCATAAAAAAGCGGGACTTAACTATTTCTGTCCGCATTTCTCGGTTCCGGTAAGACCTTGTATCCAAACAGCCGCATTAAGTCCACGCCGGTATGCAGATATTCAGATATATACACACCCACGGGACATCTAATGTTGCAAGTCTTGGGATACAAAGAATTTACCGGATTCTGAAATGCCAAAACGAGCGATTAAACGTCACTTATCTATTCTACTGACAAAGGTACGGCGAAATTTTGAAACAAAAAAATCACAACCGCAAGTTGTGATTTTTTAGCAAGATTTCGCTATTCGGCAAGCGGAGCGGCATAAGGGAGTCGAACCCTCCTCCTCAGCTTGGGAAGCTGATGCACTACCGATGTGCTAATGCCGCAAATTTCATTTGCAAAGGTACGGCAAATATACCAACCTTGCAAACGAAATAAAAAAATAATTGCACATTTTTTATGCAAATGTGCAATTATTTTTTTGTTGTCTTATCTTGACCTTCTCGTGGAAGCCCCTGCTGACGATGAACCGCGGGTTGCGGCTCCGCCCGAACTGCGCATAGACGAACTGCTCGAAACCGAAGAACGTGTACTTGTCGAAGCAGGGCGTGAAGTGCTTATGGACGAACGTGACGAGGTCGAAGACGGACGCGAGGTGCTGAGAGATGACGAGGAGCGCGTTGAACTTGGAGTGTTCGCTACGGACGTGCGTGTAGACGTTGAGGAAGATGAGCCTGCGGCTCTCCAGCCTGAAGAGCGAGTAGCCGAGGTTGATGCACCACTGCGGGTTGCAGATGTTGCTCCGCTAATGCGAGCGGCCGAACTTGTTTCTGCCGTGTGGCGTTGAGACTCAGTGGCTGCCGACGATAAACGTCCTGTATTTCCTGTACTTGCAGCAGCACGGCGTGTGGCTGTAGCAGCGGCGGAAGTACGCAGGTTAGAGCTGCCATAGGTGCGCGAAGTGGCTACAGACGCGTCTGCACGGCGTGATGGGGATGAAGCAGTTGCTCCACGAGATGATGCGCTACGCAAAGCCGGAGCGGAAGAAGCAGAAGATGATGCTCTCAAAGCGTCACGATTGGCGGCAGTGGCACGGCGCAGACCTTCTGCTGAAGCAGCGGGGCGTGTAGCCATTTGGCGTGCGTTGGTTGCCGTTACGCCTCTTTGGGCAGCGCGCGCACTGAAACGGTGTTCGGGGTGTGCGGCAGCCCAGTCGCTGCGCGACACTTGTCTGCCTCGGTCGCTATGGCGGATAACATCGATGTAGTGGTGTGGCACGGCGGCGTAGTGGAAAGAGCAATAGGGGTGGTGATAGTGATAGACATGGACGTGATAGTAATAGTCGTTCCAGTACCACGGAGTATAGTAGGTGTAACAGTGCGGATAGTAGCCCCAGTAGTAGGGCGATGACCAGCAGACCCAAGAGGGCGACCAAAACCAGTCGTAGATAACGGGCCGATAGATATAGACAGGTTCTATAACATAGTTGGTACCATAGACATACTCATCGCCTACTATTTGCACGCTGACTGTCTGGTCGGCTTGTTTCTCCACATATATGGAAGCCACGTCCTGGTATATATCTTTTGCGAGTACGGCTTGCAGTACTATAAGGCGGTTGTTGCCCTCTCCTATCTCCACCACGCGGAGGTAGTCCACTACTCCGTCGCCGTTGAGGTCAAGGTTATTAAGGTGTCGCTCTTCGGAGTTGAGTTGCTCTTCAAACTCTTCGAGGTTGTTTACTTCGCCGAACAGGGTGGCAACGGCTTTGAGGTCGAGGTTCTCTGCGATGTCGGCGGTTGTGGACGAGACGGTGATGGTTTCGTCTGCACGAGCGGTAAGGGCTGTCATCAAAACGGCTACCGCAAAAAGAAGCGTTCGAATGTAGTTCATAGTCATACCATTTTAAGTTCGTGATTCATTCTTAATTTTTTTGTCCGCATATAGCGTTCATTATAGGGATTAGGAGCAATCTCTATTGCTATATTTTCTACAATTTCTATGCCATAACTTTCAAGTCCGACCCGTTTTTTGGGATTATTTGTAAGCAAACGGAGTTTTTTTGCGTCCATTTGTCGAAGTATCTGTGCGCCTACTCCATAGTCTCTTTCGTCGGGTTGGAAGCCGAGGTGCAGGTTAGCATCTACGGTATCGTCGCCTTGTTCTTGCAGGCGGTAGGCTCGTATTTTGTTCATCAGTCCTATGCCCCTACCCTCTTGGTTCATATAGACTATTATGCCTTTGCCTTCTTTTTCAATCATCTGCATGGCTTTATGCAGTTGTTCGCCGCACTCGCAACGCAGGCTGCCGAAGGTGTCGCCGGTCATACAGGAACTATGTACTCGGCATAGTATAGGTTCGTCGGCTGTCCAAGTGCCTTTGGTGAGGACTACGTGTTCCAGTCCGTTGCTCAGTTGTCGGAAAGGCGTGAGCCGGAAGTGTCCGTAGGCTGTGGGCATATCCACTGTTTCACCGCGTTCTACGAGGCAGTCGTCAAGTTCGAGAGCGGCATCGCTCTTGTCGCTGCTGCCTGATGTCTGCAGAGGGAAACGGTGGGTAAGGCGATAGGCTATAAGGTCTTTGATACTGATAAGACGGAGGTTATACTCGGCTGCCACTTTCTCCAGTTGCGGCATACGAGCCATAGTGCCGTCTTCGTTCATTATCTCTATGAGTGCGGCGGCGGGATAAAGTCCGGCAAGTCGCATAAGGTCGATGGAGGCTTCGGTATGTCCGGCGCGGCGCAGTACACCGCGGGAGCGGGCATAGAGAGGGTTGATGTGTCCGGGTCTGCCGAAGGTCTCGGGGCGGGAGGCGGGGTCGGCGAGGGCACGGATAGTGGCGGCACGGTCGGCAGCGGAAACGCCGGTGGTACAGCCCTCCAGTTTGTCAACCGTAACGGTAAACGGCGTACCGAGCATAGAGGTGTTGTTAGCGACTTGGTGCATCAGTCCGAGTTCGGCACAACGCTCCTCAAGCAACGGCACACAGAGTACGCCACGACCGTGTTTGAGCATAAAATTCACTTTCTCCGGTGTTATCTTCTCGGCGGAGATGATAAAATCACCTTCGTTCTCGCGGTCTTCATCGTCCACTACAATCACAAACTCACCTTTTTTGATGGCTTCAAGAGCCTCTTCTATTGTATTCATATTATAAATGTGTTTATTTATACAGTTTGAATGATTTTCTGTGGTAAGGTGTTACTCCATATCGCGCTATTGCTTCATAGTGTTCGCGAGTCGGGTAGCCTTTGTTATCGTCCCAGCCATAAAGGGGGAACTCTTTATGCAGGTCAAGCATATAGTCGTCGCGGTAGGTCTTGGCGAGTATGCTCGCCGCCGCTATGGACATATATTTGCCGTCGCCTTTCACTACTGTTCGGTGCGGCACAGCCATACCCGTTTCGGCGGATATATAGGGCTTAAAGCGATTGCCGTCAACTATTATATGTCCTACTGTTACCTGCAGTCTGTCAAGGGCGCGGTGCATTGCAAGTATGGCGGCATTGAGGATGTTCAGTCTGTCTATCTCCTCCACCGTTGCCCGCGCCACAGCCCAAGCCACAGCGTTCTGCTCTATATACGGGCGCAAACAATAACGTTGTCTGTCGGTCAGCTGCTTGGAGTCGTTGAGCAAGGCACTCATATCGTCATCTTTTGTATTGCCCCACACCACTGCGGCAGCGAACACATCCCCCGCGAGCGGTCCGCGCCCCGCCTCGTCGCAACCGGCTTCTACGACTCCCTGTATGTAGTATGGTTCAAGCATATTTGTTCAGAACGGATAGCCGATAGCAAAATGAAAAGTCATATCATCGTTCCACCCCAAGCCGTTGCTAACGGTGCGCCACTGTTTTTGGTCGTAGTACAGGCGTGTCGGGTCGTAGAGTTTGACACCGAAATCCACGCGGAAGATAAGGAAAGTGAGGTCAAGGCGCACACCAACGCCGTAACTCCATGCTATCTGTTTGTAAAACTCGGTGAACTTGAACGCTCCGTGAGGCTGTGTGGAGTAGTCGTATATAGTCCAGATGTTTCCTGCATCTGTGAAAGCCGCAAGTTCTATTATCGACCACACTTTCCAGCGGTACTCGAGGTTAAGGTCAAGGTGTATGTCGCCTGTCTGGTTGTCATAGTCGATGCGTGTCCCCGAGCCGCGATATGCACCCGGACCGAGAGAGCGCGCCGTCCAGCCGCGCACATGGCTGCTGCCGCCCGCAAAATAACGTTTTTCGTAGGGTACGGCGGTGGAGTTTCCGTATGGCACTGCAACGCCTAAACCGGCGTGATAGACCATACTGTGTTTGTCGGAAATGACGTGGTGGAAAGTATAAGCCAAATCTATTTTCGTATATTGTGCGAAAGGCACACCGAGCAGTTTATACACACCTTCGGCGGGTTTGGGTACGGCAAGACTCTCTATTCCGTATAGTACGTTGCCGGCAGTCTCCACAAAGAACCGCGCCTCGCTATATGAGCGCAGAGGCTGATAGGAACGGTAGCCGGAGTAGCGCGCCGAATAGCCTATGGCATCTATAAGGTGGGACTCATAGGAGTACTTAAGCGGGTTGTTGTTGCTCACGAAACGCGTTCTAAACTCATCGCTCATCCAAGGCAGATAGACATAACTGAGGTCAAAGAAATTGAATTGCTGCGTCCAGCCTCGACGGAAATTAGGCAAGGTATAGTTGAGCGAAGCCGAAGCGACGGTGCGTGTAAACTCATCGGGGCGGGTCTGATATTGATAGGAGAGCAATACTTTAAGACGAATAGGGAAAGCGAGCGAAGCCGTACCTTTGGCTTCTATAGCATGTCCGCCTGTCTGCCGCCATTCGTAGCCGCCCTTGGCAGTGAGTTGCAATTCTTCCGCGCCGTGGAAGATATTGCGGTTGATATACCCCACTCCGGCGTTCACACCCCAATCGCCCGCAGAATATGTTCCCTCCACTTCGGCGGAGACGGTATTGAGTTTGGTGCGGGACATCACCACGTGGCACTCAAGTGTAGAGTCACTGTTCTGCTTAAAACTTATATCCACATATTTGATAACGCCGAGGTTATTGAGCATCTCGTATGTACGTTCCACGTGCCGCTCGTTGAAGTACTCCCCTGGGGTGATAGCACAGTTGTGCTTCAGCGCACTCTTGCGCAACAGACGGTCTCCAACCCAAGTAAAACTATATCCGTCAGTCTGCTCACTATTGAGTGTCATCGAGTCGGGTACAAACTTAGGGTCATAGTCCATGTGAAAGCAGATGTCGCTTATTCTGTAACGGCGAAATATACGGCTGCGCAGAGAATCGGGCAGGTCTTCTATATATTGCTGCAGGCGCAACTCCACGTCCACCTCATTAGTGCCGAACGCGCTGTCTGCCACAAAGCGCATCATATCTTTCTCTACGTAGAAATAGCCCATACGGCGCATAGCGGATGCTATACGTTTGCGCTCACTGTCGAGCACATCGGCATCAAAGAGCATACCCTGTTTCAGGAGCGAGCGACGACTGTCAGCAGCACGCAAAAGCGAAGCATTGTCAATAGCGCAACTGCTATGGCGCAGACGGTAAGGCTCACCGGCTGTAATTCGATACGTGAGGCGCATCTTGCGGTCTCGAGGCTGCAAAACGGTATCAACGGTGGCATTGAAATAGCCTTTATTGTGCATTGCAGTGGTAAGTTGGACAACGCTTGCACGAGTCAGTTGTTCGCTATATACAACCGGCGGTTCACCCATACGATGAGCAAGGCGAGCCTGACTTTTCTGCGACTTGGTTACGGTATCAAGCGGTGCGGTATTGTATATGTCAAGTTTGAGTTTCCAGAAGCCCAACACAGTCGAATTAGGCTGCTGGCGCTGAAAGTTTTTGAAGTCGGCAGAAGATAGTTGTTTAGTGTCGGTAAACTCTATCTTTGTCTTGTCAAGCAGATACTCACCCTTGGGGACAAACTTAAAAGTATTGCACGAGGAGAGCAACACGAGAAGAAAAAATAATATCGGATGTATATTTTTTTTCACAATTTTTACAAATGAAATATAGATGTTCCAACACCCGAAAAATCTCCGTAAAAACGGCATTTCAAGCCCTGTTTAACAAGCCCGCAAAAATACTACATTTTGTCGGATTAGGCAAATTTTTGCACACTTTTTGAAAAATATATTTGTGAGATAGAAAAAATGATAGTACCTTTGCGCGTTGAATACCAAAAAATTATACTACAAAAACTACAACTTTATGGACAATCACAACAGATTTGACGAACACAAGGAACCGGAGATTATGTATTCTCGCTCGGTAAAAGCAGGCAAACGAATCTACTACCTTGATGTTAAAAAAGCGCGAAACAACGATTTGTATTTATGTATTACAGAGAGCAAACGAAGACTAACGCTTGAAGACGAAGTACCACAGTTTGAGAAACACAAGATTTTCATCTACAAAGAGGATTTCAAACACTTTACTGACAGTCTGAACGATGTTATCGGTTTTATCCGTGAGCGCGTAGGAGAAATAGAAGACCGCGAGGAATGGACAGGCAACAGCGACAAGGCTTCTACTGACATAGAGCAGATAGAAGAAGCCGAACAGGAACAAGAACAAGTTGTAGAAGAAAAGAAACCGAGACGTGGTCTGTTCGGATTAGGAAGACGAAAATAATCTACTGAGATTAAGTTGCTTAATCATTAGTACAGAAATCTCATAAGGGTGTGCCAATGGTCTTGACACACCCTCATTTTATGTAAATGGCGATTTTCCCGCTTATACGACAATATTGCTTATGGCATTCACTATAGCCGCAGCCGTCAGCTGTTTGGAAAGAAGAGGCAGCGACTGTTTATCGCCCGAGCGGTGGATAAGCGTTACTTTGTTGGTATCATATCCGAAGCCCGCTCCGGCATCTTGAAGAGAGTTAAGGACTATAAAATCAAAGTTTTTCTTCTTGAGTTTGGCTTGGGCGTTACTTAATTCATCGTTGGTCTCGAGAGCAAAGCCGACCAAGACTTGACTGTTTCTTTTAGCGGCTCCGAGCGAAGCAGCAATATCTTCTGTTGTACACAACTCCAACTGCATTGTCTTCTGCCCG
This sequence comes from Bacteroidales bacterium UBA7009, assembly GCA_002449665.1. Classification (GTDB taxonomy): domain Bacteria; phylum Bacteroidota; class Bacteroidia; order Bacteroidales; family Paludibacteraceae; genus Colicola. The sequence goes on from DJXH01000016.1 coordinate 15,986, forward strand.
GGCTGTTTCTTTCGTTTTACGGACGATACTTCCAAGGGTGTAAAATCGGCAACGGCAGCAGAGAGGACGGCTATATCAGCCCCTTGCCAATGCTCTTTGGCAGCTTGTGCCATCTCGCTTGCGGACTGCACACAAACAACCGTCAGTCGCTCATTTTCAGCCGATACTATGTCTATGGCAACAGGTCCCGAAACAAGGCATACGTCTGCTCCGCGCCGCATACACTCAGCGGCTATGGCATAGCCCATCTTGCCGGTGGAGTAGTTGCTGATAAAACGCACGGGGTCTATATTTTCGCGCGTGGGTCCGGCGGTGATAAGCACTCTCTTGCCCTGCAAGGTCTTCGGTGTAAGCGCGGCAACCACGGCTTCAAGCAGCACCGGCACTTCCTGCATACGCCCTTTGCCCTGCGTACCGCAGGCAAGGTCGCCTGTGGCAGAGTCTATGACACACACGTTCATCCTGTCTTTCAAGATGTTGAGAGCCTGCTGCGTGGCGGGATTGGCATACATGGCGTCGTTCATAGCCGGCGCGACAAGCACAGGGCAGCGCTTTACGGTGGCAGAGAAAGTGGTGGTAAGTGCATCATCGGCTATACCGGCGGCGCACTTGCACAGCACGTTGGCTGTGGCGGGAGCGACAAGCATAAGGTCTGCCCACAAAGGCAGGGAGATATGCTCGGTGGAATGTTGGTTTACCGCTGCGAAAACATCTTGATAGACGGCATTGCCGCTTAGGGTGCGCAGCGTAGGCTCCGTTACGAACTGCAAAGCGTTGGCCGTAACGACAGTCTTCACCTCAGCACCTTCTTTTCGAAGCAACCGTATAAGTTCAAGCACTTTATAAGCGGCTATACCGCCGCTTATACCGAGAATAATATGTTTGCCTTCAAGCAACATGGGCTTATTTGAGAGCATCGTCTTTGGACGTGGTACGGAAGACGATTTGGTCGTCTATCAGTTCCTGCGTAGCAATCAGCGTAGGCTTGGGCAGACGCTCATAACTTCGGGAAATCTCAATCTGCTCGCGGTTCTCGTAGGTCTCATCCATAGTGTCCTGGGGGGTGGAGAAATCTTGCAACTTGGCATCAAGTTCTTTTTTCAGAGCAGAAGAAATCTGATTGGCACGTTTGCCGAGAATGGCAACCGTCTCATATACATTACCCACTTTTTCCTGAAGTTTGTTCATATCGCGGGTAATGGTGTTTTTGGGTGCTTTAGTTTGTTTGTAATCCATAGTATAATAGTGTTTTATTTTTTTCTTTTCATTATCTCTTTGCCCATACGCTCAAGGGCGGAGATATGCTTGCTGTTCGGGAAAGAGGTCTTGAAACTATAGTACTCGTCTTCCGCCTCTTGTACGCGCTCCTGCATACGGCTTGCCTGCGAGTTGACCATCAGTTGGTACTTGCTAAGGAAGATTATATAGTTAAGTTCCTCTATATAACTGTTGCTCGGATAGTCCTTGAGGGCGTTACGCGCCGTTATCTCAGCAGAGAGGTAGTTGTTGCCGAGATATGTACCAAGGTTGTAGTATAGTTTGGCATTGAGCAGTTCTTTATACGCAAGACGGTCATAGAGTTCGTTCTGCTCTTTGTATGCCTGCCGGACGTACTGGCTTTCGGGATAAGACTCGATAAACACATCAAAAGCCTCAATGGCACGATAAGTTATGTCCTGGTCAAGCTTGGGGTCCGGGGCATCAAGGTAGTAGCAATGCCCTATCTGAAAACTTGCTTCGGGTGCATACTGACCTTTGGGATAACTGCGCAGATACGCCTCGTAGTACTCGGCTGCGGAGGAGTAGGATTTCTGCCCCATATAACTGCGGGCGAGGTAGATAACCACATCTGCGGCGCGCTCCGTACCCTTGTAGTAGGCAGCCACATCCTCAAGCAGAGTCTGCGAGCGGACGTACTTCTGCTGCTCAAAATACTGCAATGCTGCCTGATATTTCTGCTCGGGGTCACGCGACTTGAGAATCTTCTGATACTCGCCGCAAGAAGAAAGGGACAGAGCGAAGAAAACCAATATGTATGCTTTGAGCCTGCTCATTCAATATATACAAAAATCGCGCAAAGGTACAAAGAAAATTCAAAGTGCGCAAATAATTGCATATTTTTACTCAATATAGTTGCGTTATTAACCAAAACCTTGTACCTTGGCACTGATACGACTACGATAGTCTTCCTGTTTGGAAATAGGAGAATAATATCTAAGATTAGGGGATTTTAAGTACATTTTGCATATTTATTTCAAATAATTATGCATTTTTTGCACAGTTATTTGATTTTTTTGTACCTTTGCAGAAAAATATAATGGAAACACCTGACGACAATAATACCATACTGCAAACAATCTCCGAATATCGGCGATTAGGGATTGAGCAACAGATTGACTACAAGAAGTTTTACTTGTATTCCATCATTACACACTCAACTGCTATTGAAGGCAGTACGGTAACAGAGATTGAGAATCAACTGCTGTTTGACGAGGGCATCACGGCTCCGGGACGCACACTCTTAGAGCAGATGATGAATCTTGACCTCAAAGCAGCATACGAAGAAGCGCAACGCCTCGCGGAAAAACATACAGATTATTCATCAAATATGCTTTGCCGGTTGTCTTCGTTAGTAATGAAAAACACAGGCAGTATATACAACACACCTCTCGGTTCGTTCTCAGCCGCAAACGGAGACTTACGCAAAGTAAATGTTACTGCAGGATTTGGCGGACGTTCATATTTGGCATTTCAAAAAGTGCCGCAAGCATTGCAAGACTTCTGTCAATGGCTCAATACAGAACGACAAAATCTGCCACAGGACAACATTCTTGCAGCCTATCGGCTTTCTTTCATAGCACACTATCGACTTGTCAGTATTCACCCTTGGGCAGACGGCAACGGGCGTATGTCACGACTTGTGATGAATATGCTGCAATGGGAAGCAGGGATTATTCCCTCTAAGGTTACGAGAGAGCAAAAAGCAAAATATATCCAAGCACTTAACGATACACGCGACAAAAATGACGAAGAGATTTTCTCCAAAGTCATGCTTTATCTGCACAACAGCAATCTGCAAGCTGAAATAAAATCTTTCGTGACATCACTTCAAGATGAAAATGTCACGAAAACAAATATCACAGAACTAAATCAAAGACAGAGAGTTCTGCTAACACTTATAAGAGAGAACACCTATATTACCATCCCCGAAATGTCACGAAAGACGGCTGTTACCGAACGTACCATTAAGCGCGATTTGCAATATATGCAGCAAGCAGGAATTCTTTGTCGCATAGGCGGACGAAAGGATGGGTATTGGAAAGTTATTCACCAATAAAACAACATAATCATATTTAATCTTTTAGTGCTATGATTGAACCCAAAGACATTCAGAAAGGTGCCGAGGAGCAGATGCAATCGGCAGTGATGTACCTTGACGACACTCTTGCCCATATCCGTGCGGGCAAGGCAAGTCCGAGTCTGCTTGACTCCATCCGTGTGGACTACTATGGTCAGTTAAGTCCGCTCGCTAACGTAGCCACCGTTACCACTCCCGATGCGCGTACCATTCAGATTCAGCCGTGGGAGAAAAAAATGCTCAACGACATCGAGCGTGCTATCATCAACTCCAACATCGGTCTTGCTCCCAACAACAACGGCGAGAGCATACGCCTGATTATTCCGCCGCTGACTGAGGAACGTCGCCGCGACCTTGCCAAACAGTGTAAAGCCGAGGCTGAGAACGCCAAGGTAAGCGTGCGCAACGCCCGCCGCGATGCTATTGACACCCTCAAGAAACAGATAAAAGAAGGGCTGCCCGAAGATGCGGAGAAGGATGCGGAAAACGAGATGCAGAAACTCCACGACAAATACATTCGCCGCATAGACGAAGTATATGCCAAGAAAGAGAAAGAGATAATGACCGTTTGATGCAACCGAGAAAGCGGCTCAAGACCATATTGGCGGCATTGTGCATAGGGTTTTCAACGCTCTATGCGCAGGAGATGTCGTGGCTTGACGAGATAATGAACCTGCCCGCGATAGCCGTACCTATAGTACAGTACGCGCCGGAGACACAGTGGGTGTTCGGCGGGGCGGCACAGGGCTATTTCAAGTGCGCCAACCAAAGAAAAACCTCCGTTATACAACTCAACGGTGCTTATTCGCTTGCGCGGCAATGGTATATAAAAACCAAAGGCAACATCTATTTCGGCAATACGCACAACTGGCAGATAGCCTACGAAGCGGGTTACCGCAACTACCCCGACACTTGGTACGAGACGGGAAACGACTTCCTCATAAAAGACGGCACATCGTTTATCTCCCGCCGCTTTAATCTCAACCTGCAACCGCAATACTATATATCAGACAATTGGTCGGTAGGTCTTAACCTGAATGTCTATACCGAAACGACCACACTCAAAGACCCGCTCAACTCCGCCCGCTCAGCATATATGGGCATAGGCGGCACCATACAATACGACAGCCGCGATATTACTTTCTACCCCAACAGCGGCGTGTTCTTCTCGCTTAGTTGCTCCGACTACGAACCGCTTAACTCCAACTTCGGTCGTATGGCATACCTCACTGCCGACTTGAGGCATTTTATAAGCATATACAAAAGTTTGGTCTTTGCTTGGCAATGCAAGATACAAGGTGCGTGGGGCGGTAAGCGGTTGCCCTACTCTCTTTTGCCCACCCTCGGCGGCGAAGACCTGCTTCGCGGACTGAGAGCGAATATGTATAAAGACAACACACTATGGGCACTACAGGGCGAACTGAGGTTCCCCATATACAGCATCGTCCATGGCACTGCCTTTGCGGGTATGGGCGATGTATATGATATACACAACTGGCAGTGGGCAGCACCAAAAGTCGGCTACGGCATCGGACTGAGAGTGAGCATCAACAAAGCCAAGGTGAACCTGCGCGCAGACGTAGCCCGCAGTAACCTTGACAACCGCTGGAACACGATAGATGCCTACTCGTTTTACCTAACGGCGACAGAAGCATTCTAAAAGACAACACTCATTATGGCAGACAACGGCAATGACAACACTTTTCGCGCACTCGTAACACGCTCTACGGGCAGTTCATATATGATTCTTTCTGACGATGACACGGAAAGAGAAGCGCACATCAAAGGCAATATGCGGATAAAAGGTATCCGTACTACCAACCCCGTTGCCGTGGGCGACTACGTAACAGCACTCACACAAGCAGACGGCACGACATGGATAACCGGCATAGAACCACGCCGAAACTACATAATTCGCCGCTCCACCAACCTTAGCAAAGAAGCACATATATTAGCCGCCAATATAGACCAAGCGGCACTTGTCATAACACTCAATCACCCCGTTACCTCCACCGTCTTTATCGACCGCTTTCTTGCCACGGCGGAGGCATACCGCGTACCCGCACTGCTTATCTTCAACAAAACAGACCTGCTCACCGACAGCGAGAAAGAGCAACTCGGCGAACTAAGACAACTATACGAGAGCCTCGGCTACCGCACCATCGCCATAACTGCCATAGACAGCAACACACGCGAACAGGTAATGCCTATGCTTACGGGCAAAGTAACACTGCTCTCAGGCAACTCCGGTGTAGGCAAATCAACACTGCTGAACACAGTCTTTGGCAAACAGCTTACACGCACAGGCAACATATCCGCAGCCCACGACAAAGGTATGCATACAACCACTTTTTCAGAGATGTACGCCTTGCCGTCAGGGCGCGTGATAGACACGCCCGGGATAAAAGGCTTCGGCTCCGTGGAGATGACCAAAGAAGAGGTGGGACACTACTTTAGGGAGATATTCGAGGTCTCACGCCACTGCAGATTCAGCAACTGCCTGCATACCGGCGAGCCGGGTTGCGCCGTGTTGGAAGCAGTAAAAAACGGACAGATAACTTTCAGCAGATTTGAAAGTTACCTGTCGCTTCTCGGTGACGGCGAAGAGGAAAAATACAGATAATCCTCCGTTTAATATTACGGGCGCACCTGCCCTTCGCCTTCTATTATCCACTTGTAGGTGGTTATCTCTTCAAGAGCCATAGGTCCGCGCGGACCGAGTTTTTGGGTGGAAATACCTATCTCTGCTCCGAGTCCGAACTGTGCACCATCGGTAAAACTCGTAGGAACATTCCAATACACACAGGCGGCATCCACTTCGTTTTGGAAACGCCTTGCAGCCGCCTCGTTCTGAGTGATGATACACTCTGAATGACCGCTGCTGTACTTTTGAATATGCTCTAATGCCTCGTCAAGCGAACTGACTATGCGCACCGACAGGTCGTATGACATCCACTCGCGACCATAATCGCCAAAGTGGAAACTGACCTTGTCCCGCATCGGTTCAAGCAGTGTGTCAAGGTCTTTTTCCCTGTCTTTGTGGACGAGCAAGCAGTCAAGTGCGTTGCAGACACTCACACGGCGGGTTTTGGCATTGGCTATAATCTTCCGCCCTATTTCTATGTCGCCGTCTTTGTCAAAATATGTATGCACCACTCCCGCACCGGTCTCAATCACGGGTATGCGGGCATTATCGCGCACAAAGTCAATTAGTTTGCGCCCGCCTCGGGGTATGCACAAGTCCACATAGCCGACAGCATTGAGCAGTGCTTCCGTAGCCTCGTGGGTAGAGGGCATCAGTTGTGCCGCACAAGGGTCTATGCCTTCGGTTTGCAGCACATCTTGTATAAGTTTTATCGCCGCGAGGTTGCTCTGTTCGGCATCACGTCCGCCTTTGAGAAGGCAGGCATTGCCGCTCTTGAAACAGAGCGCAAAAACATCATAGGTTACGTTAGGACGCGCCTCATATACCACGCCTATCACGCCGAAAGGTACGCTCACACGATGCAGGCGAATACCGTTAGGCAAAGTGCGTTGCTTGGTAACCATACCGAGCGGAGAAGGCAGAGAAGCCACGTGCCGCATATCATCGGCTATACCTTTCAGTCGGTCAGCCGTAAGCAGCAGCCGGTCATAGAGAGGATTGGCTTTATCCATTCTGTCAAGGTCAAGACGGTTGGCACGCAGCAGTTCGTCTGTATGTTGCTCTATGCTGTCAGCCACGCGCATAAGCACTGCGCTGCGTTTCTTATCGTCAAGCAAGAGCAGCGAGCGCGAAGCTGATTTGGCATGCTCAAAAAGTGTAGTCATAACAGTAAGGATTTTTAAGGTTAGTCGGCTGGTGAAAACTCTGTATGAATGGTAGTGTCAGGCTGCTGGATAAGATTAACGAGGATATTCTCTCTCTTGCCGTTGGCAATGATTACTCTTATCCCTGACTGCGACAGGGAGCGGGCAGTATTGTATTTGGACACCATACCGCCTCTGCCTGCCGAACTTTTGGAGGTCTTGATATAACTGCTTATATCCTCATTTATGCCCACCTTTCTTATTACTTGTGAAGTCGGGTCGGCGGGGTCGCCGGTATAAACGCCGTCAATATTGCTCAGTATGACCAGTGTTTCAGCACCCATCATCTTTGCCGCAAGCCCGGAGAGTTCGTCATTGTCGGTAAACATAAGTTCGGTAACGCACACCGTATCGTTCTCATTGACAACAGGTATGACATTGTTCTCAAGCATCACTTCCATACATGCCCTGAGGTTCTTATACTGCTCTTCGTGCTCGAAGTTTTCTTTCATTGTCAGCACCTGTCCTATGTGCATATTATATTCGCGGAAGAGGTCGTAATAGAGATTGACAAGTTTGACCTGTCCCATCGCGCTGTATAGCTGGCGTTGCTCCACCGAATCAAGTTCGTGTTCCACACGCAGTTCTTTCTTTCCGCAAGCCACAGCGCCGCTTGACACGAGGATGACATCATATCCGTGGTGTCTGAGCCACGCAATCTGATCTACAATGGCAGACATACGCGTGATGTCAAGTTTGCCGGTGGAGGTGGTAAGTACGTTGGAGCCTACTTTTACTACTATTCGTTTCATTTACGTAACTTTGCTGTTATTTTAGTCCGGCTTTAAGGGTGCGAATAACGGCGGAGGTAAAGCCGGACATATCCATTTCGTTTATTCCTTTTATCGTAGTGCCGCCCGGGGTCGTTACTTTGTCTATAGCGGCTTCGGGGTGCAGACCTGAATTGCGTAGTACGCTAACCGCTCCGAGCATAGTCTGCTCCGCAATAGTCTGTGCCTGCGCGGGATAGAAGCCCATCTCCACACCTGCCTGCATCATTGCCCTTATCATACGAAAAACGTATGCTATACCGCAACTTGCCATCATCATACCGGCAGCCACCTGTTTTTCTTCCACCCACAAGGTATTACCCACAGAATCATAGAGTTGAGACACAAGTGACTTGGACTGCTCCGTAAAGTCTTTGCCGGCGGCGATAAAATTCATACTGTCTGCATACTCGGCTGCTATATTTGGTATGGCATAAGCATATTGCCCCGCCCTGCCGAACGCCTCTGCAAGGCGGTCTGTGGTAAAATTGGCGGCATCGGACACAACAACTTGCCTTGTCGTATCAACAGCCTGCTTTATCTCGTCTATCACCGGCTGCATCAGCCACGGCTTGACAGCCAAGACAATGATTTCGGCACCTTGTACGGCTTTTATGTTATCGTCCGTAACGGAAAGGAGATTAGTATCGGGAAAGGCTTGGGACAAGGAGCGGAGCGACTGCGGGTTTTTGTCGGCAACGGTGAGCGATATTTGCCCTGCACGCAGCCAGCCCTTGGCAAGTGCGCCGCCCATATTTCCGGCACCTATAAGAGTAACTTTGGTCATAAAAAACGAAATTAAAACGACTTTATAAAGAGTTTGCAAAGGTACGGCAAATATGCCGAATATGCAAAAATCTTAATCATTTGTTATCTATTATTACCTGTTCACCGCAAAATTTGTGCAAACAATGCCGCTTTTTTGCACAATCGGTTCGTTTGTCGTAACTTTGCACGCATAACACCTTCTTAACTGTTTTTCATTATGTTTGTCATAGGCATTGCGGGCGGTACCGGCTCGGGTAAAACAACAGTGGTACGCAAACTCATAGAACGTCTTCCCAAAGGAGAAGTAACCGTTATTCCGCTTGATTCTTACTACAACGACTCTTCGCAAGTACCGATGGAAGAGCGGCAGAAAATCAACTTTGACCACCCCAACGCCTTCGAGTGGTCGCTGCTGACCAAGCACCTGCAGATGCTCAAGGAGGGCAAGACCGTGGAGCAGCCGCAATACGACTACATAACCTCCTCCCGACTGAAAGAGACCATCACCGTAGGACCGAGCGAGATTGTGATAGTGGAAGGTATTTTGACCCTCCACCATCCCGAACTCAGGGAACAGATGGACCTCAAGGTGTTCGTAGATGCCGATGCCGATGACCGTCTTATACGCGTCATTAAGCGCGACATAGTGGAGCGCGGAAGGACGGTGGAAGCCGTGATAGAACGCTATCAGCGGGTGCTTAAACCTATGCACGAGCAGTTTATCGAGCCCTGCAAACGCTATGCCAACGTCATCATTCCGCAGGGCGGACACAACAACGCCGCTATCAATATGATGGCGAAGTTTATCAAGCAACAACTGCGTGACAAATAGACAACATTATGGACATTGACACCGACCTGAAAAACACTGTAGCCACCAACTACACGGACGACAACATCATACACCTCGACGATATGGATCATATCCGCCGCCGCCCGGGTATGTACATAGGCAAACTCGGCGACGGAACCCACTCCGATGACGGTATTTACGTCCTTATCAAAGAGTCAATAGATAACTCGATTGATGAGTATCGTATGGGCGAGGGCAAAGTGATAGAGGTGAGCGTAACGGAAGGCAGAGTGCGCGTACGCGACTACGGCAGAGGCATACCACTCGGCAAGATGGTGGAAGCCGTGAGCCTGCTTAACACCGGCGGCAAATACGACACCAAAGCCTTCAAGAAGTCTGTCGGACTGAACGGCGTAGGTACGAAAGCAGTCAATGCGTTGAGCGAAGAGTTTGCCGTACAGTCGTTCAGAGACGGTATGACCCGCAGAGCCGAGTTCAGTCAAGGCAGACTCACAAAAGACACAGGCATCATACCCCTCAAAGATTGGATGGCTCAAGAAGGACTGAAAGCCGAACCCAAACGCGGCACGCAGATTGAGTTTAAGCCGGACGGCAGCAAAGGGCTGTTTGAGAACTACCGATTCCGCGATGACTATATAGAAACGATGATGCGCAACTATGCGTATCTCAACACCGGACTTACGCTCGTCTATAACGGCAACCGTTTCAACTCCAAGAACGGACTATATGACCTGCTCACGGAGAACATGACTGTCAGTCCGCTCTACCCCATAATACACATCAGCGGCGAGGACATAGAGATAGCCCTCACCCATACCAACCAGCCCAACGACGAGTACTACTCCTTCGTCAACGGTCAGCATACCATACAGGGCGGCACACACCAAGTGGCGTACCGCGAGGCGATAGGCAGAACGATAAAAGAGTTCTTCGGAAAGAATATGGAACTTGCCGACATACGCAACGGCATAGTGGGCGCGATAGCGATAAACGTGGAAGAGCCGGTGTTTGAAAGTCAGACGAAAGTGAAACTCGGCAGCAAAGACATGTCGCCAAGCGGTGGCGTGAGTGTCGGGAAATTCGTAGGCGATTTCGTAAAGCAGCAACTTGACAACTACTTGCACAAGCACCCTGAAGTGGCGGAAATAATGCTGCAAAAAATCCAAGACTCGGAGAAAGAGCGCAAAGCCATAGCAGGCGTAACAAAAGCCGCTCGCGAGAGAGCCAAGAAAAACCTGCTGAACAACCCCAAACTGCGCGACTGCCAAATCCACTACAACGACAGCAAACCCACACGTTCAAGCAAAGAAGCGCAAGACGACCTCAGGGAAGAAAGCAGCATATTCATAACGGAGGGTCTGTCGGCATCAGGCAGCATAACCAAGAGCCGCGATGTGCGCACACAAGCGGTCTTCTCGCTCAGAGGCAAGCCGCTCAACGCCTACGGACTGACCAAGCAGGTAGTATATGAGAACGAGGAGTTCAACTGCCTGCAGTCGGCTCTGAACATAGAAGACGGACTTGACGAACTAAGATACAACAAAGTGATAATCGCCACCGATGCCGATGTGGACGGTATGCACATACGCCTGCTGATGCTCACTTTCTTCTTGCAGTTCTTCCCCGACCTTATAAAGAAAGGACACGTCTATATACTTCAGACCCCGCTTTTCCGCGTCAAGAACAAGCAGGAGACACGCTATTGCTACTCGGAGGAGGAGCGGCTCAAAGCCATCGCGGAAGTGAAAAACCCCGAGATAACACGATTCAAAGGATTAGGAGAGATTTCGCCTGATGAGTTCAAAGGCTTCATAGGCGATGGCATAAGGCTTGACCAAGTGAACCTCAGAAAAGAAGATGCGGTGGGCGATATGCTATCCTTCTATATGGGCAAAAACACAACAGAAAGACAGAGTTTTATCATAGACAACCTCGTAGTGGAAGAAGACAGAGTGGAATAAAAAGAATGAATTATTAAAAGAAAAATTGGCAATACCGGATATGGTAACCCCGTATAAGTATCGCCAAAAGTTTGCGACATATTAAAATTTGAAACGTATGAAAATCTACTCACAAACAGTTGAAGGCAAAAAGGAGTTTCTTCTTAATCATGCCTGCCAGTTATATCAATTGACACGCCCTAATAAAGTAGGATAAGTGATGAATCTGATTCGCCAGTGCCAACCATCTTCACTTGAAGAATGGGAACAATGGTATTTTGAAAATGCTAAGACAGCAGGTAAAACGCCTATCCGTATTTCAAAAGAATCATTATATGAGTTGGGTGAACGGCTTTATGCTAAGATGACGGAGTTGGTTATTCCGCAAATTCAAGAGGCAATAAACAATATTTCTCGTCAAGATTGCATTGATTATGTCTATAACCTAACTATCAATCGCACTTATGATGGCTATAATCGTGAGAAGTCGGTTGTAAATGATGGACTTGCAAAGATATTCAAGGGTGTTGAGTTTGCTGAGAGTGACCCTGAACTTGACCATGCCGGCGATATTGATTATGTTGCTAAAGTGGGTAAATATCAATTCGGTATTCAGATAAAGCCTGTTACGGCTAATGCTAACTTTGGAGGATATTCTTTATTGGAACGCATGAAAGCTTCTTTTGAAGATTTTACTAATCGTTATAGCGGCAAGGTCTTCATTGTATATAGTTTGCGTGGAGAAATAGCTAATAAAGAGGTTATAGAGCAAATACACATTGAGATAAAAAGGCTCAATACCTTATAAAACATAATAATAATAAAGAAACAAATATAATAATATGAAACAAAAAGCATTACTGATGATTCTTGATGGCTGGGGCATAGGTCCCGAAGAGAAAAGCAACGCCATCTACTCAACATCCACACCCCACTGGACACAGATACTTAAAACATACCCTAACAGCCGCCTGCAAGCCTCCGGCGAGAACGTAGGACTGCCCGACGGACAGATGGGTAACTCGGAAGTGGGACACCTCAATATCGGTGCCGGACGCGTGGTTTATCAAGACCTCGTTAAAATCAACCGCGCCATAAAAGACGGCTCCATCCGCCGCAATCCCGAAATAGTTTCCGCCTTTGAAGGCGCAAAAAAATCCGGCAAGAACCTACACATTATGGGGCTCGTATCCAACGGCGGCGTACACTCATCGCTTGACCACCTCTTTGCTCTCACCGACATTGCAGGCGAATACGGACTAAAAGGGCGCACTTTCGTCCACTGCTTTATGGACGGCCGCGACACCGACCCGCGCTCCGGCATAGGCTTTATAGACCAACTGCAAGAACACCTCAACCATAGTTGCGGCGAGATTGCCACAGTGCAAGGTCGCTTCTACGCTATGGATCGCGACAAACGCTGGGAACGCATAAAAGAGGCTTATGACTGCCTCGTCGGCGGCAAAGGTGCTGAATACGAAGATATGCACGAAGCAATGCAGGCATCATACGACAACGACATCACCGATGAGTTTGTTAAGCCCATTGTCCACGTCAAAGACGGCAAACCTGTTGCCACCATAGGCGAAGGCGACACCGTCATCTTCTTCAACTACCGCAATGACCGCGCAAGAGAGATGACCGTAGTGCTTACGCAAGAGGACAAACCCGAAAACGGAATGCATACCATACCGGGGCTGCAATACTACTGCATGACCCCATACGACTCCACCTTCACCGGCGTTCATATCCTCTTCCCCAAAGAGAACGTACAGAACACTATGGGCGAGATAGTAAGCAGCAACGGACTTAGGCAATTGCGCATAGCCGAGACGGAGAAATTCGCACACGTTACTTTCTTCTTCTCAGGCGGCAGAGACAGCGAGTTTGAAGGCGAAGACCGCATCCTTATCCCCTCACCGAAAGTGGCGACATACGACCTGCAACCTGAGATGTCCGCACCCGAAGTGGCTACAGCCCTCTGCGGCGCAATGGACGAACAGAAATATGACTACATTACTCTCAACTTCGCCAACGGCGATATGGTAGGTCATACAGGTGTTTATGAAGCCATACGACAAGCCGTCGTTACAATAGATATATGCGTGGACAGAGTGGTCAAGTCAGCCCAAAAGAACGGATATGACGTTATCATCATTGCCGACCATGGCAACGCCGACCACGCCATTAACAGCGACGGCACACCCAACACCGCCCACAGCCTCAACCCCGTACCGTTTGTATATATACCCGCCGACAACAAAACAGAAGGTATAACCTGCGACAACGGTATTCTCGCCGACGTGGCTCCGTCGCTCTGCTACCTTATGGGCATAGAACAACCCATAGAGATGACCGGACATAACCTTATACACAAATGTTAAGACTGAAAGGCAGATACTCCGACAGCAACGTCATTGTAAAACTACTACAATGGCTTGCTGCCATAATTTTGCTGACTGCCATTGTATTAACAGTCTGGATATTCGTCCCTGACAAGCAATCGACAGCCGCACTGAAGACACTGCAGGCACTACAGTCCCTTGCCACCTTCCTGCTCCCGCCGATCGTAACGGCATACCTATGGAGCAGCGAACCTAAACGCTGGCTGCACCTTGATACCGGCATAAGCGGCAAACAGGCGGCGTTAGCAGTGCTGACAATGGTTGTGGCAATACCCGCCATCAACCTGCTTGCTTGGCTCAACTCGCTCATTACCCTGCCCTCTTTCCTTGAAGGAATTGAGACTTGGATGAAACAGATGGAAGAGCAGGCGGCTTTGCTCACCGAGCGATTTCTTAACACCACGACCATAACAGGACTGTGTATCAACCTTATAGTAATGGCTGCCATACCCGCAGCGGCAGAAGAACTGACGTTTCGCGGTACGCTGCAAAACCTTTTTAGTCCCGACCGCAACAGCGCATCACCAAGAGCGACAAACGCTGCTATATGGGCAGTGGCCATTCTGTTCTCCGCCATCCACATGCAGTTCTACGGCTTTATTCCCCGAATGCTGCTCGGTGCACTCTTCGGCTATGCACTGCTATGGAGCCGCAGCCTGTGGCTGCCGATGCTGATGCACCTCACCAACAACGCTCTTGCCGTCATTTTCGCTTTCGTCTGCTTCCGCCAAGGCATAGACATAAGCCAAACAGAGACAATAGGCACCGGCGACACGCTGTGGCTCGGCTGCATAAGCATAACACTGACAGCATTTTGCATAACACTGCTCTACCGCTCTTGCAGGGAAAAGAACCGACAAACAGAGAAGATAACTTGAGATGAAAGTATGGTTTTTTGATATGGACGGCACGCTGTTCGACTCTATGCCACGCCACGCTTGGTCTTGGGAGCAGACAATGGCTCAAGCCGGACTGCATTTTACCGCCGCCGACTGCTATCGCGGCGAAGGCAGAAGAGGAGTGGAAGTGATAGAGACCGCCATACGCGAACAACTGCACCGCGAACCCGAAGCAGGTGAAGCGCAAAGAATATACAAAATAAAAGCCGAACTCTTTGCCAAAGGCGGCGAAACACAACCTATACCCGATGCACCTGAACTGCTAAAAATGCTCAAAGAACAGGGGGACGAGATATGGATTGTAACAGGCAGCGGGCAGCAAAGCCTTTTTCGGACACTTGACCGTCATTTCCCCGGCATCTTCACCCGAGAACGGATGATAACGGCAACGGATGTAAACAAAGGGAAGCCGGATCCGGAGCCGTACCTGAAGGCTTGGGAGCGATGCGGCAAAGATAAAAAAGAATGCATCGTTGTGGAGAACGCACCAATGGGCATACAGTCAGGCAAAGCGGCCGGACTGTACACCATTGGCGTTAACACAGGTCCGCTGCCCGACAGCGACCTTACTGATGCCGGCGCTGACATAGTAGTGCCGAACATGAAAAGTCTGATACAAATAATTCAAACTCAACAGATATGAAAACAGCATTTATCACAGGCGCATCGTCTGGAATAGGAGAGGCATGCGCACGCAAGTTTGCCGAAAACGGCTATCGTCTTCTGCTTAACGCCCGCCGTACGGACAAACTGCAAGCACTCGCAGACGAACTCAAAACACAATACGGCACAGACACTATGCTCCTGCCCTTTGACGTAAGAGACAGAGAAACTGCCGAAAGACAGATTCACTCACTTCCCGCCGATTGGCAGGAGATAGACGTACTCGTCAACAATGCCGGTCTTGCGCTCGGACTTGAAAAAGAGTATGAAGGCAGTTTTGACGACTGGGACACTATGATTGACACCAACATCAAAGCCCTGCTCACCATCACTCGCTTTATCGTACCTATGATGCTCAAACGCGGCAAAGGACATATCATCAACATAGGCAGCGTGGCAGGCGATGCAGCCTACGCCAACGGAGCCGTCTATTGCGCCACCAAAGCCGCTGTCAAGGTGCTTGGAGACGGACTGCGCATAGACCTTGCCGACACCCCCATACGCGTTACCACCATCAAACCCGGACTGGTGGAAACCAACTTTTCCGTTATCCGTTTCCACGGCGACAAACAGCGTGCAGACAATGTGTATAAGGGTATCAAACCGCTTACGGGCAACGATGTAGCCGACTGCGTATGGTTTGCAGCCTCCGCACCCGAACACGTGCAGGTGGCAGAAATCCTCGTACTTGCCACTCACCAAGCAAGCGGCAGCGTGGTATATAGACAATAGTATGAACGTAAAACAAAAATCAGAGGCAGAGCAGTCTGCCTCTGATTTTTGTTTTAACGCATCTGTTACCTGTCAGAGATTGAGCGTAACGCCTGCTTTCACCCAATGTTGCGGGCAGAGGACACCGCCAACGTCATAATAGCGACGATTGGTCATATTGGTGCATTGCAGTTCCACCTTTACGCTTTTGTCCTTCGCAGCCGTTTTCCCCCACGAATAGAGATAATATATCTTCCCGTCAAGCAGCAGCACCGGCTGATAGTCTTCCACAATGCCTTCGCGGTTGATAAACGAGCCGTTGCGGTCGCGCACGGACAGTTGCCACGAAGCCCCTACCCCGCCGTAGATACAATGGTCAATGGTAAGCGAAGCATAGTGGCGCAAGTAGTCGAGAGCATACTTGCTCAAATACTGTCCTTCGGGCTTGTTCATATAGATATACGAATAAGAAAGGCGCACTTGTTTGAGAAAATGTCCGAGCGGCTGACGAGGCATATATGCCGCCTCGGCTGTGGCTCCGGCAGCGTGGATGTCGGTCAGTTGTCGCGAATACCACAGTTCGTCTTTCGAGTCGGCAGGCTTGACCCAATCTATTGTATTAGTGCCATAGCGATAGAAAGCCGAGAGGGCAGCCTGCCAGTCGTCTTTGGCGTAGCGCGCACCCAACTCTGCTTTGACGGCGTGTTCGGGACGGAGGTCGGGGTTTGCCACTTGGGTCTTGCTATGATAGTAGAGGTCTGTGAAAGTGGGCAAACGCAGCGCACGTGAAGCGTTGGCATATATCATCACGGAGCGCAGAGGCGAGTAGTTGACATCGGCTGCCACCGACCAGTCGGAACCGAAAGCGGTGTTGTATGTACCACCTGCGAGCAGAGTGGCAGACCACTTGCCTTTTTGCACCGACTGCTGCGCGAAGTAGTTGAGCGTAAAACGGTTATGCTCACCGAGGGTATTACTTGTGATAGCGGCATCTTGTGCGGTCAATCCGACGGTGGTCGTCCCCCACGAATGGATATACGACAGTTTGAGGTCGGCATTAGCGTGATGCGTAGTATGTGTATTATGACCGGTGTACCAAGCCGGTGCATCGGTCATAGCGCGAAAGAGTTCAAAACGGTCGTAGTGGGCGCGATAACTTGCATCCGCCTCCACCGACCAATGGCGTGCAAAGACCTGACGGTAAGCAAGCGAGGTGAAAGCCGTGCGGGTGGCATCAAACTGATTGGGGTATGCGAGTGCATAGAAGGCGTTGGCTCCTGCATCTTTATACTGCACACCGGCTTGCCACTGCACAAGGTCTTTGTAGGTAAGATGAGTGAAGGCAGAAGCAATCTTGTAGTCGGTGTTGGGAGCAAAGCCTGTAGTCTGATTATAGCCTGCCGTAGTGGTGGACAGAATATCCGGCGTGGCGTGATAGACGGCGGCGGAAGGAGCAAACAGTCCGTATTCTCCACCTTTGAGCGAGAGCGAAACGGCAGTATGGTCGCTGTCCGGCAGTGCTGCAAGGGGCTTGCGCGTTACGATGTTGATAACGCCTGCATACGCTCCAAGCCCCGTAGCCGTGGAGGCATAGACCTCCACCCGCTCTATCTCATCGCCGGTAAGGGGGATGTCGAGCGAGTAATGTCCTGTTTGCACATCGGTAAGGTTGATACCGTTGAGCATAACGATTGTTTGGTCGGGGGTGGAGCCTCTGAGGGAGATGTCGGCTTGTACTCCTGTGGCACCGCGTTCTCTGACATCGAGAGAGGGTATCTGCTTGAGTACGTCAGCCGCTGAATTGATGGGCAGCGAGACTATCTGCTCGTGGTTAATGACGATGACCGGTCGGGCGGTCGAAGACAGTTGGGCAGTGGCTGTTACCTGCACTTCCTGCAGCAACAGACGTTCGGCAATATCGCCGGAATCGGGAGGCACGGATGCGGCTGCCGTTGCCGCTGCGCCCAAGGTGAGCGCAAGCGAGCAAACAGCCACTTTCTTTCCTGCCTTCAAGAGTTCCATATCGCATACACGGCGGGATACATGCCCAATAGTTACCTCGCGGTGCATAGAAGCGAAGGCTGCATAGCCTTTGTTCTTAAACTTGCGAAAGCGAATGGCCTTTGAAGTAAACAGTGAATTAAACATAATTTATATATCTTGCCACGTGAGGCAAGTCTTTTATCTTACAATCTGCAACTTACCGCTCTTCACTCTACGATTGTCAGCATCGAAGAAGCAGTAGTAGTAAATCACATTATATTCAAGCGTGAGCACTTCCGCCTGCGAGATGTCGTATATGTCCACAAGCAGCAATGTACCGTTAGCATCGGTAGCGGTAATGAGATTACTCGGCTGCTGGGGAGTAAGTTCGACAACGCGGAAAGTTGCGCCTGCGGCATCATATAGGGCAAACTTAACACCGCTACGGAGCGAAGCCACCGCAATCTGCGTAGAGCCTGCGATGTGCTTAACGAGCAAGTCGTTGGCTGTCGGCATATCTGCTTCGTTGATGTCCGATTCCACGAAACGGATAACGTATGTGTTTCTCAACTCCGTATTGCTGCGCTCGAAAGCGTAGGCATACTGCGACTGGCAGATAATGGTGCGGGTAAGCACGGTCTTGTCGCCATCCTTATACTCGTCAGCCACCACTTCGGCTTTGTAGGCAGTGGAGTCAGCAACCTCAAAACTTACCTCAGGCGGAGTGGTACCGGCGGAGATATAGTATATATAGTCGTGCTGCTCGGGGTCAAACTGCAGATACGGATTGCCGTCAAGCATTATCATTGTAACAGTGCTGTCGTGCGAGAGGGTGAGCGACTGGCGAATGACATACTGACGAGGCTGCATTCCGTTTCTGTCGGTAACGATAAGCGATATGCTGCGTTCAGCTATCCTGAATACAGGTTCGCCTGCTTCGTCAAAGCCGAGTGTGTCAGTTGTCAGCAGGCGGTCTGCCATATCGGTGATAACCGTTGCAAGCGGGTCTTCGGTGGTATAGGTGATATCTTCGGGTGTGAAGAAGACAGCGTTGTCCGATGCTGCCGGATAAGCGGCAAGGACATAACGGAGCGTGTCGGCGTGGAAGTCGTAGTCGTAGCCGTTATCAACCGTTATAGGTTCACCCTTGACGAGCAGGGACATCAGGCGCGAAGAAACAGGCAGCGTGTCGGCGGCGGTCTTGTCATAAACTACGTGCAGGACATAACTGCGGAAATGGTCTTCGTCTGGCGAGGTAACATCGCAGGAGAACATCACGGTCTTTATGCCTTTGTCATCGGCAGACTCAATAGGACCGAGCAGACTGAGACTCTGTCCCTCTACGAGCGGCAGCCACTCAACGGCGGGTATAGCCTCATCGGGGAAGCGGTGGAGCACGTACTCGGTAGAGTCGGCAGCAAAGCCTTCAAGCGGGGTGCCGTCGATGTTAAGACCTTTGAGTGCCGTTTCGGGCGACTTGCCATAGTTGAAACTGATAGTGTAAATTGCCGTATGTATCGCATCTTCAGCCATAACGCTTATCAGCAGCAGCGAGTCGCCTTGCGGCTGTATGTCCACGTTCTGTGCCTCTTCCGCCTTGGTAACGGTGATGGCAGGCATAAGGCGCAGACCCTCCTCATTGTAGGGAATAGAAACAGTATAGTCGTACAGTTCCTTACTGAATGAGGTGAGCGGCTGCGAGTTGTTCCAAATCATAGATAGTCCGGTATTCTCGCTAAGGGCAATCGGGAAATGCAGGATATAAGTACGGCGCGAGTTGTTCTGTGCTAATACCTCTATATGCACTTTCTGTCCGAGCGACTTGGTGTTGGCAATAACATCAACGAGGGTGTCCATAGAGATGATCTGATACTCATCGCCTGCTTCATAATCCACTTTCGGTAACTTGGTCGTACCTGCGGCTACGGTGTAGAAATACTCCGTCTCACCGGCATCAAAACCGCTCAGTTTGTAGTCGTCTACATATATCATAGCCAACTCGGTATCAGCAGATTGTTCTACCTCGAAGTCGAGTGTATATACTCTCTGTTTGCCGGAGGCGGCGGTAACGCTCACTTGCTGGATTTTTCTCATCGTCGTTTGGCTGATAGTGGTTACGTCCACCGTCTGCCACTCGTCGCCTTTCTCCCAAGTAACATCGGGGAAGACGGTCGTTCCTACGGGCAAAGTGAGGATATAGTTCGTTTCTTCTTTATCGAAGACGAGTTTTGCCTCGTCCCGAGTGTAAGAGAGCGTATCGCCGTCAAGATAAATCATTTGCAGCCTGTCATAGTCGGATACGCGGAAAGCATAGACGATGGTGTAAGTGGCTTTAGATATGCCGTCTTCCGCCGTTACGTTTATAGTTGAACGCATAGAGGAAACGGTGGCGGCGGTTA
This sequence comes from Bacteroidales bacterium UBA7009, assembly GCA_002449665.1. Taxonomy (GTDB): domain Bacteria; phylum Bacteroidota; class Bacteroidia; order Bacteroidales; family Paludibacteraceae; genus Colicola. Next base: position 36,545 of record DJXH01000016.1, read on the forward strand.
TCTGTGTGGTCTGTGCCGTCTCGTGTTTCTGCACTACCAAGTCGGGCAAGGTTGTAACGCCGATAGGCAGTTCGACATAGTAATAGAACTCATTAGGACTGAAGTTGCTGACCACCTCACCATCAAGGAAAATCTTGTCCAAAGTGGCTACAGACGAGAGCGGAACAACGAACTCCAAGGTATAGACCACTTTCTCCACTCCGTCTTTGGCTGTTACCGTGATATTAACTTTGTTGTCCTCGGTTGCAATGTCGGCTTTCTGTCCGTCCATCTTGAGCATTGCATATACTTGCGGCAGGGCGGTTACGTTGCTTGGCAGATTGACAATGTAGGTGTTGTTGTCGGGGTCGAACTTAAGTTTGGGATTGAGTGCGCGCTCAAAGTCGCCAAGCGATGTACCGTCAATGAGTATGTCTTTCAGGCGAGCATCGTCGGGTACGGACTCTACGAATATCTCCACTTGATAGTCTTGCTCCGTATAGCCGTCCTGTGCCACAACGTGGATGTTGTATGTGTAGTCGGTATGCGAAAGGGTGATAGTCTGGAAGTTGTCGTCCGTAGTCCAGTTGATGTCAATCTCATCGGCGGGAGCCCAAGTGGAGTAATAGTGTCTGCCCACCTCAAAACGCTCCATAGGTACGCCGTTTACCACTATGCCGGTGATGTCGGCATTATGGCTCGGCTCGGCTTCAACGGTGATGTCGTAGGTCGTTGTCCTGCCCGTTTCGGCGGTAACGATGATATATGACGGTTCGCCGAGGTTGCCCGCTTGCAATTCCACCTGCTGTTCATTCTGTCCGAGAATATAAGACAATGTCGGTATCTTCGGTTCGGCTGTCTTCACTTCGGGCGAAGGCAGGGTAACGACGTATGAGAGCGAGTCGGGACGGAACCCGATGAGGTTAATACCGTCCAAAGTGATCATATCAAGATAAGCATTGTCGCTCAAGTCAGGAGCAAGAGCCAACCTGTATATAGTTTGTTTTACGCCGTCTTCAGCCGTTACGACTATTGTATAGACACTATCCTGCTCGGTGATGTCTATATGCTGCCCGATCTGCTGTTGCAGTACGCGGAGCGAAACGCAAGTATCGGACGGCAATGCGTATTCGGTTATACCGGCATCAAAGCCCTCAATGAGCGTACCGTTGATGTAGATACCCGCCAACTGCGAATTGTCGGAGAAATTAGTCGGATAGTTAATAATGTATGTATGCGTATTCTCTTCCGGCGTACCAAATACGTTCCACGTGAGGGCTGTGGGCGACTGAATAAAGACAAGTGAGTCGTTCACAGAGGCTTTGGTATAGACTATTGTATCCGGCGCTTCGCGTGTGTAGGTATAGGTGTCGGGGCGGAAGTCAGCCCAAAGAGTACCGTCCAACTCTATCTCGCTCAGTTGCGCGGTCGTTGATGTGCTACGCGGCAAAAGTGTTACGGTATAAACGCCTTGCGAACCGTCTTCTGCTGTTACTGTCAGGCGACCGTTATAGGCATCAACCGTTTGCAGATAGTGGGCGGTTGTAAAGAAGAAATCGGGCATCGAGTCGCCTACGAAAGTGTAATCGGTAAGTTCTGGACGGAAATCGTCAAGTTCGGTGATAAACGCAAGCGAGGTATCGTCGCTCTTATCCACAACGAAATGTATGGTATATACAAGCGGGTCGCCGTATTCGGGTGTAACGGTGATAACGGCTTCGGTGGCAGTATAGGTCGTAGTGAGTGTCTGTCGGCTTGAAGCGGGGAAGGCTTGAAGGTCGGGCAGGCGGTCGGCAGAAGTGAGACGAATAGTATAGTCTGTAGTGTTCGCCGTGAAAGAGTGGTAGCGAGTACCGTTGATATAGATGCTGTCCAAGGTGTTCTCCGTAGAGAGCAGTCTTCTTACAGTCAGCGAATAGTCGGTAAAGTCTGTGCCGTTCTCTGCATAGTTGCGTATAGAGGCTGTACGTACACCATACTCACCATCTTTTGTCTCGTCCGTCCATACTATCTGACGGGCTTGGTCAGCGACCTCACCGGCAAACTGCAATTGCGGTATTTCTATGTTTTCAGGAGTTTTGAGAGTTACATCAAAGGCATTGTCTGTCAAAGTGGCAGTAACGCCATTGACAGAAAGACCTGTCAGACGGGAGTTATAGCCCAAGCGAATCCAATCGATGTGCATCTCGCCGTGAGTACCAAAACCGCCGTCTGTTCCAAGGTTACCCGTTTCTTGATAGTTGGAGTTGAGGAAGATGTTCATCGCATTGGGGTCGCCAACTGCATTATTTACACCGCTCAAGTCCAAGGTAAGTGTTCTGAAATCGTTGAATGACGACTCATCGTTATGCTCAATCTTGTCATAACCGGTAGAACCCCACAACTCATATACAATACGGTTATGTTTTTGTATTTCGGGTGCTTTATAGTTGATATACAACCAGTCAGGCGTATTGCGGAAGGTTATACTGCCGTTGTAGTTAAACACGTTGGTCGAACTCAGTTCGCCCGTTATAGAACCGAGCGTCATAAAGCCCGGCACGGAGCGCGCACAAATAGTTCTGTATTCGGTCAGCAGCCTGACAACACCCGACGAACTCTGTGAACACTCAGGTCCGGAGCGATAGGTAAGATACCTGTCATCGGCATCGGCTATAACACTCCACCCTACAGGCTTGGCGGCATTATTATTCTTGGCTGTCGTCCAGTCGGAGAACTCGCCATTAGGTACAACATCGCCGGTGTAGTAGTACCACAGGTCGTAAGTGTTTACTCGGCCTTTATATGTTACCTCTATTTGGTAGTGTTTGTTGGTCTGTATGAGCGGATTGGCTGTTGCACCTTCTGCTGCAACGGCGCGAACAACAGGAGCGGAAGTAACCGGCACTATATACGAGAAACGCTCAGGGTCAAAGCCCGGAATAGTAACGTTGTTCACCTGCAAGTCCGTCAGCACGGCGGGGTCGGCTGTCGGTATAACAGGCGTGAGTGTATATACCTCGTCCGGCACGGTATCAACGTTGGCTTTCACTATGATTTGTGTGGGAGCCGTTATACCTCCTGCTGCCACAACCACGGTCTGCTCGTCATACGTTTTCTCATACCTGACGGTCATAGAGCGAATGCCGTAGGGCAGATTGACTGTAAAGTCGCGAGTGTCTGTATTGGTAAGGTCAAGAGCCTCATTTGTCTCTACTATGCTGATGGCAATCAGGCGATTAGGTTTGTGAGGAGTGTCCGCCTCAAAGGTTATGCTATAGGTGCGGCTGTCCCCGTTCTCGGCAGTAACGATAATCTCAGACACTTGTCCCACAGGGCGAATGATCTGACGAACGGTCTGCTCCGGCTCGGCTTTCTCAAAGCGGATAGCGGGTGCCTGCTTCGTGCCGAAAGGCAGCAGCACTTTATATTCGGTCTTGTCCTGACTGAACCCGCCTAAGTCATAGTCATCGGAGAGCAGATACAAGTCATTGAGTGCTGTATTGTCGGACTTGACAACGGGGAAATGGATATAATAGTCTTGCGTTGCAACGCCGTCAGGAGCCACTACGTGAATATGTGTAGTAGTGTTGATTGTGCCGTGGTAGGTGGTGATAGTCTGCGTTGAGAGCATTCCAACCGGCTGCACAGATGGCAAAACAGTCGTGCGCCACGGAAGGGTAACGGTATATTCGGTCTTGTCCGCACTGAAATCCGGCAGCGAGGTCTTGCCTATGAGTATATCTTGCAGCAGAGCGTTATTAGAGTAAGTGCGCTTATAGTGAATAGTATATAGAGCGCGCGCACCGCTTTGTGCCAATACGTGCACCTCTTGTACGGAGTCGCTCACGTTGTGTATCATAGTGGTCTGTCCCTCCTTGGCGACTACGCTGAGTTCGGGCAGGTCTTGACCGGCATCGTGAGTGAGATAATAGTCATACGTATTTTCACTGTAAGTCAAGTCTTTGCCCTCAACAATGATATTTTTGAGCCTTGAATCGGAATATGGTTCTACGGCGAAGGTAAGAGTATAAACAGCCTGCGAAGTCTTATCCTCTGCCAAGACGTTTATGCGATAGACTGTGCTGCTGACAAAACCGGCACTTATAGTTTGCAACTCGCTGCCTGCTATATAGTCCACGGCGGGGATAGCACTGCCTTCGGGGAGAGAAACCGTATAGTCGTGAGCATCAGATTCAAAATCAGAATAAGCAGTACCGTCTAACAATACCGACTGCAAATGAGTATCAGCAGAAGGGGTGTGCGTAAACGTAAGAGTATAGCAAGTGTGCAGACTGCCGCTCTGTACGTATATGCTTACCGTGTTATCTTTGCTGAGCACCTGCACGGTCTGTCCTTCCGCGGTAACGGGAACAACAACCGGCAGTTCCGTACCCATAGGCAGAGTATAGGAGAAAGTAGTCGGCTCAAAAGTACTTATAGGCGTGCCGTCAACCAGTATGCCGTTAAGCAGAACAGATGTCGGCATAGCCTCCACGAAATCAATAGTATAGACATTAGGACTACCCGACTCGGGAGTAACTAATATCTTTGCTTGTCCTGCGCCGTAAGGAGTGGTAACTGCCACTCTTTGAGCCGAGTCGGCACGCTGAACGCTGACGGTCGGACATGTGGGTGTAAGCAGGGTATGCGTATAGGAAAGTGTGTTCTTGTCAAAGCCGCTCAAAGGCTCGCCGTCAAGATAAATCATATTAAGGAACGCACTCTCGGATTTTTGCTGAATGAAGGTAATCGTATATACTGCCACCGTTCCGTCCTGCGCCGTTACAGTCAGGGTCTGCTTGAAGCCCTCGCGGAGATTAACCACTTTCTGCACATCCTCTTGTTTTGTGAAAGTAACCTCAGGCAGGGTGCTTATGCCGGCAGGCAAAGTGTGAGTATAGAAGAAAGCGTTAGCATCAAAATCTTCCAAGTTACTACCGTCAAGCATAATCATTCCAAGCAAGGCATTGCTTGACTGCTGCTGTGTAAAACGGATTGTATATTTGCGCGTTACGCCGCTCTGCGGACGAACGGAGAGAGTATAGTCGCCCGTAAGACCGTTAGGACTGCGAGGCGTTACCGTCTGATAAGGACTGCCCTTGTCAAAGGTAACAACTGGCAGAGAGACTGCATCGGCTGAAAGTTGGAATGTATATTCCAAAGTCTCGGGGTCGAAACCGGCAAGTGGCTGACCGTCAATGTATATCATAGACAAAGACGACACCTCGTCCTGCTGAACCTTAAACTGCAACTGATACTGTGTGGTCGTACCATTGCCGGCAGTAACGGTAATACGTGTTATGCCGTTTACGCCGTTGGTTGATATATCCACGGTCTCATATTCGTCCATCGTCTGCCAAGTTATTTCGGGGAAGTCGGCATCTGTAGTACCTATAGGCAGAGAGATGGGATAAACACGCGTATTAGGGGTAAAACCGTCTATAAGTTCGCCGTTGATATAGATGGCAGCAAGAAGTGAGTTCTCTGAAAGCGGAGTAGAGAAGATTATCTTATATACAGAGGTGGCACCGCTTGCGGCTTTTACCGTAACAAGACTCGTACCGTTTACATCTGACGGAGTGATAGTTACAGTCTGATACGGGTCGCCCTGCTCATAGCCTATCTGCGGAATGGCTGTTGTACCGATAGGCAGAGTAACATAGTAGGTGAAAATATCCTGACTGAACCCTTCTATGGAAGTCCCGCCTAACGTAAGGTCTTTAAGCAAACTGAAAGTGGATGCCTCCAAGCGGAAATTGAGTTTGTATATCCTCGGAGTGGTATTGCCCGGAGTGGTTACCTTGATTTGATATACCCCACCCTCTATCTTGTCGGGAGCCTGATACTCAATAGTCTGCTCTCCTGCGGGATAGGCTGATACCGCTTTTACCTCCGGCATAGCAGTTGTACCCAAAGGCAGCGACACCCGGTAGATAGTCTGCGAGGGCATAAAACCGGCTACGGAAACGCCGTTTACGAGAATATCTTTCAACGAGTTATCGGCAAGTTGCCCTACCTTGAAAGTTATAGTATAGGTGCGTGTATGTATGCCATCGGCAGCGGTAACGGTGATGACGGCTTGGTCACTGAGCGATGCGGCTTGCTTGATTGACACTTTCTGCTGACTTTCAGCCGTAACAACGGAAAGCACCGGCGGCGTGGTCGTTCCATACGGCAGTTCCACCTCGAGGGCGGCAGCGTACGGATTGAAATTGGCTACCTGCGTGCTGTCGTTGTCCGAAGTCTTGGTCCAGAGTTGCGCAAGTTGCGTATTGGTAGAAGCCGCACGAGTGAAACGAATGCGATAAGTAGTGGTAGATGAGCCGTCTTCAGCCTTGACAGTAATGGTTGTTACCTCGCCCACCTTGCCTTTCACTATCTGTATCTCGCTGTCTTGCAGTTTTCTGCCGGCGAAAGCCACCGACTGACCGCGCATATTGGTTATCGTACCTGCGCCGCGCGTTGCATAGATGTCGGGAATGGCAGTGGCTTTTTCGCCAAGCGAATAGACCTGCTCCTCTTCCGTATTAGGATTAAAGCCGTTCCAAGCCACACCATCAATAAAGAGTTTTTGTATGCGGCTGGAATAGATAAGTTGCACATCGTCAACATACAACGAGTTGTCGGAATAGAGGTCGTTCTGACTGCGGAAATTGGGATAACCGGCAGATGCAAAAATGACGTTACACTTCTGCGGGGCATCGTTGCTCATATAGCAGATCGGCACTTTTATCTGTGTCCAACTGCCGTAAGACTTTTTCTCAAAGTACAGACCTTCGGCAATTTGCTGTGCTTTTTGCGTAGTACCGCAGGCGTTGGCATCAGTGGAAAGACGGATATCGCTCTCTTCGTCGGTGTGAGATGTGGAGGTACAGCCGCCGCCTTTACCGGCATAAGAGTTACCCTTGGCTGTCCCAGACCAAGAATAGAAAAGCAGTGTAAAATTCTCGCGGGAGGTGTTATTACCCGTTCTTTTTATCCACACTGCCATAGTATCGGGGCGATAGGCGAAATTGATACCGCCGTCATCGCCGCCCGTTGCCTGACTTATTTTTGCCACACTTTCAACATACTGCCACGGCTGTCCGAGAGAGACATAGCCCGGCGAAGTTTCGGTTATACCCATTGCACCGACATCTTGGTCTTGTACGCGCATAGAGTAACTTCCGGTATGCCCCGCCTCGCGATGAGCGTAGTTGAACTTAAATCCAAATTGAGTTATATTACTGAAATGCCAGTATTTAGGCTGGGCGTTGCCGTCAAACTGACTGCCTGACCAATCCTCAAAACTCGGGTCCGGCAACTGCTGCGCCACGAGAGCCAAAGAGGAGAAAAGAACTACAACTGAAAGTAAAAGTTTTTTCATATCATTTCGTATATTAAAAATTTTCTGTTTTTAAGATTTTACTAAAAATAGAATATCAATTCCGCTGCAAAAATTGCACAAAATTTCAAAATGCAAAATTACTGCAAACTTTTGGAGTACAAAAGTTCGCAGTTTACGAAAAAATACACGAAATTTAAGATTATTTCTTTCTAAACAAGAAAGTTGTATCAATCCAGCCTTGTGAAGTGCAGGTATAGAAACGCTGATTGGTATCGGGGGCTTTGAGCGTGCCGCGCTCCGCTATCCACGGACCGAGTTTGAGATAGTCCAATACGCCTGATTTCCAAAATTCTGAATCAAGAGGATAAGGCGGCTCCGTGTTGCCGCTGTACCACGCCGTTTTGAAGCCGAGAGCATGCACTTTTCCCGCTAACTCAAGCACCCGCTCCGTATCGTTATCCCCTCCCATAAAACACACGCAGGTGATAGCAGAGCGGTATTTGCCTATGATAGAAAGCAAAAGTTCGTCTGTCAGCACCTCGCCTGCATCAGCCCATAGATGCGGACTATGACAGCCCGGACATCTATGAGGACAGCAAGTGAGATTAAGAGCAAGAGTGGTCTGGTTAGGAACCTCTTGAAAGACAATATCGTAAGAATCTATTTTCAGCACGATGCACCTACACCGACATTAGTCATTTCGACTTCCTTTGTATCGGAATAGTGGCGGCGGGCTGCTTCTTTCTGGCGGGCGGCGGAGAAATTACTTACGCGTTTCATATATCCGATAACACGTGTGAGGTAGTCAAGGTTCTCCGAACCACACTTCGGACACTGATGCAGATAGCGTTTGTCGATGTGTCCACAATCGTTGCAAACGGTGTTGGGGATATTGAAAGTGAAGTAGTTACATCCCTCTTGTGCAGCCACGCGCAGCAGTTGGCGATACTGCTCTTTGCTCAGGTGTTCTTCGAGGTTGCAGTGCAGAGCCGATCCGCCGGTAAGATGCTCTATGTACTTGCGGCCGTGGAGACGGAAGCGGTCAAGAACGGTGGTATTCGGGTCTTCAACAATATAGAAATAAGAGTTATAGCAGTCGCGCGGCACTACATACCCATCCTCTTTATCCCACTTTGCGTGCTTTACACCTACGTTTTCAGCGGGAATCATCTCGCAGTTGAACATCACTTCTTTAGTGCGATATTTCTTGTTCAGTCGCTCCACCGTACCGAGGATATCCTGTACAAACTGCTCATAACGAGGATTGTCGCTTATCTCTATTCCGAGGAACTCGGCAGCCTCCACCAAGCCGTTTACGCCGATAGTGAGATACTGGCGACCTATGTTAATATAGCCGGAATCGAACAGCGGGAGCATACCCTTCTGCTGCAGGTCTTTGAGGTTCTCGTTGTATGCGAGTTGCACCTTATGCATCAAGTCCACAATTTCCTCCACATACACTTGATACGGAATATTCTGTCGTACTGCGTATTGCACCGTGCGGTTGAGGTTAATGGTAAGTACGGACTTAGAGCCGGTGCTCACACCACCTGCGCCGAGGGTATAACTGAAACCGTTGTCCGTTATCTCGTTGCGAAGACGGCAGCAGGACGAGAGCGAGTCGGCATTGTCGCTGACGTAGGTGAAGAAACTGTGTCCCTCGGCATACATCTCGGCGGTAAAGTCGGCATACTCTTTGTCTTTTATTTCGCCGTTTTCGGAGAGCAGCGCCATCGTCTCAACGGGGAAAGTGAGGACGGTATGGAGGCGCTCTTGGTTAAACCACTTCATAAAACGCTTTTGCAGCCAGTTCAGTCCGTCCCAGTCGGGTTTTTCGCCATCCGGAAAGACAAAATTGCCGAAAAGAGACTCAAAGTAGTAGCGGTCGTAGTAACTGATGTTCCAGAATACGGACTGGAAATTGCGCGCACCGGTAGGCTGATTGATGCTATAAACGACCTGCTGGAAGCAGTCGGTAATCATCTTGTCTATGGTACGGCGGCGAAGACTCAGGTCAACCACCTCGTCTGCTCTCTGCCAATAGTCCTTGCCATATTCAAGTCCGAGGAAATAGTTGAGATACATAAGGAACTCCGGCGTTGCGCACGCACCCGAAAGCATAGACGAAACTATGAATACCATATTGATAAACCCGCCGCAGAAAGACTTGAGGTTCTTGGGAGCGGTGGCATTGCCGCCGAGGGACTTAGTACCGTTCATCAGCCAGGGGTACATAGTGATAGAGGCGCAGTAGTTGGCGAGGTTGGTCTCGTCGTTCTTGTATATAAAGTGGCGGTTAAGCAGTGAGATATATCTGTCTGCAAGTTCGCGCCCATACATAGTCTTGATGCGCTCGGTGAGCAAGCGGCGGTTTAGGCGGATAAAGCCCTGTTTGGGCAGTTCGCCGATAAGCGTGGCGATATTCTTGTTCTCCACGTTGGCGTTGGCATCAAACTTGCTACCCTCTGCGGCGTTGGAAGCTGAGACGTAGTTCATAAGAAACTCAAGTTTCTGCTGTGTCTCGCGGTCTTCGGTGTGACTGTTGCGATAGAGCATATATGTCTTAGCCACTTGGTAGTAGCCCTCTGCCATAAGAGCCACTTCCACTTGGTTCTGTATATCTTCCACGCTGATGCCGTCCGCAATGCGCACGTGTGATAATATAGAGGTCAGTATCTCCTCCGTAGCAAAAGAATTAGATGCTAAAAAAGCCTTCGAAATAGCGTTTTTGATTTTGTCGATAGCGAACAGTTCTTTCTTCCCATCGCGCTTGATGATATAAGTTTCCATAATAGTTTAGTATAGTGAAGGTTAGTATTTTTCTTAAGACATATCTTTCTGATTTTCAACGTCTGACATCGATGCTGCCAAATTTTACAAACAACCGAAACGGACTGCAAAGATATGATTAAAATTTTGAGCATACAAATGTCTTCAGACGAAAAAAATTAAAATTATATATGTTGAAATGTTAATATGTTTTGTGAAAAGTTAGTAGATAAATGTTTCACATTGGCTCAGATATTTTCCGATAATGGGTATTTTTTGTAATTTTATGTAAATATTTGCACAGTACAAAAATTTGCAATAATTTTGCGCAATTAAGTGTGCATAAACATTTACCCTATGACAAACAACGTTTTATCGGTTTCAAAACATTATTTGCTGATTTTTATAGCATATATATCGGTCGGACTTCTTGTCAGTTCGTGCAAAGAAAAGATTGATATACAGGCCGTTGACAAGACTGTGCAAGTGCGTACCGGCTTGGCTGCACCGGTGGCGACGGTAAAAGCGACAATGGCGGAGGTGCTCGGCATAAACACCGAAAGCGGCAACGGACAAAGCAGCAAGGTGAATTGGATATTCGCCAAGATGCCTGGCGAAACAGACGACCAACTGCCCGGACAGATACCCACCGGCACGCTCTATTTCCGCGACACATTTGACATCATGCGCGATTTCCACCACATAGAACTCAGCAGTTATATTATGCCCGCCCACGAAGAACTGACAGTAAAAGAGCAAGTGGAGCAGATACTCGGCTACACCATAGGAGCCTCAACAGAGATAACAGTACCTACGGGTACGGTGCTGCCCCTTGAGTTTGACATCGTACTCACCCTCGGCGACATCAACAACAGCGAAACGGACGAGCGCATAGACAGTATGATTATACGTAATGCCGACTTCCGCGCGCAACTTACTACAAGTTTCGGACTTGAGGAAGACGAGATAACAAGCATCGAACTCACTCTGCCCGAGGGTTTTACACACAGCGGCAGACAGATAGAGCCTCTCAACCTCACTCCGCTCAATGTCCACGGAGAAGACGTGAAAGTGAATCTGCAAAACTTTGAAATAAGCCTTCAAGACGGCTCGGCAACGCCCACCACAAGGCGCGAACACATGATAGACCGCCTCGTCTTCACCCTAAAGCTGAACATTAACACGACAAGAGAACATACTTTCGACGAGAACACCACACTCACATACGACTTCTTTGCCGACCTGCTTGACTTTGAAGCATTGTTCGGTTATTTCAACCCCTCTACATATATGGAGGACAGGGACACACTCGTGCTTGCAGAGGAATGGAGCGGCTGGAACTCGATAAAAGAACTGAAAATGCGCTTTCTCTACCCCACTATCAAACTGATAGCCGAACACCAAGTGGCAACAGAGATAGACTTCCCGCTGAACGTTAACGTGGAGAAAATTTGGGTAGGCAGTTTAGACGGCAGCGGCAATGTGATAAACCCCGTCTATGCAAAGTTCGGCGAGGACGGTTCGAGCATAACCACCGTATGGGAACTATACGACAACCTGCGCCCGACCACATCGCGCATAGACCCGCTCAAAGACCCGATGAACAAATGGTCTCGCAACGAGTATGTAGTAGGCTTTACCGGCTACAACGCCAACACACACGTGGGCGATGTGGACAAGATGTTTGACGTGCGCCCCGACATTATTGCCTACGACTATTATATCACCGTCGGCGCAACGGGCAGCACTGCCGCCAAGCAGGCACAATGCCGCCTGACACACAACACGGACATTAACCTGCGCGCTATAACGGTAGTACCTTTCGTATGCGATGAAGGGTCAATGATAGAATATACCGACACCGCCGACATAAACCTCTTCTCTACCGATGAGTTGGAGAATGCCACTACGGGACAAGAGTGGCTTGACACGCTCATTGACGGCAACATATATGTCTATATCTATGCCCAAAACGGTATTCCCTTTGAACTTAACGCCAAATATGAGTTTATAGACAGCATAGGTAACGTTGTGCCTCTTGACCTTATCAACGACGAGAAAGCCGCCGGAACGGGCTATCAGATGCACATACCCGCACCAACGAAGTACAATGCCGAATACAAGGCAACCGACTACGGCGAGAACACACTGATACTCAAAGCGGAAAAGGACGATATAAACAAACTCAAAGGAATACGGCAACTGCGCTATACCGTCGCGCTTGAAAATAATCCGCAGAAAGCCACTATATGGACGGAGTCGTTCCTTAACCTGCAGATAGGTCTGTCAGCAAGCATAGATGCCATACTCGACCTTAACAAAATCAACTTCTCAAAAGAGGAATAAGACAAGATATTAACACTCAAAAAGATTAGGACTATGAAAAACAAAATCATACTGCTGTATCTTGGCTTAACACTCTGCAACATAGCGTTTGCACAGCAAAACACCAACACGCTTTTCTTCCTCGAAAACGCACCGCAACGACACTCGCTCAACCCCGCCTTTGAGCCGGTGAGCCAAGTCTATGTAGGCATAACGCCGCTTAGTTATATGGGACTTAGCGGAGGCAACAACGCTCTTGCTATGAACGACCTTATATACAAGAGAGACGGCAAATTGGTAACTGCCCTCTACCCGGGCGAAGGCGACCGACTGCTCAAACGGCTCAAAAACGATCTTAGCGGCTCGCTTGATATGGATATGGCTCTGCTCAACTTCGGATTCAGAATAAAAGACTTCGGGTATTTCCATCTCGGCGTGAGTATGAGAATGCAGACCTCCATGTCGCTGCCCAAAGGCATAATGGAACTTGTCTATACCAACGACCCCACTATATCCGAAGGCAGACAGATTTCGCTCGACCGTTTAGGCTTGAACGCACAGGCATACACAGAGTTTGCAGCCGGATACAGCCACAATATAAACGAGAGCTGGTCTATCGGCGGCAAACTCAAGTTCATTCTCGGACACGCATACGCCGAAGCCCTCACAACCAATTCTCGCATTGAGATGTACCCCGACCGAATCAAAGCAGACATCAACGGCGATATGCGTTTGGCTGCACCCATTATTCAAAAAGCGGCAACGGCTCTTAACGACGGCAACCGCATAGACATCAACAATATCGATTTAGGTAATATTGATTTAAGCAATATAGGTTCGTATTTCTCTCCAGCCGGTATGGGTGCTGCCGTTGATCTCGGCGTTACCTACAAGCCCCATCCGCAGGTGCGTATCTCTTTGGCTGTTACCGACTTGGGATTCGTCAGTTGGAAGACGAGCAACTTCACTCTTCGCTGCGACTCCGCCTACACAGGCCCCGTGGTCAGATACAGCGACATAGCAGGCATCGAGAGCCAAAACATAGGCGCGACATTAGGCGATACGATAGTAAAAAGTCTTACCGACTTTGCAACCAAGAGTTTCAGCGCGCGCTACATAGACGATGCGGCGACCAACAAGATGCTCAACACGCGCATCAATGCCGGAATAGATGCCAACTTCTGTGAGAACCGCATCGGGTTGGGACTGTTCTCAAGTACACTTTTCCGCAACGGTCGCGTATATGAAGAACTGACGCTCGGTGCGAGCCTCAGACCCGTCAACTGGTTCAACCTCGCCCTCAGTTACTCTTTCCTCAACGGCAGGTGGAACTCAATGGGTGCCGGACTGAGTTTTATGCCATACGACGGACTTAACTTTATGCTCACCACCGACTATATTCCTTTCACCTATGCTGACATTATGAACGGCTCGGAGAAAATGGCGGTTATGCCGTATAAGATGAAAGGACTGAATATCGGATTGGGCGTAACTATAGTGATTGGCACCAACAAGAAAAAGAACAAACAGGAACTGACCAATACTATTCACATCAGTGAACTGAAAAAAGCATAATTATAAACTAAAAACAATATACAACTATGGGAAGAGCTTTTGAATATCGCAAGGCTACAAAACTGAAACGCTGGGGACACATGGCCCGCACGTTCACCAAACTCGGTAAAGAAATCACAATTGCAGCCCGCGAGGGCGGTGCAGACCCCGACGGCAACCCGCGCCTGAGAATGCTTATACAGCAGTGCAAACGCGAGAATATGCCGAAGGAGAATATCGACCGCGCCATCAAAAAAGCCACCGACAAATCATCGGAAGGCTATAAGGAAATCAACTACGAAGGCTACGGTCCGCATGGCGTTGCCATCTTCATCGAGACCGCAACGGACAACCACATGCGCACCGTTGCCAACATACGCTCCTACTTCACCAAACACGGTGGCACTCTCGGTACACAAGGCTGCCTGCAATTCCTCTTCGACCGCAAAGCCTGCTTTACCATTACACGCAAACCCGATGTTGACCTCGATGAACTCGAACTCGAACTTATCGATTTCGGCGTAGAAGAACTCGGAGTGGACGAAGAAGAGAACACCATCGTCATCTACTCCGACTTCGACCAGTACAGCGGTATGCAGAAATACCTCGAAGAACACGGCTTTGAGATTCAGTCGTGCGAGTTCGTACGCATACCTAACGACACCAAGACCCTGACTGACGAACAACGCGAGAGCGTACAGAAACTCATCGACAAAATAGAGGAAGACGAGGACGTACAAAACGTCTTCACCAACATCGCAGAGTAAGTCTGTATGGAACTGATAAACAAGCATTTTACCCTAACTGACGTTCAGGCGCGGCAAATGGCTGCGCTTGAACGGCTTTATCCTGAGTGGAACGAAAAGATCAACCTCATCTCACGCAAAGACATAGAGCATCTTGAAGAACACCACCTGCTCCACTCGCTCGCCATCGCCAAGTTTATAGACTTCGCCCCCGAGACAACGATACTTGACGTAGGCACAGGCGGCGGCTTCCCGGGCATACCGCTTGCCATAATGTTCCCCGAATGTAAGTTCACACTCATTGACTCCATAGGCAAGAAAATACGTGTGGCGGAGGATATATCTCAACAGATAGGATTAAGTAACGTAGAGTGTTTGCAAGAGCGTGCAGAAGAGGAGAAAAGGCAGTATGATTTCGTAGTATCACGCGCCGTAATGCCACTGCCCGACCTTGAAAAACTCGTCCGCAAAAATATACACCACCGCCACCGCAACGCCATACCCAACGGACTGATAGTACTCAAAGGAGGCAACACCGACGGCGAAATACACAAATTCCGTAACATAGCCGAAACAACAGAGATAAACACTTTCTTCCGCGAACCTTGGTTTAAGGAAAAACGAATAATATACCTGCCGATAGGTTAGGGAAACGTAAAATACGTAGTTTACGTTATTTTCGTAGATTTCGTAATTTACGTAAACGACGGAAACTACGCGAAGCAAAACAACGCAAAGCAAATTATGCTTGAGATAAAGACCTTTTATTTTAATCCGTACCGCGAGTGTACGTACATAGTCAGCCGCTGCAAAAGCGACTGCGAATGTGTGGTCATAGACCCCGGGATGTACGAACAGAGCGAAGAGAAACGGTTTTTCGACTACATAGCACATAACAACTTAACGCCGACAGCCGCACTTATCACACACACCCACCCCGACCATATATGCGGACTTGACCGGCTTGAAAACGAATATCCCGATATAAAGAAATACGGATGCTTATATGATATGCCTCTTTCTTCGGATAATACTGTAAATGAAGCAAATATGGAGTTCAGCGTTATTCTGACCCCGGGGCATAAAGAGGACAGCGTTTGTTTTTACTTTAAGGAAGATGATGTACTGTTTACCGGCGATACCCTTTTTCAAGAAAGCGTAGGGCGCACCGACCTCCCAGGCGGAGATATGGCAACGCTTATGGACTCGCTCGGCAAACTCATACAATTAGACGACAAAACAAAAGTCTATCCCGGACACGGCTACACCACGACCATAGGCTACGAAAAAGAAAACAACCCGTTTTTATAAACACACCAAACTATGTTGCAGATTTTAGGATATACAATACCATCTATAGTGGTTTTTACCACCGTATGGGTAGTGATGCACTACTACTATAAGAACGAAGAGAAAAAACGCCTCATAGAGACGAATAAACAAAGCAGGAAAGAAATAATGCAGACCCGCCTGCGCGCCTACGAGCGGCTCTCACTCCTACTCGAACGAACAGAGCCAGAACACCTGCTCGCTGACACCGACATCACTAATACTGACATAATAAGTCTGCAACAACGCCTGCTTCGCACTGTAAGACAGGAGTTTGACCACAACCTCAGTCAGCAGATTTATGTCAGCGATGACTTGTGGGACAAGATAATAGTTGCCCGCGACGAGATGGGAGCGTTCATCAGCACTATGGCTATGGAAATGCCAAAAGACAGTACCGCACTTGACTATGCCAAAGTCCTCATAACGGCATACAAGCAAAACGGCGTAACGCCTCACCAAAACGCTATGAACCTGCTCAAACAAGAAGTAAGAGAACTGCTGCAATAAACCTGCAAATGAAGCGAAGGGTGTTAATAATATGTTTGTGTGTGATGGCATCGGTATTGTCAGCACAAAATACTCCTGCGGCAAAGACAGAAAAAACAACCGCAACACAATCACACAAAGCCAAATCAGACTCTATATATCAAGGGACATTCGTCAAACTTGACCTCTTTAACCCCGTCTATTCCCTTGCCCGCAGCAAAGGCAAGATGACGGAAGCGGAAGTGGCAGTGAGTGTCCGATTGCTTGACCGCCTCTACCCCACCCTTGAAGGCGGTATGCTCTACGGCACAGAGGCATCAGACACAACAACATACCCTGGCAGAGGCGGATTCGGGCGTATCGGATTGGACATCAACCCGCTGAAAAAGGGCAGGAAAAGTCCGCACGCAATGCTCATCGGCATACGCATTGGCACTGCCTTCCAAGACTATGACCTACAAGCCTCCCACATCAAACGCTGGGATGCTTGGGGAGAGATAGCAGCCGGATGCCAAGCCAATATGGTCAGCGGTTTTTATATGGGCTGGACAGCAAGACTGAAAGTACTCTTTACCCTCAAACAAAAGACCACCGCCACATTGCCGTACTATATCCCGGGCTTCGGCAAAGCGGACACCATGGGCTGGGGAATAGACTACTACTTAGGTTGGAGGTTTTAGTCATACAGTATACGAAAACTACGAATATAACGAAAACTACGAAAATATGAACACAACCAATCTTATGAATCGTGCGGCGGACAACATACGTATTCTTGCCGCTTCAATGGTAGAGAAAGCAAAAAGCGGTCATCCGGGCGGAGCAATGGGCGGTGCCGATTTTATCAACGTCCTTTACTCTGAGTTTATGGAATACGACCCCGAGAACCCAGGCTGGGAAGCACGCGACCGTTTCTTCCTCGACCCGGGGCACATGGCTCCTATGCTTTATGCTGCACTATGTTTGGCAGGCAAGTTCAGTCTTGACGACCTTAAGCGGCTCCGCCAATGGGGTAGTCCCACCCCCGGACACCCCGAGCGAGACATTGAACGCGGCATAGAGAACGCAAGCGGACCATTAGGACAAGGGCACGTATTCGGCGTTGGTGCTGCTATCGCTGCCAAGTTCTTCAATCAACGCTATGGCGCAGTGCATAACCCAACCATATACGCATATATATCCGACGGCGGCATACAGGAGGAGATAAGTCAGGGTGCAGGACGTATCGCCGGACATCTCGGGCTGGACAACCTCATTATGTTCTACGATGCCAACAGCGTACAACTCTCCACTATGTGCGAAGAAGTAAACACCGAAGACATACGCGCCAAATATGAGGCGTGGAACTGGTACGTACAGGACATAGACGGCTGCAGCGCAGAAGCCATACGTGAAGCCCTCAACAACGCCAAAGCCGAAAAGAACCGTCCGAGCCTTATCATCGGCAGGACGGTAATGGGCAAAGGCGCAATAAGAGAAGACGGCTCAAGTTTTGAAGGCAAATGTTCCACCCACGGTCAGCCCATATCTAAAGCCGGCGCATCATTTGAGAAGACAATAGAAAATCTCGGAGGCAACCCTCAAGACCCGTTTGTCATCTTCCCCGAAGTAAGAAAGATATATGAACAGCGCGCTGCCGAACTCAAAGAACTCGCCAACAAAAAGTATGAAGCATACTACGAGTGGAAACAGACACACGCGGAGGATGCACGTGAATATGAAGCGTTTATGAGCGAGGAAGTGCCGTGTATTGACTGGAGCCTTGTACATCAGAAGCGCAATGCCTCCACCCGCGCCGCAAGTGCCAAAGTGCTCGAAATGCTCGCACAAACAGTAGGAAATATGGTTGTGTCGAGTGCCGACCTCTGTAGTTCGGACAAGACAGACGGCTTCCTCAAACATACAACCTTCTTTAAGAAAGGCGACTTCAGCGGTCAGTTCTTGCAGCCGGGCGTAAGCGAACTGACACTTGCCTGCCTTATGATAGGTATGCGCCTTCATGGCGGAATCATCCCCTCCTGCGGAACCTTTTTCGTCTTCAGCGACTATATGAAACCCGCAGCACGTATGGCGGCACTGATGGAACTGCCCGTCATCTACATCTGGAGCCACGACAGTTTCCGCGTAGGCGAAGACGGTGCCACCCACGAACCCATAGAGCAAGAGGCACAGATACGACTGATGGAACGCGTGCGCAACCATAGCGGTCGCCCTTCTATGCTTGTGTTGCGCCCTGCTGATGCAGAGGAAACAACCGAGGCGTGGAGACTCGCCATAGAGAACACTCACACACCTACCGCACTTATCCTCTCGCGCCAAGACATAGACCCCATACACGATGAAAACACAGACACACATACGTGGGCTGAAGGTTTCAGAAAAGGCGGATATATAGTGGAGAAAGACGACCGAGTAGATGTTGTTCTCATAGCAAGCGGCAGCGAAGTGAGTCTGCTGCAAAAAGCAGCCGCACTACTGCGAAAAGACGGCATCGGAGTACAGATTGACAGCATCCCGAGCGAAGGACTGCTGCGTGAGCAAGATACAGAATATCAAAAAATGGTGTTGCCTGAAGGCATTAAACGCTTCGGACTGACGGCTGGATTGAGTTGCACACTCGAAAGCCTTGTCGGCTCTAACGGCAAGATTTTTGGTGTTGACCATTTCGGCTACTCCGCTCCGGCAGAAGTACTCGAAGAGAAGTTCGGCTTTACACCTGAGAATATCTACAAGCAAATAAAGGAGATACTATAGGCAATCTTTATTGTATTACTCTGCCCGTGAGAAACGATATACTACTTTCTTACGGGCAGATTTTATATAGACCAATGAGTCGGCAGACAATATTTTTATTGTATAATCATTGCAAACAGGCACATCGCGTATATCCATAGTGGCAAACTCATTAATGGTCTTGCCCTCTTTTCGCCAGCGGAACCAGCCGTTGCCGTGATAGATCAAGTCCTGCTCAAAGACATCTTCCGCCTCGTTCCACTCTTTCCCCCAGAACATCTGCTTTTCCTCATCATAATCGTCGTAATAGGCTTTATACCACTGCGGATTATCCCTGTTTTGCCACTTGCCAACAATCATCGGGTCGGCGTGAGGCATTTCTTTCTCTGCATAACCTCCACCGTCAGTATTAAGGGCAGCATTTTCTCTTTCCGTGTTTCTATTCAGCAAGTAATACGCACCGGCTCCGACGACAACGACAAGAGAAACAATAATGATAATCTGATGTTTATACTTCATCACTTTAGTGCAATTATTTGTGCCTGTTGGTTATTCATTCCGGGCATCGTTCTGCCGACACCGGCATTGATAAATGTCGGGTCGCAGACTATATACTTACGACTTTTGTATGTCAGATAGTCGCCATTTACATCTTCCTTAAACGCCACAGCCGCAGCGAGATGTCCGGGGTAATAGAGCAAAACGACATCCAAACCCGTCAGGTCGCGCACCAAGCGGGAGAAGAGTATAGCCCTGTCTTCGCAGTCGCAATAAGGGTAATAGAGTGTCTCTTGAGCGAAGAAGGCACGGTCGCCGCCCCACACTTGATTGTCTAATTTATACTCAAAAGCCGTCTGCATCCAGTTGAGCAATATCCCAACTGCCTCTTTTTCGCTCATACCCTTAATGGTCTTTTTCAGCGATGGATAGAGCATATCTTTTACCGACTGCTCTACGGGCGTGTTAGCATACGCTGCCCAGCGAGTGGTCTGATCGCCGTCAAAACAAGCCTGCGGATAGGTGTTAAAGAAATCTATTATGTTCTTGTTCAGGCTCACCGATGTTGTAACCCCTTTGCGCGAAGTGAGAGTACGCTTCGGTGTCGGTTCACTGCCCAACGACGGCAACTGCCTGATTTGCAGCGAAACGGACTGCTCTTTGTCGAAGCGGGCTTGCGTGATTTTGAGTCTGCCGAGGTTCTTTTCGCCTGTGGTGTTGTAGAACTTGCTGCCGTCAATAACATAGTAGGTGTAATTGAATATGTCATACAGGCTTGCCACGAGCATATAGAGTCGATTTTCGCTCATTGCCAAACGGATACGATAGCCTGATTGTGTCATCAGGTATGCCTGTGCCAACACGGCTTCGTTGGTCTTGCCGTAGTGTTTTTCCGTAGCGGCTTGGAGCAGGTTCATATACGCCCAGTCGCAGAGGTTGTAGGCTTGGCGCGCATTCAGAGCGGTGGAGACGGCGATGTCGTAGCGACTGTCGGAAAGTTGTTGCCAAGCATCGGCAATGGCATTTTCTTCGAGTGCGCGCAACTTGAGATTGTCATCTTTTGGGAAACCGATAGTTATGATGGTGCCGAAATAGCCGACAGACACTTTCTGGTATGTTTCTTCTTTCGGTTTGACAGGCGCAATCGGTTCGGGAGCAGGCTGCGGCGCAGGGACAACAATAGGTTTGGGCTTAACAGGAATCTCTATCGGCTTGGTTTCAATAGGCGGCTTAGGCTGTGGCTTGGGCTGCAGGGTATCTTCGTCAAGTACAACAGGCGGCACCACAGGCTCTTTTATCGGTTTATCCGGTGTATTGGCAGGAAATGCCTCCCAGTTTTTGCGCATAAACTCGGCATACTCATCGTTCATACGTTTGCGAAAAGCATCAAACTCGGCTTGCTTGTCGTCTTTGAACTTCTCAAACTTGTCGTTCTGCTGCTGCTTAAAACGACTGAACGCATCTTCTTGTGCCGATAAAGACCCGAGGTTAGTCATAGCCGCAGCACACAGCATTAATATTAAAACTCTTTTGTTCATATCTTTTAGGTTTCACGTTGTTTGCGTAGAATATGCAGTTTCACGTTGTTTGCGTTATTTGCGTTTTTTTACGAAAATTACGTAAAAAACGAAAACTACGTAACACAAGTATGTCGAATCAATTTAGTCTATCTAAAGACTAAAAACACCTCAAAATTAGTCCATACAAGAACTTTTTTACGAGAAAATACAAAAACATCGCCTATTTTAGTCCATCCAAGGACTAAAAATGACCAAATTTTAGTCCATACAAGGACTTTTTTTAGCAAAAACATTTGCAACATTCAAAATAAATGTTGTACCTTTGCAGGCGAAAATTATGAACAGCCATGGAACAACAAGAAGTACAACCTATCATCAACACTTACCACAATTTCCTTTCCACTATTTCATTGGACTACATCAGACCGCTGATGACCAAGATAGACTGGGAAGATAGGCTAATTGAAATTAAGGGAGCAAAGGGTGTCGGTAAAACAACTCTTATGCTACAGCATATTCTGCAAGCTTTCCCTAATATCGATGACACTTTGTATGTGTCATTGGATAATCTGTGGTTTAAGTCATACTCGCTCAAAGAACTCGCCGACTGGTTCTACAGCCAAGGAGGACGGTATATGTTTTTTGACGAGGTACATTATTACCCGTATTGGCAGACAGCCATAAAGAACTTGACTGACGAATATGCCGATTTACATATTGTTTTTACCGGCTCATCCATGCTTCAATTAGAAGCAGGGGAGGGCGACTTATCACGCAGATTGATAGACTATCATTTGCCCGGATTATCTTTTCGTGAGTACCTGAAATTTGAAGGAATCGCCGACTTCCCTTCCTACTCTTTTGAGGATATTCTCCAAAGACACGTTGCCTTTTGTTTTGCCATTAAAGAAAAAGCGGGTAGTATTCAACCATACTTCAACACATACTTGCAGCAAGGCTATTACCCTTTTTACAAAAGCGTACGTTCCGGCTATGAAATACGCCTGCAACATGTAGTTAATCAAGTTCTTGAGCGCGACTATCCGCAGATAGATGAAGTTACCGTTCCTACTATCGAGAAAACGAAGAAGATGCTGATGGTATTGGCGCAAAGCGTACCGCAAATGCCGACAATGAACAGTCTCTATGGTCAATTGGAAACCAATAGGAATCAAGGTCTAAAGATGCTTCATGCTTTAGAGCGTGCCGACTTGCTTATGCTGCTAAGAGATAATACCAAGAGCCTGAAAGCACTTGGAAGACCGGAAAAAGTATTCTTACATAACACCAACCTTATGTATGCATTAGGTGCTAAAACAGAAATCGGAACGGCAAGAGAAACGTTTTTCCTAAACCAAACATCCGAACTTCTGCCTGTTTGCTATCCTGCAAAAGGTGATTTCCTTGTAGATAATCAATACCTGTTTGAGGTGGGCGGTGCAAACAAGACTTTTGAACAAATAAAAGATGTACCTAACTCCTTCCTTGCAGTGGATAATATTGAAATTGGATATAAAAACCGCATCCCACTTTATCTGTTCGGTTTTCTCTATTGATTCGACAATACGTCAAAGGTCGATATATCTTATTCTCTCGCCGAAACATCGCTTCGACGAGAGAATAAGAAAATTTAGAAATCCCAACCAGGGTCTTCAGGTTCTTCAGTTGCCGGCTTATTTTCTTCAATGCTTCCTGTTATAATTATATCTTTAACAGAGCATTCTCTTCCGCTAAAATATATCTTATCTCCTATTTGCACATGCCCCGCCTTAACTAAAGTCCACATCGTTGGTCCGCCCTCATCATCTGAAAAACTAACACTTGTTCCACCTACACTCAATCCGCCTAAATAGTTGTCATTAATTTTATAGCGAAAACTTAAATCTCCATTTATTTTAACGATGAATTCAAAGGGACAATAGATTGACTCGTGATAAAAATTATAATATTCTTTTATTTTAGCAACTCCATTATTCCACGACCAAGCCGGATGACAATAACTACAATCTGCTGCACTTTTGATTTTCTGTTTAACAAGATTCATATCTCTACAAGAGGATAGTGCTCCCAGGAGTACAAATATCAATAATAAATACTTTTTCATACTATTCAACTTAAACATTTTTGACTATTACATAACTTTCACCATTATCTATCTTTTCTGACAGGAACGACATCTAACACATCGGAATCATTAGTTCCTCGCTCACTTTCTTTCCAATAGTTATAATCATTATTATAGATAACATAATAGTGCCTATTAGAGTAATCACCCCAAGTAGTACTTGTCCAATAAAATTTTCCTATTTGTAAAGCGGATGACATTACCCCTATATTAACTAATTCCTCCTTATTAGGTAGATACCAATCGCTAAAACCATACGCTACTAAATTCTGACAAGCGTTGTTTGCTTGTTCCCATTGCATTGCTCCCAAATCAGGATGAATATGATAGGTATATCCGGCATATTGCATTGTAGGAAGAGAGAAATATGCAAACATACTTGAATTTATTTCTATAGGTTCTCCGTATGCAATGCCATAATCATTTTTTGCATAGGCGCGCGCATAATAAGTTGTGGTATTGATATTTATTCCAGCATTTTCAACAGTACAAGAGTACTCACCTGTACCACTGCCACAAGGTACCACATTGTCCTCTATTGTAGGTACGTTAGTTCCCCAACACAATCCTCTTTCTGTTACACGGGCATTTCCTTGTGATGTAACATTACATTTGCAGGTGAAAGAAGTTTCATTCATAGCTGTGAGTGCTGTTGTTTCCACCGTGGGTACAACCTCTCCGAAAGGGATATCACCATAGTCATACTCAGCCAAGCCAAAGGCGCGCAATTGCCCCTTTTTACTCACCCCATTCTTATCTGTTAATTTAAGATAATAGGTTTCGTTTATCTCTATTGTGATAACAGATAGACTAAACAGGCCGTCTGCCTGTGTCACCATTGATGCTTTAACAATGGTGCCGTTAGTTATACTTACGGTAACATCTGCTATAGGCTGATTGCCGGTCAGAGAGACGACTCGCCCTTTGTAAGTAATCCTTCCCTCACCTGAATTATTCTCACAGCCTATCAAGAAGGAACTTACGCACAAAATAATACATACGGCAACTATGCCGAGCCACGAAAATTTTGTTTTCATAGTTACTTAGAATTTTATTTGTACTCCCGCGCCATAGGCATACGAGGGTTGCGTGAAATCGTTTGTTTGAATAATTGACGGAGCAAAAGTAATATTCTGCGGGAGGTGTTTATCCTTAACTATCCAAGCGTGTACCATATTGGTGATATGAACTGCCGCGCCAACTCCGAAACAAGCATACATAGCAATGTCATAGGTGTTTTTCATCTGTTTGGCATTTGTGTATTGTTTGTAAGTTGTGCCGGTGGCTTTCATTATATTTGACCGGTTCTGCCCAAGGAAATAGCAAGCCGTACCACCGCCGAAAAGTGCGAGTTCGCTTAGCAGGAAAGCCGTTCCGCTACCTTCTTGACCTTTGAGCATCTGTCCCATACCCGGGATAAACGTTGAGGCTGCGAGTGCACGAGCGTTGGAATGTCGTTGTTGTAGTAATACTTTTTGCTTATTTGCATTCTCAATGGAATCTCTGAGAGCTATAGTTTTGCGCCTGCTACTACAATCAAAGTCGGTATCAAACTGAGCTATCTTTCTGCCACTTTTAGATATTTCATATAGATACCAGTAAGTAACGATTTTTGAACTCCCCTTTGCTTCCGGCTCTTGGTATTCACAGACAAGACGAGCGGATATTTTCTTATCAGCATCGCCATCAATATACATATCATCTCCATTTTCGCGAATACTGCTATTGAGTGCGCGAGTGTTGATAAAATACCCTAAGTAATCGGCACCTGCCTGAAATGCCATTCTTTGTGCCAATTGATCGGCTTCAAATTTCCCCTTTACATCTTTGGCACTAATACTAATTGGCTTAAAGAAGAATGTATCATTATCAGGTAGTGAGAAACTGACCCAATCCGGTGTTAGCGGTCGATTATTGATGTTGCTCTGACCAAACACACATAGTGTAACACAACAAATTGAAAATAGTATAATTAGTCTTTGTTTCATATTTGTAATCATTTATAGTTTATCACAATCCTCATACGGTTCAAAATTCGGGTCGGATTTCCCAAACACACCTATTTGCCACAAGATGTAGAGTTTAATTCGTCCATTAGGTTGCTCATCTCTATATTCACAAACCTTGTTGATATATAGATTCATTGACCGATTGTCAACATTTACTTGTTTGGTGATGTCAGCTTCGATGTCCTCTATTGAAGTGTTAACATCAACATATATACCTCGTTTGCACGCATTTTCATATATTGCTCGTGCAAAAGCTTTGGAATATGCAGCATCATAATTCTTACCATCGCCATAAGTAACTCTGTAGTAGAATGTTTCCGAGGTAGATTTTGGGATGTGCCTTACCCATTTAGGCTCTGCCATTTGAGCAGTGGCAGATAGGGATATTATACCAAAAATGCAGACAATGATTAGTTTTATAAATCTCATAAGAATAGGATATTGAAAATATCTCTCTATGCCCTAAAAGATTTAGGGCATAGAGAGATATAAATAAGGTTATTCCATATTCTGCAACTCACGATATTGTTGCAATTTCTGTTCACGCTCAGCATCGCGTACCGCTTTTTCGTTTTCTAATTCCTTGAGGAGTTGCTTCTTGAAAGTGTTTTTATCGCGGATAAGCTCGGCTTTATCCAATGCATCTGCGACCTCATCCACAGCAGTCCCTTCTAAAATATGCCCCGCAAGGTAATAGATATATTTTCCATCATTATCTTGTACGCTTTCGTAGCATACTTGAATCATATATTTATCAACTGCTTTCTCTACTAAATTTATAGTCATGCCTTCAAGTTGGCTCTCATCAAGTCCTTTACCGCCTTGTGTTGTCCCTGATTGAGAATAATACTCTGTACCAACTTTAATCATACCTACAAAACCTACAGTAATATCTTGTACAGCCATTTGACGCGCTTCAATTTTAGCATCTCTTTCTAATTTTCTGGGAGAAGATACACCCAGACCTGCCATATACTCACCGGGCTTGTCCAATGACTCTTCATAGCAGAACTTAACCAATTTTTGATGTCCATCTATCATTTGTTCAGTAAGAGCCATTTGGGTTTGAAGTTTTTTCTTTTTTGCTTCGCGCTCCAATGCTCTCAATTCAGCTTCGGCTTGCAAATCCTCCAATTCTTGTTGCTCTTTCAACTCACGAATTTTTCGTTGTGTTTCACTTTCTTGTTGAGCTACAGGCGGTTCAGTTTTCTTTACCGGCTTTTTTGCCGCACAATCTGAAAACACCACACTGCACAAAACCGCCGTAGCGATTAACATTACTTTTTTCATCGTTTTATAGATTTAATTGATATTTTGCCTACTCACTTCCGGCTTTTCGGCATCCTCCTATACATTCTTACTACCTATTTTTACTTCGTTCGCACACATATATATACGCGCGTACATACACGAAAAACGGCAACCCGTATATTGGATTACCGTTTGTCGGAAAACTGAAAGACGGATATTTACATATCCTCTAATGTATATAGTTTTGTTTTCACCTTATATTCTTTTAGTTCAGTTTGCTGCAAGTATGCCACCTTCAGCATAAACAAGTCATGTCTGTATTGCTCTTTTTCGCGTTTCACTTCGGCGACTAACGCAGTCGTTCCTTCCATAGGCAGAGCTATAATATCCACCTCAGCATCAATAGTATTGCCCTTGTAAGAAATGGCTTTATTACGCCACCATGATTTTATATTCTCTTGCAGTATAGAAAAATAAGTGCCATAATTCTTACCGGACTCGCTCACAAGCAGGGTACGCCCTTCTTCGAGGAAATGAGAATTCTCCGAGAAGAAATACTTGTACATCTGTGCTTGTGTTGTGCAACCATTATCTAAAATCCACGACATATATTTAGGCACGCCGCCGGTGATGGTGCATAGTGCCAACAAATCATCATTAGTATAGATGGGATTAAAATCTGATAAAATTCGTTTAATAACTTCCGTTCCAACTACTAAGGTCATTTGGCTCATTTGCTCGTATGATATTTTCTGATGCGTAACAGTTCCTGCTGCTCTTTTTCTCTATTGTAAAACTGCATAATATTACTTTTAGTTTTGTAATGGCCGTTATTTCAATGGCGGTTACAAAAGTACTGCAACTTTACAATTACATTTTTTACGGTAATCCAATATGTCAAAGACCCATTGTTCATACACGAAAAAGCGCAGACTTCGCTATTGCTCATCTACGCACAAGGGTCTTCGAACTTACCCAAACCAGTTAATAAACAACAATGAAACCTACGCCGATACGACAAACCGCTTGCCGAGAAACGGCAAACACGGCATGATAAGTCATACCCATAGGCATCTGATTGCTTACTTTGTCTTTGACCGGTTATTTTATTAAAAGTGTTCGAAGCTTTTTGTGCGTCAAATACAAAGCGTCAATAAACGCCTTTTTCAATATGTAACGAAATCCCACTAACCCTCCTGCACGCGGCAGGTCGGCGTAAGTGTATTCCGCCTGCAAAGGTAATACAAACAGACATATTGTGCAAAAGTTTGTACATAAATTTGAAAATTACCGGCAAAATGAGTGGAAATTTGCGTATTCTTGTAATTATTAGTACCTTTGCAGCCCAAAAATGTTATTACGTTGTTTGCGTTGTTTACGTAATTACGCAGACTACGAAAATTACGTAGAATACGAAAAATACGAAAAACAATATGGAATACAATTTTACAGAGATTGAGAAACAGTGGCAAAAGGCGTGGGACAATGCCGGAGTGTATAAAGTGGATAACAACACCGACAAAGAGCCATATTATGTGCTTGATATGTTCCCCTACCCGAGCGGTGCGGGGCTTCACGTAGGTCATCCCTTAGGCTACATTGCCTCCGACATATACAGCCGCTACAAACGTCTTCGCGGCTACAATGTGCTTCACCCTATGGGCTTTGATGCATACGGACTTCCCGCAGAACAATACGCCATACAGACGGGTCAGCACCCCGAGATAACGACGAAAAAGAACATCGCCCACTACATAGAGCAGCTCAAAAAGATAGGTTTCTGCTACGACTGGTCTCGCTCTGTACGCACCTGCGACCCCGCATTCTACCGCTGGACACAATGGGCATTCTGCAAGATGTTCAACTCCTACTACGACACCGACTTGCAGAAAGCGCGCCCTATAAGCGAACTCGTAAAAAAATTTGAGCAGGACGACCCGCAATGGGCAAAGATGACCGAGAAAGAGCAGCAGGAGCGGCTGATGCAGTATCGCATAGCCTACCTTAGCGACACGAAAGTGAACTGGTGTCCCGAACTTGGCACGGTGCTTGCCAACGATGAGGTGAGCGAAGGACTGAGCGTAAGAGGCGGCTACCCCGTGGAGCAGAGGGTGATGCGCCAGTGGAGCCTGCGTGTCAGTGCTTACGCCGGCAGACTGCTTAACGGACTTGACAAAATAGACTGGACGGAGAGCCTCAAAGAAACCCAACGCAATTGGATAGGCCGCTCGGAAGGCGCAGAGATGCAGTTTAAGATAAAAGGACAAGACACGACATTCACTATCTTTACCACCCGCGCTGACACTATCTTCGGCGTTACATTTATGGTACTTGCGCCCGAAAGCGAATACGTAAGCCGCGTGGTAACAGACGAGCAACGGCAAGAAGTGGAAACCTACATAGACCGCTGCCGCCACCGCACAGAAAGAGAGCGTATTGCCGACAGAAAAGTAACGGGTGTCTTCACCGGCGCATACGCCATCCATCCGCTCACACAAGCAGAGATACCCGTCTATGTATCCGACTATGTACTTGCCGGTTACGGTACGGGAGCGATAATGGCAGTGCCTGCTCACGACAGCCGCGACTACGCTTTTGCACGACACTTCAATCTGCCTATCATACCGCTCATAGAGGGCGCAGATGTAAGCGAACAGAGTTTTGATGCAAAAGAGGGACGAATGATCAACTCCGGTTTCCTCAACGGATTAGAGGTAAAAGAGGCCATACAGAAGATGAAGGAGTATATCACCAACACGGGGCTTGGCAAGGTGAAGGTGAACTATCGTCTTCGCGATGCTATCTTTTCCCGCCAACGCTACTGGGGCGAACCGTTCCCTGTATATTACAAAGACGGTATGCCCTATCTTATCCCTGAAGAGTGTCTGCCGCTTGAGTTACCGGAAGTGGCATCTTTCCTGCCCACTAAGACAGGCGAACCTCCCCTCGGTAATGCCGACATCTGGGCTTGGGACACCGCCGAAAACAAGGTGGTCAGCAAGAAAATGATAAACAACACTACCATTTTCCCTCTCGAACTCTGCACAATGCCAGGCTTTGCAGGCTCAAGCGCGTACTACCTCCGCTATATGGATAACGACAACGACAAGGAGTTAGTGTCGCAAGAAGCCAACAACTATTGGCGGCAGGTAAACCTCTACATAGGCGGTACGGAACACGCTACAGGACACCTCATCTACTCACGTTTTTGGAACAAGTTCCTCTACGACATAGGCGTAGTATGTGAAGACGAACCGTTTGCCAAACTCGTCAATCAAGGTATGATACAAGGGCGCAGCAATTTCGTCTATCGTCTCATAGGCGGCAACAACGAGTTTGTAAGCGCAGAACTCACGGAAGAACCGCAATACAAAGGCAAGACACAGCCCATACACGTGGATGTGAATATAGTAAAGAACGATATTCTCGATGAGGAAGCTTTCCGCCGTTGGATGCCGGAGTATAAAGACGCGCAGTTTATCACCACCGACGGACAATACAAATGCGGTTGGGCAATAGAGAAGATGTCCAAATCGATGTTCAATGTGGTCAATCCCGACGATGTGGTGGAGAAATACGGAGCAGACACACTCCGCCTGTATGAGATGTTCTTGGGACCGATAGAGGTGTCCAAACCGTGGGACACCAACGGCATAGACGGCGTACACCGCTTCCTCAAAAAAATATGGAACCTGTATGAAAACATAACCGATGAGGAGCCTACTGCGGACGAACTTCGCAGCCTGCATAAACTGATAAAGAAAATCACGTGGGACATTGAGAACCTGTCGTTTAACACGTCCATACCGGCGTTTATGATAGCGCAAAGCGAACTTGCGGCACTCGGCTGCAACAAGCGTGCCGTACTCGAACAAGTGGCAGTACTGCTTGCTCCTTACGCTCCGCATATAGCCGAGGCGATGTGGCACCGATGCGGGAACGGCAGTTTTGTAGTGGATGCCGCTTGGCCCGAACTGAACGAAAAATACCTCACGGAAGACACCGTGAAATACCCCGTGCAGTTTAACGGCAAAGTGCGCTTTACAGTGACTCTCGACAAGACATTTGACAAAGCCCAAGTGGAGAAAGCCGTTCTCGAGAGCGAAGAGACAAAGAAATATCTCGGTTCAGCCGCCCCAAAACGCATCATCGTCGTACCTGGGAAAATAGTGAACGTAGTAGTATAACAAAAAAGGAGAGCCTCAAACTCTCCTTTTTGTGAACCAGCTGGGGCTCGAACCCAGGACCCCATCCTTAAAAGGGATGTGCTCTACCTGCTGAGCTACTGATTCAACACCTTTTCTCAAAAGCGGGTGCAAAGGTAAGGCGAATTTTTGAACTGTGCAAATTATTTTGAAAAAAAATGAATTTTATTACAAAATACACTCGTCGCAAGACCTATTCTGCCTACGTGGCAGGTACGGGCATAGGGTCTGATTTCCCTATTCGCGTACAGACGATGTGCAACCTCTCCACCAACGACATAGAAGCCTGTACGGAACAGACAATCAGGTGCAAAGAAGCGGGGGCGGAACTGATGAGGTTTACCACTCAAGGCATCAAAGAAGTGCAGTCGGTTGCCGAAATACGCAAACAACTACACGCCAAAGGCATCAATATCCCCATAGTGGCAGATGTGCATTTTCGCGCTGATGTAGCGGACGAGGCAGCCGCAGCGGTGGACAAAGTGAGAATCAATCCGGGCAACTACGCCAAGACAGAAGAGCAGATTCGCAGTAAGTTTATTCACCTTATAGACCTCTGCCGCGAACACAACACCGCCATCCGCATAGGAGTAAACCACGGCAGCCTATCACAAAGAATGATGGACAGATACGGCGACACGCCACGAGGGATGGTGGAGAGTTGTATGGAGTTTCTTCGTATAGCCCGAGTAGAGCAGTTTGACAACATCGTTTTGAGTATCAAGGCTTCCAATACTCGCGTTATGGTGGAGACGGTGCGCCTGCTCGTCAAGACTATGGACAGCGAGGATATGCACTACCCTCTTCATCTCGGCGTAACGGAAGCCGGCGAAGGAGAAGACGGACGGATAAAATCCGCTGTGGGCATAGGTGCGCTGCTCGCTGACGGCATAGGCGACACTATACGCGTGAGTTTGAGCGAAGAGCCGGAAAAAGAGATACCCGTAGCACGCACTCTCATCAACTGGTTCGCAGACCCTCAATCACCGAGATACAGCAGCACATCGGTGAACATAGACCAAGCAGGCAGAACAATAGACATGGACTGCAGCGAAAGCGATTGGGAGCGATACTCCGTCTATGCAGCTGCGGAGTGCGGCAGACTGCTTTGGGACACCGGCTACACCACCCTACGCCTCCATAACCCCGCTTTCGACATCGCAAGGCTTGACAAACTGTCGCAAGACATACTACAGGCAGCGCGGGTGAAGATGTACAAGACCGAGTTCACCTCCTGCCCAGGCTGCGGCAGAACGATGTTTGACCTGCAAAAGACCGTAGCAGACATCAAATCAGCATTTTCCGATTTAAGCCGACAGAAAAGAACCGGCGACAACCAACAGCTGCAAAAACGCCTCTCCGAACTGAAAATAGCCGTGATGGGCTGTATAGTCAATGGTCCGGGAGAGATGGCGGATGCCGACTACGGCTATGTAGGCGCAGGCAGAGACCGCATCAGCCTGTATAGAGGCAAGCAGTGTGTAAAAAGCAATATCTCGCAGGAAGAAGCAATAGCCGAAATGCTCAAACTGATAAAAAAAGATATAAACTAACAATATAAAAATCACAACATTATGACAATGCAAAAATCACCGTTGCAGATCGCTCGTCAGAGCTATCAGCCTAAGATGCCACGCGCACTTCGCGGCAACCTCCGCCTCACAGAAGGCAACAAAACACAGTCGGTAGCCGACCAAGACGACATACAAAAACTCTTCCCAAACACCTACGGTATGCCGGTTATCACACTTGAGACCGCCGCAGAAGTCAACACTCCCAAAGATGCCATCAACGTGGGCGTTATCCTCTCCGGCGGACAAGCCCCCGGCGGACACAACGTCATCTGCGGACTCTTTGACGGACTCAAAACGATGAACAAAGACAGCAAACTCTACGGTTTCCTCGGCGGACCGAGCGGACTGATAGACGGCAAGTATGAAGAACTGACAGCCGACATCATTGACGAATACCGCAACACAGGCGGCTTTGACATCATAGGCTCCGGACGTACCAAACTCGAAGAGACTTGGCAGTTTGATAACGGCATAGAGATATGCAACCACCTTAACATCAAAGCTATAGTCATCATCGGCGGCGACGACAGCAACACCAACGCTTGCGTTCTGGCAGAGTACTACAAGCAGAAAGGCTGCGGCATACAAGTGATTGGTTGCCCCAAAACGATTGACGGCGATCTCAAAAACGCAATGATAGAAACATCCTTCGGTTTTGACACCGCTTGCAAAGTGTATAGCGAACTGATAGGCAACATACAACGCGATGCCAACTCCGCTAAAAAATACTGGCACTTCATCCGCCTTATGGGTCGCAGCGCAAGCCATATAGCACTCGAATGCGCACTCCAAAGCCAGCCGAACATCTGCCTTATATCTGAAGAAGTGGAAGCCAAAAAGATGACTCTCAACGACATAGTGGAAGACATAGTGAAGGTGATAGTAGAGCGCAGCAAAGCCGGTATGAACTTCGGTACCGTCCTTATACCCGAAGGACTGATTGAGTTTATCCCCGCTATGCGCGTACTCATACAGGAACTCAACGACCTGCTCGCCGACAACGCCGAGTTTGCCGGACTTGAAGGCGACGATGCCAAACGCGAATACATCAAGGAGAAACTTACACCCGCATCCTGCGAACTCTATCGCTCGCTGCCTAAAGCCATAGCCAAACAGCTCACTATGGACCGCGACCCGCACGGAAACGTACAAGTAAGCCTTATTGAGACAGAGAAACTGCTTATTGAGATGGTAAGCAAAAAACTTGCACAACTTAAAGCCAATGGTCTCTACTCCGGCAAGTTCTCCGCTCAACACCACTTCTTCGGCTACGAGGGTCGCTGCGCCACTCCGAGTAACTTCGATGCCGACTACTGCTACAGCCTCGGACAGACGGCAGTGCAACTCATAGCAGCCGGCAAGACAGGCTACATGTCCGTCGTTCGCAACCTCACCGAACCGGCTGAAGACTGGCAGGCAGGCGGAGTACCTATCACGATGATGATGAATATGGAACGCCGCAACGGCAAACTCAAACCCGTAATACAAAAAGCACTCGTTGACCTCAACGGCGCACCGTTCAAGTACTTCGAGAAACATAGAGCCGCTTGGGCAGACGTGAACACATCGTATATCTACCCCGGACCTATACAATACTACGGACCGAGCGAAGTATGCGACCAGCCTACCAAGACACTCCTGCTCGAACACGGCAAGATGTAATTATTACCATACTCTCTATGTTAAAACGCGTAATAACACTTTTCATTTCAATCCTCCCCCTGCTCGGCGTTGTCGCGCAAGGGGAGGATTGGCTGCTCGAATGTTACCTTGCAGGAGATATGCCTTGCTGGCGGGCTGTCATCAACCCCACCGACTACCGACTATCCGACCCGGAAAAGCAAGCCTTTCTTATAAACGCCCTCTACGGATACATACCAGCCACTTTCAAGCAGGACAAAACACAAGCGAAAAAAGACTTGCAGCGGCTCGAAGAACTGATAGTCAACCAAGGGGGCGCGCTCTCCACTGCCGACAGCCTCGCCTACACAAGTGCCGCACAGGCATACGTATGTATGCTCTACCACCTCAAAGCACTCGCCTACGCACCACGAGCCTTCAAGAACGCCGAACGAGCAGTGGCAGCGGCTCCCGACAACGCCATAGTGCTGTCTGTTGCTGCAAACATATACTTCTACTGTCCATCCCTCTTCGGCGGCGACAAAAAAGAAGCACTGCGGCTGTATCTGAAAGCGGAGAAAATAATGGAAACGAATAGCGAGTATCAAACCCTCTGGAACTATCCCGCCATCATGCTCTGCATAGCACAATGTTATGACCATCTCGGACAAAAAGACAAGGCAATAGCTCAATGCGAAAAAGCACTCGCACTATTTCCCGACTTCAAGTACATAAAAGACAGTTACCTACCCTATCTGCGCCAATAGGCTGCAATCAGTACTCGGTTATAATATCATCGTTAAGGATATAGACGGGACTGGGAGTAAGACGGTCAAGAGCCTTGAGAAAATAGTCCTCATGCTTGTAAAGACCATTGCTGCCGAGGGCGGACTCCACAGTCTGCAACGCCACATCGGGGTCGTTGTTGTCCTGCGAAAGATGGCAGAGGAAGATGTTTCTCAGTCCGTTGTGAAAATTGTCGGCAAGGAGCCTTGCACACGTGGAATTACTCTGATGTCCGCGAGGAGATAGAATACGCTCTTTAAGATAGGTGGGGTAAGGACCGTTAAGCAACATTCGCTCATCGTGGTTGGCTTCTATGACTATATGGTTGGACATTCGTATGCCGGCCTCAAGTTCTTCGCTCGGTTCGCCACAATCGGTTGCAAGCATAAAAGTCTGCCCGAAAGCCTGAATGACATAACCGACACACTCCGTCGAATCGTGGCTGATACCGAAAGTGTTGATGTGCATATCAAAGAAATCAAACGGCACACCTTTTTCAAAATAACGGCGTGAAGTCTTGAGCTTCTCCTGCACGCCATAGTTGCGGTCAATACCGGAGTGAATGTTGGCTGTAGAATATATAGGGATATGTATCCTTTCTCCTAACGTTCCTACGGCTCGGATATGGTCGGCATGGTCATGTGTAACGAAGACTCCCATTATATCCTCAAAATCAAGCTGCATCTCGCGCAAACGGCGTTGAATCTCTCTTGCTGAAATGCCGGCATCAAGCAGTATGCCCCGCTTCTGCGTACCGAGATAGTAACAGTTGCCGCTACTACCGCTGGCAAAACTTCTGAATATAAGTTTTTCGTCCGACATATTTATACAAAAGTATTCTCTATTGGTTGCGTTTTTAACAAGATTTACTTGTCATTTGCCGTTTTTTGTTTGTTCAAACGAACTTGCAAAGTTACGAACATTTATCGGCATTGCAAAAAGTATATTTGAGCTGAATTTGAATTTCAGCAACTTACGAAAAAAGTGCAAAAAAAAGTAAAAAAAAGTGTGCAGATATTTGCACAGTTGAAAAACTTGCCGTACCTTTGCACCCGCTTTCGAGAAAGAAAGGGCGCTTAGCTCAGCTGGTTTAGAGCATCTGCCTTACAAGCAGAGGGTCGGGGGTTCGAATCCCTCAGCGCCCACTCCAGGAGAAGTCCCGAGAGGGACTTTTTTTGTTAAATGAGAGAAAGTATAGCTATATAATAAATAAGGTATAAAAGAAAA
>DJXH01000038.1:0-30952 GCA_002449665.1 Bacteroidales bacterium UBA7009
CAATCAAACGACCCCTTTTGAGATACAACACAAAAAAAAGAACTCCGCTCTTGTTAGAACGGAGTTCTAAAATTATGGTGCGAATTAGGATATAAAGTAGATTCAGAACAGGCTTAATTGTTCTTCATCCTGATGAGGTTGTGAAGAATGCGAATCTGAAGGTTTGTCATTTTTATTGCCTGCGGGCATATTGGTGATAGTAAACGGCACGTCCTGCACCAAAGTAACATTGGCGGTTTCGCTCTGCAGGTTCTCATCTACAACTTTATTATCAATTTCTGAGCGTTCAGCATTATCGGAGGTCGCGGAAATAACTGAATTGTCAGACGTTTCGCCATCTTCCTGTTCACTCTCCTCGTCTTCGGGCGCAGGCGTGATGTCGGTTATAGAGGCGACATCAAGTGTGGTAAGGCGTTTGCCTTTGGCGCGAGGCGACTTGGCTTCGATAAACTCCTGCATATTCACCTCCATCGGTTCGCGGCTGTCGTCGGCGTAAGTAACAAGGAAGAGTGCGTTCTCCTTGTCTGTCAGCACCTCTATGCGATTGTCAGCACTCTCGCCAAGGAAACTCTGCTGCTTGGCTTGTGCATCAAGCGCAAAGCGTTTGGCATAGTAATAGCCGAGTTCGGCGTTCCACATTGCAAGCGACCACACTTTGTCGGGGTCGAATTTCTCAATGATATGTATATTCTTGTCAAAGTGGGCAGTAAGGTCGAAAGTTGTGGTATAATATTCGCCGCCTGTGGTGATGACGAGTATGCGATCGTCGTCCACGAACTCCCCGATGTAGGTGCCTTGTCCGTCATAGTTGAGCCGCAGCACATCGGGGTCGAACCACACTTTGCGTCCGCCGAGAGTGGAATGGCCTTTCTGCTTGAGGGTTATGCTCTTTACCTCATACTTGGTCAGCACATTGCCGCGTGCCGTGCGGCTCTTGACCGCAAGTTGGCTGAGGTCTTTGTTCACCTCCATTTTTTTGAGGTGCAGAGCGGGCTTGAGTTGCACACGTATCACCTCTGCTTCACCATTGGGGTTGGCTGTGAAATAGACTACACGGCTGCCGGCTTTGCCTTGCGTAAGGTCATATTCCTTGTCGCGTGCCACGCCGGTAACATTAAAGCGTTTCATATAGTATATGCCGCCTTTGCCGTCGCGATAGACCACATTATATATAGTACGTGTATCGTTTTTCTTGAAGATGTCCACGTGCAGAATGTCGGTGCCGATAAAGATTTTATCAGCCACGCGGGTAATCTTATACTTGCCGTCTTTATGGAAGACGATGATGTCGTCCAGGTCGGAGCAGTTGCACAGGTACTCGTCTTTCTTCAGCCCTGTCCCTATAAAGCCTTCTTCGCGGTTGATATAGAGTTTTTCGTTGGCTTCGACTACCGTCTTGACGTTGATGGAGGCGAAGTTGCGCACCTCAGTCAGACGCGGATAAGCCTCACCATAAGTTTTTTGCAGGTGTTCAAACCAGCGTATGGTATAGTCGGTAAGATGATTAAGGTCTTTAATATTCTGCTCTATACGTTTCTTCAGGTCGCGCATCAGTTCGTCGGCTTTCTTGGAGTCGAAGCGGGTGATACGAATCATACGTATGTCAAACAGGCGTTCGATGTCCTCTTTTCTCACCTCGCGGAGCAGTTGAGCCTTAAACGGCGTGAGGGCTTTATCCACGAAGGCGATAAGTTTGTCCCTATTCGGAGCCTGCTCATAGCCTTCCTCCTTATATATACGGTTCTCTATGAAGATACGCTCAAGTGAGGTGAAGAAATACTGCTCTTCAAGTTCCGCTTTCTGTATCTCAAGTTCCTGCTTAAGCAGCGAGCGGGTGTTGTCCACCGACTTACGCAGCAGTTCACTTACGGTAGTGAAGATAGGCTTGTTGTTCTCTATGACACAGCAGTTGGGCGAGATACTCACTTCGCAGTCGGTGAAAGCATAGAGAGCATCTATGGTCTTGTCGGACGATGCACCCGGGGCGAGTTGCACTACTATGCGTGCTTCTTCTGCTGTATAGTCGTCCACCTTGCGGATTTTAATCTTCCCTTTGTCCTGCGCTTTGAGTATGGTCTCAATTATCTTTGAGGTGGTCGTACCGTATGGCACTTGGGATATGACGAGTGTCTTGTTGTCATCGGCTTTGGTGATGCGGGAGCGCACTTTCACCATTCCGCCGCGCTCGCCGTCGTTATACCGGCTCACGTCCACCTCACCGCCTGTGGGGAAATCGGGATAGAGAACAAACTCCTCGCCGCGCAGATAGTGAAGTGCTGCATCGCAAATCTCATTGAAGTTATGCGGGAGGATTTTCGAGTTAAGTCCCACCGCTATACCTTCCACGCCCTGTGCAAGCAACAGAGGAAACTTAACAGGCAGATGAACAGGCTCTTTCTTGCGCCCGTCGTAACTGAGCATCCACTCTGTAGTCTTGGGGTTGAAGACCGTTTCAAGTGCAAACTTGCTAAGGCGGGCTTCTATATAACGAGGGGCAGCTGCACCATCGCCGGTGAGGATATTGCCCCAGTTTCCCTGACAGTCAATGAGCAGGTTTTTCTGCCCGAGTTGCACCAGCGCATCGCCTATGCTGGCATCGCCGTGAGGGTGGTACTGCATAGTCTGACCCACTATGTTCGCCACTTTGTTATACTTACCGTCGTCCACACCTTTCATAGCGTGAAGAATGCGGCGTTGTACGGGCTTGAGACCATCCTCTATGGCAGGTACGGCACGCTCAAGAATAACGTGTGAGGCATAGTCAAGAAACCAGTCTTGATACATACCCGTAAGATGATATTTCACGTTGCTCTGCTCGTCCATATCTGCTGTTTTTACTGAAAATTACCAATAATCTCTCTCTATACCTATCGTAGCCCACTCTACATTACCGCCGACGGGCGGATTATGTTTGCTCACACTGACACTTATATGCGAAACCTCGCTATATGTGACGTGAAGAGCATCAACAATACGCCCCGCCACGTGCTCAAGCAAGTCGGAAGGAACTGCCATCTGCTGCTCGACTATACGATAGATTTGCGAATAATCGCAAGTGTCTTGTATGCAATCGGTCTGTATACCTTCGCTATCGGGCATAGTAAGCGACACACTGACCCGAAAGCGATTGCCTTGTCTGCGTTCGCTCTCGAGTACGCCGTGATAAGCCTGCAACTCTATGTCTTGCAAGCCGACAGTCATCTTACTCTACCACACGGTTAATGAGGATATAACCTAAAATACCAATAACTTCAAGCACCAAACTTGCAACGAGAAGAGCATTTGAAGGAATAGCCGTTTCATATATGACAAGGCATACCACTCCGCAAAGAACAAGTATGATACCGAGATTTTTTAGAAGTGTATTCATATTGAATTTTTGTTAATTGCCCGCAAAAGTACGGAGAATTTATGAATTGTGCAATTTTTTACATAAATTTCGCACAATATCCTTGCCAATATACTACTTTTTTTTGCCAAGCAGCATATCCACCACTTGCGGTACGCCGATAGTCGCTTTCTCGCGTATATGCGTTATACGGCTGCCGAACCTGCCGAACTCGGGCATACCAGGGTCAACGAAATAGACAGGCACATCAGGGCGCGTATAGTCAAGAAGTGAAGCCGCCGGATAGACATTAAGGCTCGTACCTACCACCAATAGCACATCGGCACGCGAAGCCAACTCGCAAGCATCGGAGAAATACGGCACGCCCTCGCCGAAGAATACTATATAGGGACGGAGCAGCGAGCCATCGGGGTGGCGGTCGCCATAGTGTTGCTCCCAGCCCTCAATAGGCACAGTGGCAGTCTCGTTGATATTAGAGCGCAGTTTGCGTATCTCGCCGTGGAGGTGCAATACATCCTTGCATCCCGCTCTCTCGTGCAGGTCATCCACGTTCTGGGTAATTATTTTCGTATCGGGCAAGGCCTGCTGCAAGCGGGCTATAGCGAGATGGGCGGCATTGGGCTGTGCGTTGATGGTATCGCGGCGACGGGCGTTATAAAACCTGACGAGCAGTTCGGGGTTACGCTCCCAAGCCTCGTGGGTACACACATCTTCCACGCGGTATTTCTCCCACAATCCGTCAGAGTCCCTGAAAGTACCGAGTCCGCTTTCGGCACTTATGCCGGCACCAGTAAAAACGACTATATTTTTCATTTCTAAGTAAGATTTTGTTAGTATTATGCCACAAATAGGCTGCAAAATTAAGCAATTATTTGCGGATATGCAAAAAAAACTCTACTTTTGCGGGCTGATTTTGAGTTTTGTCGCTACTATGGCTCTGCTACATATAGAAACCTCCACTTCCGTTTGCTCTGTGGCTCTTACAGAGGGCAACGAAATTGTTTTTCACCGCCTCTCGGAGCCGAGCGTACAGCACGCCGCCGTCTTGCCTCTCTATATACAAGAGGCTGTGAGCGTTATACGCAGCAAGGGCTATAATGTGGAAGGCGTTGCCGTAAGCGAAGGACCGGGCAGTTATACCGGCTTGCGCATAGGGGTAAGCACCGCCAAAGGATTAGCCTACGGCTTTCAGACCAAACTCATAGCCATACCTACCCTCACGTTGCTCGCTTTGGAAGCAGCACAAGCCGTTACGGCTGAGACGGACACCCTGCTCTGCCCGATGATAGATGCAAGGCGTATGGAAGTTTATACGGCGTTGTATGACAGAGAGTTGAATACGATAGAAGAAGTGAGACCGCAGGTGGTGGAAGCAGATACGTTCAACTATGTCTTAGACAAGCACAAGGTATGTTTCTTTGGCGACGGGGCTGACAAATGCAAAGCCGTCATAAGTCATCCGAATGCGATATTTATAGACAATATCCGCCCCGATGCGATGTATATGATGCCGTTGGCTATAAAGCAATTGGCTGAAGGCAAGACGGAAGACACAGCCTATTTTGAGCCGTTCTACCTCAAAGAGTTTGTAGCCGCAGCATCACACGTAAAAGGATTACAATGAAGCGATTAGTATATATATTCACCTTACCTTTGCTGTTGCTCGCCACGAGTTGCAGCACGACAAAGAACACCGCTCTCTCTCGTGGTTTTCACGAGATGAAGACCGACTATAACGTCTATTTCAACGGCAGTATATCCTACGAAGAGGGGCTGCAAGCCATCAACAAAGCCAACAAAGACGATTTCTCGGAGATAATCAATCTCTACCCCATCAGCAACAAGGAGTCGCAGAATGCCGCCACAAGCCAGATGGACAAGAGCATAGAGAAAAGCCGCAAGTGTATCAAACTGCACTCTATTCACGCCAAGCCCAAACGCGACCCCAAACGTATGCACGACCCCAAATACAAGGCATGGCTGCAACAGGATGAGTTCAATTCCAAGATGTACAAAGCGTGGCTGATGCTCGCACAGTCGGAGTTTCACAAAGGCGATTTTCTCGGCAGCATAGGTACGTTCTCATACGTGAGCAGACTGTATAAGTACGACAAAGATATGGTGGCAGTATGCAACCTGTGGATAGCCCGCGCCTACGCCGAGATGGGGTGGCAGTATGAAGCGGAGGACGTACTGCAGAAAGTAAAAATAGACGACCTCAAATTTAAGAACCGCCCGCTCTACTCCGCCGTAAGTGCTGTAGTACTGATGAAAGCAGGCAACTACAAAGATGCTGTTCCCTATATCAAATCCGCAAAGAAAAACGAGAAAAAGCGAATCTACAGACCGCGTTTTGAATACGTATTAGGTCAGATATACGAGCGCGAAGGGGCAACGGAAGCCGCTCGCACAGCCTACAAACGCATTATGGATATGCAGCCGGAGCCCAACCTGCTCTTCAACGCCAACCTGCGCTACTACACTCTTGCGGGGGACACGACCAAGACCGTCAAAAAACTGCTCGGTATGACACGCCTGCCCAAGAATAAAGACCTGCTTGACCAATTATACACCGCCATAGGCGATCTCTATCTTAACAACGGCGACACCCTCAAAGCCGCAGACTACTACGTTCAAGCCGCAGAAAAGAGTACGCGCAACGGCAGCGACAAAGCCGCCGCACTGCTCAAAGCCGGAGACATATACTACAACATTGCAGCATACGAAAAAGCCGCGCCCTGTTACACACAAGCCGTGCAGATTATCCCCAACACGGACGACAGATACGATGTGGCATCGAGCCGTGCAGAGAGTCTCGGACAGTTGGTAAAAGAGTTAGAGACCGTCAGCCTGCAAGACTCGCTGCAATACCTCTCCACTCTCACCGAAGACGAACAACGCGAGATAGCGGAGCGCATTGTGGCAGCACTTATCGAAAGCGAGCGTGCCGACTCCGTCAAAGCACAGGAAGCAGCACGTGAAGCCGAACTGAAGGGCGGCGGACCAAGAGGAGTGGACACCGACCTAATGTTCGGCGGCAACAGAGATCAGAGTTGGTACTTCTACAACGACAACCTCCTGAAGAAAGGCAGACAGGACTTTTCCACCCGCTGGGGCAACCGTCCGCTTGAAGACAACTGGCGCAGACGAAGCAAGACTGCTCAAAATCTCCCCGCCACAACCACTGCCGACAACAACGACAACGCCGATGGCACCGATGGTGAAACGGACAGCGAGA
This sequence comes from Bacteroidales bacterium UBA7009, assembly GCA_002449665.1. Taxonomy (GTDB): domain Bacteria; phylum Bacteroidota; class Bacteroidia; order Bacteroidales; family Paludibacteraceae; genus Colicola. The sequence continues at coordinate 6,588 of DJXH01000038.1, forward strand.
CGGAGCAACAGGCAGAAATGGCAGAAAACACCGAACCTGTAGCAGCCCCCGAAACGGACACCCACAAGCCCGAATACTACCTGCAACAGATACCACGTAACGAAGCGGACATTGCTCTCTCCGACTCGCTCATAGCCGATGCGCTGTATAACCTCGTAGGCATATATCGCGACCGCTTGAGCGATTTGCCTGCAAGCGATGGCAGTTATGAAGACTTCTCCCGCCGTTTCTCCGCAGACGAAAGGCGCGTGGAACTGCTATACCGCCAATACCTTGCCGCAAGGCGTGAGGGCAACAACGACTTGGCAGAGAAATACTACGACGAACTGCTGCGTCTCTACCCTGACAGCGAGCAGGCGCGCATTATATCAGATCCCGCATACGTTGCACGTCTCGCCAACGCAAGCCGAGAGCAAGACTCGCTCTACCAAGCCACCTACAATGCCTATAAGAAAGGCGACTATAAGACCGTAAAAGCTAACAAAGAGTATATGCAATCTGAGCACCCGTCATCCTCGCTTATGCCCCGCTTTATGTTCCTCAACTCCATAGGTATAGCCCGCACACAAGGGCAAAAACCCTTTGCCGAAGCACTCAAAGAGTTGGTACAAGCCTACCCCGAGCACGAACTCAGCGCAATGGCAAAGACTATGCTCGCTCTTATGGGCGAAGGAATGGAAGCACAGAAAGGCGGAACGACTGCCGGACTGCAAAACAGCCGCGAAGAGCAAGCCGCCGAACAGGCACAAGAAGATGAAACGGAAAGCACCGGCGGCTTCAAAACCGAAAGAGAAACACCGTCATACGTACTCGTCATAACCGCCGACAACGAGCAGATACGCAACAACCTGCTGTATGAGATAGCCGTCTTCAACTTCAGCCAGTTCCTTATCCGCGATTTTGACCTGCAAGCCATAAGCAACATTTCAGACGGCCAAAGCGGCATACAGATTGGCGGACTGGGTAATATGGACGAAGCCGAATGGTATATAGGCATACTCTCGCAAGACGAGCAGATAAAAGCCGTACTGCAAGACTACCAAGCCGTCGTACTGCCAATCACAGCCGACAACTACAAAGTTCTAAACAAACACTCAATAGACGAATACAGAGAGTTTATCCTACAGCACCCTCAAGATTGACTTGCAGCAGTTTCTGCGCTTCTACGGCAAACTCCATCGGCAGTTTGTCCATTACTTCTTTGGCATATCCGTTGACTATCAGTCCGACAGCATCTTCGGTGCTTATTCCGCGCTGACGGCAATAGAACAGTTGCTCCTCGGAAATCTTGGACGTAGTGGCTTCGTGTTCCACTACAGCCGTAGGATTGGCAATCTGCATATCGGGGAAGGTGTGTGCGCCGCACTTGTCGCCGAGCAACAGCGAATCACACTGGCTGTAGTTTCTCGCGCCTGTTGCCCCCGGTACGACCTTGACAAGTCCGCGATAGGCGTTCTGACTTCTGCCGGCACTTATACCCTTGCTCACAATCCTTGAGCGAGTGTTCTTGCCGAGGTGTATCATCTTCGTGCCGGTGTCCGCCTGCTGGTAGTTGTTGGTGAGAGCAACGGAATAGAACTCTGCCGACGAGTTGTCGCCTCGCAGTATGCAGGACGGGTACTTCCACGTGATGGCAGAGCCGGTTTCCACTTGTGTCCACGACAGCTTTGCATTCTCGTATGTTATACCGCGCTTGGTAACGAGGTTATAGACCCCACCCTTGCCGTTCTTGTCGCCAGGGTACCAGTTCTGCACAGTCGAGTACTTCACCTCGGCGTTGTTGTGAACAATTATCTCCACAATGGCGGCGTGAAGTTGGTTCTCGTCGCGCATAGGGGCGGTACAGCCTTCAAGATAACTGAGGTATGCCCCCTCGTCGGCTATAAGCAGCGTGCGCTCAAACTGCCCCGTACCGGCGGCATTGATGCGGAAATAAGTACTCAGTTCCATCGGACAACGCACGCCCTTGGGAATATAGACAAACGAGCCATCGGAGAAGACAGCCGAGTTGAGCGCGGCATAAAAATTATCGGACGGCGGCACTACGCTGCCGAGATAACGTCTTACAAGGTCGGGATAATGCTGTACGGCTTCGGATATGGAGCAGAAGATTATACCCTGCTTTAAGAGTGTTTCTTTGAAAGTGGTCCTCACCGACACCGAGTCCATCACGGCATCCACTGCCATATTGCCTGCAAGTGCGGCGCGTTCTTCAAGAGGAATCCCAAGTTTGTCAAAGGTCTTCATCACCTCGGGGTCTATGTCGGCAGATGTTTCTTTTTTCTCCATTCTCGGTGCGGCATAATAAGATATTGCTTGGAATTCTATATCCGGCATATCAAGATGTCCCCATTTGGGCGGTGTCATCTCCACCCAACGGCGATAGGCTTTGAGGCGGAAGTCAAGCAGCCACTCCGGCTCGCTTTTCTTGGCGGAGATAAGGCGCACTATCTCCTCGTTTATGCCTTTGGGGATGATGTCGGTATTAACGTCGGTGGTGAAACCGTACTTATAGTCTTGCTGAACAAGTTTGTCTATTTCGTTTGACATAAATTAGCCTGCTTTTGGTTTTTCAGACTTTTGATAATCTTTTCATTATAATAAGTGAGCCGCCATGTAGGGCGGCTCACGTTGGAGGTACCTAGCAGATTCGAACCGCTGTCCCCGGTTTTGCAGACCGGTCCCTAACCACTCGGGCAAGGTACCCTTTCACTTCAAAGTGCCTGCAAAGGTACGGCAAGTTTTTCATCTGTGCAAATTTTTTCGCAAATTAGTGAAAATAATTTTATTTTACCCTCACTCCGACTACATTATATATAGTTCCGTCCGCACGAATGATAAGCAACTGACCGTTATATATTACTTTGCGTGTTCTATCAGAGCCATCTTCACCAATCACCTCTTCAATAGCATCTATCACATCTTCGGGGATAGGTTCGAAATCTGCGGTAAAGCCGATGATATTATCGTCTGTGGCAGGAACATTCAGGTAGGCATCGTCGGCGTACTCGCTATCGTTCCACGATTTCCAACCGGTGAAGATGTAGCCTTCCATCTCGGGGTCGTCGGGGAGTGTAACATTGTCGCCGCAGTTGACTACTTGTGCGTAGTAGCCGTTCACCTTACCGAAGCCTTGTGCGGTGAAGTCGAGTGCTTTGGGATAGCCATCGCCATATACGCCGTCAAAGACAACGAGTTTTTTGCTGACGGTGATATTGATTTTCTCTGTTTCACCAGGGCAGATGAACCAAGCATTGCCATTCTCGTCTATTCCGCTTTCGAGGCTGAATTGAGGTTTGTTGACGCGAGTAAATTGCATACATTCATTGGTTTTGTTATCCTGTCTGCGCACGATGATTGTGTCGTTGTATCGTGCCGGTATTTCACCCAAGCCTGCCAACATGCTGGTCGTGCCTGATGCTGAATACAGCCATTCATATTCTCCGTCCTCAGTTTCTATTTGTGAGTTGATGAGGATCGGGTAATAGAGTTCGTATTCATAGGGTTCGGAATAGATGGTAGTACCGGCGCTATAGAGTCGGAATCGGAAGGCGTATCCGTTTTGGAAGGCTCGTTCGTAGCCATATTGGTATGCCACTGCCACTTTCTGTGTGAAGGTGCGTGTCTTGCCTTGCTGTGCATCGTTGGAGGAGAAAGTGCCGACCGTTACAGGGTCCTGCCACTGCCATTCGCCTTCGGTGTTACGGTATGCCCATTGATAACTAAGATAAGAGGCGGCAGAGGTGCGCACATCGGCGGCAAAAGTAAGTGAGTCGCCAACTGTTACTTTCTTATTGTTAAATGTAACGAGATAGGGGTGAAGGGGACTAGTGTGTTCGGTCAATCTGGTGGAGAAAGTGTAGTTGCTTCCCATGTCGTATTGTGCGATGACAGAGAAGTCGTTGCGGACATTGGTTATGTCGCGGTTCCAACCTTTGAAGGTATAGCCTTGCAGCACAGGTGCTTGCGGTGCTACGGCATCTTCGCCGCAGTTGACTATATCTGTTTTGAATAGGGTATAGTCGGCTGCAAGGAAACGCACGGTATAGACTTGCTGTCGCTCCACAATCTCCACATTGCAAGCGGGTTGTGTGAATGTAACAACACCACCTTCTTCTTTTCTCTGCACGGGAAAATCACTGATAACGCTGTATTGCTTGCAGTCGGGTGCTTGAGGTAGCAAGAACTTCTCTCCCGGGGAAAGGTATGTAACCACATCCGATATGGTCGTTGAGTATAGCACTTTGGTTGTTACGACCTTAGATGTATCGCGCAAGCCGGTCTTGACATCTTGCACAAGCAGACGATAATAGATTTTAGCAGGCAGACCGTTGTTGTTGAAAGTATAGTGAAATTCCATTCCGTAATGATTTCTAACCATCGCTGTTGTGAGAGTGCCAACTTCTCGTGTTTGCCACGACACACTATCCATACTTTGTTGCAAAGAATATGTGGTCTGACCTGTTCCATAGATCATTATCATCAGCAACATATCCTGCCCATAGCGTATTTCTTTGTCTGTAGAAAGCGACACTTTGGTAAACCCGCTGACTTCCACATCGATATAGTTATTCAGGTATGAACCCTTTTTGGGGTTATTGTCGACTGCCGCTTCGTAGGGAACTTTCTTTTCGCCGGTCTTGTTGTCATACAAGACTTCTACACCTTCTATGGCAATATGCAGGCTGCCGTAACCGTTTTTAATACATTGGTTGATGTACTTATTTAGGTCGGCATCAATATATCCGCCTTTGCTGCCTGAGATGTTGAATACATATTTTACTATTTGTTGTGTTTCGGCATCGTATATTTCCGTTGATTCTGCCACATAGCCTGTTTGCTTACCATAGGTATAGTACTGCTCAGAATCTTGCACATACATCAGTTGCGTGTTATTTTCTTCACGATAGTAGAAGTGGATAGTGTATATCCTTCTATGCAGTTGTTCGCCGCTTTTGTATGTGTCGTTGAAACTGAGTTTATTAGTATTTACATCAAAGGTTATATCAGTTAAATACTGCGGATACGGCACTTTGTCCAACTTGGTGATCGTTGCAGCCTGCACAGTGGCCGACAACAGTGTCAATAATGACAAAAACAGAAATTTCTTCATAATGATTAAAGAATTATTGTTATCAATTTAGCCAAAACCCACATTACTATGCGACTTTTGGCTAAAAGTATTAGCGTACCTGTGCGCCTTGGGCGTTGAAGATCGTGCCGTTGGGGCGGAGGATATAGAGCGTGCCGTCAGACACTATTTTGCGGGTTGTTGCCGAACAATTATTGTCGTTAGCGATGATTTCCACTATGCCGTCAGCGTTATTTATCTCTTCTATGGTGCCGAAGTTCTTCCAACCATCGGCTGCCCTGTATGCCTCCACGCTTTCGGCAGGGACATAAAGAACGGCATTGGATATCTCATAGAAATTGTGCTCACTCAGGCAATCAGGTGGTACAACAGCATAAGAGGTTACTTCTTCCATGATGTTCATATATATGAAGTTGTTTTCTGCTATTGTTGTCAGGGTAGCGGGTAGGGTGACGCGCTTTATGTGATGAGAACCGTATATGGCTGTGTTGGCTATTCTTTTCACGCCTTGCGGAATAACTAATTCTTCGTCTGTTTTCCCCATCGGATATGCCATGAGTACTTCCATGTTTTTGGAATAAATGGCATCTCGGTATCCCTTAAAGTTAGGATTGTCGTCGCTGACATAGAAGTAGGGTATGCTATAGCAGGCACCGAAAGTGCTGTTACCTATATTCCAAACATTAGAATATATATTCAGTCCGCTTGATAGTTGTTCGCACCCCCAAAAGGCGTCGTCGCCGATTGTTTCCAGTTCAATTCCTAACGAGATAGATGTTAGCGATTCGCAATAATGGAAGGCTGCTGTTCCGATTCTTGTAATAGAGCCTCCTAAGGATACTGTTGTAACTTTTGTGAGGTTACTGAATGCCCAATTGCCGACTGAGGTGATGCTGCCCAAAAAGCTGATGCTTGTTATATCGTCTGCAAGGTATGTCCATGGGGCGGTTTTGAAATAATAGTCGTACATATCGCCTGTGCCGTCGATGGATAGTTCGCCGGTAGATTGATTGAACGCCCAAGTGGCATTATCACCGCACTTGCCTTCTGCTTCAGGATCCATTTGTGAGATTTTATCTGCCAATTGTGACCATCCGTATGCAGAAGTGTATTTGTTTATGCAGCCGTAGGGTACAAGTATCGTTAGCGGCTGTTTATAGAAATACATAGACCACGATGTTTCCCATGTCGGCGGAGTGGTGGCCAATGAGATGATAGAGGTGATATGTTCTGACTCAACAGCAAGTTTTTGCATAGTCTTCAGGCTTGAAGGTAAGGTCAGTTCTGTTATCGTTACTTCACGCATACATCCGGCACCAATTTCTTCCACACCCTCCGGCACGACAAATGTTTTCTCGCCATTCCCGTTCGGATAGCTGATGAGGGTCTTCATGTCTTTGGAATACAACACGCCGTCCACTGATGTGTAGTTCGGATTGTTCTTATTGACCACTATTTTGATAAGCGATTTGTCCCTTTCAAACGGGTCGCTTCCAAGCGATGTAAGGGTAGCCGGAATGTAGACCTCAGTGATATACGGACATCCGCCGAAAGCAGCAGTGCCTATATGAGTCAGATTTCGCATTCTGTCGCCTATGGGGACTGTCTTCAGGTTGGTGTTAAAAAATGCACTATTACCAATGGAGGTAAGAGTGTTTACGAGTGTTACCTCTTCAAGCGTAAGGCACCAAATAAAAGCATCATTGCCGACGGTCGTTCCGCCGGTCATGTCGACCTTTCGAATACTATTCTTGTACTCGTACCACGGCGCGGTGGATTTGGAATCTTTCGTCTCAAAGTCATACATTGGTCCTGAGCCGGAGATGGTAAGGGTTTCTGTTTCGGTGTCAAGCGACCAGTTGAGGTTGTCGCCGCATTTGCCGCTGACGGTCTTGGCATAAAGGGTGGTTGCTGTCATCATACCTACGATGAGAGCAAACAGGAAGTAAAGTTTTTTCATAATGTCTGCTGCCTGTTATATTCCATCGGCACATCGGGATATAAGGGATGATTAGTTATTGTTTGTTGCGGTTATCTTTTAAGAAACGCTTAATCAAAAAAGTTAGGAAATAAGGGAATGTATAAAATTGACCGTTCCACCCTATATTTTTGTATCCGAGTTTGATACCATATTTCACATCAGGGTAAGACTCCCACCTTATGAGATTATTCAGCGAAGCAGTTGCTCCATCGTTAGCCTTCACCTCTACGGGTACTAATGAATCGGCATCACGTACAAAAAAATCTATCTCAAGCGAAGGATTATCGCGTTTGAAAAAATTCAACTGCTCGTATCCGGATTTGCGTAGCATCTCACCAATGATATTCTCATAAATGGCTCCTTTATATGTACCAAAATTCTTGTTGGCACGCAAATCTTCCTGTGCTTCATCATCTAACGAAGCAATAAGCAAACCTGTATCGTGGTAGTAAATCTTGTAATTGTCTGTATTATAATTACCTTTTAGAGGCAGTTCAACGTTATTCAAGCAATAACACACGTTCACTACACCGGCTTGTTTCAGCCATTCCACTGCACCTATATACTCTCTGTTTCTTGCACCTTTGGCAATCTTCGTTATCTGATATTTTTTATTTTCTTTTGCCAAAAACGTTGAGATATGACTATATACGGCAAGGATTTTTGATTTGTCGGTCTGTCCTGCATATTTGGTAATATCCTCTTCATAATCTTGCAGCAACTGCCTTTGCAAATTAAATGTCCCTTCAAAATGACCGTTATCTATATACATTTTTACCACTTCCGGCATTCCTCCTATAGTCATATAGTCGCGAAAGACAGACATCATAGTGTCTAACTCCAACTGAGAAAAAGGTTGCAAACTAATCATACGTTGATAAATATCCTCTATTTGCTCCTGCCTATAACCTTTTGCCCAAAGAAATTCCTCAAAATCCATAGAAAACATCTGGAAATCTTCTTTATATCCCACAGCATTCGACTCTATTTCTTCATAGTAGATTCCCATAAGCGAACCTGAACATATCACATCATATTTTCCGTCTTGACAAAAGGATTTTAACGAGGTGGCGCAATCAGGACACTTTTGCAGTTCGTCGAAAAAGATGAGTGTTTTGTGTGGTATAAACTTCCAAGATGGTTCTAACAGAGAGATATTCTTTATTATAGACTCCACATCATATCCACTTTCGAATATTGCCCTAAATTTCTTCTGAATCACGAAATTTATTTCAATCACTGACTCATAATTCGCCAATCCAAAAGCCTTAATGGATGCCGTTTTTCCTATTTGACGAGCACCCTTTACTATCAATGGTTTTCGCATAGGAGTGGCTTTCCATTCAAGCAGGAATTTATCTATCTTTCTTTTAAGTAGTTGCATTATTTTATCACATTTTTACACATTTTACGAGCCTTAAAATCACATTTTCGGCACTAAGTTAGTTATAGAAAATCACATTTTCGGCTGCAAAGGTACAAAGTTTTGGGTAAATCAAAAAACAAATAACAAAAAATCAGACATAACCCGAATGTTATGCCTGATTTTAACAATATCTATAGCCATCTATTTGCAGTTTATCTTACCTCAGAGCCTTGGGCGTTGTAGGTCTTGCCGTTATGCTCAATCAGCAGCACACCGCTGCTAATCATCTTGTTGCCGTTTTTGGCATCTGCTGCAACTTCATCTATAGCATTTTGCACATCTTCCTCTTCGTTGCTAACAGTGGTGGCAGATACTTGATACGAAACAATAGTCTTAGTGTCGTCTTTGGCAACTATGGTAACAGTGTAGTGTTTGCCAGTTTCCAAGCCTCTGATAGTCAAGCCCAAACCATCAATGTATTCTTCCTCAACTGTTTGTTGCCAACGGGCGGGAGCGCGCTTGGTGTATGAGACCACTTGTCGGTCAGTATTGATAGTGATTTCATATTCGAGGCTGCCGTCTTCTGCTGTAAGTGTGATGACGAAGTATTTGGCACCTTCCACTTCGGGCCAAGTAACGAGAAGGCTGCTTTCCGATTGTGGTTGGGCAGAAGCATCTTCGGTGGTCAGTAGTTCGGTCGAGACATTGAGGTTGCATATTTGGTGTTTGCTCCAATCGGCGTTGGCGTTGAAACGGTCAGCCATATAAAACCACACATAGACATATCGTTTCATATCTTCTACAACGGGCAGAGCTTCCTCGCCCATTGCGGGTACAGTGATTGCGGCGCATACGATCGTTTCTAATTTGCTGGTCATGCCGAAGGCGTAGTCGCCAATCGACTCTAATGAGGCAGGCAGATAAGCCATCTCAAGATTGACGAAGTATCCGAAAGACCTTGCTCCGATATGAGTTATTCCTTCTGATACTACCAATTCTTTAATTTCTGCCACATATTGAGCCCATGGTTCTTCCATAACCGACTCCAAGTCTGGCATTGCGCCTTCACCTATTATTGTCAGTTTGCCGTGGCGAGACAGTTTCCATTGGAACTCGTTGTTATTGCCGAACGTCCCTTCTGACATCGGCGGGAGAGAGCATATATGGAACGCTCCGTAGCCCGCTTCCATAAAACTGCGGATACTCTCATCGTCAATATACAGTTTAACCAAAACTGGGTTGAAGCCGTATAGTTGTTCTGTTGTTCTCTCGAAGATACGATTGTCGGTGTCGGGTGCATTTTCCGATTGGAAGACGAGTGTTCTGAGCGATGTGCATCCGTAAAATGGCAATTGCACGACTACATCTTCTGCAACTTCGTCAGAGGAAAAGCCCATTACGCTTAATGTGGAAGGGAAAGATATGCGTGTGAGGTTTTTGCACATCATAAATGCGCCGGTGCCTATTTCGGACACGCCTTCTTCTACAATAACTTCTATGATCTCATCTTTAGCGATGAAGGGGGACAAGATGGGATTAGAAATTTTCAACTCGCCGCCCCACTCGGGTGCATCATCTGCGCTTGTGATCACCAACTGACCTGTTTGAGCGTTGAAAGTCCAATCGCAGGTTCCAAGTTTGCCGCTGCTTGCCAACTGAGCAACTGCCGGCAACACAAACAGAGCCGAAAGGACAAATAAAGAGAATAACTTTTTCATAAGATTAAATTTTTGATATTTAGACGATTAAGCAAAATCTAATATATAAATATTTTCCTTATTCCGCCCGAAACGCCCTAAAAACACCGTTTCGGGCGAAATAAGGAAAATCATACAAGATTATCTTACTCTTTGTCCTTGCATATTATAGACAGAGCCGTTAGGCAGGATAAGATAGATACATTCATCGATGAACACTTTGCGGCTTGTGGTATTGCCGGTGTTTTCAAGTTGGTCTATTATCACAACATCCTCAATGCCGTCTGCTATAGGTGCGAAGATGGCTCCGATGGTGCAGTCGGAATTGACTGTCAGTCCGTTATCCGCATCGTAGTTATGCCACTTAACAAGGTAGTAGCCGTCATCGGGTATGACAGCGAAATGCAATGTTGTTCCGGCAGGCACATTGTTGAGATCAACATCCTCTTGGCAGATGATTTGTCCGTGTTCGGCGGACAGGACGGTAACGGTATAGGTATCGGCAAGGTCAGCCACGATACGGAATTTTTTCCAATAGGTGTTGGCCTTGTATGCATTGACACCCATCGACTTGAGAACATGCAGAGTAGCCATATTGTCAGCAACAACTTTCCAATCGAACGCTTCTGCGTCAATATCCGGCACCTGTTGGGCTCTGCAATAGACATGCTCAATGTTGTAGAGGCGATTGAACGATTTGCCTACATGCTGCATATTCGCGCCGAGTGTGATAGAGGTTACGCCACCTTCCAACACATAGCGGTCGTTAGGCATGAGGTTGTCCATAGTATTGACAAAGTCGGACGAGATCCTCACGGACGAGATATAGGGCATCCAAGGATCAATGGGATTATACAGATAGTCGTTTGCATCCTGCCATTCGGACATCTGTGCTACACCTTCTTCCTCGGGCACAATATTGAGTTCGCCGTTGAGACCAATCAACCACCACGACTGTGGCTCAGCGTTATAGAGTGAACCCATCGGCATAAGTTGGTAGTCGTCGTCTTCTACTATTTGCATATACTTCCACGGGCTATAATGACTGAACACTTCGACAGCGAAGGATGGTACATGCAGCGTGATGCCGGAGGCTTGGAAGCCGGAGAATTCACTTTCTACGCCGGAGTAGTTGCGCACACCCGGGCTGGGACTGCAATAGTAGATGTCTGTAAGATTGGTACCTTTGAAGGCATTGTCCTCAAAACTTCTCACACTGTATGTCAGAAGCACTGTGGTCAAAGCGGGACAGTTGTTAAACAAATTGGCAGGAATGACACGAGAGCCTAATTGCACTTCTTTCAGGTTTCTGCACCCTTGGAACGCTCCTTGCTCAATGTCGGCAAGCGTGGCTATCCTCTCTACGCCTGACCCCGAGAATGCATAAGAGCCAATCTTACTTACAAATAATACATTTATCTTATGCAAACCTACGCAGTTTTTGAAAGTGTTTGAACCTATTCTGTCCAAGCCGGAAGGCAGTTGGATGTCGGTGAGGTTGTTACATCCTTCGAAAGTACCGTCCAACTCTACCAAGTTGTCGGGCAATTTAACCTTTTGTAAAGATGTAAAATCTTTGAATATGGCACCTAAAGATGTGATGTCGCCATATATTACGATGGAACTAACCTTATTCTTGTACTGACTGAGTGCCGAGGCTGTTTGTGAGGCATTTTTGGTATGGTCTTGGGCGAAGCAAGACAAAGTACCGTCACCTTGAAGTACGAAATAACTATCGTAGAATGTACCGGCAGCCATGATATCACTATAACCGACAACATTACCCTCCATTGTGAACTTAAATTGTTTCCAGTAGTCGGCTTGGACATAGTCTGTTATGTCTGCAGAGGGGACGTGGACGGTTACCTTGCTTTGGTCCAACCCTTGGAAGGTCTTGGCGGTGACAGTAGGCGGTGTCCAACTGTCTTTAAGCCATATCTCGCGCAGGTTGTCGCAGCCGTAGAAAACGGACTGACCCAATGTCTCAAGACCGGCATCAAAGGCAATGGCATCGAGCGACTTGCACTCGCTGAACGCACCGTCGCCCACCGAGGTGACAGAGAGAATCAACAGGTGCTTTAGGTTGGTGCAGCCGTCAAAGGCATACTTGCCGACGCGTCCGATGATTTGGAAATCCACGCGCTCCAACTTGTCCATATCGCTGAACCAGTAGTCGCCTACGGCATTGATAGTAACATTGGGGGCAGCCTTGACGGCGATAATCATCACGCGATAGTTATGCCAGGGCACTTCTTTGGCAGAGCCGTATGCCACCACAGGCATAGAGGTGAGGGTGAGCACACCTTTTTCATCAATCGTCCATCCGGGACCGGAAACAGGCAAGGTATATTCGGCTTCTACATTGTATTTTGCCCATACACCTTTTTTATAAGACGACAGATATGCAGGCATCGTATGGATTGTTATATTGCTCGCATTCGACTTGGCGAACGGGTCTTGTCCTTTGGTGTCGGGCGGAGTATTGTAGATATAGAAATGTTCGAGATTGGCGCACCCTTCTAAAGCATCCGCTTCTATCGTCTTGAGAGCCACAAAGCGGACAGATTTCAGACCCGAATAATAGAGTGCCCTATCGCCCAATGTTTGGCAGGCGGAGAGGTCGAGGTATTTCAGATTCTTGCAGCGGTAAAAGGCACGATTACCCAACTCGGTAACACTGCGGGTAGAAGAGATAGAGCGAAGCGACTCGCAGTTCTCAAACGCTCCTTCACCTATTTCTTCAAGTGCATCATCTTCGATAATCACTTCCTCTAACTTCGTAAAATTGCTGAATGTCCCTTTTTCTATTCCCTTTACGCCAATCATTCGGATGGTCTTAATATCTTCGTTCTTGCCATTGGTCAAGAGATTACTAAAATCTTCCTTCTCAAGTCGCCAATAGTTCATTCCGTTTACGACAATTTCGGTAGAACTGCGCAAATACCAGTAGAATTGCACAAAAATGGTTGACGAACTAACCCATGATGTAAAACCCGGACAGAAATGTTCGCTTTCACTATAATTGATTTTTCCCCATTGGTCTTTTTGCCGACACGTCGTCTTCCATAAAGTGCCACAAACTCAGATTGGCTACTTGCATAAAGTTGCAATAACTGCTTTTGTTCTTTTTCTCGTCCAATTAACATATAATTTTCATTTGATAAAGGTGCTGCAAAGGTAGTATTTAATTTTTACATACTCAACTAAATCTCTATTTATTTTTGCGATTTGGTTGAATATAATGGTTATTTTAGGCATTTATAACACTATTTTCAACCAAATCGCATTTTTTAGAGTACATTTAGTTGACTATCTCAGTCTCTTCCCTTGCATGTCGAAGCAGCGGCCGTCGGGCAGGACAAGATAGATGGTGCCATCCACGAGGACTTTTTGGGGTTGTGCGGGCGAAGACGACCGTGCTCCAAGCACTTCTTCAATGCCTGTGCCGGCGACATTGACAATCTCCAAAGAGCCGGTAACGGGCTGTCCTGTAGTTACATCGGCGAAGGTTTTGGTATCATCGTTCCACGCGCTTTCGGGGCTGATAGCAGGCGAGCCGAGGACATCCACTTTGTAAAGTCCATCAAAAACTGTTTGCGGGTTATTGTCAGTGCCGGCTGTAATAGAAAGATTGGTATCTTGCGTGATAGTCAAATAGGCTTCAGCATTTTCGTCTGAGCCTTTTGTGGCTTTTACTCCAATCCCGCCGCAGGTTACATCCACAATCAGCGTTTTATGCAAACCGAGATAACCGAAGTTCAATTCTGTGTAGCCTTGCATAAAAAAGCCGTTATTGGAGGCATTGACGGTGAGGCTGGCACCTTCCGATTCGGGCATAATAAACACATAAGCCACTTCGTCTTCTGCTGTGTATATAAACATACCATCGCCACGTCGGGCAGTAAGTGAGCAAGAGCCTGTTATACGAATATCAAGTTCGCTCATTTCGGCCGTACTCATAAACTGAATAGCACTTTGATCCATACGATCTGCCACAATATGTGCATTGTTAAGATAGAGAACACCGCAACTGCTGTTATTCTCGTCCAAAGCAAATAAAACGCCTTCTTGAATGGCTTATTTGTTTTCGTCGGTTACTTGCACGCCGCCTACATAGATTTGGTAGGATTTGGCTTGTACCGTAAACACCACTGCTACTACGAGCAACAAAAAGAGGAAAGATTTTTTATGGTAAAAACAATTTAATGTGTTATTATTCTCTTTCAATTTGCGGAGCCTCCTCCCGAATCATGGAGTTGCGGTGGATGCACTGTAGTTTGACATCGTGTTCGGGCATAACAAAGCGTATGATATAACCTTTGCCGCTATGATAATCAGGGTTGAAATACTCGCCGTCCAAAAGGAAAGTATAGTCGGTATCTGTGGCTATCATATAGAAATATAGCACCACCTCTTCTCCTGCACGGTATTTGTCTTTGGGCTGCGTACCGTATATGTTGCCGTATTGTGTTCTTCCTTTGGTTTTATCGGTATGCCCTTTGGCTATCTCGGTGCAATAGAAATCTTTTTGACCGGAGAAATCAATCTTATATAGGGCTTTTTTGCCGGTAGCGCAACCGGCAGTAGCAATAGTAAGAGCCATAAGCAGGATTTTTATTATTTTATTCATTGTTATTCAGTGCGGTATAAAATACAGTATATATAGCAGCCTTGCGGGAATCCGATCCCGCAAGGCTGAAAAAGAGCAGTGATTTATTTCACTCTGCTTCCTAACATATTATACAATTTACCATCAGGCAAACTTATATATATCGTGCCGCCCATTAAGAATTTTTGAGCAACGGGCGAGGACGACTGCGCTCCAAACACTTCCTCGATACCGGTTCCGGTGGATCTGAATACTGCCTTGAAAGGGAAGACATGCTGATTCTCAATCATATTCATCTGTATCCAAAGAGTCAAATCATCATAATTAAATGTTGCGGTAGGCATCTGCAATTTCTCCAAAAGAGCACATTGTGCACGGAATAGTTCTTCTGACATACCATTATCCTCCAAAAACTCTTGCAAATCTTCACCCGTTAGGTCTTTTACTTGATTATATGTCGCAAGCATCGTTTCTGCCACATCCAAGTCTGTGGCTTCAGAGGGACGGGTAGGATCTACGAGCAGCGTATATATCCACATAACGAACTCATAACCTTCAGCGGGAGTGGCAGAAAGAGTAAACTCAACATCAGTCATATCCATAAGCGTAAACTCATACATACCCGATACTGCGGCCTCACCTTTGTCGGCATCAGCAGATACGCGGACGATAAAAGGATCAATGGGAGTGTTGGTAACTATATATCCGCCTTTGATCTGGGCATTCTTGTTGTAGCGGCTCAAGCGGCCTGTTACATACACGAAGTCGCCTTCTTCAATAGGCATAACATTGCCGGCTTGGCTACGGATAGCATAACATTCCCATGCTTGGAAGACGGCACCGCCGTCTTGGGTGTCAGAGATATTAACAGTGTATAATTCCTCATTTTCAGGATCTACGAATACAGACGTAGCGTATCCCTTTACGATGTACTTATCTTCTGTTTCAGTGTCGTGATAAGGGAGCATAAGGCAATAGGCAGCAGCATCGGTAGCAGTCAACTCACTGCCGTACTCGGGCAGGTCGAGTTCGGGTATAACCTCGTCTATCAGTTCAACGGTAAACCCTGCATTCGTTTCCTTTACTCCTTGCCATACGCTCAATGTTGCATTGACAATACGCACTTTGGAGCCTATACCGATAGTATGGTCAACGCCTTCTACGCGCCATGCCTCAAACACGGCTTCACCGCCCTGTTCGTCAGCCATCATAAACGACTGGTTCTCATATTTGTTCGTTTTGCAGTAAATATCCACCGTGGATACCACATAACCTTCGATACAATAAGTTCCCGGGTCGTTGGCTGCGGCCTTCGCAGCCGCTTGGGACGGTGTGATCACGGTTGTGCAATCGGCATAGGCTTGCAGCGAAAACAAGGCGCAAGCCAAAGAAAAAATAATGTAAAACCTTTTCATTGTTATATAATTTTAATCTTCAATAGTGATTTGGATGGTTTGTCGGTTTTCGTTTCCACTTTGCCGCCGGTGTTCATCTCAACAGCACAAGAAACTTTGTGCAGAAATTTTTCATAATGAGTGTTAGTTTAGCTATGTCTGATATATATCTCGAAGTTTACCGCACCTCTGCGCCTTGGGCGTTGTAGGCTTTGCCATCGCGGATGATGTATAGGATTCCGTCCACTATGTTTTTTTGTGCTTGTGCGAACGAGTACGACTGCGAAGCAAGCACCTCTTCAATGCCGGTGGTGGCGAAATTGATGATAGTCAGTTCGCCTGTAACGGGATTGGTAGAATCGGCAAGATAGAGTTCTTGTGCATCGCTATTCCACTCACATTCCGGGGTGATGGTCGGTGTGCCGAGTATTGAGAGGTCATATAGTCCAACGAAAATAGTTTGTGGTGTGTCGTCGTTGCCAGCCTTCATATAGAGGTTGGTATATGGTGAAATAGTAAGATATGCTTCGCCATTTGAGGCCTTTAAGCCTTCGTTACCGGCTGTTACATCAATAATGAGTTTTTTCTTTAAGCCGAGCTCGCCAAAATTCAATTCGGAATCCCCCTGCATAAAGAAACCGTTTTTAGATACTTTGACAGTGAGGCGGGCATCGTCAGTTTCGGGTTTAATAAACACATACGCCAGTTCGTTTACATCAGTGTACATAAATAATCCGTATCCTCGTTGTGCGGTGAAAGAGCAAGAACCTGTGATATGTATATCCAACTCACGCATAGCACTCGTTCCTTTGAAATCGATAGCACTGCCATCAATATTCGAGCTGACTATATTAGCGTTGTCAAGATAGAGATGACCAACGTTTTCATCGTCAATGGAGAACGAAACGCCCTCTTGAATAGCATTCTTATTGGCATCGGTTACATGTACACCTCCCACATAAAGTTCGTAGGATTTGGCTTGTGCCGTGAAGGCAGTTGCGGCTACGAGCAACAATAATAGTAAAGATTTTTTCATATTTAAAAAATTTTAGTTGGTTGATCATGTTTGTTCTATTGTAGGTACAACCTCAACAGAATGTTTTTTTTCCGCAGATTAGAGCTTCGTCGGAAAGGTCTTAAGTTACAGCGGCAAAGGTACGAATAAAAATAAGATTGCGCAAACAAAAGCAGAATCTTATTTTTATACTTGCGCCGTAAGTGGTAAAAACCGGTTTACCGCACCTCTATGCCTTGGGTGCTGTAGGTCTTGCCATCGCGGATGATGTAGATGTTGCCGTCCACTATGACTTTTGGGGGTTGTGCAGACGAGGACGACAGCGTGTCAAAAACTTCCTCAACGGCAGAACCGTCCATCTCCTCTATAATAAAGTCCTGCCATACGGGAGCCGCTTCGTATGCCGGTTTACTGCCCTTCGGCACATAGAGTGTACATTGACTTTGTTCTACATTCATAAATACTCCGTATTCACTATAATTGATGTCCTGCGGAGTGGTGGCGTAGTTGTAGATTGTCTTCAAATTTTTGCACTGATGGAAAACACTATTGGCTATAAAGTCTGTGCTGCTCGGAATAGATACGGAGCTTAACGAATAGCAATTTGCGAAAGCACCCTCATTGAGATTCTTCACTCCTTCGGGAATAGTAACGGATGTCAAGGCTTGCAGATAGGCAAAACAGCCTCTTCCTATAGTTGTCAGTCCTTCCGGCAGCGATAGTTGGGTTATATTGAAGTGTCCGAATAAGGCTGCCATATATCCCCAGCCTGTTTCTTGATCGGGCAATGCGCCTGTACCTGTCAGGGTCAATGTGCCGATATCATAGGACATAGAAACGTCTAAACCGAAATCGTATAACTTCTTCGAATAGAATGTTTGTTCATTCTCACGATTGAAATTAGTCCATACAGACCGGTCGTAGTTGTAGTAGGCGTAGTCCGGTACATAGAGCGTACATTTGGAAATATCTACATCTTCAAAGACATTTTCATTGATACTCGGGGGGGTATTGGCAAAATTTTTAATAGTTGTCAAAGCCGTGCAGTTCCAGAAAGTACGGTCCCCGATTTCAGTTACAGTTGCCGGAATAGAAATGTCTATCAATTCGGTGCAGAAAGCAAATGCATTTTTCCCTATACTTGTCACTCCGAACGGGATTTCTACATTAAACAAAGCAATGCATAAACCGAAAGCATTATCTCCTATACTCTCCACACCGTAAGGGATATACACTGATGTCATAGCGGCACAGGCAGAGAAAGCATACTTGCCTATACGGGTTACACCTTCAGGTATATACACATCATCCTCAATATCTCTTAACCCGTGGAAAGCATAATCGCCGATGGTAGTGATGCCCTTACCTATAGACAAGTGTGTTATAATACCCAAACCATTCCAAGGGGCTTTGTTTTCAGGGGAATAATTGTTCATCGCCCCAGTTCCGCTTATGTAGAGTTGCTCTTTTACGGGGTCAACAGTCCAAGTAAGGTTGTCGCCGCAAGTGCCACTTAAAATCTGAGCATACATCGCTATTGCTGCTATGGCAACAGTCAAAAGGCTAAAAATACGTTTCATAGATGTAAGTAAAATTATTTATAAGTAATAGTTAAGCGAAATTTGGAAGCCTATATTCTCCGTGCCGTAGAGGCAGGACCAACTGCCCGGGCTGACGAGAAGGTTGTATTGCTCCACCTTGCCGGTTTTGGTGCTGAAACCTTCCATAATAGTGAAGGTCTGCGGCTGGAAGGTGAGCATAACGGGAGAGAATGTAACGGCTGCACCGAGGGAGATACGCTCTTGGAAGAACCACTCAAGACCCATATCCATAGCGACACCTATGCCGTGGTGAATACCCGAGTTATTGGTTTTGAGGGGACGTGCCCATGCTATACCTTGAGCCGCACCGGCTGCGTTGTCGGGGTTAAGGGCAGCCGTCTTACCGTTGATCCAACCCGAATAAGGCATGGAGGTCGGGATGGGATTGAGGGCGGAAATTTTGTTGCCGTAGTCAAAACTCAGTTTACCGCCGCCTATAGCATACATAAGGCTGAAACCCATAGTAAACTTGAGTTTTTTGCCTTTTACGAACTCCGTACCGAGAACGAGGTTGCCGGAGTTGAGGTCGGAGCGCACTATGTCCGACACTTTATTTTCAGACGAGGGGTTTTGCAAAACGGAGTAGTCGTCCTGCACATACTCGGTATAGTTGATATGCGATCCGCTGAAACCGAGAGCGATACGCATATTCCAGTTTTCAGCATAGCGATATTTGAGACGGAAAGCGAGGACAGGGTCTTGAGAGAGGGCATAGAGTTGCTTCTCTATAGCCATACTGCCGGATATAGAGCCGTTGACACCTGTTCCGGCTTGGGGTTGAACGGTAAGACGCGAACCGAGACTTACTGGGTTGAAGGTGATACCTATTGCCCAATCGCCTGTTTGAGGTTCATTCCATTCCTGCTGTTTAGCCTCTTGCGACCACAAAAGCGGAGCGGCAACGAACACAGCAAGAAGAGTTGATATAATCTTTTTCATAATGGCTTCTTGTTTTCGTTTTTATTTTTTCAATTTATCTTCATCCGGCTGTTCAAGGTCGGGGTTGGATGTATAGGCTACGGCTTTTGCCTCTACGACGAAGACGTAAGAACTGCCGGCGGCAAGATTTTGCTTAACTGTCTCTCCGAAGAAATCGGCATTGGTCTTTTCATATTTTTTGGCAACCTTATTCCAAGCATAAGTAGCATCCTCAAGGGAGAAGGAGCATTGCACTTTCACCTCGTCAATCACCTGACCAGGTTTAACGCCGAGAGTGGTGGCAAAATAGCCATCTTCATCGGTTTTGAGGTCATAGTGAGTATAGACCATGTTGCCCTCAGCATCTTTCATACCATAGTAGAGTATGAGGTCTTGGTCTTCAAGCATCTCGGGGTCTTTACTTTCACCTTTGCTGTTTACAACAATGTAACGCGCATAGCCGCTGATGGTTACTTTGTCCTTAAGGTTCTGTTCGGACACTTCTGTGGACTGCACTCTCTCGCAACTCGTGGTCAGCAATGCTATTGCAGCCACTGCCAAAAAGAAAAGTTTTTTCATAAGAAATAAAGATATAAGTTGGTTAAAGAAAAGTATAATTGATAATTGCGGCAAAGGTACTAATTAAAATAAGATTGTGCAAGAAAATGCACAATCTTATTTTAATTTCAGACAGTTAAAGGCTGTTATCAGTTCTCGGGGAACATTACCACCTCAAACATATTGCCTGCCTCAACAAGGCGAGTGAGCAGTTTTTGAACACTCTCGGCGTTTATACGCTCAACGGCGGCGCGGTAGTCGGTAACGGCATTCTCTCCGTACTTGATATTACCTTCTATGGCATTTCTCCACCACCAGTTCTGCTCAAGATGCTCCTGATAGTCTTTGAGCATTGACTCTTTCTCTTTTTGCAGGTCTTGGGCGAGCGGACCGTTAGCGACAATGGTCATCACCTCCTCGTGAATAATCTCCATAAGGCGTTCCTGCTTTTCGGGGTCGGTGTCAAACTGCATGACGAGTACGGCTCTCTCTACGGGCAGACGATCCATCCAGCCGCCGCAACCTACGCCGTAACTGCCGCCTTCCCTTTCGCGAATGGACTCAAGATAACGTGTAGAGAGAATACGACCTATCATCTCCATATTCAGTTCGTTATCGAGACTGTACGGAATATCGTAAGAGGTGTATTGAATGCGGTTGGTAGCGGTATGAATCTCCATTTTGCGGGAGAAGTAGTTTTTCTGTACGCCTTTGGGTGCACGTGCGCCGCGGTCTTTCCAACTATCGCGCTGTTTGGCTGTCTTCAAGCCGCCTATCCATTGGCAAACAGACTGTTGCACGGCTTTGCTTGTCGGGTCGATATTACCCACGATAACGAAGGTGAAGTCGCCCGGGTTGGCAAAACGCTCCTTGTAAATCTCAAGAACGCGGTCAAGAGAAATCTCGCCAAGGCGGTCGGTTGTGAGGATAAAGGTGCGGTCGGAGTGGTCTGACGACATCAGAGCAACGGAGTCGCGGAAGATACCTTTATGGTTCATCTCTTTGTTGATAAGGCTGTTGCGAACACGCTCCATCCAAGTGTTGAAGGCTTTTTCGTCGCGGCGGGGAGCTGTAAAACCGAGATAAACGAGCTGGAGCATAGTGTCAAAGTCCTTAACGGACGAACTGCCCCATACGTTCTCGTCATAGGTGCCGATAGACGTACTCATACTTGCGCTCTTGCCTGTTAGTACCTTGCCAAGGTCGGCTTGTGAGAAATTGCCACGTCCCATAAAGCCTACTATATCACAAGCATAAACGGCAGAAGCGAGGTCTTGGCTGTCGTAGAGCGAAGTACCGCCTTTGGAGAAAGCGTGCAGACTGATTTCGTCTTCTTTGAACTTGGTAGGCTTAACCACTACCTTGATGCCGTTGGAGAGTGTCCACTCCGTTGTACCGAAGGTTTCGTTGTGAGTGGTCTTTTTGATTTTGCCTTTTTTCGGGGCTTTCTCTATGAGTGTAGAAGGCAGTGTTTCCTCTTCGGGAGCGGCTATGTCAAGCGTGTTCATAGCGCGGAACATCTCGAGTGTCTTCTCTGCGGAGGGGATGTTCACACCTTCTTTGTCGGGACCGAGGATGGAGATAATCGGGTTAGCGTGCATATAGCCGCGTGCTATCTCAAGCAGTTCTTCTGAGGTGATAGTCGGCAGGGTCTGCTTTACGAAGTTATACTCCCACTCTATGCCGGGGATAGACTCGCCGTCTTCAAAGTTGCGTATATACTCACGTGCGTAGGAGATATTGTCGCGCGTGGTGCGACTGTTGTATGAGCGTTCGGTACCGTTGAGGTAGTTGGTCTTGGCGCGTTCAAGTTCAGCCTGTGTGAAACCGTAGCGTTGCATTTTCTCCAATTCGCGGAGCAGGTCGGCGTATGCTTCCGTCTCGTGTCCTTCTTTAGGATAGACAACGCCGATAAAAGCATCGCGGAGTTTAACCACTTCGCCGTAACCTATGCCGCCGCCTGTGAAGTGAGCGTCAGGCTCAAGAGAGAGTTCGTAGAAACGATTGTCTATAATACTTGTGATAAGCGAGTTGCATATACCGCGACGATAGGAGTAGTCGGTGTTCTCCAGTTCTTTGGCTATCTGCGGGTGTAGGAACTCAAGTTGGAAAGAGGTGGACTGTGCCTCTTTGTCGGTAGCGATACAGATGCGCGGTTCGGTGAGAAAAGGCACGGTATGCAGCGGACGTTCACCGCGATTAACGCGTGCAGGAACGTTTGCCCAAAGGGCTTTTATCTTGTTCTCTATCTCATCCACATCTATATCACCTACTACGATGATAGCTTGGTTGTCAGGACCATACCACTTCTTATAGTAAGCGCGCAGGGCATCGTAGGCGAAGTTGTTGATAACGGCTGTATCACCTATCACGTCGCGTTTGCCGTACTGTGTACCCGGGTACTTCATACCGAGCAGTTTGGAATAGAGACGGTATGAAGCGGAGTTGCGGGTGCGCCACTCTTCGCGTATAACGCCGCGCTCGGCATCTATCTCATCGGGTTCGAGCAGCAGACCGCAAGCCCAGTCGTGCATAACGAGCAGAGCGGAGTCAATGATACCCTCACGAATGGTAGGCACGTCGCTCAAGCGATAGACGGTCTCATCAATAGAGGTATAGGCGTTGATGTTGCCGCCGAAATTGACACCGATAGACTCAAAATATTCTATTATACCCTTGCCTGCGAAGTGTTCGGTGCCGTTGAAAGCCATGTGTTCGAGGAAGTGGGCAAGACCGTTCTGGTCGTCTTCTTCCAGCACTGCACCCACGGCTTGGGCGATATGGAACTCGCAGCGTTGTTTTGGGTACTCGTTGTGGCGGATATAGTAGGTCAGTCCGTTGTCGAGATGACCTATACGCACATCTTTTTCTACGGGCAGCGGCTGTTGTGCCATTGCCAAGCCTGACATAAGAGCGAACAGGCAGATACTAAGCGTTTTCTTCATTGCTATTTTCGTTTTTATTATCTTCGTTTGCTATTGCGGCATTGTCCTCTATCAGTTCGTCGCCACGACTTTTCCATGGGCGCGGACCGAGTACGTTCTCCACATCTTCGGACGTTATCACCTCACGCTCTATGAGCATCTCAGCAAGACGGTGATGTCCTTCGGCGTTGTCTTGGAGAATCTGTTTGGCGCGAGCCATCTGGGTGGCTATGATGGCTTTGGTCTCGCTGTCAATCAGTTCGGCAGTCTTGTCGCTGTAGGGTTTGGTAAAGCCGTAGTCGTAGCGACCGGTAGAGTCGTAGAAACTGATGTCTTTGAGGCTGTCTGCCATACCATAGTAAGCTACCATGGCGTATGCCTGTTTGGTAGCACGTTCAAGGTCGTTGAGTGCGCCGGTAGAGGTCTGGTTGAGGAAGAGTTGCTCTGCAGCACGTCCGCCGAGCAGTGAGCACAGTTCGTCTTCTATATGCTCGCGGTTGGTGAGTTGACGCTCTTCGGGCAGATACCACGCTGCACCGAGAGCCATACCGCGGGGAACGATTGTTACTTTCACGAGCGGGTTAGCCCATCGCAGCAGCCAACTGATGGTAGCATGACCTGCTTCGTGGAAAGCAATGGAGCGTTTCTCCTCGTCGGTCATTATCTTGTTCTTGCGCTCCAGTCCGCCTATGATACGGTCAACGGCATCCATAAAGTCCTGTTTGCCGACGGTCTTGTGGTTGTTGCGCGCGGCGATGAGTGCCGCCTCGTTGCAAACATTGGCTATATCCGCACCGGAGAAGCCCGGGGTCTGCTTGGCGAGGAAATTGATGTCAAGAGAATTGTCGGTCTTAAGCGGACGGAGATGCACTTGGAATATCTCTTTGCGCTCGGTCAAGTCGGGCAGTTCGACATGTATCTGGCGATCGAAACGTCCGGCACGCAGCAGTGCGCTGTCAAGTACATCGGCACGGTTGGTGGCGGCAAGGATGATTACGCCTGAGTTGGTACCGAATCCGTCCATCTCCGTAAGCAGTTGGTTAAGAGTGGATTCGCGCTCATCATTACCGCCGGTCATTATATTCTTTCCACGTGCGCGACCTACGGCATCTATCTCGTCTATGAATATGATAGCGGGGGCTTTCTCTTTGGCTTGTCGGAAGAGGTCGCGGACACGGCTTGCGCCTACACCGACGAACATCTCCACGAA
>DJXH01000038.1:31022-53425 GCA_002449665.1 Bacteroidales bacterium UBA7009
AACATCTCCACGAAGTCGGAGCCTGACATAGAGAAGAAAGGCACGTCAGCCTCGCCTGCCACGGCTTTGGCAAGCAGGGTCTTACCCGTCCCGGGAGGACCTACGAGGAGTGCTCCCTTGGGGATTTTGCCGCCGAGTTCGGTATATTTCTTCGGGTTTTTGAGGAAAGCGACTATCTCTTCCACTTCCTGTTTGGCACCGGCAAGACCGGCAACATCTTTGAAGGTTACTTTGTCCTGCTTGTCCTTGTCTATGAGTGCGGCTTTGGCTTTGCCCACGCTGAAGATGCCGCCGCCGAACTGACTGCCTATACCTCGGCTCATCCAGAAGAAAAAAACGAAGATAAGAATCCACGGAATGATATTGACAAGCAACATATACCAGATGTCGCGCGACTTCTCGTAACTGACATCTATTTTGGGTTTGTGCTGCTCTATTCGGGCGGCATTTACCGTTTGCAGATACTCTGTAAAGACATCCACAGAAGGAATAAGGGCGGTGAGATAACCTTTGGCCTTTTCGCCTGCTTCTCTGTCGCCGAAGACGACTGCATAGTTTTCCGGGCGTATGTGAGCCTTGGCGCGATTGTCGTCATATACGACAACCTCGCTCACCATGCCTTGCTCTATATAGGAGGTGAACTTGGTGTAACTGAGGTCTTTTTGCGCTTCTTTGCCGTCGTTGCCAATGGGCAGGAGAGAGAAGATAAGAAGGGCAAAAAGTATGTAATAGAGATAGTTGAGCCATTTGCGCGGTTTCTTGCCGCCGTTGTTGCCGCCTTGTTGATTATTAAAGGGGTTGCGAGGCTGCTCGGGTTGTTGGGGGTTATTCATCGGCATAGTCTGTACGTTTTCCGTCGTTCCACAGATTTTCAATATCATAGAAGGCGCGTGGTTCGCGCTGCATAATATGGACAAATACCGTGCCATAATCCATTGCTATCCACTCGGCGTTGTCCTGACCGTCAGTGGCAAGAGGGTGTACGTGCGTTTCGGTGCGGACATATCTGTCCACTTCGTCGGCTATGGCACTCACCTGCGTGTTGCTCGTACCTTCGGCAATTACCATATATTCCACAGGGGCTTCCTGTATTTTTCTAAGGTCGATAGCCACTATACGCTGTCCTTTGCGGTTGCGTATGCCTTCCACTATCGTTTCTACAAGTTTTTTAGTTGATATTTCTTTCATATAGTAAGTTTACTTTATTTTATTATATATAGTACCACCGTTTATATCAAATAAAAGCTTGATAGCGTGGTGCTTAGATACTAAGTACTTGCAGGGCTTGCCACTTGTCGTCTTTGATATTCTTTTTGTATTTGATGGCATTGGAGAGCGGGACATAAACGACTTCTCCGTTTTGCAATCCGACCATTATACTGCGTTGCTCGTCAAGCAGAGCCTGAATGGCGGCACAGCCGAGGCGCGAGGCAAGGATACGGTCGAACGCCGTAGGACTGCCGCCGCGCTGCAGGTGTCCGAGTATGGTAACACGCGTACCATATTCGGGGTGCTCTTTCTCTATCACTTTCGCTACAGCCTGCGCACCGCCCTCTATGGCATGTTCCTGCACGAGTACAATGCTCGAGTTCTTATGCTTGCGCCTGCCGTGTCCGATAGCGGCTTCAAGTTGCTCTGCCACAGTGGCTTTCTCTGGAATAATGGCTGCTTCCGCACCTGCGGCTATAGCGGCATTGAGGGTAAGGAAACCGGCATCGCGCCCCATTACCTCAACAAGGAAAAGACGCTCGTGGGAAGTGCCGGTATCTCGCAGTTTGTCAACACATTCCATAATCGTATTAAGGGCAGTATCGTAGCCGATGGTGGAGTCAGTCCCCCAAAGATCGTTGTCTATCGTACCCGGAATACCGATGACGGGGATATTATACTCCTGTGCGAGCAGTCTTGCGCCGGTAAACGAGCCGTCGCCGCCTATGACTATAAGTGCATCTATCTGCTCTTTTTGTATGGTATCGTAGGCGCGTTTTCTGCCTTCAGGTGTGCGGAACTCCTCGCTTCGCGCTGATTTTAAGATAGTGCCGCCACGCTGGATAATACCGGAAACATCTTGCGTGGTAAACTCCTGCACTTCATCATCCATCAGTCCTTTGTAGCCGCGATAGATGGCTTTTACTTTCATATCATTGCTTATAGCCGCGCGCACAACGGCACGTATGGCAGCATTCATACCGGGGGCATCACCGCCGGAAGTAAGTACACCTATTGTCTTGATTTTGTATTCCATAATTGTTCTATTTTGTTTTTGCATTTTTCCATAAGCCAAAGCGGAGTGGAGGTGGCTCCGCATATACCGATACGAGTGGTGTCCGTTATGTTGTCCTCTATCCATTGGGCGGTCAGGCAGTCCTCGTCCGCAATAAAAAACGAGCGGTCGTTCACCTCCTTGCAGTGGGTAAAAAGCACTCGCGCATTAGACGATTTGCTGCCGCCCACGAAGACAACAACGTCATTATTAAGGGCAAACATCCTTATTTTCTCCACACGCCCTGCCACATTGCGACAGATAGTGTCGTGCCACTCGAAGCATATTTTTCCCATCCTCACTTCTTCACGAAAAACAATAGCCTCTTTGAGCGCGTGAAACTGCTCTACGGACTTGGTAGTCTGAGAGAAAAGGCAGATGTCACGGTTGAAATCTATTTTTCCGAGTTCGTCTATACTCTCAATGACGACAGCCGTATTGTCGGTCTGCCCTTGCAGCCCTATCACCTCTGCGTGTCCGCGTTTGCCGAACAGCACTATCTGCGCGTTCTTGTGTTTTAGATAGGTCTCTCTTATCCGTTCTTGCAGGCGTTTAACCACAGGGCAGGAGGCATCCACTATCTCTATGCCGTTTTTTTGGGCTTGCTCATAGGTGGCAGGCGGTTCGCCGTGGGCGCGGAGCAATACTCGCACATTATGCAGACAACGAAACTCGTTATAATCAATTGTTTGGAGTCCCATTGCTGCCAATCGCTCCACCTCCTGACCGTTGTGTACTATATCGCCAAGGCAATAGAGTTTGCCGTTTTTCAGTTCTTCTTCCGCTTTCTGTATCGCGCTTGTAACGCCAAAGCAAAAGCCGCTACCGCTATCTATAGTAACCTGCATATTGTCAGTCTTTCACGGCTTTGTTGAATATATCACGTATCACCTGCATCTGCTCCTCTCGGGTCAGATGGGAGTTGTCTATGACAACGGCATCCTCCGCCTTACGCAACGGACTTTCAGTGCGATGTGTATCGCGATAGTCGCGCGTATTGACATCTTGCAGCACGTCTGCATAAACGGGCAACTCACCTTTCGCCACAAGTTCGTCAAACCGTCTTTTTGCCCTCACTTCGGGCGAGGCGGTGAGGAAAAGTTTGAGTTCGGCATTCGGAAAGACCACCGTACCTATATCCCTGCCGTCCATCACTATACCTTTGTCCGCTCCCATACGCTGCTGTGCTTCAACAAGATAGCGGCGCACCTCTTTGACGGGCGACACCTCGCTTGCCTTGCTTCCCACCTCAAGCGAGCGAATACGGCTCTCCACATCTTCGCCGTTGAGCAGAAGGTGCTGACTGCCATCCGCTTGCAGGGCAAAACGTATATCTATCTCCGGCAGCAGAGAGACAAGTGAGCGCACAGGCTCCGGCGTTTGGCATCGCGGGTCAGTCATCATAAAAAGAGCAACGGCACGATACATCGCGCCGGTATCTACGTATGTGTAACCCGCATATCGGGCAAGGTCTTTGGCTATGGTGGACTTGCCGCAGGACGAATAGCCGTCTATGGCAACTATGATTTTCTTCATTTGAGCAGTTGGTTAATATCAAGACTGAGCGAAGCCTGATAGGTGAAGTTGCTCTTGGTATATTGACCGAAAGCAAAGCCCAAGCGCAGCATTTTTATTCTTACTCCGGCACCAACGGCAAAACCGGCAAGGCTGCGTTGGTCGCGCAGTTGCAGTTCGGCACGATGGCGGTGGTTGTAACTGACTGTGAGGTAGAAACGCTCACTCTTCGGGACTATATCAAGAGCGAAGACAGTATGACGAAACAGCATATCATACCACTTCACGTCCGTGTTTACATCTTGCGGCTGATTGGTAATGGGATAACTCAAATCCCAACGCTGCAAGTTATGCAGCGTAACGCTGAAACGCAGCGGAGCGTGTTTAAGGCGATAACTCAAGCCGAGTTCGAGATTAAGCGGCAGCGACTCGCGATGTTGCTCACTCTCAAGCGTATAGAACCCTTTGAGTTGCCAGCCTATATTGCGCAGCGACAAGCCGAGATGGAAAAGCGAATCGCGTGTCTGAAAATGTCCGCCCACATCGGCGGCAAGAGCAAAAGCATTATAACTCTCGTAGAAAGACATAACCGGCTTCAAGCCAACACCGATGCTGAACATAGGTCCGAGCTGTCGGGCATAAACAAAATCAAGAGCGATGTCTTTCGCCGTAAAACTGCCGCCGGTCAGGTTGCCTTGTGCATCGGCATACTTCATCTTGCCGTAGTCAAGATAGTGGACAGCCGCAGCGAAATAGTTGGGGCGATCATCCTGCTCAGCGTTTTTCTCATATCCGGCACGGCGGAAATTGTAGCCGTACATCACCGTCCCGCTCATTGTACCCTGCATAAGGTAGGCGTAGTTGAGACTGAGCGCGTGGTGCGTACTGCCCGACAAAAGTGCAGGGTTATGGAGAGCGGAAGTTATCTCGCCGTCCTGAATAGCAACATTTTCGCCGCCGAGAGCGGCAACGCGGGAAGAAACAGGTAGGTTAAGAAAGTTATATACACTGCTGCCGGCTCCGCTTATCTGCGCAAACACGCATACGGACAAAAGCAGCAACACTGCCTGAACAAAAATTCGTTTGGATATAAGAGTATATGTATTCACGCTGCAAAGGTACGATTATTTTTTCAAATTCTGCACAATTTGGAAAAATAATGCACAATTTGTGTTAAATTCTTCACCAAGCCACTGTCGCCCTTACGGGATAGTGGTCGGAACCTTGCACCTTGTCAACGCTGAAACGGCGGGGCAGCAGAGTCTCGGAACAAAGGATATAGTCTATCCTCACGCCGATGTTGTTATACACCCACGTATTGCCTATCTTGCCGTTGGAGCAATAGAGAAAGCAGTCCTTCATTCCACGGCTCATCTTGAGGTAAGTGAGCGAGAAAGGCGGCGCATTAAAGTCGCCTACCACAAGACAGGGATAAGGAGACTCACCAACAGTTTTTTTGACAGCCGCAGCCTGCTTGGTGCGGAACATACTCGCCTTGCGCAGTTTGCTGATTATATTGCCGTGCTTGAGCGAACCGGTCTGCATAACGGAATCTATATCTTTCTGCGCTATACGATTGGACTCAAGGTGATTGACAAACAGGCGTATAGTATCATCTCCTACACACACATCGCAGCAAGAGGTGATGTTAGCGCGCGAGTCGTACTCAATAGTATGCTTGCCTGTAAGCGGATAGCGGGAGAAGACGGCGTTGCCGTACTGACGGCGGGAGTTATAGACCTTGAAGTCGAAATACGTATAAGGGTATCGGCGAAGAGCGTTTCTCAGTTCAGGCAGGGTGATGTACTTGTTGTTTTTATACACGTCCACCTCTTGGAGGCAGACCACATCGGCATCTGTCTGCAAAATGTATTTTATCACCTCGTTCTTGTCGGCTTTGCGTGCCGCATTCATACGCTGCGTATTGTAACTCACTATGCTTAACTCACGCCCTTTCGCAGGCTCGGGGTGCTTATAGAGACAGCGATGGGAAACGGTAAGCGAGCCTATCCATATCAAAGCCGCTACTAAGATAAACAACAGAATATACAGGAATCGCTTCATTTAGGTTGGAGTGTAATAAGCGGTATGAGCATTTCCTCCATAGAGATACCGCCGTGCTGGAAAGTGTCTTTGTAGTACTGTGCGTAGTAGTTGAAGTTGTTGGGATAGGCGAAGAAGTCGTTGCCCGTACAGAATACATAACTGCTGCTGATATTCGGACTTGGCAGACCAACGGCTTTCGGTCGGGTTATCTCAAAGCAGTTTTTGCTCTGGCAGGTGAGCGACTTGCCCACTTTGTATCTGAGGTTGGTGTTGGTGTTCTTGTCCCCCACTATGGTTACCGGCTCCGTAGTTCGTATGGTACCGTGGTCGGTGGTGAGTACTACCTTATACCCGAGCGAGGCTATGGTCTTAAAGAGGTTGTAGGTAGGCGAGTGGCGGAACCAAGAGAGGGTCAGGCTGCGGTAGGCATCCTCGTCGCCCATCAGTTCGCGCATCATCTTGGAGTCGGTACGCGAGTGGGAAAGCATATCTATAAAGTTGATAACTACAATGTTAAGCGGCGACTTAAGCCCTTTGAGTTGTCCCGTTATTTTCTCGCAGAAGTCGCTGTTGTTTATCTTGTAGTAACTGAAGTCGTAGCGTTTGAGGTAGCGGTCGAGGTGAGTGCGGATAAGGTCGCGCTCGTTGAGGTTTTTGCCGTCTTCCGACTCTTCCTCCACCCATAGGTCTGGCCACATCTGCTGAATCTGCAGCGGCATTAGTCCGGCAAAAATCGAGTTGCGTGCATACTGTGTAGCCGTAGGCAGGATAGAGGTATAAAGCCGCTCGTCTTTGACGTTGAAAAACTCCGACAGAAGCGGTTCGATGGTCTTCCACTGGTCGTAGCGGAAATTGTCTATGACTACGAAAAACAGTTTTTCCCCGCCGTCGAGCATAGGGAAAAGTATGGTCTTGAACAGGTCGGGCGACATAAGCGGACGGCTGTCAGAGGCAAACCACTGCTCGTAGTTTTTCATAATGAATTTCGCCCACGCTTTCTCTGCTTCTTTGCGTTGTCCGTGCAGAATCTCGTGCATAGGCGACTTGATGTCTTGCAGTTGCAGATCCCACTTAACGAGGGTCTTATGCACAGCCATAAACTCCTCAAGCGTGGCGGCTGTGGAGATCATATAGCCTATGTCGGAGAACTCCTCCTGATAACTTTTGTTGGTAGCGGCTTCCACTATAGTGCGGCTGTGCAGGTGTTTTTTCAAGCACATCAACACTTGGTTGGGATTGACCGGCTTGATAAGGTAGTCGGCTATATGCTGACCTATCGCCTGCTCCATTATATCTTCCTCTTCGCTCTTGGTAATCATCACGATAGGGAGTGTAGGTTGCAGGCGTTTTATTTCTTGCAGTGTGTCAAGTCCGCTCAATCCGGGCATCTGTTCATCAAGGAAAACGATGTCAAACTGCTCATTCTCCACTGCATCCACAGCATCTCTGCCGCTGCATACGGGTGTTACCTCGTAGCCTTTCTCGTCAAGGAAAATAAAATACGGGCGGAGCAGGTCTATCTCGTCGTCAGCCCAAAGTATGCGGGGTCGGTTGGTCTTGTTATCCATAGTGGTGGTATTTATTATTGTTCGTCTTTCTCTGTTCCGTATCTGCGCCATTTGTCTATGAGGGCTTGCATGTCGTCCGCCCAAGTGCTGTCGAAGAACATACGCTTGCCGGTCAGCGGATGGGTGAAACCGAGTGTCTTGGCGTGAAGAGCCTGACGCGGGCAGAGGGCGAAACAGTTTTGTACGAATTGTTTGTATTTCTGTGTGGGCAGTCCTTTGAGTATCTCTGTGCCGCCGTATTTCTCGTCGGCAAAGAGCGGATGCCCTATGTGTTTCATGTGTACACGTATTTGGTGTGTCCTGCCCGTCTCAAGCCTGCACTCCACAAGGCTGACATAGGTGAGCGTTTCGAGTACACGCCAGTGGGTAACAGCCTCTTTGGCTTCGGGGTGGTCGGCTATGTCATACACTCTATACGCCGTCCTGTCTCTCGTATCACGGGCAAGCGCACCTTCTATAGTGCCGCTCTGCTGCTCCATACGTCCCCATACAAGTGCGTTATAAGTGCGCTCCGTAGTATGCTCGAAAAACTGGTGTGCGAGCCTCGCCTTGGCATCGGGCGTTTTGGCGATAAGCAGCAGTCCGCTCGTGTCCTTGTCTATACGATGCACAAGCCCTATCTGCGGGTCGTTGATGTCCAAATTATCATTTTGCAAATAGTATGCCAAAGCGTTGAGCAGGGTATGCTCGTAGTTGCCGTGCCCGGGGTGAACGACCATACCGGCGGGCTTGTTTACCACCATCAGGCACTCGTCTTCATAGACCACATTAAGCGGAATGTTCTCCGGCTGAATGTTATAGTCGCGCGGCTCGTGGTCAAGCAGCACCTGCACTATGTCCCCGCCCCGCACTTTCTGATTACTCTTGGCGGGCTTGCCGTTCACCCACACATTGCCTGCATCGGCGGCTGTCTGAATACGGTTGCGCGACGTACCTGCCATGTGTTCGGCGAGGTACTTATCCACGCGAACGGGTGTCTGCCCGCCGTCCACCGTCTGCCGCCAGCGTTCAAAGAGTTCGTCCTGCTGTATGTCGTCCTGTATCATATAACTCCTGTTTGCGGCGGCAAAGATAGAGATTTTGCACGAATTGGGCAAATTCTTTACGTTTTTGATACAAATATGCCGCACACCTTGCTCCATTACAAGGTATGCGGCATAAGCGGATATAGTATGACTGCCGACTATGCGATCTTTACGCGGCGGCGCTTGTAGAGCCTGAAAGCAACAAAGAGGGCTATCAAAGCGAGTAGCGGCAAAAGAGCATCGCCAATCGGAACAGCGTTGCCGGGTTCGTCCGGATTTTCCGTACCGCCGATGGTTTCTCCGCCGAACGCATCATCCATCGGACTGCGGTTGGAACCTATACTGCCCACCATTTGCGGGGCATTACCGGCGAGACGCGCTCCGCCTTGGGCTGCCATAGGAAGCGAACTGCCCGCCCCCACCATAGATGAAGTTGAACGGAACGAGGCGGCGGGGAAAGAGGTCTCGTTCCAAGCATTAACACCACGCACAAAGCATAACAAAACTGCTGCAAGGAAAAGAAATTTTTTCATCTTTGTTTATGTTGTTTTTAGTTGTTATCCACCAATCTTGGCGGATACTTTACTTATTTCTGTTTTACGGCGGCACCCGTGGCATCGTACATTCTGCCGTCTTTAATGATATAGAGTATGCCGTTTATCACCACTTTGCTAACGCTATTGTCTGTTTCGGCGTTTTCCGTACTTGTAGGACTGCCTTTGCGCAAGACGGGAGCAAGAGCAAAGCGTGTGTCGTTCTGCGTACGGACGGTGGTGAAAGTGTATTCGGATTGCAAGAGGTCAGTCATCTCGCCCGTCTCATAGTCGATAAGATAGAGGTGGTCGAAAACGGAGTAGTTGTACTGCTTCGTGTTCTGCGGCAGAGAGAAAGTGTATGTACCCTCTTCCGGTGCGCGATAGCCGAGAGGTATGGTCTCTTCGTCATTTTGCTTAGCGTTAAAGGCAAGGCGTGTATTACCCGTCAGGCTGTACAGAGAGAGACTGTACGCACTGCCGAACATCTTCTCGAGGTCGGCACCAATCTCATATTCAGGCGTATATCCGTCGGAGAAAATAATCGTTGTCTTGTCCTTCGCGCCTGCTGCATTACGGAGTTCAACAGCCGCTTTAATTCTGACTGTTTGGTCTTCGGCGCGGCGGGCTATATAGAGCGGTGCATTTTCGTCTGCTTGGCGTTGAGCGGAGAGGAAAGTGAGGTTGCCCGATGTTGCCACCTGCACGAAGAAGCCCCAGTAAGGACGAAGTTCGGTGTCGGTGATGTCGGTCTGGAAGTACTCGGCAAAGTTGTGAGTAGGTACGCTGACGTATGGAATATCTATACTATTGTGTTCGTAAGAAGTGGGGGTAAGCACAAGTTCACCATTAATAAGCGAGGCTGCACCTTCGCCTGCGTACATATCCTCCGATGCTCCGAAGCAGGACAGATACGGTACTCCGAGGTAGTTCCAACCCGCGTGGCGGCGTTGTGCCGCAGCCGCAGCACCCGTATGGGCTACCAAAGGCACTATGTTCTTCGTCGTCTCGCTGACGGTGGTCTGCTCGCCAAGAGCGGTCCAAGCGTTGGTGAAAGACATAGGCAGGCGAATGATGGCTTTGCCTGCGACTGCAACGGCGGTGATTATATATCCGCGCCCGGGCTGCAAAGTGGCATCCTCTGCTACAGGTACCCAGTTATGCTCCTTGTCCGCACCGTTAGCGGCACGCAGTGCGCCGTCGTAGGTCTTCACCACATAGTGCTTGCCATAGACAGAAGCGTCTTTGAGGACAGGGTCAACATAGTCTATGCCGGTAACCGCTACGGGGAACGGCACTGCAAGCGGATAGTAGTGGTTGCCTTCTTTTGCGCTGTAGATAGAGAGGTCGAGGTTTACGATGTTTTGCGACTTGGTGAGCGTTGATTTGGGGTCTATGTATATACGCGGCATATCGAAGCGGCTTTGTGCTTTGTTCCAGCCTCCGCGCATATAGATGCTGTTGGTAGCGAAGGTGATGCCTACTCCGGCATTGGTGGCTACATTGAGTGTCGCACCCGACTCAATAATAAGGTTGAATATACGTATGCCGGTAGTGGTGATAGTGAGCGTTGCACGATTGCGGATATAGACATCTGTAGTCGGCAGTATCTCCGGGTCGATACCATAGAAATTAGTGTTGTCTTCGTCTATGAATACAGGCACAGCCACCGCGCCTTGAGCCACTACCGAACCACCGTTCTTCCACTGTACCACAAGCGATGAGCATGAGTAGTCGTCAAAGTCTATACCAGCGATATTGAGAGTATAAGTGCCGGTAAGCGTGGCGGCAAAGTTTGTACTACCGCCTACGACATTGATGGCATCATAGTCTCCTGCATCGGGGACACTCGCAGATGTGAAGTCGAACGATGTCGTCCCCCAGTTTGTTACGGTCATATCCACGAAGGCGGCAGTGGCAGCCACAGGCAGGAAGCGCAGCGAAGTGGATGTAGCCGAAGCGTGCATACCCCATTTGCTTTCGGCGTTCACTCCGAGGTAGCGACCTTTACCGTCGTTGGCGGCTTGGCTCCACAGGGTGTAGGTAACGTTGTCGTTGGTAGCAAGTTTCCACTCATAGTCATTGCCGGTGGCATATCCTCCGCCGATGGCTGCATTCACTTTTATGCCGTTGCTTATACTGCTCCACAGGGCTTTGCTGTTCTCGCTGCCTGCAAGGCGGATATATTCAGCCGGTTTGGCACTATGGGCGTAGTACTTATAGAGTGCGGCTGCGGGTGCTGTCGTAGCTTCTGTTGGGTTAAGGGCATCGTCAAGAGTAAGTGTATAGCCTGCAAGCAAACCGGATGTCGTCTGGTCGGCAGGCAGTGCCGTCCACGTAGCACCGACTTTGGCTACTATTACGAAATCGCTCGGCAGCGAACGACCGTGAACGGTGAAGTCCACACTTACGCCGTTGATGGTGGCGGTCATTGTAGCCGTTTCCGTTACATTGGCACGAGCAGGGGTGTATTTAATGAGTATAACGGCATTCAGTCCGTCCATAGTAGGCGTTGCGCCGACTATATATGCGGAGAACGTACCGCCCTCTGAACCTACGGCATCGGCTATGGTCAGCGTACCTGATGTATGGTGCGGACTCTCGGCGGTAATAGACATAGATGAGAGCGTGAGTACATCTTTAGCCGAGGTAACGTAGATGTCTGTAGCCGACAGTTCGGGCTGTATTCCCGTCCACTGTGCCGTCAGTGTCAGGTCGTGATTGACGAGATACTGCTCGCCGCCCTCATATAGGTCGTCTATCAGATTGCCGCCTATAGTGGCTTTCCATCCGAGGAAGGTGTAACCTGTTTTCTCAAGCACGGGCAAGGTGAGATTTGTACCTGCAGCAGGCGAAGCAGGTTCCGTGCCTGTTTCTATGGAGCCGCCGTCATTGTTCCAAACGACGGCAACAGGGTCGGCTGTGAGTGCGCAGGTGGTGGAGTAGTCGGTCAACACCCACTCATGAGGGTGTGAGCGAAGGACGACATCGTCTATATATGCGCGGTATGATGCACCAGAACCCGCAGCAGTGAAAAGACTAAAACGCACGTAGGCATCCACCGGCGCACCGGCAACAGACTTGTCATATAACTGTTTGGTACGGAACCCGTCATGCTTTGTATCGGCTTGCAGTTCTGTCCAAGATATGCTGTCTGCGGAATATTCAATAACAAAATGAACACTATTGTCGGTGGTGGCTATATAGCACGACAGCCCCGTAAAGGCTTTTATTTTCTTTGTAGTGGTCATCGTAGAATTTACGCCGTCGTTCTTTTGCAGCAGGATAGCCTTGGAACCCATTCTATCCGTTACATCCATCAATTCTGATGCCGTACCATACCAAACCTCCCAGTCGTCATAAAGTTTCCTTCTGTTATAGTCTATGCTTGTCGTATATAGATTAAAGTCGTAACTGAAATTTCTTTCCACTGCGCCGTTGCGTGCTGCATAGACGGCATAGAGGGTGGTATCCTGCTCCACCTCGTGTCCTGCAGTACCATCAAGCACCGTCAGCGCGGGTGCGTTCTGCTGCAAGGCATCTATACGAGTGTTGCTCCAGCCGAAGAAAGTCTTGTTGGTGCAACTATATACGGCAGTATAAGCAGGCGCGGCACCATTGTCTGCCACATCGGTATGCTCAAGCACGTAGCCGCCGTCGGGAACATAGTAGTTTATCTCCGAGTTATCTGCGCACCACGCTTTAGCGGCAGAGGTAGCATACGTTATTACATTGGGTCTCCACTTGGCGTAGAAGTCTGCACCGCTGCCTTTCACCCATTCGCTGCTGCTGTTGGTCCAAGACGTAGTGTTGACGGTAACGCTTGGTAGCAGGTCGCCCTCGGCGGTGGCAATCTTCTGTGTGCAGGCAGCATCGGCATAATAGCCTTGAAGCGTATAGTCCGTGCGGGAGGGATGTCCGGCTATGATAAGCGTTGTGCCATTGGGTTCAACAGCCGCAAGTCCATCCGAAGAAGCATCATCGGTATGGTTCTTCATAAGGTTGATGTTATACTGCGGCAAGGTCGTGAACTCTATATCATCGGATTTAGAATTATTGTCGCAATCGTTATAGGCAGTAACGTATGCTGTATAGTGAAGAGCAGGATGAAGACCTGTCAGAGATTTTGAAGTAGATGTCAGGTTCGTATATTCGCGTGCATCCTCTAATTCATCATCATAGACCGTCAGAGTATATTTTGTTGCGCCTGCCACTGCCGCCCAACTAAGCACAGCCTCCGTTGAGGTTACACCGCTTGCCGCGTTCATTACAGGTTTAGTGAGTGACGGACATTCAAAATCCACCATAGCGGTTACATTGCTTGCAGGCATAACGAATGTAAAGGTAGTGGCTGTTGTTGCAGTAGGAGTGATAAGATCACTTGTATTGTCATTTTCTACAAGCCATTCGGTTACGTTCTTTCCTGCTTCAGGATAGGCAGTGATAGTAATGCTTGTACCTGCCGTAATAAGACAATACTTACTCGCACTCGCGTATGAAGAACCGGAGGTCGGCTCTAAATCAAGGTGGTAGCAAACATACGGACTACCCGAATATGCAGTATAGTTTTCACAGTCCGGCTGATATACGGCATAAAGAGCCGTTACACCACCGGGGGTTTGACCGTCAGACTTTTTTATATAAGAGTTGTTCTTGCTCGGGTTGGTTGTACTATATACGTACTTCGTTGTCGTCCACATATTCGTTTGAGTCCAACCTGTTACAGGACTATTGTGGTCCCCACTATAACCGCTCAATACGGTCTCATCGGATATAACGGCAATCACAGTATTCCCATCCACACCGCCATAGAGTGTGCAATCACCCCAAGAGTTCAGACTAACCGCAAAACAGATGATTAGCAGAGTGATATATTTTACCGACTTGTTCATACGGCTGATATTTACGCTGTTGGTCAATATATTGTTTTTCATATCTGTATCCGTTTGAAAGTTTGTTATTCGTTTTCTTCTGCCCAAACGGCATAATATGTTTTGTTGGCTGCGGCTTGGTCGGTCTCGCCACCTGATAGCGTATGCGTTTCCCAGCCGGTCTTCATAGTTCCGTCTTTCTTGATATACTCAGCCTCAACCCAGCCTACAAAGTGGTAGTGCAGTTCGTTGCAATCATCCCCCTCAGGCTCAGCCGCATCACTTAGTATCGGCACCGTATAAACGCCGTCGCGATTGACAGTGGCATTGCCGTGCATACGGTCGATAAACACATCGCGATTGGCGCTCCACGTTGCCGTAACAGTAACATCGGCTGCAGGCATAACGAACGCACCGTCTGTTACCACCACCGCAGGCGAATAACTCCAGCCGGTGAACGTATAGCCGCTACGGGTAAAGGTGTTGCCCATCACGCTGACAGCATCGCCCTCTTCATACGGACTGCTCGTGTCGGTCATCGTCCCCGAGCCGCCACCTGCAGCGTAAGTAACGGTGAATACCGCAGTAAGCGTTGCGCTCACGCTGACATCCGCAGCAGGCATAGTGAAGATATACACGGGCTTGCCGTTTTCTTCGGTTGCCGAACCTGCCTTGCGCGCAACAGGATTGCCGCCTGCCGTTACCGTCCAGCCGTCAAAGCGATAGCCACTGCTTACATCGGCTGTCAGTTTGACATCCTTGCCCTCGCAAGCACTGTTATAACTGCTCGTCAGCGTACCGCCCGTTACGGCAATGCCGCTCGTACTTGCACCCGTTATACCGTAACGCGTGCAGAACTGTGTCATATATTGGACGGTGGTGGGAGAGTAATAGATGTCAATACGTGTTGCTGTGTTAGTTTCTCCATTTCCTTTAATTTGGAAGTACTGTTTGCCGTTGGGGAAAGTATATACACGCGGTACAGTTCCTACAGGTGCAATAGCATCGCCATCTAATGTTCCGGAAGCATCGGAACAAGCGTTGACTACTAAATTATCCCCGCTAACTTCTATTTTAAGGATGTAGGAGAGATTTGTTTTACTATAAATGTAACCTGTTCCATTACTCGATTTACGGAATTGAATGGAGCCACTTGGTTTGGCTACTCCGCTTCTATAGTATGTAACGCCATCTATTGTTCTATCACCGGCATCTCCATAACTGGCAGGTAAATCAGCAGGCAAAATAGTCTTTTTCCCTAAGTTAGTATATACCGCATAATAGTGTGTCTCGGCATTGATGGTCGGCGTACCGGTTACGAGAATCGGCTCGCTTGTCTGTGCGCCGAACTGTGTTGCACTCCAGCCGACGAAGTTGGGATAGTCATCATCCGGCAAATCCAGTCCCTGAGCCGTCATAGCCGCTGCAAGTTCGCTCGCCGTCGGCAAAGTAACTGTAGTGCCTTGATATACACCAACCTGTGTCAGACCGGTTACAACCGTTCCGTCAAGGTGATAATAGACATTCACTTGCGCCGCCTCAACATAATCCACGCTTACCGTAACATTGCCTGTCGGGTTGATAACGGTGTATGTGCCGTTGCCGTTGTCGGTCAGTTCGGCATTGGTCGGCGTAAGGACGGCAGTATAGTGTTCCGTCAAACCGCTGATAGTGATAGTAGCCGCTGTATGGCTTTCTGTCCCCTTGTCAGCATTGCTCGTCTCGTTCACCGTCAGGGTATAGACATTGATTTTTTGATTCACAGATACGTTATTCCCGCAAAGCGAATAGTTTATGGCAAAATCCTGATCTACACCGGCTGTCAGTGCCGCAGACGAGCAGGTTATATCGCCCGTAACCGTTTCCGTGCCGCCGCCTGCCATCGTGGCTGCCACTGCCATACCTGTCTTGTCAAACACCTCTCCTGCTATATAGTTGGTCTTCGTAGGTGCGGTGGTTAGTGCGATACTCGAAACACCTGTGGTGTAGAAACTCTCGGAGCCGCTGTAAGCAGTGCAGTGGCGGTTAGTGGCGTATGCGCGGACATAATATCTCGTGCCTGCTGTCAGCCCTGTAACGTTCTGCAAGAAGTCGGCACCTGTTGTCGGGTTCGTAGTGCCCGCTTGCAATTTGGTGACACCCGAACCGCCGATAGCAGGGTTGTCGGTCGTACCGATCACAAAACCGTAATCGCTTACATTACATCCGTCTGCGCCTAAGGTTGCCAAACCGCCTGTCATCGTCAGTGTTGCCGCATCGCAATCAATCGCACTCACAGCAGGTGTCGTGTTCGTGAATGTAGCATCCGCATCGCAAGAAGCACAAGTGGTAACATAGTTGGAATAAACAAGAGGATTCTTCTTAAACAATTTTACATTGTTTTGTGATGCTGTATTATAGCAGGCAAACAATGCATTTTTATAATTTCCAGTATCATTATTTTTATTAAACTGCATTACACCTCGGCTCGTATTACCTCTGCTTGTGATAGAGAATACACCGTCTGAAATTGTTATAGCAAATTCACAATAGCCGTCATTCCCAACTTCGTCCGCACCTACTAAATAGTTAGAAGATGTACTACTTGCACGAAGGTACTTATTATTTTCGTCCTTAAACGTATATCCCGCATAGGTTCCTGTTGTTATTCCTACAGTATAGGCACACGCTCCTTCAGCAGGAGTTAGTTTATTGTCGGTTACCGAGCCGCTCACAGCCTTGATATTATTACCTGTATTATACGATTTTGCAACGGCTGTAAAATTCTCTACAGATGAATAAATATAAACCCTTGTTCCTTCTGTCAGTTCGCTCACATTAGTAACCAACGTATTATCTCCCCCGCTTACATCCGCAAACACGGCATAGAAAGTCGTATTTCCAGTTATCGCAGGCGAAGAAGCTGCATCGGTGAAGATACTTCCCGGGTCGGTGGCTGAAACGCCGCTGATAGTTGCACTCCTCCATCCGACAAACACCTTGCTGTCATCGCAGTCGCTGCTCGTAGGCGCAGTGGGCAGTGTTGCCACCCTGCTACCGTTAGCCACCTGCGTATTACCGGCATTAGTACCTGCCGTCCATTCCTCACCATTTACCATCCAAGTAACACCGCAAGCGAAGTTGGCAGTAACTGTTACTGACGAAGCAGGCATTGCAAAACTTGTGCTTGTCGCACTCGCATCAGCAAACGCCACTGCCGGACTTGCCGTCCAGCCGGTGAAAGTATATCCGCTTGGTACGGTAGTGGTGATATCTATTGTGTTGCCGTAGTGCGCTGTAGTTGTGCCGCCGGTCAAGGTAGCACCCGCAGCAGGCACCTGACTCATAGTTACCGTATAGTCAATGTCGCGCCAAATAGCATATAATGTAACATCGCTCGTCAGCACATAA
This sequence comes from Bacteroidales bacterium UBA7009, assembly GCA_002449665.1. Lineage (GTDB taxonomy): Bacteria > Bacteroidota > Bacteroidia > Bacteroidales > Paludibacteraceae > Colicola. The sequence continues at coordinate 48,234 of DJXH01000038.1, forward strand.
CTTCCGGTGCTGATGGTCGTGCCGTTGCCGTCCGCCTGTGTGTTCCACTCTACAAACTCTTTTCCCATCGGAGCCGTAAAACCGCAAGCCGCTACGCTCACCGTCCTATTGGCAACACTCTCTTCTGCGCTCACTGGAGAGGCAGGCAGCGGACTCATCGTACCCGTGCCAGCGTTTGAATCGTAAGTCAGTTGATAGTAAGGCACAAAATGCGCGATGAAATTGGGTGTGGCGTTGTCAAGCCAGATGCGGAACTTACCCGTCTTTCCGGCATCAGCGGCTGCGAGGTTGCTGCCCCACTTGTCTGCACCGCTCTTCTGACCCATACCGCTTACGCCGGTAATGCCTGTGGCAGGACAACCCTCGTTAATACCCACAAAGCCGTTGGAGGAGTTGGTAACACCGACTTGATACTGCGACGAACCTGTGAGGTCGGCTGCATCAAGTGTCTGCAAAGCCGTTTCCCAAACAGTGGAGGAAGTCTCGCTCATCAGATAGTCGTGCGTACCGAAACGAAGGATATACTTGTTCGGCACAAAACCTATATAGCCGTTCGCATCGCCGCTGTTGTCATATATACGGAGCGTACCTACCGCACCGGCGTGTGCGCCTTTCTTCACACTCGATGTACCTTGCGATACGGCAAGAGGCAGATCATAAAACTTGGTATTGGTTGCGTTCTTGCCCGCTACGTTGAAAATCATCTGACGGTTGTTCTCGCTGTCATATTCGTATGCGGGTATGGTATAGTTGGTAATTCGCCATTCGTTGGACGTACCCGCTTGCACGAAATAACTGCCGCCTGTCCAGTCCCACGTGTTGCATATATCGCTGCCGCACGTGCCGCTGTTAGCCCACGCCGTATAGAGTTGGTAAGATGTCGCTTGTGCCACGCCGTCTATGGTTACAGTAACGTTGCCAGTAACGTTTGCCTTGTTGATAGTCAGCACGCCCGTAGTGCTGTTCCAAGTCCAGCCAGTGTTCTCTGCTCCGGCATTGTTCACGGTGATACTTGTCGGCAGGTCGTAGTTGCTGTCGGCAATATATGTGGCAGAGACATTAGAGCAGATAGTTGCAGGCTCCGAGCCGCCGGTAAGCGTTACATTCGAGCTATTTACATTAAGCGTGTAGCCGTTGGTTGTAAAGGCATCAGATTTGGCTGACTCCACGCCCTCACAGTAGGGACTGCCGCTTGAAACTGTGGTAAGCGACATCTTGTAGGTTGTGCAAGGTGTCAGACCTGTTACTTCATAATTGGTAGTACCTGTAGCAGGAGTGATATTACTTATTGTTTTGACGAGGTTATCACTATTATCATACACTTTGAGCGTAAGAGAAGCAATACCTGTAATATCGTCAAACACCCAAGTGGCTTTTAGTTTAGTCGGGTCGGGAGTGTCGCAGTTGGAGCAGACAAGGGAACCCTTGATCGCTCCAAGCGGAGTGCAACAAGAAGTGGCATAATCGGAGTAAGTAGTAACAGATGATAGTTTATAAGTGATTTGATAGGACTGACAATAAATAGAATTCGCTGTGGAGTATAGAATAAACTTGATTTTTTTGTTAGCAATTGATGTTATGTCAATATCCTTTGAAATTGAAACATAGTCTGTACTCCAACTATTATGCCATACTGCATTATTAAAAGCAACTCCTTCAGTATTTGAACCGACTATATATCCGTCAGGCGCAACTTGATCACTAACATTGTAATATAGTCTTCCTGCACCTGAACTCTTATTAGATCTCATAAAAAGTGTGATATTTGATATTTTCACCACACCCCAATCCTGCAAAGTGAGTGTTTGGGAATTACCACTTGTCATTTGGCAAGATGTTGAATATGTTTCTGCAATAGAAATACTCGAACCACTTGGTGCTTCTCCTGACTCCTTTGTCAAAGTGTTCTTACTGCTTATATTATATTTAACGGTAGTAGGCGAACCTTCAGTCACACTTTCTGTCGCGAATACGGCATAGTATGTCTTGTTTGTTGCAGGAATAGTCATTCCGCTAACGCTTGTAAATAAATCTACAGGTTTAGTATCAGTCGTTCCAACTATCTCCGTTTCTGTCCAACCAACAAAAACCTTACCTCCGGGGCAGTATGTAGCAGCCGATGGTGTACCGGGATCGGTTAATGCTATCCCCGAATAATTGGTCTGTGTATGGAATGATGCATTGCTTCCTGCCACCCAAGTTATTGTGTATTGAGGGTCTTCCTCAAATGAGACGTTAATAGTAGAACTGCCTGTTGAGTTGGCGGCATAAGTTACTATATATTTTCCTTCGGTTGGACTGGTTATAGTTGGAGTTCCGCCTGTTGTTGGTGTTGTGGCTGTAACATTTCCGATATGATAATTTGCGGCTGGGCTTGGTGTAACCTCAACAGACAAACCGCTACAAGTGGCTTGAGAACCGGTTTTGCTTAAAGTGAATGTACCGTTTGTCTCACTGCCTTTGCTGATGTTTACATTATTATCACAAGCTGCTTCCCAACGAGCATACAGTTTTGCCGTTGCTGCATCTTTGGTCCATTTATTACTGGTTATCCAACCACTGACACTTGAAGCAGCAAAACTTCCATCGGCATTTAGCACCTTGTTTCCTGTAGATGCGCCTTCCCAATATCCTAACAAAGTACTTCCCGCATTGGTTGGAGTCGTGATAGATTCCGTTGTTGTAGCATTGTATGCTATGACCGCAGAACCATCAGCAGTACCTTCATTTTTGTCTAATGTGACGGATGTGCGGGCTTTAATTACGATTGTTCCCAAGCCTATGTTACCAGAACTTTTGGTTGTATAAACGAATTTTATATAACGCGTAGTTGCCTTCAGATTGTTTGTCTTAGTCCCAGAGGGGCTGGAGGTATATGTTGCAACATCTGTATAATCGCTTCCGTTTGATGACTCCTGCACCTTAAAAGTACCTCCTGAAAAAGAATTACCTGTAATCGCATAGGACACATAAGCAGGAGAACTTGCCAATTGGATAATCATATAATCCCCCGTATTATCAAACTTCAGTTTCGTGCCTGATGCAGAATAATCGGAACCTAATCCGTTTTTTGTACATCCTAATGCTTCTGTATATGCACTGCTGCCACCCGAGGCGGCCCATGATTTTGGAATAGTTAATGCTGTTACTGCTCCCCACGCTTGTGCCACAAAGGCGGTTAATATAACGACTAAAAGTAAGTATTTGCAGTTCTTCATATCAGTTATATTTAGGTTTCGTTAGTTTATTTCAGTATGGTATTTGGTAGCGTATAACGCATATAATTATCAAATTATATATAAGCCCAAAAAGAGGATTGTGGTCTTTGAAGTACTGAATTACCGCAATAAGCAACAAAAAAAAAGCGGCAATCCGTTGTATTTGGATTACCGCTTGTATGTGTAGAAGCAAAACTTATTTTTCATTAAAAACGAGGTTAAGCCCCTGTTTCTTTTTATAAAACATAAACCGTTGGTCTCTAACCATATATACAAAGATATAAGTATCAATCAACAAGTAGCGCATTATATTCGCTGCAAAGGTAAGGGGAATTTTTTGAATATGCAGGTTTTTCAACGGAAAAGTTGAAAAAGATTGTTTTTGCGGTAATCCAATACGTCAAAGAACAACAGTATTTTTTATACTTATCGGCACTTGTGCTACCAATAGCATTTGCGCCGTCCGAATATAGACAAAAACAAAATACTGAAATAAACCGTAGTCGCTCTAAATAGTGCGAAAGCAAAATAAAAACGAAACAAATTACTACTAATATGAAGAATATAAAACTGTTGGCTCTTATCGTCTTTATATTATCCGCATTTGTAATGCAAGTGTGGGGAGAGGAAGAACTTATTTATACCCTTACTCCTGCAAGTGGGTCAAACAATGGTTATGCCGGCAATTGTAACATTGTGATTTCAGGTATTACTTGGAATCTTACAGGAAACTCCCAACAGCAACCTTGGCGTATTGGAGGTAAATCCTTAACAGACACCGACAGGGCTTTATATAGTAAAACTGCAATCAGTTCCAATATATCAAAAATAGTAGTTACTCATGGTGCGGCATCAAGTATCACTGTAAATTCAATAACAGTAATTGTCTCTACTAATTCTGATTTCAGTTCGCCCATAAGCACACTTACTCCTACATTTACTGCTAACGCAGATGTTACTATCAATCGCCCGGATGGAAAAGATTGGTCAAATTGTTTCTACAAGATTGTTTATAATGTTACAGTTAGTGGTTCAAATAATAAATTCTTGGAATTTACAAGTGCCAAGTTTTATACAGAAACAACTTCTACTTGCGAAGAAGGCAAGACGGTGAATTTTAATGCAGGGGCAGGCTCTTGCGCTACTACATCGCTTACTGAAACTTGCGATGGTTCGGGGGTAGTCTTACCAAACGTGACTGCAAGCGGGGTGTGCAAAGGTTGGACCACTTTTGCCGGTTGGGCAACAGCCGCCGTCAGCGATTCAACTACAACAAGCGTAACTCTTTATGCAGCCGGAGAAACATACATCCCCTCATCTGACGGAGAAACACTATATGCAGTGTTTAGTAAGTCAAAGGGGAGCGGAAGAGATGAAGGTTACTACATTACAACCTCTTTATCAGTCGGTAAAACTTATATTTTTGGTGCTGTAAAGGCAGAGGCAAGCGCAAGTTTGGCAAATAATATCGCTTTTGGAGCGGTAGCATTTACAAACACATTCAATGATACAGAGAACAACTGGGGAAGTCGAGTAGATTTGACACCTAACACAAGCGGATATGTCGGTACAACAAGTGTTACTGCTGCTTGTAAATGGGTATTGGAAAGTGTTAGTGAAGGTAATTATTCTTTTAAGAATAACAGCAACTATATTTATTTAGGCAGTAAAGAAGGTAGCAAAAAAGTCGGTGCTCAGAGCGGTATCAGTACATCTGCCAATATGTACTTGGAGAATGTAAATGGAGTATGCAAAAGTGCTTTTATGTGCCATCCTGCTTCCAGTAGCACTAATGTAATGCTATATAATACAAGTAATGGTTATAGAATGTATGCACCTCGTACATATTCTGCTACTATGTCGCCATACATACGTTTTTATGAATATGATGCTGGCTCTACAACCTACTATTGTTCCGACCCTAATTGTTGCACTCCGCTTGGAGCGATCAAGGGTTCCCTTGTCTGCTCCAAC
>DJXH01000062.1:0-213 GCA_002449665.1 Bacteroidales bacterium UBA7009
CTCAAACCCGCGACCCCCAGCTTGGAAGGCTAGTGCTCTATCGACTGAGCTATTTCCGCGAAACTTCGGCTTTTGAGCCTACATTTCGCGCAAGTCTTCGCTACGCCGAGCTGCAAAAGCAAGCTTTCGCTCGTCTTGCAGAAGACTTCCGCAAAATCTTTATAAACGATATACATCGCAGTGGGTGCGGATGGATTCGAACCACCGAAGTCG
>DJXH01000062.1:298-16501 GCA_002449665.1 Bacteroidales bacterium UBA7009
CAGCAGATTTACAGTCTGCCCCATTTGGCCACTCTGGAACACACCCGTCGTCGAAAGCGGCTCACCTAAATAAAATCGCTACGCGATTTGGAGCGGTTCGCGCTTTCTCCTCTCACAAACGCCTCTAAAGAGCCGTTTGTGTTGTTTGTGATTTATTCTAAACTTTTCAAAGTTCACTTTTGAGCCTCTAGTCGGACTCGAACCAACGACCGCTGGATTACAAATCTAGTGCTCTACCAACTGAGCTATAGAGGCGTTAGCGGAAATCGGGTGCAAAGGTAAGGCAAAAATTTCAACTGACAAAATATTTGCACAAAAAAATGCCAAAAAATATCATTTTATGTAAAAATCTCATTTGATTTACAAAAATACGCCTACTCTCACGAGCGGGCGTATCTAAATAAAATATGCGTAAAAAAGTTTTATTCAACCGTGCAGGGGTGTTGAGTCTGCACGGTATTTAATTATAAAGCAGCGTTGCTGTATTATATGCGCTGTACATCATTATCAATTACCAACCTTGATGATAAGAGTTTCGCCGTTAGCCTCAACGGTGTAGTTGCCGTCTTCAAGAGGAGCACCGGCAGCATCAACGAGGTTGATGTCATATTGAGAGCGGGTGGGAACAACGACATTGATTTTCTCATCGCCGTTAGCATCTTTTACGATAACTGTGCCGCCTTGGTAGCCTGAAACCTGAAGTTTGCCATAGCGGTGGCATATCTCGTAAGGAACGGGAGCAGGTTCTCCGATAGAGAAACGGTTTGTGATAGTCATCTGCCCCTTGTCTTCCTCTTTGACTGTAAATTCATATTCATGGGTGGAAGCATTGATGGTAATAACCTTGTCTTCCTCTGCGTCATAGAGTTTCAGCTCACGACCGGAGAAATTGGCAAACGACAGATAGTAGGTGTCGTCCATCTTGTTGGTCTTGAATGCTAATTTCACACCATCAAGGTTAGGAAGATAAACGGCCTCAAGCTCTTTCTCGTCATCGCCGGTATAGGCGGCCTGTGCATAGAGAATCACTTTGTAGCGGTCTATACCTTGCGAGAGATCCTGCTTCTGGCTGTCGTAGCCGCTCTGATAGGTCGTGGCAGCTGCATCGTCCTCGGTAAGTACTACCATCTGAGAAGGAGCAACGCTTGCATCCTTCTGGGCTTTACCGATAAGTTTTATTTGAACATAAGCAGTCTGCTCAGCCATAGCTGCAACCGACAATACACAAGCTACAGCAAATACAAATAATTTTTTCATACTTATTTCTAAATGATTGATTATTAATTATATTCTAATTATTTTTATCGAACTCACTATGTTCTGCTTGTTTATATCAAGGGTTGTTGTCCACCGGGGCCGCTACCGCCGTTCCCATCATTGAGTATACCGCCTCCGGCATTGTCTGTTTGAGATATACCGCATACCGAAGTTATAGACAGAACGGCAATGAACATAGTCTCAGGTTGCAAATATATTTTCATATATTAAAAAATTTATATACAGGTGGTCAATATCAGTAACTGACCACCTGTAATTTAGCTTGATTATTTTACCACTTTCACACCGTCAACCACATACACACCTGCGGGCAGAGAGTTGAAGATGTCCGTTTCGCCTATATATTGACCCATAATGGTGTAGATACCCTTTTGAGCAGCAGTAGCTTCTACCACTTCGGCATCTGTCGGCATTTCAGCGCGACCTACGATCATAAAGCGGTTCTCGTTTACGCTGTTCTCATCGGCAACAAACTCATAGGTGCTGTTGTCGGCAATGTTGATAACCGTGCCGGTAAGCATGTCCTTAACAGCATATTTATTACCTATAACGTTCACAAACGACATTGTGTAACGAGTATCCTTGGTGGTATTAACGGTAATGAGTTTGCCTTCAAGGTTATCGGTAGCAACAGAAGTGAGTTGCTCACCTGCTACGTTGGCATATACATTTACAGTTCCGGCATTGAAGAATTGGTTGGCATCTGCACCATTATCGTATTCGTCAGTGAATTTTGCATTCTCTGTAAGAGTGATGTCATCCTTTCTGCCGTTGGCGGAAGTGATAATCATACGGGCATACATATCGTCATCGTTAATAACACGTGCGGGAGCTGAAGCAGGTACGCGACCATAGCGCTCGTTCTCCCAAATGGTGGTAGTATAGTTGATTTCACCTTCAGCGGAAGAAGCACCACGGAGTTGGAGAATGAAGGTTGTCATAGGAGCAACCTCTGCCATCCATTCACGACCGGTGAGGTTGTTGTTGCGCAAGTCATTCAGCGTTACACCGACGAAGCCTTCCCCGTTCCAGAGATAGATAGTACCTGCAATGTTCTCATCGCCGCCGGTGATCTCGTTAAGAAGGGTAAGAGTGCGAACGTATGCGGTGTAGGAGTTACCAAAGAAGTTCCAGCCACGGTGTTGGAAATCAAGTTTTGTATTTTGGTTACCTGCCAACTGACCACGGAAGGTATAGGTCATTTCTGTACCTTGTTGAGTCAAATCGTTATAAGGCAGGTCGTAGCCGAGACGGTAGCCGATGAAGGGTTTAAGTTGAGAAAGACCACCTATTCCTTTCCATGCACCATTAAATGCATTAGCTGTCCAATCGAAATATTGAACATAGGTAATGCCAGGGGTGGAAGCTTCAAAATCAGCAGCTTTAGAAATGCCGTTTACAGGAATGGCAAAACGATGCCAGTACCATTCCTCTTGGTCATCAATATGAAGCACACCGGCATTGGCAATCATTCTAACTGTCAGGTTAGGAGTGGTGTTGACAATAACTGCGGGATCCATAATGAAAGAAGCGGGGTTGCTTTGTGATGATTCGATAACGATACCGCTTGTCTCCTCGGCTATAGCACCGCCTTCACCTACAACGAGTGTTGCACCCGGCTCAACAACCACCTGTGCACCCTCTTTCACGTCCATACCGTTGGTTACTTCCAAAGTCTTGCCCTCACCTACGGTAAGCGTAGCGTTGTTGGATACCTCTACGTAGTTGGCAACCACCTCATCGATATTCTCGGCGATTTCGTCGTCAGCTGTGATCTTGAACTCAGTGTTGGCGTTCTGACCATCACCCTGCTCCTCTACGTTATCGTTGATATTGTAAGAGGTGGTGATCGTCTTACGAACACGGTAGAGCGTAGTCTCCTGCCCGTTCTGGTTGGTCGTCAACTCGCTTACTTCATAGCCAGCAGGGATGGTAGCAGCACCATATTGAATAACACCAGGCTCATCCTCTGCTTCAACAGGCGTAATACCAATAGGGAATAATGTTGGTGATTCAGGATTTTGTGAATATGTTCCACCTGTGAATACTAAATTAATAGGAGCAGTATAATTGGTAAAAGCATATTGGGAGTTCTTAAATGCGAAAACATCATATATACCTGTCTCTGGATTTTCAACAAAGAACGAACCATCCGAGTAACATTCTGCATATATCTTTTTACCATGCTCATCTGTACCTAATGAGTAGAATTTTGTCGGCCAGCCATTATCAACCCATTTTCCATTAATATAAGAGTTGTCTCCATTAATAGTAAGGGTAACGGCTTGAGAGCGACGTGAAGTTGCAGCTGAACCGGAGAGAACTAAAACTGCCTGACTTTGGTCACCCAGTTGCTCTGCATCCATGCTACAGTTATTGAGGGTAATAGAGATACCATCATCCTCGCAAACGAACATACCAAACGCATTGCTTATTCCGCTATGTACGTTAGGAGCATTAAATTGGCAGTTCTCGGCTTCTATGACGGAGCCACGCGAACCAATAGAACCATTTACACCTTTGAAATAAAGTGAGCACCATCCTTCAAATTTGGTGTCGTATGCATGAAGGTTGTACTTATTCCAAGACAAAATAGGATAGTAAGTCAAAGCATGCAAGTAAGAATCCCGAATCGTAACCTCTGTTGTATATGCCAAACCTGTATGGTTTCCACCAAGTTGCAAAGGAACGGCCGGAGATTCCAAATAAACGCCTTGCAGAGTCAGACTGTGAAGTTTGCCGCGAGTATGAATTGCAAAATCACCTTGATTATCACGCGATTTTCCATTAATAATCTTGATGTCTTTGAAAGTTACATCAAGGTCTTCAGTTCCATTAAGATTAATCCAAACAGTAGCGTACGTGGAATTACCATCTTGACGTTGACCACCACCTTTCAGCGTGTGACCTTGGCCATCCAGAGTGATAGACTTGGTGATGTTAAGATTGCTTTCGTAAGTAACCTGACCATAGTCAATGTCAGCAGTGAGTTTGATGATGTCACCGTTTGCGGCTTCGTCGATAGCTGCTTTCAGTTCGGCAAAAGTACCGGCGGTGCGGACTTCTGCCTGAAGGTTTGTGCCGATAAACAACGCCGTTGCCATCAGCAGGAATGAATAGATTTTTTTCATAATTATAAAAATAATTGTTTATGTTTGTTGCATTAAGCAACTGTTAATATTGTATTGTAAGTGCTACCACACATTATATATACAAGAACCTTCGATATAAAGAACCCTCAACAGCCACGCTATAATTCATCTCTCAAACCGCTCATAACTCACTGATTTTCAGAATATGATTGCGCAAAATAAACCTTCGTTTTCTTGTGTAATAAAAAAATATGCCGTACCTTTGCGCGATGAAAAGTGGGAAAATTGTACCAAAGCCACAACAAGAAAAGGCTTAATTCTTTGAGAATTAAGCCTATAAAGAAAGATTAAACCAAAAATCTGCCGATGGAAATGTGCGATTCTGCGATGAATTATCTGCAAAAACTGCACAAAATCGGCTAAAAAACGGTCAAGAAAAACCTACTGATAATCAACGCCGTTTTGCAAGCAAAAACGAAGGTTTTTTTTGCAAAAAAAATGAAAAATGCAATATGTAGGATATACTACATATCGTTCATAGATAGTCCTAAAACGTAAATGTCATACTTTTTGAGAGAACGAGTAGAAACAAGAAAATTATGTACACGTTGTTCCAATAATGGCATATTAAGTTCTTTTGCTTGTCGCTTCACCTCATAAAAAACAGCCTTACGATTTATTTCATTAAATGCGATAATATCTATTTCGTCATCGCCGGTACGGCTCCACCAACTATCAATACAAGTATATTGTTGTTCTTCAGCTAATTTATCCTTAAAATACTGCTCAAGGCACAAACCGGAAAAAGTGTCATAATCACGTTGTATAATCTCACGCAAAGCATCAAAAGCACCAATCTCAAGAATATGGTTATACTTATAAATAAAGCGGAACCAAAAAATAATGAAGTTGTCGTTCAGTCGATAGCGAACATTACTATTAGTGCTTGAAAACAAAGGCTTATGCTTGCGAATAATACCATAGGTCTCATCTAACATAGTAAGATAACCGCCTGTATCCTTCCCTATTATATTATCTATACGGCTACGCTGAGAATGCCCTGTCGCAATAGCAGACAAAATGGAGAAATACACACCATAATCCTTGCCCAAGACAGGAATACCCGTCTTCTGCACTATCTCCTGAATACAACTCTCACACAAATCACTTTCTGCTTTTTTGCTCACAAAAAAATGTTGAGGGTTCTCAAGCAGTCTTTTAGCAAGCTAACGCTTATCATCGGTGGTCAGATTATATGCCATAAGACCACGATATACATCTATCAGTCTTTGCTCTGTGATGGTAGTAAATATTTACTTAGCGAAGTTGATGGCGCGGGTCTCGCGGATAACGGTTACTTTGACTTGTCCCGGATAGGTCATCTCGTCTTGGATTTTCTTGGCGAGATCGAAGGACAGCACTTCTGTATCTTTATCTGATATTTTGTCTGCTCCTACTATAACCCGCAGTTCACGACCTGCTTGCAGCGCATAGGTCTTCACCACTCCCGGGAACGACATTGCCATATTCTCGAGGTCATTAAGGCGTTTGACGTAGGTCTCCACTATCTCGCGTCTTGCGCCCGGGCGTGCGCCGGAGATAGCATCGCAGGCCTGGACGATAGGAGCGATGAGTGTTTCCATCTCACACTCGTCGTGGTGTGCACCGACGGCATTACAGATGTCAGGTTTCTCTCCGTACTTCTCGCATATCTTCATACCAAGTGCTGCGTGCGGCAGTTCTTCCTCGTTTTCAGCCACTTTGCCTATATCGTGGAGCAGACCGGCACGGCGTGCTTTCTTGGGGTTGAGTCCGAGTTCGGCAGCCATCACGGCGCAGAGGTTAGCAGTTTCGCGCGAGTGTTGCAGCAGGTTCTGACCGTAAGATGAACGGTATTTCATCTTTCCGACAAGGCGGATAAGTTCGGGGTGCAGACCATGAACACCAAGGTCGATGGTAGTACGCTTACCTGTCTCCACTATCTCGTCTTCAACCTGTTTGGTCACTTTGGCAACCACTTCTTCAATGCGTGCCGGGTGGATACGTCCGTCTTGCACAAGTTGGTGGAGCGAGAGACGGGCTATCTCACGGCGGATTGGGTCGTAGCCGGAGATGGTGATGGCTTCGGGTGTATCGTCCACCACTATCTCAACACCTGTAGCGGCCTCGAGTGCGCGGATATTGCGTCCCTCACGACCGATGATACGACCTTTCACCTCATCGTTGTCTATATGAAAGACGGAAACGGCGTTTTCTGCGGTAGTGTCGGAGGCTATACGCTGTATGGTTTGGATGATGATTTTCTTGGCTTCTTTGTTAGCATTAAGGCGAGCATCGTCCATTATCTCGTTGATGTAAGCCATAGCATCGGTCTTGGCTTCGTCTTTGAGTGCTTCCACGAGTTGTTTTTTTGCTTCTTCCGCCGATATGCCGGAGGCTTCTTCGAGTTGTTGTTGAGCCTGACGGTGGAGACGGTCTATCTCCTGCTGCTTATAGTCGGCGGCTTTCTTCTGCTGGTCGAGTTGCTGGGAGCGTTGTTGGAGTTGTTGCTCACGCTGTTGCAGGTCGTTCTGCGAGCGTTGCAGTTCGCCCTGCTGCTGACGCAGTTGCTGTTCGCGCTGCTGAATCTGCTGTTCGCGTTGTTGCTTGCGCTGCTCGTCCTGACGCATCTGCTTGTCGTGTTCCTGCTTGAGGGCGATGAACTTCTCCTTGGCTTCTACTATCTTGTTTTTCTTTATTATCTCCGCCTCTTCCTTGGCTTTCTGTAACATTCCCGTAGTAGAACGCTTGAAGAAAAGGTAGGTGAGAGCGGCTCCGAGAGCCAAAGCCGCAAATGCCACTACTAATACTAATATGATTGTTTTCATTGTTTAAGTGTTTATCCGTACGGAGAGCGTATCTCCTTATTGTTGATTATCCTTATCTGTTTCTTGTGTGATAAGGTCGTTGAGTTTCTTTATTTGGTCGTCAATAGGTTGCAGGTTTTTCTGCCGTGCATCGCTTTGCAGGTTCACTGCCATACGCAGAGCCACGAACATCCACAGTTGTTCAACGGAGGCTTTGGGCCGGAGGCGGCGGTAGTAGTTGTAGTTGTCGTTGAGCATCTTGGCGGCGCGGCGGAAGAAGGGTTCCTGCTCACGCGGCACGTTAAGCGAGACGGTATGCGCATCAAGATGCAGTACGATATGTTGTTCGTCAGCCATGCAAAGATTCGAGTGCTTTATCAACGAGTCCGATAAGGTAGGTTATCTCCTGGTATGCTTTGGTTTTGTGTCCTTCGTTTTGGAGCATAGACAAAACAGTTTGCAGTTGTTTCTGCCGTTTTTGCAGTGCCACTATCTCGGCGTGTGCTTCCCTCAGTTCGGTATTAAGTCTGAGGTTATCGGCGCGCAGAGCATCGCACGTTGCCTTTGTGGAGCGATACCGTGTTAGCAACGTCTCTATGTTTTGCTCCAACTGCTCAAGAGATTTCACCTGACACCTTATATATAAATATACTTGGTCAATTAGAACGAATAGCCTACACCGAGACCGAGAACAGACTTAAACTGCACTCTTTCAGTGGGGTTCAATCCGTCTTTGTCGGCTATCTTCACGCCGTTGTAGTACTTAAGGTCGGTGGAGAGAGTAACGTTAAGGCACTTGAGGAACTGGTATGACACAGCCACTGTCCAGTCAACATCGAAGTTGCCGAAGCGTTGGTTGTTGTCGCGATAGCCGAGGTAAGCGGCATTGTCGGTAAGGAACCCGTTTGTTTTCATCTGCTCGGCGTTGTATATGTTTCCGTCTTCCACGGCTTGGAAGAGTTGTGTCTTGTCCCAAGCGTAAGGGGTGAAGAGGGTAAGCGAGGTCATCACCTTAAGGTCTTTGTAGGTATAGTTGATATTACCTTTGAGGGTCAGACCGAGCGAGGCTTTGAAGTCGCGGTGTTTTTTGTGGTAGCCCGTGCCGTTGTCGTCGTATTTCCAAGTACCGTATTTCTCTTGGAGAGTCTCTCTCAGTCCGCCGTCTGCAAGGGGGTATTGCGAAGCGAACTCATTATTAACGCGGTCGCTTACGTATGCGGTGGTAAAACGACCTGCAACGGGAGAGAGGTAAACGGAGAAGATGCTGTTGGGCTTCCAGTCAATACCGACAGAGATGTCAGTATAAGACGGAGCAAGGATATTGGAGATAATCTCATCGGGATTGGCATCGCCGGAGTATTTGCGACCGAGGTCAAACTGCGTTTGAAAACCTGCTTGTGCAGTCAGGAACCACTTGGGTTGGAATGCCCAACCGAACTTGGTATTGAACACGATGTGGTCGCTTGATTTTTGGAACTTGTCGTATTTCTGGTCGAGGTAACTCATACCGTATTCAAGGTCGAGGTTGGTATCCCAACTCAGGTCGGACTTATCGTAGAGCAGACGAACCTTACCGAAAGCCACGCCGTTGAGGTTGTTGACACCGCCGGCAGCCCAGTTGACAAGTCCTGTAGCCGAAGCATTAAGCCCTACTATACCTGACCATTGCCAGTCTTTCTTTTCGGGTGTTTCCTCTTGCGCAAAAACGGACGGAGCCATCATAATGGCAATAAGGAGAAGTACTTTATTTTTCATGATGAATGTTTTTATGTTGATTGTTGTTTTTGTTAATTATTGTTCTTTTTCTATATAGATACTTCGGCATATCGGACTGCCGTCGTTTCAAAATAATTTAATATTGTGCGGCATCATATACACGGTCGGCTGCCTCGGAGCCTGCAAGTTTTTCTATGAGGCAGAAAGCAAAATCGCTGCTCAAGCCCGGGCCTTTGGCGGTGATGATGTTTTTCGACTCTACCACTAATCCGCCCACATAACTCTCGCCGAGGTCGGCTTCGCAGCCCGGATAGCAGGTAGCTTGTTTGCCCTCGAGCAATCCGAGCCTGCCGAGTACTGCAGGTGCGGCGCAGATGGCTGCAATCTGTTTGCCATCTTCGTTATGGCGGCGCAGCAGGTCGCAGAGTTTGGCTGAAGCATCAAGTTTGGTGGCACCACCCGGAAGGATAAGCATCCCGGCATCAGCAAAGTCGGTATCTTCTATCAGCGCATCTGCCTTGACGGTGATGTCGTGCGCTCCCTTTACCATAAGTTGTCCTGTAATGCTGACGGTGGTGAGGGAGACGGCTGCACGCCGGAGTAAATCGATAGTGGTTACTGCTTCTATTTCCTCGAAGCCGTTGTCAAGAAAAAGATAATTCATAGTAATAAGGAGTTTATCTGAAATTAAACCTATAAGTTATCGTACCCATCTGTTTGTCGGGTCTATTGACTGTGCTAAACTTGGCGGCTTTGGCAGCTCTGACTGCAAGTTGGCGTGTCGGTTCGTCGGAGATAGTGGTACCTGACCCGACACGCGCCTGAATAACATTACCCTGCGCATCAACAGTGATGTTTACCACCACAACTCCGTCTTGGTTGAAGTTGGTACTTGGTTTGGGCAGCGAGCCTTTGAGTTGTCTGCCTCCAAGGCTCCATTCGTTGCCGCCGATGGAGCCATGTCCGACGGGGTTGCCTTTGGTGCCGGTTGATGCAGACTCGCGGTTGTCGCCATTGGAGCCTTCGGCATTGTCTGTCTGTCCGAAGAGCGCACCCATCTGTGCAGCCTTGTCTCTTGCTGCCTGCTCGCGCGCTTGCTGCTCGGCAAGTTCTTTCTCTCTGCGCTCACGCTCTTGGCGTTCTCTCTCACGCTGTTCAGCCTCACGGCGGCGTTGCTCGGCAAGGGCTTCCTGCTGTGCCTTGCGCTGCCGTTCTTGCTCTTCACGCAGTTGCACATCGCTGTCATCTTCCTGCGTCTTGAGGTTGTTGTCAGACGGCTCGGCAGGGGCAGGCGGAAGCGTCGGCGTAGGAGCTGGGGACGGCTGCGGTGCAACTACCGGCGAGGGCATACCTCCGCCGGTCGCGCTATTGCCGAAAGCCACCTCAATACCCTCCTCTTCTTCCACGACCGGCGCACCAAGGCAGGTGTACCACAGCAGCAGAAAAAGGAGCAGCATCACAACGGTAGTGATGACGGAAGCTTCTATATGTGATTGCTGTTCGTTGGTCATAAATGTCGGGAAAAGACTACTTTTTAGTGGCAATAACAAGTTTCATCTTATGCTCATTGGCTATATCAAGCACGCGCACCACCTCTTTATAGGCAATATCCTCATCGGCGTGCAGGGCGATGTACATCAGCGAGTCCTGCTGCTGAACGGAAGAGAGATAAAGTTCAAGGTCTTCGGCATCAATAGGCACGGGTTTCTCCCTGCCGAGAGCCACCGAATAGCCGCCGAGGTTGTCTATGAACACTTTGGCTGCCACCTGCTTGGTATTTGTCTTGGCACGTGCCTGCGGGAGGTTGATTTTTATATCATTGGGCGAGGACATCGTACTCGCCATCACGAAGAAAAGCAAGAGCAGGAAAATAAGGTCGGTCATAGAAGACATTGAGAATGTGGCTTCTACACGATTTCTGCGTTTGAGGGACATAGGGTCGTGGTTATAAGGTTAGTGTGTACTACACAATTATGCGGGTTCGTTAAGCAGGTCCATAAACTCAAGGGTACGACCTTCAAGCTGGCGGACAACGCTGTCTATGCGCGCTACGAGGAAATTATATGCAAACATAGCGATAATACCTACTATCAGACCGCCGATAGTGGTAACCATAGCCTGATACATACCTTCGCTTAGGGCGGACATTTCTATCACGCCCGAAGCGTTTTGAGCCATATTATAGAACGTCTGCACCATACCGAGGACGGTACCGAGGAAGCCGAGCATAGGTGCGCCGGCGGCGATGGTAGCCATAATGACAAGTCCTTTTTCAAGATTACCTATCTCGAGGTTACCCACGTTCTCAATAGCCACTTGCACGTCCTGCATAGGTCTGCCTATACGCGATATACCTTTCTCTATCATACGCGCGGAGGGGGTGTCGGTAGAGCGGCAGAGGTTGATAGCCGACTCTATCTTACCTTCGTGGATATAGTCCTTGATGCGGTCCATAAACGACTTGTCCTCCTGCATAGCCTTACGCAGCACCACAAGACGCTCAACGAAGAGATATATAGCACCTGCAAGCAAGAGGGCAAGGATAATCATTATCCAGCCGCCGTACTGCGCCATTGTCCAAAGATTCATTTGCTCTGCTGCCTGCTCCTCCATAAGAGCAGCCTGCTCTGCCATACCGGTTGTGTCAATCTGTAAAAACATAGAATTTGTAGTGTATTATGATTTAATATTCGTATTTATCTGCCAAGGCAGCGTTTGTATTCGCTGATGGTTTTCTCCATACCGAGATAGAGCATATCGGCTATGGCAGCCTGCCCTATACTGACCTCTGCCGTCCACGGAAAGGCATCAACAAAGGCTTTAAGGTTACCAAGGTTAAGGTCATGCCCGGCGTTCATACCCAAGCCGCAGTCGCGTGCTGCAATAGCAGCAGGAGTGTATGCGGCAAGAGCCTTCTCGGGGTCAGAGCAGTACATCTCAGCGTAAGGACCGGTGTAAAGTTCCACCCTGTCTGCACCTGCCCGCTTTGCATACTCCACCATCTTGGGGTCGGCATCAACGAACACACTGACACGAATACCTGCATTTTGAAAACGCCTCACTATAGCCGAGAGTTTGGCAAGATGGGTAACGGTGTCCCAGCCGTGGTTGCTCGTCAGTTGGTCTTCCGCATCAGGCACAAGCGTTACCTGCTCGGGGCGTACATCAAGCACAAGGTTGATAAAAGGCTCAACGGGATTGCCTTCGATGTTAAACTCCGTCTTTACTAATTCACGCAAAGCATACACATCCGTGCGGCGTATATGCCGCTCATCGGGTCGGGGATGAACGGTAATACCATCCACACCAAATCGCTGTGCTTCCACCGCAAACCGCTCCACATCGGGCAGGTTACCGCCACGAGCATTGCGAAGCGTGGCTACCTTATTGATATTCAAACTGAAATTTGTCATATTCGGATATTTTATATTTTATTTCCTCATCTCTATTGGCACCCGCTGCATAAAATACCGCCGCAAAATTACGGCAATTTTCCGAATAAAAAAAATATACTTGCACATTTTGCTAACATATCTGCACATTTTGGCGGCAAACTTGCACAATCGAAAAAAAGCACATACCTTTGCGCGTAATTTTGACAACACAGAAATGACTATCGCTATATTCGGAAACGCAATGAAGTCGGAAACAAGAGGTGAAGTATCACATCTCTTGGAGTTTATGGCTCTGCGCGGCATTAATGTACTGCTCTCTCAAGAACTGCGGCAGGAACTTAACCTGCGTGAATATGAGGTATATCCGCGAGGCGAAGAGGCAGCGGAAGACTTAGAACCCGACTTTGCCCTGTCGGTAGGCGGCGACGGCACCTTCCTCACCACAGCCGCAGCCATAGGCAGGAAGAACGTCCCCATACTCGGTATCAACTGCGGCAGATTAGGTTTTCTCGCCGATGTCAAGACCAAGGACGTGGATGCCATTATGGACCAGATTATCAAGGGCGATTATACCATTGAGGAGCGCGATTTGCTCGCCGTCGGTTGCTCTGACGACCGCCAGCCGATGGCTCCTAACGCACTTAACGAGGTGGCGGTAATGAAGCAGGGCTTGAGCAGTATGATAAGCATAGAGACACGCGTGAACGGCGAGATGCTGCATACATACGAGGCTGACGGACTGATAATAGCCACAGCCACAGGCAGTACGGCATATAACCTGAGCGTAGGCGGACCGCTGATGATTCCGCAGACCAAAGGTATTCTGCTGTCGCCCATAGCCTCTCACAGCCTTAATGTCCGCCCGCTTGTCGTCCCGGACGACTGGGTGATAGACCTTAATGTCAAGAGCCGCAACGGCGGGTATATGCTCAGCATTGACGGCAGAAGCCTTATATACAACGAGAACGTAAGCCTGCATATAGAGAAAGCCGACTATACGGTGAAAGTGGTGCAGATAGGGCAGAACAGTTTTATTAACTCGCTGAAAGCCAAACTCAACTGGGGAATATGATACCTACACTCGCATACATCACTTGGAACGTCGATCCCATACTCTTTGAAATAGGACCTGTGAGCATACGCTGGTACGGACTGTTATGGGCTGTCGGACTGTATCTCAACTATCTAATACAAGTCAAGCTATACAAGAACGAAGGCTGCCCCGATGACTGGGCAGACAAGATTTTTCTTTGGATGACGGTGGGCGTTATAGTGGGCGCAAGGCTCGGCCACTGCTGGTTCTACGAGTGGCACCTCACAGACGACCCGATACAGATTTTCGCATGGACCATCAATTACCGCAATCCGTATATAGAACACCCGCTATGGCTGATCAAAGTGTGGGAAGGCGGACTGAGCAGCCACGGCGGCGCGGTAGGAGTGATAACAGCCGCTATTCTGCTTGAGAAATACCAATTCTCAAAAAACAAAAAAATAAAAACCTCCGTCATTTGGATACTTGACAAACTTGTAATCGGCATCTGCGTTACAGCCACCCTCATACGGTTTGGCAACCTGATGAACTCGGAGATATACGGCAATCCGACCACTATGCCTTGGGGCTTTATCTTCCTGCGCGACCCGCAAGTGCCGGTAGGTGCCGACGGGCAACCCTTGCCGTGCCACCCGACGCAGATATATGAGATGATGTACTGCATCTTCGCCTTCGTCGTTACGTGGCTGATGTATTGGAAGGGACAATGCTACAAAAAAGAAGGACTGATACTTGGAACGTTCCTCGTCATCATCTTCCTGACACGCTTCGGACTTGAGTTTATGAAACTTGACCAAGAGGCGTTTGAAGCAGGAATGATACTGAATATGGGACAGTGGCTCAGCCTGCCGTTTATAATTTGGGGAGCATACTTGATATGGAAAGCATTAAAAAAATAATACTCTTTTTGGCTTGCCTTGTTTCCTTGGCAGGCTATGCACAAACCACGGTTCAGCCGGACACCATCCAAGCCGACACTCTCAAACAGCAAGAGACGATAGTGGCAGGTTTTGATGAAGACGACCTTCTCTTGCAGATGATAGCCAAGCAAAGCCGTGAGATATACGTACAGGACTCGCTGCGCCAAGACTCACTGCTTGCCCGACAGAAGCAGGAGAGGGACTCGCTTGTGGCAGCACTGATTCAGCAAGACTCCGCACTCAGTGCGCAACTGAAATTCATACACGACACCCTGAACGTCCTGCTCGCGGAGGAAAGGCAGGCTCAACGCCGCCAAGACTCGCTTACACGCCTTGCACAAAGGCAAGACTCCGTCGGAAAAAAGATTGTGTTAGACCCCGCCGTTATCAACTCCACCCTTACTCCTTCGCTCGTACACGACCCGCAAGAAGATGCCAATGAGATGAAACGGATGCAGAGATACATAGTCAGTCCGTGGCGGTACGATGCCACCGTGCAGATTCAGTTTGCACAGAACTACACAAGCGAAAACTGGTACCAAGGAGGCAATAAATTCAACTTCAACCTGCTCACCCTACTCAAAGGCAATGTTATCTACTCCAAAAACAATATGCTGTGGGAGAATATGGGCGAATGGCGTTCGGGCTTTGCCAATGCCCCTGCCGACACCATACACGGATATAACGTAACGGACGACCTGTTTAGGATATACTCTAAGTTCGGCTACCAGATAGCGAAAAACCTCTACGCCTCCGGTTCAGCCGAGATAAAAACGAATATGTGGGACACGTGGGTAGCCAACAGCGAAACGACAGTGAAGAGTACTTTCCTCACGCCGCTGCGGTACTCAATGGATGTCGGTCTTGACTATAAACCCGTCAACGGACTGAGCATAATGCTCTCGCCTGCATCATACAAACTTGTTTATGCCTACGACACACAACGCGTGGCGGCAACATCCTTCGGCATAGACGAGGGGAAACAGATACTGAACCAGATAGGTAGCAGCGTGCGCGTAAAATGGCACTGGCAACCGATAAGAGAGATTATACTCGACACCGAGTTTTATCTCTATACCAACTACAAGAAAGTGGAGATAGACTGGCAGACAGACTGCAACTTTATCATCAACCGCTTCCTCTCCACGCGTATTTCGCTCCACCCGCGCTTCGACAACACCGTCCTCACCGACGGCAAGGCGAAGTTACAGTTCAAGGAAGTGCTCTCTGTCGGCTTCACGCATAAGTTTAACTAATGTTTGCCATTCGTTTGAAGATTATCTAAAAGCTGTGCAATGAGAAATAATCCGCTCCGACCTACGAGGTCGGAGCGGATTTGTTCATAGCGGAGGGCAAGAAAATCGAAACATAACTGCCCTGCATTTCTCCGCAAGCACAGCCGCCCTCCGCCGATATTCAATTAGAAGTTAGAAGTTAGGAATAACTATCTACTCGTTCCTATTCGCCATCTACTCCCGTATCCTCTACAGGCACTCCGGACGGAGGTGTCGTTTTGGGTGAGTTGCCACAAAGAGCATTCAACGCTTCTACCTCTTGGATATAAGTTTTTGGATTATTGTAACTCATGACATTTACTATTTGGTTATTTACTATTTGGTTATTTATCCATGCGCTTGCCCTGTGCATCATATCTTACGCCGCCGCGCTCGATAATCAATATGCCGTCCTCAACATACTTACGCGTCTCGGCTTGAGCATCAATGTCCGTTTCGAGTACGGTCATTGTCTCGCCGCTTGCACCTTCTGCCACTATGCGTACACGAGGCTGGGCGTAACTCATTCCATTGGTTTTCTTTATATGGAAGTATGCACGGAAAGCACGAAGAATAGAGCCGCCGGAGGTCTTGGGATAGTAAAGACGATTGTTATTGATAAAGATGT
>DJXH01000001.1:0-27413 GCA_002449665.1 Bacteroidales bacterium UBA7009
GGCGACTGGCTGCTCGGCATGAACGCAACACGCGCATATACAATTCGTTATGCACAAGGTATAGGCAAAAACCGACAAGTACTCAGTATAGGCAGGGTGCAGACACCTACGCTCGCACTTATCGTTCAGCGGCAGAAAGAGATAGAAAACTTCCGTCCGCGCACCTACTACGAACTGCGCACCGTCTATCGTAATACGGCCTTCAAAGACCAACTGCCTGCCGAAGAGGACGACTACGCCATAAAGTCTTTGGAAAAAGGGCAGCGACTCATACAAAGTATTGAGCATAACCCGCTGACAGTTACATCAGTGGAGAAAAAGAAAGGAACCGAAAAACCGCCCAAACTCTTTGATCTTACTGCGCTGCAAGTGGAGTGTAACAAAAAGTACTCTTATTCTGCCGATGAGACCCTCAAACTTATCCAGTCGCTATACGAGAAGCGTATCACAACCTATCCGCGTGTGGACACTACCTACCTGACAGAAGACCTTTACCCGAAAATTCCTGCCACGCTCAAAGGCATAGCCGACTATTACCCCCAGGCAACGCCTCTTCTCAACCTCAAAGCCGATGGCGGAAAAGGCAGCGGCAGTCTTAAAAAATCTAAGAACGTCTTTGATAATAAGAAAGTGACAGACCACCACGCTATTATCCCTACCGGACAGAAACCCAACAACCTTACGGCTGAGGAGCGGAAAGTGTTTGACCTCGTGGCTCTGCGTTTTATAGCCGCTTTCTATCCCGACTGCGAGGTGGCAAACACTACTGTACTTGCCGAAGTGAAAATGGACGAGACGATAGACGACCTGTCCGTTATGCCCTTTAAGGTTACCGGCAGAGAAGTGCTAAAACAGGGCTGGCGGGAAGTGTATCAGCAAGACAAAGAGCAGGATAAAAGCGACAATGAGCAGGAAGAAAACGATGAAAAACGCGTGCTGCCGTCTTTCGTAAAAGGCGAAAGCGGTGAACACCAACCGGCATTGCAGGAGAAAACGACACAGCCGCCCAAATACTATACGGAAGCAACGCTTCTTCGCGCTATGGAAACGGCAGGCAAGACTGTGGAGAACGACGAACTGCGAGAGGCTATGAAAGAGAACGGCATAGGTCGTCCTTCCACTCGTGCCGCCATAATAGAAAAACTATTCCAACGAAAATATATAGTCAGAGACAAGAAAAACATCAAAGCCACGGCGGTCGGTATTGACTTGATTGCCAAGATTATATCGCCGCTGTTGAAGTCGGCTGAACTGACGGGACTATGGGAGAAAAAACTCCGAGAGATAGAGCGTGGCGACTATACCGCGCAGCAGTTCCTCGGCGAACTCAAACAGATGACTGCCGATGTGGTCAGAGAGGTGAAAGCCAACAAAGCCGGTATGCTTTGTCCCGTTTGCCGTCAGGGACATATTATTCGTGGCAAAACCCGCTACGGCTGTTCCCGCTGGAAAGAGGGTTGCACCTATGCCGAACCTTTTTGAGCCTCCCTCAAGCGAGTGGATGATATGTCAAAAAGCGGCGCTTCTTTCAGATAATGTATTTCCTTAATGAACGTAGTATCAATCGCTTGCGGGCGGTCTGAATCGCTTGTATTACCGCTTTCCTTATCCGCTTGGCGTGGATAGACATATATGGGATAATGTTCGCCTATATACTCGTAGTCGCGCCAGCGAGTGAAACAGCGCAGGTTATCTTCGCCTATGATAAGGCAGAACTCGTCTTCGGGGTAGGCTGCTTTCAGTGCTTTTAGGGTGCGGGCTGTGTAGTTGGGCTTGGGCAAGGTAAACTCAAAATCGCTTACTCTGATGGGTTTTAGCCGTCTGCCGGTCTGTTTTTCCCTTTCTTTAACGGCTGCGTCCATTGCAGCGCAGGCGGCTTTGTATCTGTCCTTTTCGGGCGCGAGTACACCCTTGTCTTTCAGCGGATTATTAGGAGTTACCATCAGCCATACCTCGTCTATGTCGGTATGTTCGGCTATATAGATGGCAAGCCCTGTATGACCGAAATGTATAGGGTTGAACGACCCGCCGTATATTCCTATCTTCATTTTTGCTCTGCTGTTTGTATGCGCCTTATCTCCGACAGCACTATGGCTGTGGCTATGCCCACGTTAAGGCTCTCCACCGTATGTGATTTATATGCCGGTATATACAGACTGTGTGTTATTGTTTGTCTCACCTCGGCTGATATGCCGTTGCCTTCGTTGCCCATAATGACGATGCCGTTTCTTTGGCGGATTACAGACGTGTCTTCGTATATATTCTTGCCGTCAAGCAGTGTGCCATATATAGGGCTGTCAAATTGCTTACTGATACGCAATATCTCCCTCGCGAGGTCGGCTGTATAGTGTATTCTTACTCGTGCGAGGGCACCCATCGTAGCTTGTACGACTTTGGGCGAGTAGCAGTCGGCAGTCTTGTCGGAGCAGAGAATGTCGTCTATGCCAAACCAGTCGGCAGTGCGGATTATCGTCCCGAGGTTCCCCGGGTCTTGTATGCCGTCAAGAGCAAGCAGCAGCCGAGTGCCGTCTATTTCCGTTTTGGCATATTTCTTTTGCTTAAAGACGGCTATGCTGCCTTGCGGCGTTTGCAGTTGGGATATATGTTTTACCGCCTGTTCGCCGTCCTTTTCTGTCGTTATGGTCCTTACAAGGTCGAAAGACGGCAGCAGTTCGTTGATGCATTTGTCTCCCTCGGCAACGAACAGCCCTGTCTCGTCGCGGTACTTTTTGAGCCTCAAAGAGGAGTAGAGTTTTATCTCTTTTTGTGTCAATATAGCCATACCGAATGTGTAAAGTTTAGCAAAGGTAGGGCAATTTTTGCACACGTGCAAATTTCTTCCTAACTTTGCACGCTCATTTAGTGAGCCTGTTGATTACATTCAAGCAAAACATAAACAGTTATGATACAAAGTATGACCGGCTACGGCAAAGCCGAAGCAAGCGTTTTGGGGCGCAAGATGGTGGTGGAACTGCGCAGCCTTAACTCAAAGCAGTTTGATTTCAATCCTCGTATCGCGCCCGAACTCAAAGAACGTGAAGCCGCTATCCGCCAACTGCTTGCCCAAAGGCTTGAGCGCGGCAAGATAGACCTGCGCATTGAGTTTGCCGACAATGCAGAAACAGACCCATCGCAACAGTTGCAAATCAACCGTGAGGCTTTCCTCCGTCATTACAAGGAGTTGCAGGCTTTGCGCGCCGAACTCGGACTTGACCCGCTGACAGACCTTACCTCCGCTGTCCTGCACCTCAAAGATGTGGTAAAAGAAGTAAATAGTGTCTCTCTCGGCGAACAGGAATGGCAAGCCGTGATGGCTGTTATTGAACAGTGTATCAATGCCTTCGTCGCTTTCCGCCGTCAGGAAGGCAAGGCATTGCAGGATATGTTCACTGCCAAACTTGATGCCATAATGCAGTTGCTCGCCTCCGTGGAACCGTATGAAAAGGGCAGGGTGGAGAACATACGCCGCCATCTGCTGCTCAATCTTGACAAACTTGCGGAGCAGACTAAACAGGCTGTAGATGCCAATCGCCTTGAGCAGGAGATGATTTACTATCTTGAAAAACTGGACATCACCGAGGAGAAAGTGCGCCTTACCAACCACGTCCGCTATTTCCGTGAGACGATGGAGCAGGACGGCGAGGGCGTAGGTAAAAAACTCGGATTCATCGCCCAAGAGATGGGGCGCGAGATAAACACGCTCGGCAGCAAGTCCAACCAGTCGGAAATGCAGATAATAGTAGTGAAAATGAAAGACCTGCTTGAGCAGATAAAAGAGCAGGTGTTAAATGTCTTATAGTCTATGATTCTTATCTTTTCAGCCCCTTCGGGCAGCGGCAAATCAACGCTTGTCAATTATCTCCTTTCCGAGCGCAATGACCTTGAGTTCAGTATCTCCGCCACCACCCGTCAGCCGCGCGGACAGGAGCAGAACGGCAGGGAATACTATTTCATCACCCCCGAGGAGTTTGAAGACCTTATCCGCAACGACCGTTTGGTGGAGTATGAGAACGTCTATTCGGGTACGTCCTACGGTACGCTAAAGAGTGAGATTGAGCGCATAGAGCGTAGCGGTCATCACGTTGTCTTTGACGTTGATGTAAAGGGCGGTATCAACCTCAAGCGTATCTTTGGCGACCGCGCTTTGTCGGTCTTCGTATGTCCGCCGAGTGTGGACGAACTGCGCCGCCGTCTTGTCGGGCGCGCCACCGATTCACCCGAGAAGATAGAAGAGCGCGTGGCAAAAGCAGAAGAGGAGATGGCTGATGCGCCTTATTTTGATACGGTCGTGGTAAACGATAATCTTGACGATGCCAAAAAAGATGTGCTGCAGAAGGTAAACACTTTCCTTGACAGGTAGTTGTTTCTTATCTTTCGGGTGGAGGTCCTTGCGGCGGTGTCCCGGGCATAGGACCTTTGTTCTCTCCGCTTTCTATAATCTCTTGTATGCGAGCGGCTTTGCCGGTGGCTTTGAGGTTGCCCATACGGTTGAGTTTGTATGTGAAGGTCAGCATCGCGTACATAGGTAAGGTGTTGAATTTCTGATACTGTACGTAGTTGTCGCCAACCACTTGCACTATGCTTTTCTCGTTGTTGAGCAGGTCAAAGGCACTGAGTTTGAGTGTCGCATTAGTCCAACTCTTTGTTATGTGAGCATTGAGCGACAGTTCGCTCACATCGTCTAATTTGTATCCGTATCTGTCTGTATATGAGCAATCGGCGGCTATGGTCCAGTTGCGTGGCAGGTGGAAAGCCACATCGCCTGTTACCGACCATTTGATTACGTTTGACAGCGATGTCGCCCTCAACGTGTTTTCCGTTCTTGAGTAGGTGAAATCGCCTTTTACGCCTACGTCCACTATGTCGTGTGTAAATCTCAAGCTCAGATTCTCCTGTACTTGCAGATTGCCTGTTTGGGACAATGCTCCTAAGCGCAGACTGTTGCTCGCTATCTCTGCCGCTATCTCCGCTGCCGACTGCTCACGAGATACGTATGCCACTCGCTGATTATAGTTAAGAGCAGTGCGAGAGTTGAGTTGCAGCCGCTTTTGGGCAAAGGGGATGTTAAACATAAAATCGCCGCCTACGCTCCAAGGTGTTTGGTCTGCATTGACAGTCTGCTGATAGAGTTTGCCCGTTTCGTCGTATATGCTGTTGCTCACGAGTGCATCTTTGGTCAGCGTGGCTCTGATGCCGCCCATAAGACTGCTGAAATTCTCTTGGTTGAAGCGCGAGTACATAAACCTGAACGTATGGTTAAAAGCAGGGTTAAGTTGCAGATTTCCCACGGTCTCGTTCATAGCGTTGGAGTTGTTGCGAACAGGCTCCAATTGAGAGATGGTAGGTTGCTGACTTGTACCTTTATATATAATGCGTGCGAATTTCTTCTTGCCGAACTTATACTTGAAGTTGAAGTTCGGTGCGAAGTTCCATACGTTGATAGTGGTGTCTCTCGTAAAGCCTGTGTCCATATATGTGGTGCGGCTGCGGGTCTGCGAGGGATTGACTTTCAGTCCGGCTGTAAGGTCAATACTCTCGCTTACGTAGCGATAGTTCACCTCTGCCGTTTCGCTGAAGAAGTCGTTGATGAAAGTGTTGGAATAGGCGGAATCAAGTTTTGCTTGGTTCTGTCCTGTGTACTGATTCTTGCTTGAGTTGTGGTTGAACACTGCCGCTTGTGCCACTACTTCAAGAAAATGCCTGTTGTTGTACAGCGGTTCCACGAACGATGCTTTGACGTTGTAGTTGTATGCGTTGTTGCGCGACACGGTGTTCTGATCTACGAGAGTGGTGAGGTTTAGCAGGTCGTAGGCATTGCTGCTGCCCGTTCCGCGCGAGTCGGTTATTCCTGCCTCGCCGTTGATGGTGAGTGTACGCCCGAGCTTAAGAAACTTGTGGTTGTATATGGCTTGCAAAGAAGCCGTTATGTCTTGCTGCCAAGCGTAGCGCGTCTGTCTGCCGCTGCTTATGGCTTCGTCTCCGGCGAGGTTGTCATAGAGGTTAAACTGCGTATAACGGCTGTCTGTTAGCGACCAGTTGGGCTTGAGTATCAGTTTGTTCATGGAGTCTATCTGATATTCGAGTTCTATCCTCACCCGTCCGTCCCACGCTTTGGTCTGTTGTGAGGTGGAGTCGTTGTTATAGTAGGTGATGCCGTTGCTGTAACTTTCTTTGTTGGTGTATGAGTGAGTGTCGTTATACGAGTGGTTCATCTGTCCGTCGCCGCCGAAAAGCAGACTGACGTTGGTCTTGGGGCTGTTCAGATTGTGTGTAAGGTCTATGTTGGTGTTGATACCGAGTCCCTCGCTCCACGTTATACCTTGGTTCTGACTGCCGAAACTGCTTCTGCCCCTGCCTGAACGTATCTCGTTGGTGTTGTTCGCGCTGCCTATGATGGTGGTCTGGCTCTCGCCTAAAAGGATGTTAGTAAAGAGGTTGGCATTATAGCGGAAGTCATTGGCAAAAAAGTGCAGTGTCTTTTCCCCTGCCGTCTTGCCGTATTCGGGGTCGCCGTAGTTGAACCAGCCGTTGTTGTCAGTGGCAAAGTCGGCTCCAAGTCCTCCCGTGTAGTTGCCGAAAACACCGCGTTTTCTGTCTTTTTTAGTAGTCAGGTTGATGATGCGTTCCGTCTCGTCGTCCTCAAAGCCGGTCAGTTTTGCCATATCCGATTTCTCGTCTATCACCTGTATTTTCTCTATCATCTCGGCGGGGATATTCTTGGTGGCTGACTGTACATCGCTGCCGAAGAATTTCTTTCCGTCTATCCTAACTGCAGTTATGCTTTCGCCGTTCACCGTTACATTGCCTTCCTTGTCCACCTCCACGCCGTTCATTTTCTTTAGCAACTCTTCCACCATCGCGCCGTCCTGCACCTTATACGCACTCGTGTTATACTCTATCGTGTCGCCTTTGACGGTCATTTCCGCCGCCTGACCTTTGACATCCACGGCGGCAAGCATCTGCACGTCTTCTTCAAGTCGTATAGTGCCTACGTTCGTGTTCGTTTCCCCTTCTTTTTGCGGCAGGGTAATGGCTTTGCTCATTGTCTTAAACCCTATGCTTGATACTACGAGTGTGTAACTTCCTTGCGGTATGCCGGTCAGGGCGAACACGCCGTCAAGGTCGGCTTGTGCACCGCTTATTAGGGTTGAGTCGCCGTTCTGGTATTTCATTATCCTCACTGTCGCCATCTCCACCGGCTCACCGTTTGCCTGCACCGCCTTACCTACAACGGTGTATTGTGCCGCAGCGGGAAAAGCGATGAACAGGAATAGTAGCGGTAATATACTGCGATTGGTGTCAGTTGTGCAAGATAGAATGTGAAATATCATACGAGTAAGCATAAAGTGAATACATACAATAACATACAAAAATTACAAAAAATGTGCCAAAAGATATTGCAATATACATTTTGCATATAATTTTGTATTTTGGATTTATTGCAGTACCTTTGTGCGAAATTTTGGATGATCGTTATGTTTACTATTGTATCAAAGGGACATTTTTCGGCTAATGTCGTTCATCTTGAGGTTGAGGCTCCGCTTATTGCCCGCAGTTTCAAGCCCGGTCATTTTGTTATAGTCCGTGCCTCCGATTTCTCGGAGCGTATCCCGCTTACTATCTCTGCTGCCGATCGCGAAAGAGGTACAATCTTCCTTGTCGTTCAGCGTGTCGGCGTATCTTCCGCGCGTCTTTGTGATATGGCGGAGGGCGAGAGCCTGCACGATGTAGTAGGTCCGCTCGGCAAGGCATCTGATATTCAGCGTTTCGGTACAGTTATCTGCGCCTGTGGCGGCGTCGGGGCTGCCCCTATGTTGCCAATAGCGCAGGCGCTTAAGCAGGCGGGCAACCGTGTGCTGACAGTGCTTGCCGCTCGCAGCAAAGAACTGATAATCTTGCAAGACCAACTACGTGTATGCTCTGACGAGTTGCTTATCTATACCGATGACGGTACGCTCGGTACCAAAGGCTTGGTAACCGAAGGCGTGGAAATGCTTGCACAAAGAGAACATATAGACAGGTGTGTTACTATCGGTCCTGCCGTTATGATGAAGTTCACGGCTCTCACTACAGCCCGCTACTCTATCCCCACCATCGCCAGCCTTAATACCATTATGGTGGACGGTACGGGTATGTGCGGTGCCTGCCGTGTGTCTGTCGGCGGCAAGACTCGTTTTGTATGCGTGGACGGCCCCGAGTTTGATGCTGCGCTTATAGACTGGGACGAGATGCTTAACCGCCTCAGATCCTACAAAACAGAGGAGCATACGGCATACGAACAATATATACGACAGCATACAGCAGAGCCTCTTACCGCCAAGCAGCGTATGGCTATACCTCGTGTGAGTATGCCAGAACTGCCGCCTGCCGAGCGCGTGAAAAGCATAAAAGCCGAAGTGAACATCGGTCTTACGCGCGAACAGGCTGTTACGGAGGCTCAGCGTTGTCTTAATTGCAAAAAACCGACCTGCGTAGAGGGCTGCCCCGTAGGTATAGATATACCCGCTTTCGTTTCTCTCGTAGAGCAGGGAAACATAGACAAAGCCGCTGAAGTTATATCATCCGCTTCCACTCTGCCCGCCGTATGCGGTCGCGTATGCCCGCAGGAGAGGCAGTGCGAGAGCCGCTGTATTCATCTCAAAGCAGGCGGTGAGGCTGTGGCAATAGGCTATCTTGAGCGTTTTGTTGCAGACCACGCGCAGAAGACAGGTGCACCAGAAATCAATAAGAACGGAACGAAAATAGCCGTAGTGGGCAGCGGTCCTGCCGGTCTCACTTTTGCCGGCGATATGGCTAAACTCGGCTATGAAGTTACCGTCTTTGAGGCTCTGCACGAACTTGGCGGCGTACTGCGCTACGGCATACCCGAGTTCCGTTTGCCTAACGCCGTGGTGGAAAGAGAGATAGACGGCCTGCGCCGTCTTGGTGTGGAGTTCCTGACTAATGTCGTAATAGGCAAGACCCTCACCATAGAGCAACTTCGCGAACAAGGATATAAAGCCGTCTTTGTAGCCACCGGTGCCGGGCTACCCAAGTTTATGAACATAGAGGGTGAAAACCTCATCGGCGTGATGAGCAGCAATGAGTACCTGACCCGCGTTAATCTTATGCAGGCTGCTGATAGTGAGAGCGATACACCTTTGCTTCACGGTAAGCGTGTGGCTGTGATAGGAGGAGGCAATACGGCTATGGATGCCGTCCGTACTGCCCTTCGTCTCGGTGCCGAAACAGCCACTATCGTCTATCGCCGCTCCGAGCAGGAGATGCCCGCCCGCCGTGAAGAAGTACTGCACGCCAAGCAGGAGGGCGTGGAGTTCTTGACGCTCCATAACCCTATCCGCTATCTCGCTGATGACAGTGGTCGCGTATGCGCAATGGTGCTACAGCCTATGCGGCTCGGTGAGGCTGATGCATCCGGCAGGCGTGCGCCCGAACCGATAGAAGGTCAGACTGTTACGCGCGATGTGGATCTCGTCATTGTCAGCGTGGGCGTTAATCCCAATCCGCTTCTGCCCTCTACCGTGAGCGGACTCAACGTTTCTGCCAAAGGTACGATAGAGGTGAACGAGTCGCTGCAGTCGTCCCTGCCTTTCCTCTTCGCCGGAGGAGATATAGTGCGAGGCGGTGCTACCGTCATTCTCGCTATGTCAGACGGCAGAAAAGCAGCGAAAGAAATGCATAAATATCTTGTAGAAAATAAAATAACAAATATAGCAGGTACAGCCTGCATAGAGTAGGAGATAACAGAGATGACAAAAGAGTTTATCGTAACCAACAAAGAGTTGATTTTAGCAATCATATATCTGCTCTTTATAAATTTCGTTACATTCATAATGTTTTATGTTGACAAGCAGGAGTATCGCCGCCACCGCCACCCGCACGGTATCAGTACGCACATCTTTATGACCCTTGCCATACTTGGCGGTAGTTTTGGCGAACTGCTCGGTATGCTCTTTTTCCGCCACAAGCGTCATCATAAAGAGTACCTTATCTTCCTGCCGATAATTTTCGTTATTCAGGTTATCATTTTGGCGGTTATACTCAATATGTATTTCTCCACTGCCGTAGATATTACCGACCTTCCCCCTGCCTAAAGCGGGGTTTGCCTATGCTGCTCCATATATCCATCGTACTTGCATTGGTGCTTCTCGTGCCGATGATTTGCCATAAAATCCACATTCCTACTATTGTGGGTTTTATCCTGATGGGTATGCTTTTCGGTCCGCACCTGCTCGGTGTTTTGCAGCACTCTGACACTATAGACCTGCTCGGGAAAATGGGAATGATGTATATTATGTTTCAGTCGGGGAGTGAGATAGACCTCAACCAAGTGAAGACACAAAAATACAAAGTCCTTGTCTTTGGTTTGCTCACTTTCCTTTTTCCAGCTCTAATAGGCTATGCTGTCGGTTTTTATGCTCTCTCTATGCCCTTGCTTGCGTCATTGCTGCTTGGTGCTATGTTCGGCAGTCATACGCTGATGACCTATCCTATAGTCTCGCGCTACGGCTTGCAAAAACAGCGTGCCGTGAGCATCGTGGTAGGCGGTACGGTACTTGCCGTTACCCTCTCGCTTATGGTGCTTGCCGTTGTCAAGCAGCAGGTTATGTCTGAGCCGCTGTGGCATACTCTGTTGGTCTTGCCGCTTGTCTTCGTTGTTATCCTGCTTCTTCTGCCGCGTGTGGCACAGGTGTTCCTGAAGCGGTTTACCGACCCTATTACTGATTTCGTCTTCGTTATGCTTGTGCTCGTTGTGTCGGCTCTGCTTACCGACTATGCCGGACTTGATGCCGTACTCGGTGCTTTCCTTTCAGGACTTGCGATGAACAGGCTGCTGCCCAACCGCTCCGGACTTGTCAAGCGTATCACCTTTGTGGGGAACACTATCTTCGTGCCGCTTTTCCTTATATCTATAGGTATGCTTATAGATGTCCGTCTTTTCTACGAGAGTTGGTCTATCCTAATCTTGGCTCTTACGCTTATAGCGGTCAAACTATGCGGCAAATGGCTCGCTGCGGCTGTAGTGGCTTGGCTGTGGCGTTTTCATAGTAATGAGCGGCAGTTGATGTACGGACTTACCCACGCCGCCTCGGCAGGTACGCTCGCTATCGTGTCTATCGGGTATAGTATGTCTTTGTTCGGTTCCGCACTGCTCAACGCCGCCGTGCTGATGATTCTCGTACTTTGCACTATCTCCTCTTTCGTTACCGAGTATGCTGCCAAACAACTTGCTTTGCAGGAAGATGCACGCATGGATGCCGATAAGGACGAAGAACGATGGCGGCTGTGCTCTATGTCCCGATATGATTATAGTCTCCACTCTCTCGCTGTTTCCGCCCAACTCAACCATACCCAACTCTCCGTGGGCGATACGTGGCAGTCTATACGGCAGATGGTAGAGCAGGAGAGTTGCTCTGTTGTGGTCTATGAGGAGCGACAGCCGCTTAACACTATCTCCCGACTCTTGGTCGCTGTACCTAAGTATGCTGAAAAAGAACGCGACTTCATCACCTGCTTCGGTCTTGTCCGACGTCTTGCCGGCGAGATAGGTGCAAAAGTTGTTTTCTATGCTAATGCCGACACTCAAAATGCACTTCAGCGTATGTGCCGCCGCGAGGGCAAAGAACTGCCTGCAGCTTTCCGTGAGATGGACGAATGGAATAATATAAATATTGTTGCGGATGATATGCGAGACAACGATATGCTCGTTCTGCTCTCCTCACGCTGCTCTACTGCAAGTTATAATCCGCTCTTTGAGCAGATACCCGAACTGCTCTCCGGCTCTTTCAATGCTTATAGTTACCTTGTCCTCTATCCCGAGCAGCAGACCGGCGGCGTTGATGCCGATGATTTTCTGAATGATATCCCGCAGGCTTCCGGCACTTGGTCTGTTGTCAGCCGTATCAAACGCAGGCTCTTGAGCTTTTTCGGTAACTTCTTCCACCAGAAAAAGCATTAAGTTTTTGCACTTGACTGCAAAAACCGTTAAATTTTCCAACTTTTTTGCAGTCTATTGCAAATTTGTCATAAAAAACTGCTGCCACTCTAAAAGAGAGTGGCAGCAGTTTTTTATGCTTGTAGCGCAAAAGGGGTCGTTTGATTGACACCTGATTTGAAGCAGATTTATGACCTATATTTGATGGCTTATGTCAGAGTTACCGACAACTATAACTGCGTTGAAAAAACGCCATTTTGAGTGAAATTTACTCAAAATGGCGATGATTTTAGTAAATTGGTGTAAAAATTTATAAAAAATATATCAATTTTCTTGCACCTTTCGCGGCTTTGTTGTATCTTTGCCGCTGAAAAATCGAAACCGACCAAGATGTTAGCCGAGTGGTGTCAATCAAACGACCCCTTTTGTGCTATCATTTTTTTTGGTGTTTTGTTGTATATGTATCTTTTATTGTGCGACCTTTGACATACTGGTATTACTGCAAATTGCATACCTTTTTGTGCAATTTTATAAATAAATTGCATATTTTGTTGTGCAAATTTGAAAATTTCTGTACCTTTGCTGCAAATATTGATAAAAGTTATGCGATTATGAAATCTTTATTTATGACTTCGGAGCGTATGCTATCCTCGACAGACTCGGATACGGAGCCGGATACGGGTAATCTGCGTGAGACTATATTTCTTTCTTGGTTAAAGGTCGGTAACAATGTAACTTCTTCTCCTGTCTCTGATTTTGAAATAGACAATATGACATTTGAGGTAGGTGGCAAACACAAAGGGGAAAAGCAGATAGAAGGATTATCTGATGCGTATATAGTAAAAGATGATGTCGAGTATAAGTATCGTAACGAAATCCCTTTGTGGCACTTTGGTTTCTTATATTAGTGTCTTATTGATGTATTAGATGATTCACTCTTAATCAGTAGGGACGATGTTCCCCCAACAGATAGCGGTAGTATCAGTAAAAGCGATATTACCGCTTGTTTTTGTGTCCATTCAGATATCATTTGAACAGGGAATGAACGGGAAATGAAGCGGAACAGCGGTCTTTGACGTACTGAAAACAAACAATCATAGCAGCGGCGTGAAGTACACCGGAACACAAGTGGTCTGACCGTCTTGGCAGTAGTCCTTGGTATAGAGCAGGATACGCTCGCCGATACGCTGTGAGAATTTCTCGCAGAACACATCAAGCGACTTATGAGTCTTATAGCCGGACGACTTGACCTCTATCGGCACGAGTTTATTCCCGCGCGAAAGCAGAAAATCAATCTCATATTGATTGCGCGTCTCATTGGGGAACGTATAATAGAATAATTCGTTACCACCTGCGCGGAGCATCTGTGCCACTATATTTTCATATATGTAACCGAGGTTGGCTTCCAACTTATCGTTTAGCAGTTTCTGATAAATGATATTTTCTGTAAAATCCTTGTTCCAGAATGCAAGTGTAACAAATAAACCCGTATCATCCAAATATAGTTTGTAGTGTGATCTGTTTGCTGTAAGATGCATGCCTACGTTTGGGTCATCCGCATGGTAAGCCACATTGGCAATCATACTTTCACGCAAGGTCTCCAATAGTTCATATCGCTTTTCTGTTGTAGTCGGTTGAATAACAGTTGTTGTTTGGTAGCGTGACGCGTTTTTGTGCAACTCTTCGGGTATAGCCCGGAACATTGCCCGCAAACGATCGGTAGAATCAATCTTATGCAGGTCATCTGCATAAAGTTGCGTATTTTAGTGAATTGTACAAATATTTATCAATGAGCGTAAAATTTTATTTCAAAAAATGCACTCCAAGCGTAAAATTTAACGAACATTGTATTGTGCTATACGTAAAATTATCAAATGCACCGTACATAAATCGCTTTTTTACATCCTGTAAACTGCCACAAATACCAAAATGTTGTTTGTTTTCAGTATAAAATCGTATAGATGACTAATAGTCAGATAGAATAAGTAATCATATTGTTTAACCCGATAAAAACTAAATTATTATGAAACAAAAACTTTTCTCAATTTTATGTTGCCTGTTACTATCGGCAGGAATGGCAGTACATGCCGGAACATACAACTTCTCGTGGTCAAATACTACAATAACCCAAGGAACATTTGGAGGGGGATCTTGGAATAATAACTATGCAAATAGAGCATACAGATATGTAGCAACCACTAATGGCGGTTATCCTAAACTCTATATCTATATTTTACCTTTTAATATGTCCTCTTATGGTTCGGGAACATACCCATATCCCAAAACCTATTCTGTCTTAAGTACTAATAGAGAAGAAACTCCTGCTGAAGGTATTATAAATGACAATAGATATAATAATTCTTCGTCTTCATATCGTATAGATTTTAATTGGGAAGACTTTGTTCGTTGTCGTCTCGAAATTTCATCCTCAAACATCTATTATTTTACATCCGGTTCTTTTACCTTTCAACAAGGTGCTA
Organism: Bacteroidales bacterium UBA7009; assembly: GCA_002449665.1. Classification (GTDB taxonomy): domain Bacteria; phylum Bacteroidota; class Bacteroidia; order Bacteroidales; family Paludibacteraceae; genus Colicola. The sequence goes on from DJXH01000001.1 coordinate 14,416, forward strand.
ACGGTATGCCTTATGTGTCATCATCAGGTTTGACACATACCATTACCATCGGTGATCAACTTCTTGCCGGGACGATAACTGCTGAGGCGTCTCCCGCAGAGGGCGGTACGGTGAGTGTTAATCAACCGAGTACGGCGGGCGGCAGTAGCGTAACACTTACTGCAACGAAAAATTCGGGGTATGAGTTCCTCAAGTGGCAGAACGAAAGCGGCACTACAATCAGTACAACGGCAACAACAACGGTTTCTGTCAACGGTGATGCCACCTACACCGCCGTGTTCGCACCTGCCCGCACTCTAACGGTACAAGTGGCAAACAACCAATCGTCCTATGGTACAGTGAGCGGCGGCGGAACGTATGCACAAGGTGCAACTGTTACTATTTCTGCCACTGCCAATTCCGGCTACCAGTTCAGCCAATGGAACGACGGCAACACCGACAGCCAACGAACTATAACAATTAGCAGTGACAATTCGGAAAATACCTACACCGCCTATTTCGAGGAATACACATCCCACCTGTCCATCGTCTCTTGCAGCAGCGGCGCAGATATCGAAGCACATTTTGATTATAGCAATGTGACTACTAATCGTACAGATGAAGTAGGTGTGAATGATTTTACTGCTGATGGCTCCAACTATTGTTACGTATATTATCTTACAGCTAAGAATTCATCAAACGATGAACTGACTTTATATTTTTTTCCTGAGTATATAAGAACATATCAAGGAGGTGAATGTACTCAAGAACTATCACAAACGCCCGCTCCAAATTCATATCCGCTACAAAAACAAAGTTTATATGAAAGTTACTATTATGACACATGGTATGTAACAAAAAATACGGCATTTGTTTATAATCATATTTCTAATTACAACGCCACATCTCCTCACTGCGACATCATAATGCAAAACAATAGTAATAAACACTGGGATTTAGATGAAGGAGGCAGTATTGTCATTTCAGAAAACAATGTCGGAGGACTATTCATTGAAACAGAAAACGTAACCGAAAAATCTTCTAGTGGTCAATCCGTCTATTTCACCCTCGGCAATCGTTCGGAGAATACTTTTGCTCCCTCGGCTGCAACAATGACAGTGTCCGGCAATAACCTCACACTGACTGCGACAGACAATGATGATAATAATGCGAAGTTTGTTATCAAGGGCTACAACACTAACAATACTTCTTATTCTCTCAATGGTACTACCGGCTTTAATTTGGATCGTTGCCAATTGTATTATGGTGGTAAGTACATAGAAGAAATACAAAGTATCAGTGGCACTATACAGCGTAGCGTAAGTGCTGGCACTATTTACTACACATTATCTGCAAAGATTCGCACTTGCAGGGAAGACCTTTATATAATCAATATGACTGCTCCTGCTCCTTCGTACAATCTCACATGGGATAAGAACGCCGAAGATGCTACCCTTACCGGCGGTACTTCAGGACAAGTGCAGTTCACGGCTTCCATAACTCAACCTACTATCTCCCGTCCGGGATACAACTACACTTGGTCACCTACACCTGTTTCCACTATGCCTGCACAAAATGTTGCCTATACCGCACAATGGACACATAAGACCTACACACTGACCGCTACGACTAATCCTGCCAACCTGACCACTGTCACATTCAGTCCGGCTGCCCCGTATCACTACGGTGATGAAGCGACGCTGGCAGCACCTGAAGTAACGGGTTACACCTTCAGTGGCTGGGGCGGCACGAACAGCAGCATGATGACCGGCAACGTATTCACTTTCTCGGTGGATGCCGCAAACAACACTCCTTACAGCGTTACTGCGAACTATACCGCCATCGAATATCCCATCACCTACCATAATACAGAAGGAACGAGTATTATGAACCTTGTATATACCATCGAAGAAACTCCTGTGGATTTGTGGATAGAAGAAGATAAGGAGAAAGACGGTTACACCTTCGCAGGCTGGTATGACAATGAAGGACTGACCGGCAGTGTAGTAACCACCATCCCAGCAGGCTCCACCGGCAACAAAGACTTCTGGGCGGCTTGGACTCCCGACACCTACCTCCTGACCCTTGACAAAGGTACTGACGGCACAGCGGACGGTAGTGCGACTGCCACCTACAACAGCAATACACTCATATCCGTAAGCCACGCCGCGAAGACCACCGGCAGCTGGACATTATCGGGCTACTTCACCGCCGCATCCGAAGGCACGAAGGTCATCAACGCCGATGGTACACTCGTCGCCAATGTCACTGGCTACACTGATGCTGAAGGCAAATGGATTCGCTATGAAGGCGATATGACTCTCTATGCCCAATGGGAGGAGGTCCATAACCCCGCTATCGTCCTCTATGACAATGAGACGGCAACGGATGAAGGCGTTGCGACAACGTATGGCGCACTGCTCACCAAGTACGGAGTAGCGACACCTGTGGACGTAACGCTTACCCGCACCTTCGCTGCCAACCAATGGAACACCATCTCTCTTCCCTTTGATGTTGACCTCGAATACTACCAAGGTGGTGCGTGGGATAATCTGATATATGAGATTACGAGTTGCAGTGCAGATGAAACGGGAATGAACATAATGTTCGGCAAGGCAGATGAGATAGAAGCGGGCAAGCCGTATATCATACGTGCTGAATCAGTGATTGAAAATCCTGTTTTTGAGGGTGTAATGCTGACTACGTTTGAGGAAACAAAGGTAGATGTTGCAGGCAATGTGGAGTTCCACCCGACACTGAGCGTGCTTGAACCGGTAACAGACAAGCATTATATCTTTATTTCCCGCAACCGTCTGTACTATCCCAATCAGACATCAGGCACCGGCATACGTGCTTTCCGTGCTTACTTCAAGCTGATAGGCTTTGTTCCTGCCGCACCTGTCCGTATCCGCATAGCCGATACGGGAGAGACGATCACTCTTGATGAGGAGCAGAACGAGACAGAGACGCGCAAGTACGTGGAGGACGGCATATTGATTATCGAGCGCGGCGGCATCAGATACGACGCACAGGGCAAGATAATGAGAAATGAATAATTCCTAATTCAAAATTCCTAATTCCTAATTAAGTATGAACTACTCAAATCCTAAGACAGACATACAGGAAGTTGCCTTTTTGACTTCGATATGTGAGGGTACTTTCAACGGGAACTATAGCGAAGACCCTAATGGCGGTTATATATCCGACTAACCGCCTGCCGTATGAGGGCATCGCAAATTCCCTAATTCCTCATTCCTAATTGAAAGATCGGCGGAGGGCGGCTGTGCTTGCACCTGAAAAGCAAGACGGTTTTGTTCCGATTTGCCCTCCGCTATGAAAAATCCACTCTGTATATTTGCTGCGCGTAATTTACGTAAGTTGGCGTAATTTTCGTAATCTACGAATACGACGATATCAACGAAAACAACGCGAAGCAATAGTACAGGGTGGATTTATTATGTCTAACTTTCGACCTCTTGCCTGCAACATCTAAATAAATTGTTCGTTTTTTTGCACAATCAGGTAATTTGCCGTAACTTTGCGGCGCATATTGTATCAATTTGATTGATGCGCCAAACAGAAGATAAACCTAAATGATTACGGATATGAAGAAACTGATGTTATTGTTAACGGCTGTGGTAGCGGCGTTTGCTGCTATGGCGCAGTCGCGTGAAGGACTGACCGAGTATAAACTGGACAACGGTCTGACCGTCCTTCTGTGGGAAGACCACGACCAGCCGGATGTAACGGGTTATGTGGCAGTGAGAGCCGGTGCGATAGACGAGCCTGTGGAATATACGGGTCTTGCCCACTATCTTGAGCACATGCTTTTTAAGGGGACACAACGTATAGGTGCGTTTGATTGGGAGGCAGAAAAACCTATCTACGAGCAGATTATCGCTCTGTATGACCAATACGCCGAAGCCACCGACCCGAAGGTACGTGAAGACCTGACCCGCCAAATCAACGAAGCCTCTATGAAGGAAGCCAAAGTGTCCACCACAGAAGACTTCTTCGCGCTGATGGACGGCATAGGTGCGACAGGCGTAAACGCCTTTACGAGTTATGATATGACCTGCTACCACAACTCTTTCCCCGCCAACCGTATGTATCAGTGGCTGACGCTTTTCTCCGACCGACTCATTAACCCCGTCTTCCGCACTTTCCAAGCCGAACTGGAGAACGTGTTTGAAGAGTACAATATGTATGAGGACGGTATGGGTACGCAGATAAGCAACCACCTGATGGCGGAAGTGTATAAAGGGCACCCATACGAGCGCAACGTCATAGGTAAGCCCGAACACCTTAAGAACCCGCGGCTAAGCAAACTTATTGAGTTCTACAATACTTGGTATGTGCCTAACAATATGGCTCTTATCATCGTCGGCGACTTTGATACCAATCATACCAAGCCTATGATTGAGCAGACTTTCGGCAGACTACAGCCCAAAGACCTGCCGGAGCGCAAACAATATACAGACGCCGATTATGCAGGCAATCCGAAAAAGACGTTCCGCATAGGCTACTATCCGCAAGTGGTATGGGCTTACAAGGGTATTCGTATGGACTCGGACGATATGCTTGCTCTTGACCTCGTCCTTAGTCTGCTCAACAACTCTTCTCGCACCGGTCTGCTTGACAAGATTACGATGGACGGTACGGTAACGAGTGCAAGAGTGTCGCTTGATGCCCGCCGCGATGCCGGACGTATTTTGGTGCAAGCCATTCCCTACTACGATGCCAACCAACAGCAGTATGAGAGCAACGGCGAGACGGAGAAGATAGTAATGCACGAGATAGACAAACTCAAGAGCGGCGACATACCCGAATGGCTGATAACATCGGTAAAGAACGAGTTTGTGCAGAACTTCGACCTCACCTACGAAGACCCCGAAGCGAAGATGCAGCATCTTGTTTCAAGTTTTATCTACGACACGCCGATAGACGATGTCTTCACTGAGAAAGAGCGTTTCCTTGCTCTTACCAAGGAAGACATAGAACGCGTGGCACGCAAGTATTTCGATGCCGCTCACCTCACGGTGCAGTTTGAGGAAGGCGAGGCGAAGAAGAACAAACTTGCCAAGCCGCAAATCAAACCTCTTGACCCTCCCGAATATACGCAGACAGAGTATGCCCGCGAGTTTTGGCAGTTACCTTCAGACCCCGTAAAACAGACCTATCTTAATTTTGCCGATGTGCAGGTAAGCGAGATGGACAAAAACGTCAAGCTCCACTATAACACCAACCCCAAGAACGGTATTTTCTCCCTTGTCCTTCGCTATGGTGTAGGTACGAAAGAGATGCCGCTGCTTGAGTATGCGGTTGACCTGATGAACCGTGCCGGCATAATGCCGGAGACGGACAACCAGCAGTTCCGCCGCCAGCTGAGCGAACTGGGCGGCAGACTGTCGTACGGAGTAAGCAATAGTTATATGACAGTGCAGATTATCGGCGATGAGAACCACCTGCAGGAGATATGCAACCTCGTACAGCGGCAGATGCTCTTCCCGCAACTGGACGACAAGAAAATGAACAGTATCAAGGGTGGCGAGTTCACGCAGCGTATGATGCTGCCCAAGATGGACGATGCGCAGGCAGATGCCCTCTATGAATATGTGCTTTACGGCAAGAACTCCGACTATTTAGACGTTGTGCCGTTTATGGATGTATTCAACTCCAATATAGTGCAACTCACAACAGAGTTTATCAAAGCCACCGGTTATGCTCTTGATATCTACTACTGCGGCAAACGCCCGATGGCGGAGGTGCAGACTATACTGACTGGCAACCTGCCTTTGCAGCAGAACGTAAGACCGTCTAATTCGCCTATAGTACGAACACGTGAGAACTATACAGAGCCTCAGATTTACTTCCTGCCCAACTCCAAGGTGCAGCAAGCCAAGGTGTGGTTCTACGTAGAGGGTACGCCTTACACCAAGGACGAGGATATCCTCCGCTCGGCTTTCAATCAGTATTTTTCCGGCGGCTTTACCGGTATTGTGATGGACGAGATACGTACCAAACGCTCAATGGCTTATACGGCATACGGACTTGTTCAACCTGCAGCTTTGCCCGACTACAACTCCTGCTTCCTCGGCTATATAGGTACGCAGTCAGACAAGGTGGCAGATGCCGTCAAGACGTTTATGGACATAGTGAACGATATGCCGCAGTACCCGAGTCGCGTACCTGCCATACAGACCGCTCTCAAGCAGTATGCACAGATACAGAAACCCTCTTTCCGCAGTCTGGCTATGGCATACGAGCAGTGGCAACGCTTCGGCTATACGGATGACCCCGCACGTGTCAACAAGAGCAAGATAGACAATCTTACCTTTGAGCAGATTTACGGTTACTATCAGCAGCACGTACAGGGCAAGCCGGTAAGCATCATCATCATGGGCGACCCCAAACAGATTAACAAGAAGACCTTGGCAGGCTACGGCAAGTTCAACACCGTGAGCAAGACCAAGATCTTCGCACCGATAGATTTTGACTAACCTATGCATCGTTCAGGATTCGTAAATATTGTAGGCAATCCCAATGTTGGCAAGTCCACGTTGATGAATGCTCTCGTAGGCGAAAGGCTGTCTATTATCACCTCCAAGGCGCAGACCACCCGCCACCGTATTATGGGGATAGTCAACGGCGAGGACTTTCAGATTGTCTATTCAGATACGCCCGGGGTACTCAAGCCGAGTTACCGCTTGCAGGAGCAGATGCTGGAGTTCAGTCGCAGTGCGCTTGTGGATGCCGATGTGTTGCTCTATGTTACCGACGTGCAGGACACAGCCGACCGCAATGCCGACTTTCTTGAGAAAGTAAAGCGTATGTCGGCAAGCGGTACTCGAGTATTCCTTATAATAAACAAGATCGACCTGACGACCCAAGATACGCTTGAGCGGCTCGTGGAGTTTTGGCACCACGAGTTGCCCGAAGCACTTGTGCGCCCTATTTCAGCCCGCGAGAAATTCGGAGTGGAAAGTCTGATGGAAGAGATAAAGAACGCTCTGCCCGAATGCCCGCCGTTCTTTGACAAAGACCAACTGACCGACAAGCCCGCACGCTTCTTCGTAGATGAGATTATCCGTGAGAAAATCCTGCTCAACTACGACAAGGAGATTCCTTACAGCGTGGAAGTGGAGGTGGAAACATTCGCCGAAGAGGATAACCTTATCCGCATAGGTGCGGTCATCTACGTGGAGCGCGACAGCCAGAAAGGTATCATAATTGGTAAGAACGGTGCGGCTTTGAAGAAAGTGGGGACACAGGCGAGGAAGGACATAGAGACGTTTTTCGACAAGAAAGTGTTCCTGCAACTCTTCGTCAAAGTGGACAAGGACTGGCGCAGCAACCGCTCCAGATTGAGACATTACGGATATGATTTGCAATAGAATTTGCACAATCTGATAATTTGCAGTACCTTTGCAGGCTTTTTGAAATTCCGCTCCGTATGGAGCCGAACATTAAGAAGACAAAGAAAACAATAATAAATACAAACATTATGCAACAAATCCTCGTTAAACGTGGTTTGGACATTCCAATGGACGGTGCGGCAGAAAAGACCGTAGGCAGCGTAAAGCAGCCTGAAGTGTTCCATATAGTGCCCGACCATTTTGCCGGCATAACGCCCAAACTTGACGTTAAGGCCGGCGAGAGAGTGAAAGCAGGTTCGCCCCTGTTTCACGACAAAGCGTTTGAGGCTATGCTGTTTACGTCACCTGTCAGCGGTGTCGTTCGCGAGATAGTACGCGGCGAGAGGCGCAAGGTGATGTCGATAGACATTGAGGCTGACAGCACGATGGAGTATGCCGAGTTTGACACCAAGAAAGAGATTCGCTCCCTGCTTATGGAGTCGGGTCTGTGGTGTCTGATAAAGCAACGTCCTTACGACTGTATAGCACTGCCTACCAAGCAGCCCCGCGCTATTTTTGTTTCAACTTTCGACACTGCTCCTTTGGCTCCCGACTATGAGTGGGTGGTCAAGGGCGAGAACGCTCATCTGCAGGCTGCCGTTACGGCACTTGCCAAAGTGGCTCCCGTGTATGTAGGTGTCAGAGCCGGTGCGCAGGCTACCGACTTCCGCGGTCTGAAAGACTGCACGCTTTTTGAAGTGGCAGGTCCTCACCCCGCAGGCAATGCCGGTGTGCAGATCAACAAAGTAATGCCTATGCGCAAAGGTGATACGATGTGGACGGTCAACGTACAGGATATGCTCCTTATCGGTCGTCTGCTGACCACCGGCAAGGTGGATATGCATAAGCGTGTGGCTCTAACAGGTCCTATGGCTCGCGGACGTATGTACTACAATGTCCTTCCCGGTATGCCCGTTACGGCTTTCACTACCGGCAATATCCATCGCGAAGCGGCTTTCCGCCTTGTTCGCGGCAATGCCCTCAGCGGAGTGCAGGCTGATGAGACGGAGATGGTAAGCGTTTATGACAACCAATATACCGTCATAGCCGAAGGTACGGAGACTCACGAGTTTATGGGCTGGATAATGCCCCGCTTCAACGCATTCCATTTCGGCAAGACCGACCCCGCAGCTATGCTTGACAACAAGTGTGTCCGCAGTTGGTTCGGCAAGGCACAGTATGAATGGGATGCCCGTCTTAAGGGAGGCAGACGCGCGATTATAGTCAGCGGCGAGTATGAGAAAGTGTTCCCTATGGACATCTACCCCGAGCAACTTATCAAGGCTATGATTGCCGGCAATCTTGACAAGATGGAGCAACTTGGTGCCAACGAAGTGGCTCCCGAAGATTTTGCTCTCTGCGAGTATGTATGTACCAGTAAGATGCCGTTGCAAGCCATTGTGCGTGAGGCTCTTGACAATATGAAAAACCAAATAGAGTAGGGCAGTTATGGAAAAGTTTTATCAGATATGGAAGAAGTTCGGCAAGAACTTCGAAGAAGGCGGTAAGTTCGCTTACCTGAGCAGTTTCTATGATGCCTTCGATACGTTCCTCTTCACGCCCTCTACAACCTCCAAGCGTATAGGCGCACAGATACACGACGGCAGCGACAGCAAACGCACTATGATTCTCGTGGTACTCGCTCTCGTTCCCGCTATGTTGTTTGGTATGTTCAACGTGGGCTATCAGCACCTGCTTGCTACAGGTCAGATTCCCTGCTGCGGACTAACTGCTGCACTTTGGTGGAAGGCTTTCGGTTTCGGCTTCCTTGCTGTACTGCCCTTTATACTTGTAAGTTACATCACGGGTCTCGGTATTGAGTTCGTGGTGGCACAAATCAAGCACGAGGAAGTGGCAGAAGGTTTCCTTGTTACAGGTTTTATTATTCCGCTGATTGTTCCTATCAACACTCCGCTGTGGATGGTGGCTGTGGCTACGGCTTTTGCGGTTATCTTCGCCAAGGAAGTGTTCGGCGGTACGGGATATAACATCTTCAACGTGGCACTTATTGCCCGTGCTTTCCTGTTCTTCGCTTATCCCACTCACATGACGGGCGACAATGTGTTTGTTCGTACCGGCGGCACTTGGGGCTGGGACAGCAATCTTGCTATTGCTGACGGATTCTCCGGCGCAACGCCTCTCGGCGTACTCGCCACCTCGGCTGAAAGCAGCGTTATGCCTGTCGATTTCTGGACGGCATTCAACGGTCTTATCCCCGGTAGTGTAGGTGAGACTTGCGGTTGGGCTATCCTGCTCGGCGCTTGTCTGCTGCTGATGACAGGTGTGGCTTCGTGGAAGACTATGCTCGCTATCTTCGCTTCGGCTGCATGCACGGCTTGGCTCTTCAATGAGTTCGGTCCGGACACCGCCGTGGCACAATATCCGTGGTATATGCACCTTGTAACAGGCGGCTTGATGTTCGGTGCTGTCTTTATGGCTACCGACCCCGTTACTTCGGCTCGTACGGAGTGCGGCAAGTGGATTTACGGTGCGCTCATCGGCTTTATGGTTATCGTTATCCGTGTCCTCAATCCGGGTTATCCCGAAGGTATGATGCTCGCTATATTGCTTGGCAACACCTTCGCTCCGCTGATTGACTGGTGTGTGGTTCGCGTGAATATCAACAAACGTATGAAAAGAGCATAAGAAAGGAGTATTATTATGGCAAAACTTAATACAGACAGCAACGTTTATACGATTGTTTATTCGGTAGTCCTTGTGGTTATAGTAGCCGTTCTTTTGGCTGTTGTTAACCAAGGCTTGAAAGCACGTCAGGAGGCTAACCGTCTGCTTGATACCCAAAAGCAGATGCTTGTGGCTCTTAATCAGGACATCGACAACTGCGACGACCCCGCCGCACTTTACGACAGTCTTGTCAAAGACACTATCCCTTGCGGCGCAACGTCGGTGATAGTCTTTGACGTTGACGGGCAGACCAAGTATATGCTCCGTCTCCATGGTCAGGGTCTGTGGGGAGGTATCGGAGGCTATATGGCTCTCAACGACGACCGCAACACCGTCTTTGGCATCAACTTCAACCACGAGAGTGAGACCCCGGGTCTCGGCGGAGAGATTGTAACGGAGAAGTTCCGCAGCCAGTTCTTCGGCAAGCATATCAAAGACGCAGAGGGCAACCTGCGCTCTATAGCCGTACTCAAAGAAGGCAAACTTGCACCTGAAGGACAGGAGCAGGTAGATGCTTGGGCAGGCGCAACCATCACCTCTACAGGCGTTAATGATATGATTGCTGCCAACCTCGAAGAATACCGCGAGTTCCTTATGGCAGAGCAAAAAAACTGCTGCAAAGGCGAGATGAAACCTTGCTGCAAAGAGCAAATGCCTTGCTGCCAAGCAGAGCAGAAACAGTGCTGTGAGGGTGAGCAGAAACCCTGCTGCACGGAAGGTGAAGAAAAATGTGAAACATTAAATACGGAGGAAACGGACAATGGCACTAAGTAAGAAAACTAAAGAGGCTTTCTTGGGTCCTCTTAACATCAATAACCCCGTCTTGGTGCAGATTCTCGGTATATGCTCCGCTTTGGCTGTTACCGTCCAACTCAAACCTGCACTCGTAATGGGTATCAGCGTAACTATTATCGTTGCTCTCTCCAACGTCGTTATATCGCTTATGCGTAAGTCTATACCGATGCGCATACGTATTATAGTACAACTCGTTGTAGTGGCAGCACTCGTTACTATCGTCAGCGAAATCCTGAAGGCTTTTGCTTACGATGTGGCTATGCAACTCAGTGTCTATATCGGACTTATCATTACCAACTGTATTCTCATGGGTCGTCTTGAGGCTTTCGCTATGTCCAACAATGCTCTTGACAGCCTTATGGACGGACTGGGCAACGGCTTCGGCTATGCTTGGATTTTGGTAGTAGTGGCTTTCGTGCGCGAACTGCTCGGTTCGGGCAAACTGCTCGGCTATCAGATTATCCCTGACAGCTGGTACGTAGCCAACGGCGGATTCTATGAGAACTGCGGTATGATGCTGATGCCCGCGATGGCACTAATTTTAGTAGGATGTATCATTTGGGCACACCGCTCGATAAACGATAAGGAGACTAAATAATGGAACACGCTATTAGTTTGTTTGTCCGCTCGATATTTGCGGATAATATGATTTTCGCCTTCTTCCTCGGTATGTGTTCATACCTTGCCGTGTCGAAGGACGTAAAGACCTCCTTGGGACTTGGTGTTGCCGTAGTGTTCGTGGAGACTATCACCCTGCCGGTCAACTATCTGCTGCAGGTGTATGTATTGGATAAGTTGGGATTGGGCTATCTGAGTTTCATTCTCTTCATCGCCGTCATCGCTGCTATTGTGCAACTCGTTGAGATGGTGGTGGAGAAGTTCAGCCCGTCGCTCTATAACTCGCTTGGTATCTTCCTGCCGCTGATTGCGGTGAACTGCGCCATTATGGGTGCATCGCTCTTTATGCAGCAGCGCGTAATGCTTGACCCCGAGAACGTAAAAGCGATTGCCAACATAGGCGATGCGTTTGCTTACGCTATCGGTTCAGGCTTGGGTTGGTTAGTGGCTATCGTAGCCCTTGCCGGTATCCGCGAGAAAATGGAGTATAACGACGTTCCCAAACCCTTGCAGGGAATAGGTATAACTTTTATTACCGTCGGCTTGATGGCACTCGCTTTCATGTGCTTCAGCGGACTGAATATCTAAGGAGGACACGACTATGAATATGACAGCAATTTTGTATGCAGTAGTGGTATTCTTGGTTGTAATACTCCTGCTTGTTATTATCCTGCTGGTGGCAAAACGTTATTTGGTTGCCTCCGGCGATGTGAAGATTACCATCAACGGCGACAAGGAATACACCGTCCCCGCCGGCGGCACACTGCTTGCCTCGCTTAATAACGCCGGTGTACACCTGCCTTCCGCTTGCGGCGGTAAAGGTTCGTGCGGTCAGTGCAAATGCCAAGTGCTTGAAGGCGGCGGCGAGATACTGCCTACCGAGACCGTGCATTTCTCCCGTAAGCAGCAGAAAGACCATTGGCGTTTGGGTTGCCAAGTGAAGGTGAAAGAGGATATGAAACTCAAGATGGACGAGTCCGTACTCGGCGTGAAAGAGTGGGAATGTGAAGTCATTTCCAACAAGAATGTGGCTACCTTCATCAAGGAGTTTAAGGTTAAACTGCCCGCAGGCGAACACATGAATTTTGAGCCGGGTTCGTATGCGCAGATTCGTATTCCCGAATACGACATCGACTACAACCGCGATATGGACAAGTCGCTCATCGGCGACCTCTACCTGCCCGCATGGGAGAAGTTCGGATTGTTCGGCCTCAAGCAGAAAAACACCGAAGCCACCATCCGTGCCTACTCAATGGCTAACTATCCCGACGAAGGCGACATCATCACGCTTACCGTGCGTATCGCCACGCCGCCGTTCAAGCCCAAAGAGCAAGGACCCGGCTTCCAGGATGTACCGTGCGGCATAGCCTCTACCTACATCTTCTCGTTGAAACCCGGCGACAAGGTTATTATGTCCGGTCCTTACGGTGAGTTCCGTCCTGTCTATGACAGCAAGAAGGAGATGATTTGGGTTGGCGGTGGTGCCGGTATGGCGCCGCTGCGTGC